>DCXY01000011.1 GCA_002329155.1 Stenotrophomonas sp. UBA2124 | reverse complement strand
CTGCTGGTCGGGCAGGATGCCGGTGGCACCGCCGTCCTTGAGCACCTTGAACAACTGCCGCACCGCCGGGCCTTCGGCGCGCACCTGGCGCACGTTGGTGCCGCCACGCACCAGCTGCAGGAACTCATCGCCCACCGGGCTCTCCGGTGGCGCATAGACAATGGCGATGGGGCCGCGCGAGGCCAGCCACTGGTTGAGCAGCTCCCAGTTGCCGTAATGCGGGGCTATCACGATCACGCCCTTGCCGGCGGCAAGCGCCGCGTCGTACAGCGCCTGGCCATGGCGCTGTTTCAGGTGCTGGCGGAGGTTGCTGGCCGGGTCGTGGGTCCACAGGTACAGGGTTTCCATGACCTGGCGGGCGGAGGTGCGCAGGATGTCATGCTGCAAACCACGGCGCTGGTTGGTGTCCAGCTCGGGGTAGGCCAGCTCCAGGTTGCGCCAGGTCACGCGGGCTTCGCGGGCATTCAAACGCAGCCACGCCCACGCCAGCACGTCGGCCATGCCCTTCTGCCACGACCAGGGCAGGCGGGTCAGGGCGGAGGCGAGGCGGAAATACAGCTTGGCGATGGCTTGCGGTTTCATCCGTGCAAGTCTAGCCGCTGGCGCCGGCTACCATGGCCTGCCCACCTGCAAGGAGCCCTCATGCTTTCCCTGATCCAGCGCGTCACCCAGGCCTCGGTCACTGTCGATGAGGACGTGGTGGGGCAGATCGGCCCCGGTTTGCTGGCGCTGGTGGGCGTGGAGCCGGGGGACGATGAAGCGGCGCTGTCGCGCATGGCCGACCGCCTGTTGGGCTACCGGGTGTTTGCCGACGAGGCGGGAAAAATGAACCGTTCATTGCGCGACACCGGTGGCGGTCTGCTGCTGGTCAGCCAGTTCACGCTGGCCGCCGACACCCGTTCCGGCATGCGCCCCAGCTTCACCAGCGCCGCCCCGCCGGCCGAGGCTGAACGGTTATTCAACCGATTGGTGGCGATCTGCCGCGAAAAGCACACTTCAGGGGTGGAAACCGGGCGCTTCGGTGCCCATATGGTTGTCAGCCTGATCAATGACGGGCCAGTGACCTTTCTGCTCAGACCGTGACGCGCCGTGAAACCACCGCCCGGCAAGCGTTACCCTGCGCTGGTATAATGCTAGGTTCCCTATCTTCCAACCCGCCGGTGGCGCGAGCATTACATGGCCAACGAACGTCCTGCCCAGCAATCCGATATCAAGCAACTGATCAGCAAGGGCCTGGAACAGGGCTACCTGACCTACGCCGAAGTCAACGATCACCTGCCCGACGACATGGTCGACCCGGAGCAGATCGAGGACATCATCGGCCTGATCACCGGCATGGGCATCGACGTCCATGAGGTTGCCCCCGACGCCGATACGCTGATGCTCAGCGACGGCAACACCGGCAACCGCGAAGTCGATGACACCGCCGCCGAAGAAGCTGCCGCCGCGCTGACCGCGCTGGACACCGAGGGTGGCCGCACCACCGACCCGGTGCGCATGTACATGCGCGAGATGGGTACGGTCGAGCTGCTCACCCGCGAAGGCGAAATCGCCATCGCCAAGCGCATCGAGGAAGGCCTGGGCCAGGTGCAGGCTGCACTGGGCACCTTCCCGCTGGCCGTGGAGTCGGTGCTGGCCGATTACGAAGCCCACAAGGAAGGCAAGAAGCGCCTTGCCGAAGTGATCGTCGGCTTCAACGACCTGGTGGACGAAGAGCCGGCCGCGGCCGCCTCGTCCGACAGCGACGACAGCAGCGACGACAGCGACTCCGAGGCCGATGAGGACGAGGACGACGTCGACAGCGAGGAAGACACCGGCCCGACCGGCCCGGACCCGCTGGAAGTCGCGCGCCGCATGGACCTGCTGGCCGCCGACCTGGCCAAGTTCAAGAAGGCCCAGGCCAAGGGCGACACCAAGGCCCAGGCCAAGCTGCGCGAAGAGCTGTCGGCCAACTTCGTCACCCTGAAGCTGCCGCTGCCGCTGACCGACGTGCTGGTGCGCCTGCTGCGCGACACCATGGGCCAGGTCAAGGCCCAGGAGCGCCGCGTGCTGCACCTGGCCACCATCACCGCGCGCATGCCGCGCAAGGATTTCATCCGATCCTGGGAAGGCAACCAGACCAACCTGGAGTGGGTGGAAGACGCCATCAAGCGCAAGCAGAAGTGGTCCTCGGCCCTGCGTGACGTCAAGGACCAGATCATTGCCGAGCAGCAGGCCACCATCGACCTTGAAAAGCACGCCCAGCTCTCGCTGGACGAGCTGAAGGAAATGAGCCGCGTGATGGCCTATGGCGAAGCCAAGGCGCGCAAGGCCAAGAAGGAAATGGTGGAGGCCAACCTGCGTCTGGTGATCTCCATCGCCAAGAAGTACACCAACCGCGGCCTGCAGTTCCTCGACCTCATCCAGGAAGGCAACATCGGCCTGATGAAGGCCGTGGACAAGTTCGAGTACCGCCGCGGTTACAAGTTCTCGACCTATGCCACCTGGTGGATCCGCCAGGCGATCACCCGCTCGATCGCCGACCAGGCGCGCACCATCCGTATTCCGGTGCACATGATCGAGACGA
>DCXY01000052.1:37326-99936 GCA_002329155.1 Stenotrophomonas sp. UBA2124 | reverse complement strand
AGCAGAACGCCGCGCTGGTGGAAGAAGCCACCGCCGCCGCCCGCGCCATGGAAGAACAGGCCGGCTACCTCGCCAGCGTGGTAGCCGTGTTCCAGCTGGACGAAGACCTGGCCCAGGATACCGCAGCACCTGCCGCTGCGGCCGTAGTCCGGCCCATGCGCCGCACCACCCGTACGCAGGCGCCCGCGGTAAAGGCGCCCGAGCCGGCAGCCGCGCGCAGGCGCACGCCACCGGCCAAGACCGCATTGGCTGAACTGGCCGATGCAGACTGGCAGGAATTCTGACCCACAAACCCCCGGCACCGCCGGGGGTTTTTGCTTCTACGGCCCAGCATTGCGCCGCTCAATTTTTGACCATCGCTGCCGATACCAGCAGTACCCCCGTCGTGCGCCCACCCGGCGCGAGCACACGCCAATGAATCTGCATCGTCTCTGGTCTGCCTACATCCGCAATATCTCCGTCAGGCACAAGCTCAACCTGCTGACCCTGCTGATCGCCGTTGGCGTCATCGCGCTGTCGGTTCTGGCTGCGCGCATGCAGTACCTGGACCTGTACCAGACGCGGAAAGATGCCATGCGCACCGAGGTCGATCTGGGCCTGAGCGTGCTAGACCATTACGCCAAACGCGCCGAAGCGGGTGAACTGCCGCTTGCGCAGGCACAGCAGGACGCAATGGCCGCGCTGCGTGGCATGCGCGCCAACGACGGCACCACCTACTTCAACATCTACAGCGACAAGGCCGTGGTGCTGATGCACCCGGTCCGCCAGGACCTGGTCGGAAAATCCATGCAGGATTTCCGCAGCGAGGACGGCGTGCGCCTGTTCCACGACATGGTGCAGGCCGCAAAGGCAGGCGGCGGCTATGTCGGCTACAAGTGGGCCCGGCCGGACACCAATGAACTGGCTCCCAAGCTGACCTATGCCGCCATGTACGGCCCGTGGAAGTGGGTGGTGGCCAGTGGCGTGTACCTGGACGAAGTGCAGTCGCAGGCCATGGTCTTCACCATCATCATGACCATCGGCGGCGGCCTGCTGGTGCTGCTGGTGCTGGGCCTGAGCTGGGTGATCGGCAACCACATCGTGCTGCCACTGCGGCAGGCCACCAGCGTGGCCGAGGCCATTGCCCAGGGCCGCATGGACAACACCATTCCCGCCCCCACCCGCGACGAGCCGGGCCAGCTGCTGGCCGCCATGCAGCACATGCAGGACCAGCTGCACGCGGTGATTGCGGCGCAGAATGAAATGGCGCGCCAGCATGAAGCCGGCACCATCAGCTATCGCATCGATGCCAGCGCCTTCCCTGGCGAGTACGCGGTGATGGTGGCCGAAACCAATGCCCTGGTAGCCAGCCACATCGACATCAAGATGCAGGTCATCGCCCTGGCCCAGCGTTACGCGGTGGGCGACCTGGCCGCAGACATGCCGCAGCTGCCCGGCGAGAAGCTGGTCATCACCGAGACCATGGCCGCCATCAAGCAGAACCTGATGGCCATCAATGGCGAAATCCGCCGCCTGGCCAGCGCAGCCGCAGCCGGCGATTTCAGCCAGCGCGGCGATGAGCAGCGTTTCAGCCACGAGTTTCTGGAAATGGTGCGCAGCCTCAACGCCATGATGCGCACCAGCGACGACAACCTGGGCCATATTTCCACCCTGCTGCAGGCACTGGCGCAGGGTGACCTGACCGCAAGCATGCAGGGTGACTTCCAGGGCGTGTTCGCGCGCATGCGTGACGATGCCAACCGCACCATCGACCAGCTCTCGGCCATTGTTGGCCGCATCCAGCAGGCAGCCGGTGCCATCAACCTGGCTGCCGGCGAAATCGCCACCGGCAACAGCGACCTGTCGCGCCGTACCGAAACCCAGGCCGCCAATCTGGAAGAAACCGCCGCTTCAATGGAGGAACTGACCTCCACCGTGCGTCAGAACGCCGAGCATGCACGGCAGGCCAACCAGCTGGCCATCGGCGCGGCCGATGTGGCGTCCCGTGGCGGCAACGTGGTGGCCGAGGTAGTCAGCACCATGCAGCAGATCGAGCAATCCTCACACCGCATCGCCGACATCATCACCGTCATCGACGGCATCGCCTTCCAGACCAACATCCTGGCGTTGAATGCCGCGGTGGAAGCCGCCCGCGCCGGCGACCAGGGCCGTGGCTTCGCGGTGGTGGCCAGCGAGGTGCGCACGCTCGCGCAGCGTTCGGCGGCAGCGGCCAAGGAGATCAAGACGCTTATCGAGGATTCGGCCGAAAAGGTGGCCGAAGGCTCGCAGCTGGTGCAGCAGGCCGGCAGCACCATGGGCGAGATCGTCGATTCGGTGCAGCGCGTGACCGACATCATGTCCGAAATCTCCGCCGCCTCGCAGGAGCAGAGCACCGGCATCGAGCAGGTCAACCAGACCGTGGTGCAGATGGACGAAACCACCCAGCAAAACGCCGCGCTGGTGGAAGAAGCCATGGCCGCCGCACGCTCGCTGGAGGAACAGGCCGGCCAGCTGGATGAAGCCATTGCCGTGTTCCAGCTGGAGCCATTGCACGACCACGGCCACGCCGACAGCCGCGCTACGCTGGCACTCGCCAGCTGACGGGCGGCACCGGCCATGTCCACCAACGCGACGAACGAGCGCGACTTCGCCTTCAACGACCGCGACTTCCGCCGCGTCTGCGAACTCATCCATGCGCGCGTTGGCATCGCCCTGGCACCGGCCAAGCGCGACATGGTCTACGGGCGGCTGTCGCGCCGCCTGCGCGCCCTGGGGTTGCAGTCCTTCAAGGACTACCTGGACCAGCTTGAGCAGGATGGTGGCGAGGAATGGCAGGCATTCACC
Organism: Stenotrophomonas sp. UBA2124; assembly: GCA_002329155.1. Lineage (GTDB taxonomy): Bacteria > Pseudomonadota > Gammaproteobacteria > Xanthomonadales > Xanthomonadaceae > Stenotrophomonas. The sequence continues at coordinate 97,113 of DCXY01000052.1, read as the reverse complement.
AATGCACTGACCACCAACCTCACCTCCTTCTTCCGCGAGCCGCACCACTTCGACAAGCTGCGCGAAGAGCTGAAGCAGCGCAGGCACCAGCCTTCCATACACCTGTGGTCCTGCGCCGCCTCCACCGGCGAGGAGCCCTACTCCATGGCCATCACCGCGTGCGAGGCGTTCGGCACGCTCACGCCGCCGGTACGCATCCTGGCCACCGATGTGGACACCCAGGTACTGGCCACCGCCGGGCGCGGTGTTTATGCGCTGGAACGCATCGACGGTCTTTCGCTGGAAATGAAGCGGCGTTACTTTCAACGCGGCAGTGGCCCCAACGAGGGCAAATGCCGTGTGGTGCCCGCCCTGCAGGCACTGATCGAGTTCAGGCCGCTCAACCTGCTGGCCAAACGCTATGACGTCGGCGGCCCCTTCGACGCCCTGTTCTGCCGCAATGTGATGATCTATTTCGACAAGCCAACCCAGCGCGCCATTCTTTCGCGGCTGGTAGAACACATGAGTGACGATGGCCTGCTCTATACCGGCCATTCGGAGAACTACCTGCACGCAGCCGACCTGATCCAGCCGTGTGGCCGCACCCTGTACCGCCGCGCGCGCCGGAGTGCCCCATGAAGGTCACCCAGCCGCAGCAGGACGAGGTGATGCGCTACCACGACAGCCGCTTCCAGACGGTTGCCGCCAAGCTGCTGCCCACCCAGTACCTGGTCATCGACGATGACACCGCACTGACCACCACCCTGGGCTCCTGCGTTGCCGCCTGCATCCGCGACCCGCTGCTGGGCATCGGGGGCATGAACCACTTTCTGCTGCCAGACGGCAACATCGGTGACGGTGCACCCGCCCGCTACGGCAGCTATGCCATGGAGCTGCTCATCAACGACCTGCTCAAGCGCGGCGCCAACCGCAAACGGCTGGAAGCCAAGGTGTTTGGCGGCGCCAACGTGCTCAAGGGCTTCACCAGCAACCCAGTGGGCACCCGCAACGCCGAGTTCGTGCGCCAGTACCTGCAGGCCGAGCACATCCCGGTAGTGGCCGAAGACCTGTGCGGCATCCACCCGCGCAAGATCTGGTTCTTCCCGGCCACCGGCCGCGTGGTGGTGCAGCGCCTGCCGCACGCACACGATGCCGAGGTGGCAGCCGCCGAATCCATGGTGCGTGCACGCCTGTCGCGCACGCCGGTCAGTGGTGGCGTGGAGTTGTTTGAATGAGCATCACCGCCCCCTGCCGCGTACTGATCGTGGACGACTCGGCGCTGGTGCGCCAGGTGCTGAGCGAGCTGCTGGCCGCCGACGCCGGCATCGAGGTGGTCGGCACCGCCGCCGACCCCCTGCTGGCACGCGAAAAGATCAAGCGCCTGAATCCGGACGTGCTTACCCTGGACGTGGAAATGCCACGCATGGACGGGTTGGCCTTTCTTGAAAACCTGATGCGCCTGCATCCGATGCCGGTGGTCATGGTGTCCTCGCTGACCGAGCGCGGCGCCGATACCACCCTGCAGGCGCTTGCGCTGGGCGCGGTGGATTTCGTCGCCAAGCCCAAGCTGGACATCGCCCGTGGGCTGGATGCATACGCCGAGGAAATCCGCAGCAAGGTAAAGATGGCCGCGCGCTCACGCGTGCGTGCATCGGTGGGCGCTTCACGGCCGCTGCAGCCACAGGCGGGCAAACCGGTGAAGTCGGCCAGCATCGGCTTCCGCACCACCGACCGGCTCATCGCCATCGGCGCCTCGGCCGGTGGTACCGAGGCCCTGCGTGTGGTGCTGGAAGGCATGCCCGCCGACGCCCCGGCCGTGGTGCTCACCCAGCACCTGCCGGCCAGCTTCAGCAGCGCCTTCGCCGAACGCCTGAACCGCCACTCGGCCATGTCGGTGCGCGAGGCCACCGATGGCGAAGCCATCCTGCCCGGCCATGCCTACCTGCCCGCGGGTGGCCGCCACCTGCGCATCATCCGCGACGGCGCCCGCTGGCGCTGCCGCGTGGACGACACCGCGCCGGTCAACCTGCACAAGCCGGCAGTGGATGTGCTGTTCCGCTCGGTTGCACAGAACGCGGGCAGCAATGCCATCGGCGCCATCCTCACCGGCATGGGCGAAGACGGCGCACGTGGCCTGCTGGAAATGCGCCAGGCCGGCGCGCAGACGCTGGTACAGGACGAAGCCACCAGCGTGGTCTGGGGCATGCCGGGCGCGGCCTTCAAACTCGGCGCCGCCGACGAACAGCTACCGCTGGAAAAGATCAGCGAGCGCCTGCTGGCGCTGGCGCGTAGCTGAGTTCAAACCAGCTTGCGCAACACTCCGGCCTGGAGCACAGCCAGGACGGGTTGCCCGTCACCGCCCAGCGGAGCGCGCGTGCTTCTTGCTGTCGCCAGCCTGCTTGGCGGCGCGGCTCTTTGCGAACTCCGGGAACACCTTCTCCAGTGGTTCCTTGTCCGGCAGGATGTAGAACACGCCACCCTTCTCGAAGGTCGAATGGACGATACGCTCGTAGAACTCGGGCGAGATGTTGATGCAGCCGTGGGTGACGCGGTTGTCGTCGGGCGATACCGATGCGAGCCGCTCGACACGCCGCTCCGACGGAACGCCGGTAGCGGTGGGATGCAGCGAAACCGCTGAATCGTAGTCCACCCACAACACCCGGCCAGCGTCGATGGACGGGCCATAACCGCCAATGAAACGCCCTGCGGGCGTGGTACGGTCCCGGCCTGGAATCGCGTGCAGCGCAATCCCGGTGACGCCCGGGGCCGTGTGGTCACCCTTTGCCGAACCAAAAAGACCCGGCGCCGCGCCGCGAAGCCGGCCGTCGCCGTTGAACACGAGTATCTGCGCCGCCGCCTTGTCCATGATTGCGAACGGATAGCCCTGGTTGTCCTTGCTTGCAACAATCCAGCCCGCCAGTTCGATCACCGTATCGGACACTTCCTGGCCGGGTGGAAGCTCATCGACCGCGGATGCGGCCTGCACCACAGTCTCTTTGGCGTCCTTTGCATCCTTGGCACTGGCCACACCGATGCTTGCCAGCGCCAGCGCCACTGCCAGCGCGCCATGAGCAACCCGGGACGCGGGGAATATATGCGTACGGATGGGAGGGCTCCTTTCAGATATCGGCCACGTATGGAATACCCACTACGTGATGAAAAAGAAACCCAGTGGCCGGCAAAGGCCACTGGGTTCCGGATTCAGATGCTACACACGCATTGTGCGGATTCGATCAGCCGCGCGGCGTGCGGCGCGGGGCGGTTTCCAGGCGCTGCACACGGCCTTCAATCTGATCCAACCGCTGGTTGGCCTGCTGTGCGGACTGATTGGCCGATTCGGCACTCTGCGCCGCACCCTGCACCTTCGCATCGAGTGTATCGAGGCGTGAATTGATTCCTGCAAACTCTTCTTTGTAGGTTGCGCAGGAAGCAAGGCTCAGCGCGACGACAGCCGCCACACCAACCGAACGCACCGTCACAATCTGTTGCCTGGTCAGAAACATTCCACTCACTCCTTCGTCTTGGGGCAGCTGGAATATAGCGGCGTTTGTCACCGCAGGCGCAACCTGCTTTCAGCCCACGTTGGCGTACGTGGATGCGCGGTGAAGATGCTGCAACTGCACGATCAGCAGCGCCAATTCATGCGAAAACAAGGGGATTTCCGGCGTTTTTCCGCGCATCCACATCACCCGCAGTCATCGTTCGCGGCAGAAAACTGAACGCCGATCCTCAACAAACACGTTGCGCTGATCCGGGCAATTTCCAGTGAACTTCCCCGCCGCTGCCAATTCATCAACGGGCGGAGCCGTGATGTTCGCTACCGAATCGCACCACTCAACGGCGTGTTCTCTGCAGGGCCCTCACCATCATGCGCGTGCTTCGCAAGATCATCGCAGCCCACCCGCAGCTGCATCGCCATACCGTTGCCGCTCGAACAAGAGAGCCCTCAACCGCATGCGCCGTGTCCTCTCCGGCCTGCACCGCACAAACAAAACCCCCGGCTTTCGCCGGGGGTTTCGTTCAACACATGCCGCTCAGATCACTCAGGCGTTGACCGAATCGGCCACTTCCTTGTAATCGCTGATCTGGTCGAAGTTCATGTAGCGGTAGATCTCGCTTCCGGCGGCATCGAGCACGCCAACGTCGGCCATGTACTCTTCCTTGGTCGGGATGCGGCCAAGGCGCGAGCAGATGGCTGCCAGCTCCGCCGAACCCAGATACACGTTGGTGTTGCGGCCCAGACGGTTCGGGAAGTTGCGGGTGGAGGTGGACATGGCGGTCGAGCCTTCGCGGATCTGTGCCTGGTTGCCCATGCACAGCGAGCAGCCCGGCATTTCCATGCGCGCACCGGCCGCACCGAAGGTGCCGTACACGCCTTCCTTGGTCAGCTCGGAAGCATCCATCTTGGTCGGCGGGGCCACCCACAGACGGGTCGGGATGTCGCGCTTGCCTTCCAGCAGCTTGGCGGCCGCACGGAAGTGACCGATGTTGGTCATGCACGAACCGATGAACACCTCATCGATCTTGGCACCGGCCACGTCGGACAGGGTCTTCACGTCGTCCGGGTCGTTCGGGCAGGCCACGATCGGCTCGTGGATGTCGGCCAGGTCGATCTCGATGACCGCGGCGTACTCGGCATCGGCATCGGGCTCCAGCAGCTGCGGATCAGCCAGCCACGCTTCCATCTTCTCCACGCGACGCGCCAGCGAACGGGCGTCCTGGTAACCCTCGGCAATCATCCACTTCAGCAGCGTGATGTTGCTGTTGAGGTACTCGATGATCGGCTCCTTGTTCAGGCGCACCGAGCAACCGGCCGCCGAACGCTCGGCCGAAGCATCGGACAGCTCGAATGCCTGCTCCACCTTCAACTCCGGCAGACCTTCGATTTCAAGGATGCGGCCGGAGAAGATGTTCTTCTTGCCAGCCTTGGCCACGGTCAGCAGACCCTGCTTGATGGCATACAGCGGGATGGCGTTGACCAGATCGCGCAGGGTCACGCCCGGCTGCATCTTGCCCTTGAAGCGCACCAGCACCGACTCCGGCATGTCCAGCGGCATCACGCCGGTGGCGGCAGCGAAGGCGACCAGGCCCGAACCGGCAGGGAACGAGATGCCCACCGGGAAACGTGTGTGCGAGTCACCACCGGTACCCACGGTATCCGGCAGCAGCATGCGGTTGAGCCAGCTGTGGATCACGCCATCGCCCGGGCGCAGCGAAACGCCGCCACGGGTGGAGATGAACTCAGGCAGGGTGTGGTGGGTCTTCACGTCCACCGGCTTCGGGTAGGCAGCGGTGTGGCAGAACGACTGCATCACCAGATCGGCCGAGAAGCCCAGGCAGGCCAGGTCCTTCAGCTCGTCACGGGTCATCGGACCGGTGGTGTCCTGCGAACCCACTGAGGTCATCTTCGGTTCGCAGTAGGTGCCCGGGCGCATGCCCTTACCTTCCGGCAGGCCACAGGCGCGGCCCACCATCTTCTGCGCCAGCGAGTAGCCCTTGCCGGTATCGGCCGGCTGCACCGGCAGGCGGAACAGCTCGGTGGCCGGCAGGCCCAGCGCCTCGCGCGCCTTGGCGGTCAGGCCACGGCCGATGATCAGCGGAATGCGGCCACCCGCGCGCACTTCGTCGAACAGCACGTCGCTCTTGACCTGGAATTCGGCGATCACTTCACCGTTCTTCAGCGCCTTGCCGTCGTACGGACGCAGCTCGACGACATCGCCGTGCTCCATCTTCGACACGTCCAGCTCGATCGGCAGCGCACCGGCGTCTTCCATGGTGTTGTAGAAGATCGGCGCGATCTTGCCGCCCAGGCACACGCCACCGGCGCGCTTGTTCGGGATGAACGGAATGTCGTCGCCCGTCCACCACAGCACGCTGTTGGTGGCCGACTTGCGGCTGGAACCGGTACCGACCACGTCGCCCACGTAGGCGACCAGGTGGCCCTTGTCCTTCAGCGACAGGATTTCCTGGATCGGGCCGCGCTTGCCGTCGTCTTCCGGCACGAACGGCGCATCACCGCGCTTGTTCTTCAGCATCGCCAGCGCGTGCATCGGAATGTCAGGACGGGTGGTGGCGTCCGGTGCCGGCGACAGGTCGTCGGTATTGGTTTCGCCCGGCACCTTGAACACGGTGATGGTCAGGCTCTGCGGCACTTCCGGCTTGCTGGTGAACCATTCGGCATCGGCCCAGCTCTGCAGCACGGACTGGGCGTTGGCGTTGCCGGCCTTGGCCTTTTCCTGCACGTCGTGGAAGGCATCGAACACCAGCAGGGTGTTCTTCAGGCCGCTGGCGGCGATGGTGCCCACTTCGGCGTCATCCAGCAGCTGGATCAGCGGGGCCACGTTGTAGCCGCCCAGCATGGTGCCCAGCAGCTCGGTGGCACGCGCGCGGCTGATCAGCGGGTTCTTCTCGCTGCCGAAGGCGATGGCGGCCAGGTACGAGGCCTTCACCTTGGCGGCGTCGTCCACGCCCGCCGGCACGCGGTTGGTGATCAGATCCAGCAGGAACTCGGCTTCGCCGGCCGGCGGGCTCTTCAGCAGCTCGATGACCTCGGCCGTCTGCTGTGCGCTCAGCGGCAGCGGCGGGATGCCAAGCGCGGCGCGCTCGGCTACGTGGTGGCGGTAGGCTTCCAACATGACAACTCCCGGGGTATTGCGGTTTGATTGATGGATGGGCTCAGGCTTGCGGCACGATCAGCTTCAGGCCCTTGAAGTAGTCGCGATAAAACGTGTCGTTCCAGGTGATCAGGCCGTCGCACTGCAGCAGGGCATGTGCGCCGACCATGAAATCGTCGATACGGCGGCTGTCGCCGCTGCGCTGGCGGTGGCGGCGGTGCATCTCGCCGGCACGCAGCGCGGATTTGGCTTCCAGCGGGCTAAAGTGCACACCCATTTCCTCCAGCGCGCCCTGCACTTCGGCGCCACCGCGCAGCGAGGCGCAGACCTCGGCCAGGGTGGTGCCGCAGATGACCACCCGCCCGCCGACCAGCGCCTGCCGCAGGCAGGACTCCACCGCGTCGGCGCGCGGGCCGTCGCTGAGCAGTTCGATCAGGACCGGGGAGTCAACGGCGATCATGCCCCGCCGGCCTCGTCGCGCACGGTACGCACGGCCTGCTCGGCCGATTCAAAACCGTCCAGCGCGAACTTGCCGCGGGCACGGGAGATGGCATCGTCCACGCTCTTGCGCAGGATGATGCGGCTGCCGTCCAGCTCCACCTTCAGCAAGGTGCCCTTGGTCAGGCCCAGCGCATCGCGTACGGCCTTGGGCAGGGTGATCTGCCCGCGTTCAGCTACGGTGGCTTCCATGGGACCTCCAATGAAGTATGCACGAATTATACATACTTCCACCGGCATACCCTACCCCGGGAAGTCCGCCCAATGGGCATCAGGAGTTCCCCAGCCGTTACATGAACGCAACACGCCATTGCCTAAACTGGGCGTAACAGCCCGGTTCCGGCGTTGGGTGCCTCGTCCATACTTGATGAGCATTCATTGACGGGCCCATGGCCCTGAAGAAAGCCCGCGCGGCCCCGCCGCGGCAAGCCATCTGTATGTAAAGGAGCAATGCCATGAGCGATTCTTTCTCCACCCGCAGCCAACTGGAGATTGGCGGCCAGCAGTACACCTACTGCAGTCTTCCGAAGCTGGGCCAGAAGTTCGACATCTCCCACCTTCCCTACTCGATGAAGATCCTGCTGGAGAACCTGCTCCGGAACGAGGATGGTGGCCAGACCGTTGGCCCCGAGCACATCGAGGCCGTGGCCCGCTGGAACCCCAAGGCTGAACCGGACACCGAAATCGCCTTCATGCCGGCCCGCGTGGTGCTGCAGGACTTCACCGGCGTGCCCTGCGTGGTGGACCTGGCCGCCATGCGCGACGCGGTGACCAAGCTGGGCGGCAAGGCCGAGCAGATCAACCCGCTGATTCCCTCCGAACTGGTCATCGACCACTCGGTGCAGGTGGACGTGTTCGGCCGCCCCGATGCGCTGGACCTGAACGGCAAGATCGAATTCGAGCGCAACCGCGAGCGTTACAGCTTCCTGCGCTGGGGCCAGAAGGCCTTCGAGAACTTCAAGGTGGTGCCGCCCAACACCGGCATCGTCCACCAGGTGAACCTGGAAAACCTGGCCCGCGTGGTGATGGAGCGGGAGATCGACGGCACCCGCTGGGCCTTCCCGGACACCGTGTTCGGTACCGATTCGCACACCACCATGATCAACGGCATCGGCGTGCTGGGCTGGGGTGTGGGCGGCATCGAAGCCGAGGCCGCCATGCTGGGCCAGCCCTCCTCGATGCTGATCCCGCAGGTGGTGGGCTTCAAGCTCACCGGCAAGCTGCCCGAGGGCGCCACCGCTACCGACCTGGTGCTGACCGTCACCCAGATGCTGCGCAAGCTGGGTGTGGTGGGCAAGTTCGTCGAGTTCTATGGCGACGGCCTGCAGCACCTGCCGCTGGCCGACCGCGCCACCATCGCCAACATGGCCCCGGAATACGGCGCCACCTGCGGCATCTTCCCCATCGATGCCGAATCGCTGAACTACCTGCGCCTGTCCGGCCGCAGCGATGCTCAGATCGCGCTGGTCGAGGCCTATGCCAAGGCGCAGGGCCTGTGGCATGAACCGAGCAGCCCGCACGCCCAGTACAGCGCCACGCTGGAGCTGGACATGGCCGACGTGAAGCCGTCGATGGCCGGCCCCAAGCGCCCGCAGGACCGCGTGCTGCTGGAGGACGTGCACAGCAACTTCGCCGAGGCGCTCAAGGGCCTTATCGCCAACCGCAAGGCCAAGGTGGGCTGCGCCGTGCAGGAGTTCGACGAGGAAGGTGGCGACCAGCCGCAGGCCAAGCACCTGGCGGCCAAACCCATCTCCAGGATCCGCATCAACGACCAGGATGCCGAACTCAATGACGGCTCGGTGGTGATCGCCGCCATCACCTCCTGCACCAACACCTCCAACCCGGCGGTGATGCTGGGCGCGGGCCTGCTTGCCCGCAATGCCGCACGCCTGGGCCTGAAGGCCAAGCCGTGGGTGAAGACCTCGCTTGGGCCGGGCTCGCGCGTGGTCACCGACTATCTTGAAAAGGCCGGCGTGCTCACCGAGCTGGAAAAGCTGGGCTTCTACGTGGTCGGCTACGGCTGCACCACCTGCATCGGCAACTCCGGCCCGCTGCCGGAAGCCGTGTCCAACGGCATCAGCGAGAACGAACTGGTGGTGGCCTCGGTGCTCTCGGGCAACCGCAACTTCGAGGGCCGCGTGCATCCGGAAGTGAAGGCCAACTACCTGGCCTCGCCACCACTGGTGGTGGCCTATGCCATCGCCGGTACGGTCAACATCGACCTGACCAGGGAGCCCATCGGCAAGGGCAGCGACGGGCAGGACGTGTACCTGCGCGACATCTGGCCGAGCAACAAGGAAATCGGCGACATGATCGCCGCCACCGTCGGCCCGGAGATGTTCAAGCAGAACTACGCCGATGTGTTCAAGGGCGACAGCCGCTGGGCGCAGATCGAATCGCCGGAAGGCCAGGCCTACCAGTGGAATTCCGACTCCACCTACATCAAGAACCCGCCCTACTTCGACGGCATGACCATGCAGGTGGGCAGCATCAGCGACATCCACGGTGCGCGCGTGCTGGGGCTGTTTGGTGACTCCATCACCACCGACCACATCTCCCCGGCCGGCAACATCAAGCAGGATTCCCCGGCAGGCCGCTTCCTGCAGTCGCGCGGCGTGCAGCCGGCGGACTTCAACAGCTACGGCAGCCGCCGCGGCAACGATGATGTGATGGTGCGCGGCACCTTTGCCAACATCCGCATCAAGAACCTGATGTTCGGTGGCGAGGAAGGCGGCAACACCCTGTATTACGCCAAGGGCAGCAAGGACGGCGAGAAGCTGGCCATCTACGACGCGGCCATGAAGTACAAGGCCGACGGCGTGCCGCTGGTGGTGCTGGCCGGCAAGGAATACGGCACCGGCTCCTCGCGCGACTGGGCGGCCAAGGGCACCAACCTGCTGGGCGTGAAGGCGGTGATCGCCGAAAGCTTCGAGCGCATCCACCGCTCCAACCTGGTCGGCATGGGCGTGCTGCCGCTGCAGTTCCACGATGGCGAGAACGCCCAGACCCTGGGACTGGACGGCTCGGAGACCTTCGACGTCACCGGCCTGGACGATGGCGCGGCCAAGACCGCAACCGTCACCGCCCACAAGGCGGACGGCACGCAGAAGCAGTTCCAGGCCAAGGTGCTGCTGCTGACGCCGAAGGAAGTGGAGTACTTCCGCAACGGCGGCCTGTTGCAGTACGTGCTGCGGCAGTTGGCGGCTAAGAAGGTGGCTTGATTGCTGCCGGATTGAGTTGAGAGAAACGCCCCGGTTGGGGCGTTTCTCTTTCTTGATATCTGGGTGGCTGAAAGCTTACCCCTCCCCAACCCTCCCCTTCGCTGCGCGAAAGGGAGGGAGCGAAGCGGCTTTGCTGCGTCCGGAAGGATGGTGGCAAGGCTTCACTGTTGGGCCCCACGCTCGCATGACCACCCCCTCCCTTTCGCGCAGCGAAGGGGAGGGTTGGAGAGGGGTAGAGCCTTTTGCTCCACCGCACTACCGCCCCACAGCCCTCCAACTCGCGCTGTACACCTTCCACTCGCCGCTCTCCTCGCGCCAGCCGCTCACCAGTTCCTGCATGTCGCCGCGCTCGGGCATGAAGCGGCCACTGCCACCCACCAGCAGCACACTGAAACGCACGGTCGCAGTGCGCTTGTCCGGCGCCAGCTCCACCGTCACCGGCCCGGTCTGCACGCCCACCTTGCTGTTGAGCAGCAGCTGCGCCTTGACCAGCCGCTCAAGCCCGGCACGGTCCACACCGTCGTTGCCGACGAAGTCACTGGCCACCCCGTCCATGAAGTCACCGGCCTTGCCGGCTTCCACATCCTTCTGCATTGCAGCAATCGTCGCACGCAGCTGCTGCTCCGGCTCTTCGCGCCCACATGCCGTCACTGAAAGCGTAATAACGACGCAAAGCATGCATTTCAGGACCAATCGAATCATTTGTCCCCCTTCGCCTTTTCCATTCCGGACGGTATGCTGATGCCAGCGGTCGTGGGGCGTCGACGCCCTGCCCCATCACTAGACCATATCCAATTCCTGGAGGGGAAGATGAATCAGGAACGTCCCTGGCTGCAGAGCTACCCGGCCGGTGTCCCGGCTGAAATCGACGTCAACGAATTCCGTTCCGTCGCTGCGGTCTTCGACACCTCAGTGGCCAAGTTCCGTGACCGCCCCGCTTACTCCAACTTCGGCAAGACCATCACCTATGGTGAGGCCGATGCGCTGGTCACCCAGTTCGCCGCCTACCTGCTGGGCGAGCTGGAGCTGAAGAAGGGCGACCGCGTCGCGGTCATGATGCCCAACTGCCTGCAATACCCCATCGCGATTTTCGGCATCCTGCGTGCCGGCCTGACCGTGGTCAACGTCAACCCGCTTTACACCGCGCGCGAGCTGAAGCACCAGCTGGTGGACGCCGGCGCCTCGGTACTGCTGGTGGTGGACAACTTCGGCGACACCGTGCAGCAGGTGATCGACGAGACACCGGTCAAGCACGTCATTACCACCGGCCTGGGCGACATGCTGGGCTTCCCCAAGGGCAGCATCGTCAACTTCGTGCTGAAGTACGTGAAGAAGATGGTGCCGGACTATGACCTGCCGCGCGCCGTGCGCTTCAAGGAAGCCCTTAGGCTGGGCAAGCGCCACCCGATGCCGGTGGTGGATATCGACCACGACGACATCGCCTTCCTGCAGTACACCGGCGGCACCACCGGCGTGGCCAAGGGCGCGATGCTGACCCACCGCAACCTGATCGCCAACATGCAGCAGGCGTCGGCATGGATCGGCGCGTCCGGTGTGAAGCCGGGCGAGGAAGTGATCATCACCGCGCTGCCGCTGTATCACATCTTCGCGCTGACGGCGAACGGTCTGGTCTTCATGAAGCTCGGTGGTCTGAACTACCTGATCACCAACCCGCGCGACATGAAGGGCTTCGTCAAGGAGCTGAAGAACAACCGCTTCACCGCCATCACCGGCGTCAACACGCTGTTCAACGGCCTGCTCAACACCGAAGGCTTCGATCAGGTGGATTTCTCCAACCTCAAGGTCGCGCTGGGCGGCGGCATGGCGGTGCAGCGCGCCGTGGCCGACAAGTGGAAGAAGGTCACCGGCGTCACCCTGGTGGAGGCCTATGGCCTTACCGAAACCTCACCGGCCGCGTGCATCAACCCGCTGGACCTGAAGGAATACAACGGCGCCATCGGCCTGCCGATTCCCTCCACCGATGCCTGCGTCAAGAACGACGACGGCCAGACCGTGGCCGTGGGCGAAGTGGGCGAGCTGTGCATCCGTGGCCCGCAGGTGATGAAGGGGTACTGGCACCGCCCGGATGAGACCGAAAAGGTGCTCGACGCCGAGGGCTGGCTGCACACCGGCGACATGGCGCGCATGGATGAGCAGGGCTTCTTCTATATCGTGGACCGCAAGAAGGACATGATTCTGGTGTCCGGCTTCAACGTGTACCCGAACGAGATCGAAGACGTGATCGCCATGATGCCGGGCGTGCTGGAAGTGGCAGCGGTCGGTGTGCCGAACGAGAAGTCGGGCGAAGTAGTCAAGGTGGTCATCGTCAAGAAGGACCCCAACCTGACCGAGGAGCAGGTGAAGGAATTCGCCCGCGCCAACCTCACCGGCTACAAGCACCCGCGCATTGTCGAGTTCCGCAAGGAACTGCCGAAGACCAACGTCGGCAAGATCCTGCGCCGCGAACTGCGCGACGCACCGCCGGTGGAGTGATCTGCCTGCGGGTTGCCTGATCGAAGCCCTCCCATCACCGGGAGGGCTTTTTTGTGGGTGGGTGTAGCTGTGCGAGAAGCGCCCTCATCCCAACCCTTCTCCCGCAAGCGGGAGAAGGGCTATGTGCTCCGCAGGACGCATGTACCTGCTCGCAGCCCTGCCCTTGTAGCCCGGGTAAGCAAAGCGCACCCGGGACCTCAGCCAAGCCCCAAGCCCAAGCCACTCTCCAAACACCCCAGAAACAAGAAGCCCCCGTGTCTCCACAGGGGCTTTGCATCCCTCATCCAAACTGCAGGATCACGCTTCCGGGCGCATGTACGGGAACAACAGCACGTCGCGGATCGAAGCGCGGCCGGTCAACATCATCACCAGGCGGTCGATGCCGATGCCCAGGCCGCCGGTCGGGGCCAGGCCATATTCCAGCGCACGGATGTAATCCGAGTCGTAGTGCATGGCCTCGTCGTCGCCGCTGTCCTTGGCCGCCACCTGGGCCTGGAAACGTGCCGCCTGGTCTTCCGGGTCGTTCAACTCGGAGAAGCCGTTGGCGATCTCCTTGCCGTTGATGAACAGCTCGAAGCGGTCGGTGTAGCCGGCTTCGGTGTCGCTGGCGCGGGCCAGCGGCGACACTTCCACCGGGTGGTCGGTGATGAAGGTCGGCTGGATCAGCGTGTGCTCCACCGTGGCCTCGAAGATCTCCAGCAGTAGCTTGCCCCAGCCGTAGGACGGCTTGACCCGGATCTTCAGGCGCTCGCAATGGCGCAGCAGCGCCTCGCGATCGGTGCAGTCGGCAGCGCTGATTTCCGGGTTGTAGTGGCGCACCGCCTCATCCATGCGCCAGCGGCGGAAGGACGGGCCAAGGTCGATCTGCGCACCGTCCCATTCCACCTGCGTGGTGCCCAGCACCTGCTGGGCCACGTCGCGGATCACGCCTTCGGTCAGGTCCATCACTTCGTTGTACGTGGCGTAGGCCTCGTACAGCTCCATCATGGTGAATTCCGGGTTGTGGCGGGTGCTGACGCCTTCGTTGCGGAAGTTGCGGTTGATCTCGTACACGCGCTCCAGGCCGCCGACCACCAGACGCTTGAGGTACAGCTCCGGTGCCACGCGCAGGTACAGGTCCAGGTCCAGCGCGTTGTGGTGCGTGTTGAACGGCTTGGCCGTGGCGCCGCCGGGGATGTAATGCATCATCGGCGTCTCCACTTCCAAGAAGTCACGGTTGTCCAGCCACGCACGCATCGCACGGATGATCTTGGAGCGTTTGATGAACACCTCGCGCGATTCCGGGGTGACGATCAGGTCCACATAACGCTGGCGGTAACGCTGCTCCACGTCGGACAGGCCGTGCCACTTGTCCGGCAGCGGGCGCAGCGACTTGACCAGCAGGCGGATGCTGGTGGCCTTCACCGACAGCTCGCCGGTCTTGGTACGGGTAAGCCCGCCCTCGACGGCAATGATGTCGCCCACGTCCCAGCCCTTGAACGCGGCATAGACATCGCCCAGCGCGGTGGACTGCAGGAACAGCTGGATGCGGCCGCTCTCGTCCTGGATCTGGGCAAAGCTGGCCTTGCCCATCACGCGCTTGGCCATCAGCCGGCCGGCCATCTTCACCGTGCGGCCATTGCCTTCCAGCGCCTCGGCGCTCCAGGTTTCGGCATCGGCGAATTCGGCCTGCAGCTTGCCGGCGAAATCAGCACGGCGGAAGTCGTTCGGGTACGCAATGCCCTGCCCGCGCAGCGCCGTGAGTTTCGCGCGGCGCTCGGCGATGAGGCTGTTCTCGTCGACGGGGGGCTGCTGCGTTTCAGGGGTCTGTTCGTTCATGGCATTGGGATTCGATTGGGGGGAGAAAACAGGTGCGGGGCCACTACACGCCATCGCACCGTACAACAAGGCTTGGCCCCTCGCGGGGCCAGACCGGGTCACGCGTCGCTGCGTTTGGCACCGGCCTGCAGGCCGGACTTGAGGCTGGCCTCGATGAACTCATCCAGGTCGCCGTCCAGCACCTTCTGGGTGTCGGTGCGTTCGATGCCGGTGCGCAGGTCCTTGATGCGGCTCTGGTCGAGCACGTAGTTGCGGATCTGGCTGCCCCAGCCGATGTCGGACTTGGTGGCTTCCACCGCATCGCGCTCGGCGTTGCGCTTCTGCACTTCCAGCTCGTACAGGCGTGCGGCCAGCATCTTCATCGCGCGGTCGCGGTTGGCATGCTGGCTGCGCTCGGTCTGGCAGGCCACGACCGTATTGGTCGGAACGTGGGTGATACGCACCGCCGATTCGGTCTTGTTGACGTGCTGACCACCGGCACCGGAGGAACGGTACACGTCAGTCTTCAGGTCGGCCGGGTTGATGTTCACTTCGATGCTGTCGTCCACTTCCGGCGACACGAACACCGAGGTGAAGCTGGTGTGGCGGCGGTTGTCCGAGTCGAACGGCGACTTGCGCACCAGGCGGTGCACACCTGTCTCGGTCTTCAGCCAGCCATAGGCGAAATCACCCTCCACGCGGAAGGTGGCCGACTTGATGCCTGCGACGTCGCCACCGGACACTTCCAGCAGCTCGGCCTTCCAACCGCGCGATTCGCACCAGCGCAGGTACATGCGCAGCATCATTTCCGCCCAGTCCTGGGCCTCGGTGCCACCGGCGCCGGCCTGGATGTCGACGAAGGCGTTCATGCCGTCCATTTCGCCGGAGAACATGCGCTGGAATTCCAGCTTCTCGATATGCGACTGGTGCTTGTCCAGGTCGGCAACCACGGCCAGCGCGGTGTCTTCGTCCTGTTCGCTTTCGGCCAGTTCCAGCAGCTCATTGGCTTCGGCCATGCCATCGAGCACGGTGGCGATGCCGCTGACGGTCTTGTCCAGCAGGGAACGTTCCCGGCCCAACGCCTGGGCGTATTCGGGGTTGTTCCAGATGTCCGGGTTTTCCAGTTCGCGGGTTACTTCTTCAAGACGCTCTTTCTTGGCGTCGTAGTCAAAGATACCCCCTGAGCGAGACCACGCGATCGGTCAGATCGGTGATTCGCTGGCGGATGGGATTGAGTTCGATCATGGTCGGTCAGGTGAGGCAGACAAGCCGGGGATTCTAGCATTCATGCGGCCTGCGAACCTTGTCCGGCCATATTCGCTGAATACACGCCAGTTCCCGCTAGAATCGCCCCGTGCCGCCCCGCGCGGAATGGAAACCCCACCCTACTGAAGGACTCCCGCTTGAACACACGTCATGCCCGCCTTTTCGCTGCGATCTCGATGACAGTCGCGCTTGCAGCCTGCCAGAAGCTCGGCGGCCTGGCCGGTGGTGCCAGCAACGACAGCGCCCAGAAACTGGTCGTTGGCGACACCGTTTCCGGTGAAATCACCTCCTCCAGCCGCATCAACTACAACGACGGCAGCCGCCATCAGGGCTACAGCATGACGCTCAAGAGCGGCGAAGCGGTCTCGCTGGAGCTCGGCGGCTCGCTGAACGGCCAACTGGCCGTGTTCGACGGCCAGAACATGGTGGCCAACGCCTCCGGCGGCGACTACGGCATGGACGGCGAAGGCGAGATGTCCAGCGCCAGCGGCACGGTGAGCCTGGCCTTCCGCGCCCCCAAGGACGGCAACTACCTGGTGGCGGTGAACAGTGCCAGCTCCGACAGCTTCGGCCCGTTCAAACTCAAGACCGGCAAGGTGGTGCCCTATGACGGCAAGCCGCTGGGTCCGGACAGCCAGGCCATCGACTGGCTGATGGGCGAGAAGCAGGAATACAAGCTCAAGGTGGACAAGGCCGGCCTGTACGCCATCACCCTGGAATCCAATGCGTTCGACGCCTACCTGAACCTCAAGGGCCGCAATGTGGACCTGGAGGACGACGACAACGGCGGCCGCCTGAACGCCCGCATCCGCACCTACCTGGAGCCGGGCGACTACACCATCACCGCGTCCTCCATCAACGGCAGCACCGGCTCGTTCAAGCTGAGCACCGCGCTGACCCCGACCCCGAACGGTCTGGTGACCCGCGACGGCACCCCGCTGACCCTGGGCCAGACCGCGCAGTCGATGATGGACTCGCGTGGCCGCCGCACCTTCGTGCTGAATCTGGAAAGCGCCAAGCAGGTGCAGTTCGACGCCATCGCCGACGGCTTCGACTCCACGCTGCACATCACCGGCCCCGGCGTGGATGCCGAGGACGATGACGGCGGCAACGGCACCAACGCGCAGCTGACCCTGTCGCTGCGCGCCGGCCGTTACATCGTGGCGGTGGGCAGCCTGGGCAGCCAGCAGGGCGTGTTCGAGCTGGAGACCACCGATCTGGGCGCGGGCGACGTGACAGCGTCGAACAACAACCGCAAGGACATTGCCGAACTGTCAGCACAAGCAGCCGCTGAGGCGAATGAGGCCGCCACCGCCGCAGCGGATGCTGCCGCTGCCGCGGTCGAAGCCAACTGATCCAGCTGCCGCGCCCATGCGGCACATCTCAACGCCCCGGCCAGCAATGACCGGGGCGGTTTTTCATCCGACCCCTTGCTTTTCCACATAAGGAAATCGAAGTGAAGCACCTCACAGCAGGACTGCTGTCCCTCGCCATCACCACCGCGATCAGCGCCCCGGCACTGGCCGCCGGCCCGACCCGCGCACTTCCGCTCAACGCCGAAACCAGCGGCGAGATCACCACCAGCGCACCGATCAACTACAGCGACGGCACCCGCAGCCAGCTCTACACCCTGCAGCTGGCCGCCGGCCAGGCCGTGCAGCTGACGCTGGAAGGCGCGCTCAAGGGTTCGCTGTCGGTATTTCACCGCGACACGCTGATCAGCCGCACCGAATCCGAGGACGAGTGCTGCACCAAGCTGAGCATGCGTGCCGACAAGGCCGGCCAGTACCTGGTTGCCGTCAATGGTGCCGATGCGCGCGCCTTCGGCCCGTACCAGCTCTCCGCCGAACCCATCGCCGCCTACGACGGCAAGCCCCTGACCGGCAATAGCCGCATCACCGACTGGCTGCGCGACGGCGACAAGAGCTACACCCTGCAGGTGGCGCAGCCGGGCCTGTACACCATCGATCTGGAATCCAACGAGTTCGACGCCCGCCTGCAGCTCAGCGGCAACGGCCTCAGTCTGGAAGACGACGACGGCGGCCAGCACCTGAATTCCCGGCTGCTGGCACCGCTCAAGCCTGGCAGCTACACGGTGACGGCAGGCAGTTTTTCCGATGCCACGGGTGCGTTCTACCTCAACATCAACCGCGCCGAGATGCCCGAAGGCCTGGTCTTTGAAGATGGCACGCCGCTGCCGGTTGATGGCGACACCAGCAGCTTCGTCGGCAGCGAGGACACGCGCAGCTTCGTGCTGACCCTGCCCGAGCGACGCCGCGTGCAGTTCGATGCCAGCAGCAACGACATCGACACCTACCTGACCCTGCAGGGCGGCGATATCACCCTCAGCGATGACGATGGCGCTGGCAACAGCACCAACTCGCGCATCACCCAGGTGCTGGATGCCGGTGAGTACAACGTGTCGGTGCGCTCGGTGAACGGCCGTGGCGGCGTGTTCAAGCTGGCGACCACCACCACGGCAGCACCCGATGGCCCCAGCCGCCCCGAGCTGAAGATCGGCCGCGAACAGCAGGGCGTGCTGCGCCCGGGCAACCACGCCCTCTACACGCTGGAGATTCCGCGCAAGGGCAATTACGTCATCAGCATGACCGGCAACGGCGAGCTGGACGGCATGGTGACCCTGATGCGCAACGGCGAGGAAGTGGCGCAGCAGGACGACAGCGACAGCAGCCTGGACCCGTCGCTGGAAGTCGAGCTGGAAGCAGGCCGCTACGTGCTGCTCGCGCACAGCTTCGACCCCAACGCCAACGGCGGCTACCGCCTGTTGGTGCGCCGCAAGTAAGCGGCTGCCGGCAACGCAGAAGCCCGCATCACGTAGCCCGGGCAAGCAAAGCGCACCCGGGGCACTACGCGCTGACCTGCCGCACTGGGCACCCCGGGTGCGCTCAGCTTACCCGGGCCACATCACAACACCACCTCTCAAAGCCCCTCTCCCACCGGGAGCCTGATCAGCGCCGAATCTCAGCTGAGAGCCCCTCTCCCGCGCGCGGGAGAGGGGTTGGGGTGAGGGCCGATGTGAGAGCCACTACCCGACGACGGGCAACCCTCACCGCACCTCGAACTCGCCCACCAGCACCGTCTCGCGCGCATCGACCAGCCGCATGCTCACCGCCTTGTCCTGCTGGGCTGCGGTGCCCCACTTGGTGCTGAGGCACAGCATCAACGTGGTCGCTCCCGTCACCAGTTGCTGCCTGCTCCCATAGAAGTTGGCCTCCACCTTGTAGACGCCCGGCTTGGCTTCGCGCAGCGAGAACTGCTCAGGGCCATAGCCGCCGATGAAATCCTCCGATATCTCGCCACCCTGGTAGCTGCGGGTGTTGCCGTAGTAGGTCTTCTCACCGTTGGGATCGGTGACCCACAGATCCATGTCACTGTTGTCGCTGTCCCATGCCAACACCACGCGCAGATCCAGCGGCATCGCCTGCCGCAGTCGCGGGTCGATGACCTGCACATCCAGCGCAGGTCTGGCGCGTGCGATCAGGTTGGTCAACTCATCCAGCGCGATCAGGGACACACCTTCAAAACGTCCATCCCATTCGCGCACGACCACCTCGTAGAGCGCCTTCACCGCCTCCTGGTTGCGGCCGGTTGCTGCCAACGCCAAGCCCAGATCACGGAAGCTCTGCGGCTCATCCTCGGCCATCACCAGCACCTGCTCGAATACCGGTACCGCAAGCTCCGGCGCGTCGGCCTGCATCAGGCGATAGCCCAGCACGCGCAGCAGGTGCCGGTTGTCCAGGTCCATCTCGGCCAGATTGGAGAGCACACGCAATGCCAGATCACGTTGGCCCGCAGCCAGCAGCATGTCGGCCACATCCAGATAGAACGCACTGCTGCCCGCGTTCGCGGCGCGCTCGCGCAGGTAGGCGGCATACAGCTCATTGGCAGGCACCTTGCGCAGGCGTTTGGCAACGTCCGAATCCGGCTCCCAGGCGGCAATCCGGATCTGCAACTGGCCTTCGTTCACCGCATCGCCTGCGTCCCCACCCGCAGCGTCGGCGGCAACCTCGACGCTATCCAATGCTTCTGCCGCGGCCGCAGGCGGTGCAGGCAATGGTGACGGCCTTGGCGGGCCCAACGCCGGTCGTGGCGCGGGGGCCGCTGCCCGCATGCGCGCTTCGCCCGCGTTCTGGCTGTACTGGAGCGCCTGATCACGCGGATCCAGCTTCACTGCCGGCGCATCCTTCGGCCACCGCTTCTCCCACCACTGGCGGCGCTCCTGCCAGAGGCTGGCCACCTCATCCAGATGCTGCTTGCGGGCGGCTTCGCGATCACCCAGCTCCCGCGCATAGCGTTTGTCATACTCGGCACGCAGTGGCGCCGGCGGGCGAATCGCGTAGCGCAGGTAGTCCTCGATGCTGTCCAGAACAATCAGCGAGGTGCCCTCGCTGACCATGCCGAATCGCTGCGACAATCGCTGCATGGCCTCACGATTGACGCGCGGCTCCACGGCCAGCTGCTGCAGCCTGGCTTGCGCCCACAGGCCGGCCAGCAAGGCGCCATCCGTCTTCGAGGCGTCAAGGCCCGGTGTCTGCCAGGTGCCGTTGTCGATACGTACCCGCAGCGGTACGCCAGCGTTCTGCGCACGCGCATGAATCCACAGCCAGCCCTGATTGATGCTGCGGCGGTCGATCACCACATCATCGAGTCCTGCCGCCTGCGCGACTTCCACAGCCATCGGTTCGGCCAGCAACTCCGTCATTGCCGTGGCGACGTTGCCACCATCAAGCCTCACCAGACGGCCACGATTGGCCTCGCTCCAACCGCGCAGGCGCACGCTGTCGGTGTGTGCGCCCGCACCACTGATCGCAAACAGTTGCTGGTCAGCCGGCAGCATTGGCATCCGTTCGTCGCCCCAGTTGCCCAGGCCGTCACTCAGCAACAGATACTCCTTGATCGCTGGATCGGGCTTCCAGCTGGAAAGCGCGCTCGCTCCGTCCAACGGTTCCTGTTCCAGTACACGGCGCAACGCACTCCAGTCGCCGTTGCGGATCGTGAAGCGGCGCACCGGTGCCGCCGTGTCTCGCAGCACCGTCAATGCGACCGAGCCGTTGCCAAGCTTCTCGAAATAGCGGTCCAACAGGGCAAACTCAGCCGCGCGATCACGCTTGACCGCAGAACCCGACGCATCCCATAGCAGGCCTACGTGTGCCGGCAATATGCGCTGCGCGGGCTTGGGGACCGGAAATTGCGCCAGCACGTAGTGCTCACCTTCAAAGCTGGCCACCTGCATGCCCGCTGCCACCTGTGCAGGAAGCCGCCATTCAAGCTGCGCCGGCAGTTGACGCCCGGCGCCTTGCCACGACAATTCCCGCCCCTTGAAAGCGAAAGCACCCTCACCGCCCTGCGGCGTCACCGGTGCGTACAGCTTCAGGCTCACCTGCCCCGCCGTCGCGGCAAACTGGAGTGGCATGCGCCACTGCCAGGCGTCGTCACTGATCGGCATGGCCTCACGCAGGGTCAATCGCACGCGGCGCGTACCGCCCGCAGGCAGCGGATAGATGCGCAGCCGGAACTGGTTGCCGGCGGTCTGTTCCAGCAGGCCCGGGTCCACATTCTGCCGGGTGATGGCCTCGAACACCTGCCGGCCCCGCTCCTTGGGAACGGGCACCGCATCGCGCATCTGCCCGTCGATATCCAACGCAAAGCCGGTCAACTGCTGGCCATCGGCCAACGGAAACTGCAGCTCGCCCTCCAGCACGCGCCGGTTGGGGTTGTGGAACTCCAGCTCGATGCGGGTCTGGGCGATACCGGCCTGCACCTCGCCTTCCACCCGCACACTGCGCAGGCCGATGGGCTGCTCCGCCTCGGCTGCCGCGATCAGTAACGGTGGCGGCGGCAGGCGATGCGCCTGCTGCGCGGTTGTCGGCAATGCCAACACGCCCCCCAACGCCAATGCTGCCCACAACTGCCACGTCTTCACGGCCATCTCGTTGCTCCATCCAGGGATCAGGAGAGTGAACGCACATAGTGGCGTTCCGGGGTTAACGGCACGCCATCTTTGCATGCCGGCCCAGCCCCATGACACTCCCCGGCAACAAAGGGCGCGCCCCCATCTGCCAGCAACTAGGGGACCGGCTGGCAATGCTCCACGATCAGTTGGATGGCCTGCCCACCACGATAGTCGTCACCCACCAGCCGGTAGGCGATATGCAGGTGCTGACCGGGCGCGGTGCCGGCCCAGCCGCCGAAGTGGATGGCGTTCAGGCGCAGGGTTGAGCCCGGAGGGCGCAGCACCAGCTTGAGGTGACGTTCCTTGAGCACGCGCCATTCCAGCACCTCGAAGCTGCCGTCGAACAGTGGCTCGGCGAAACCCTGTCCCCATGGACCTGCGAGTCGCAGTGCTTCGGCATGATTGAAATCGAATTCGGCCGCGCTGAGTTCACCATCGCTGAGCAGCTGCTGCTGCAGCAATGCGGGATCGAGCGTGGCGAAGACCTGCTGCTCGAAGGCCAGCTTGAAGGCCTCGAACTTGCCCAGCGCAAGGCTCAGGCCCGCCGCCATCGCGTGGCCACCAAACTTCTCCATCAAACCGGGGTGCGTGGCGTTGATCGCGGCCAGTGCATCACGGATATGGAAGCCGCCGATGGAACGAGCCGAACCGCGCAGGGCATCGCTGCCGGGTTCGGAGGGCGCGAATGCGATGACGGGCCGATGCAGCCGGTCCTTCATCTTCGATGCAACCAGCCCGACCACACCGGGGTGCCATTGCGCATCGAACAGGCAGGCAGCAACCGGGCGCTGACCGCCGTCGTCCAGCAATGCGCGCGACACCGCCAGTTCGGCGTCGTCGGTCATCAGCTGCTGCACCGCGCGCCGTTCGGCGTTGATCTCTTCCAGCAGCGCGGCTATCTCGCGCGCCTGCACCGGGTTTTCGGTGAGCAGCAGTTTGATACCCAGCGCCATGTCTTCCAGGCGGCCGGCTGCATTGAGGCGCGGCCCCAGGGCGAACCCGATGTCACTTGCGGTAAGCCGCCGCGCATCACGGCCACTGGCTTCGATGAGTGCGCGCAGGCCAACACAGCCCTGGCCATTGCGCAGCCGGCGCAAGCCTGCTCCCACCAGCGCACGATTGTTGGCATCCAGCACCACGAGGTCGGCAACAGTGCCTACCGCCACCAGGTCCAGCAGTGTGAGCAGGTCGGGCTCGGGCTGCGCCGCGTAGCGCCCCTGGTCACGCAGATGCCGCCGCAGCGCCATCAGCACGTAGAAGATGACACCGACGCCGGCGAGCGCCTTGCTGGGAAAGCTGTCGCCTTCCACATTCGGATCGACGATGGCATCGGCAGGCGGCAGGTGCTCGCCCGGCAGATGGTGATCGGTGACCAGCACCTGCCAGCCAAGTGCCTTGGCCGCGGTGACGCCGGCATGGCAGGCAATGCCATGATCCACCGTGATCAGCAGGTCGGGCTTGAGCGCGGCCAGCTCTTCCACCAGCGATGGCGAGAGCCCATAACCGTGCACCATGCGATTGGGCACCGCGTGCACCACGTCGCCCGCACCAAGCATGCGCAGGCCACGCACACCTACCGCACAGGCGGTGGCACCATCGCAGTCGAAATCTCCCACCACCAGGATGCGCTTGCCCTGCTCGATGGCAGCGGCCAGTAGTTCCACCGCGGCTTGCATGCCGCCCAGCAGTTCCGGCGCATGCAGCTGTGCCAGCTTTGGCTGTGCCTGCTCGACAGACGCCGCACCACGTGCAGCGTAGATGCGCTGCAGCAGTGGCAAGGTGCGTGCATCCCATTGCCCGGCGTCACCGGCCTCGCGCCGGACGATCTTCAGACCATCATGCATCGCTGAGCGTCGCTACCGGCTTCTTCCAGAAGCGCCATCGCTGACCACGATCGATGCGGTAGTGGCAGCCGTCCTCGAAATCCAGCCGCAGCTCGCGCAGCTCACCGCGCTTGATCGCATCCAGCAACGGCGTGATGGCATCGCAGGTGAGCTGGTCCAGCGAACGCAGCTGCCGAAGATCGACCAGCGCATCCACCGTCTGCTCGCCGCCAACGCGCACGCCCGCCATCTTGGCCAAGCCCTGCAGCAGCGCATCACGGCTGCGCACCTGCGCGTGGCGCGTGCTCACCGAGTCAGGCAAGCGCCCTGCCCCCCAGAACCACAGCGAGTTCACCGCACGTTTGCCCTGCGCCACGCGCCGTTCGTTCCACGAATGCTGGTGCAACACCACCTGTGCTTCGGTCAGCAACGCACGCCATTGGCGCCCGTTGTCGCCATCGGGCAGGTGCTCGAACAGGTCATCACCGAGCGCGACTTCCGGATCGGCGAACTCCGGCAAGGGTGTGTCGCCGGGCAGGCGCAGGTACCAGCGCGAAGGCGTGGGTGCGTCGAGCTGGAAGCCGAAACCGGCAAACAGGGGCTGCAGGGAAGGCAGCAGCACATCGACATCGGCCTGCTCAAGGCGCAGCGTTTCCGCCGAGCCCATCATGCGCGCGCCCTGCATGTCGGGCACCACGTTGGCCGGGTCGGCACGCAGCCACAGGCCATCGGCGGCATCGCCTGCATCGGCCTGGCGGCTCAGCGCAGCAGCCGACCACTGCCCCGGTTCAACGGTGAAATGGCGGCGCAGCTGCGCCGCCTCGCCCGCCTCGGCTAAGCCATGATCGGCGCGACCAAGGGCGGTGGCCACCTGTGCCGGCAACGCACCCGCCGGAAAGCGGCTGCGTGCGGGCAATAGCAGTGTGGCCTTGGCCATCGTCAGTCGAGGTATTCGACGCTGACGATTTCGTACTCGCGCTGGCCAGCCGGCGCGTCGATGGCGATGGCGTCGCCCTCGTTCTTGCCGATCAGCGCACGCGCTACGGGGGAGGAAATCGCGATCAGCCCCAGCTTGATGTCCGCTTCCAGGTCACCCACGATCTGGTAACGCTTCTCTTCGTCGGTTTCCACATCGGCCAGCGTCACGGTGGCGCCGAACACCACCTTGCTGCCCGCATTGAGCCGGGAGATGTCGATGATTTCGGCATGCGACAACTCACCTTCCAGCTGCTTGATGCGGCCTTCGATGAAGCCCTGTTCCTCGCGTGCGGCGTGGTACTCGGCGTTCTCCTTCAGGTCGCCGTGCTCGCGTGCCTCGGCGATGGCGGCGATCACCTTCGGGCGCTTGTCCGACTTCAGGTGTTCCAGTTCATCGCGCAGGCGCTGTGCGCCTTTCAGGGTGATGGGTGCTCTCATGCGTTCAACTCCTTGTGCAGCTCCTGCAGCGACCAGACGGGGCCGGTGCCGCGGAATTCCAGCGATTGCACCAGCGCCTTGGCGCCGGCAACCGTGGTCGAATAGGTGATGCGGTTCTGCAGCGCTTCGCGGCGGATCGAGAACGAATCGTTGATCGCGGCACGGCCTTCGGTCGTGTTGACGATGTAGACGATTTCGCCGTTCTTGATGCTGTCCACGATATGCGGGCGGCCTTCGGCCACCTTGTTCACCACATCACAGGTGTAACCCTGCTGCTGCAGCCATGCGGCGGTGCCGCGCGTTGCCACCAGGGTGTAGCCACGCTCCACCATGCCCTTCACGGCAGGCAGCACACGCGGCTTGTCGGCGTCACGCACCGAAATGAAGACCTTGCCAACCGGCGGCGTCTTGATACTGCCCGCTTCCTGCGCACGCGCGAAGGCGGCACTGAAGCTGCGGCCCACGCCCATCACCTCACCGGTGGAACGCATTTCCGGCCCGAGGATGGGGTCCACGCCCTGGAACTTGGCAAACGGGAAGATGGCTTCCTTCACCGAGTAGTAGTCCGGCACGATTTCCTTGGTGGCGCCCTGCTCGGCCAGGGTCATGCCGGCCATGCAGCGGGCGGCGATCTTGGCCAGCGCCATGCCGGTGGCCTTGGACACGAACGGCACGGTGCGCGAGGCACGCGGGTTAACTTCCAGCAGGTAGACCACGTCCTTGCCGTCGGCATCGGTCTGGATGGCGAACTGGGTGTTCATCAGGCCGACCACCTTCAGCGCCTTGGCCAGTTCGGCCACCTGACGGCGCAGTTCGGCCTGCGTGGCCGCCGACAGCGAGTACGGCGGCAGCGAGCAGGACGAGTCACCGGAGTGCACGCCGGCTTCTTCGATGTGCTCCATCACGCCGCCGATCAGGACGTTGCCGTCCTTGTCGCAGATGATGTCCACGTCGGCTTCGACTGCGGCATCCAGGAAGTGATCCAGCAGCACCGGCGAGTCGTTGGAGACCTTCACCGCATCGCGCACATAGCGGGCCAGGTCGGCTTCGCCATAGACAATCTCCATCGCGCGGCCACCCAGCACATAGCTCGGGCGCACCACCAGCGGGTAGCCGATTTCGCGCGCCAGCGTCAGTGCCTCTTCAGCGGTACGCGCGGTGCGGTTCGGCGGCTGCTTCAGGCCCAGCTCCTCGACCAGCTTCTGGAAACGCTCGCGGTCTTCGGCCAGATCGATGGAATCCGGCGAGGTGCCGATCACCGGCACGCCGTTGGCTTCCAGCGCACGCGCCAGCTTCAGCGGGGTCTGGCCGCCGTACTGCACGATCACGCCCTTGGGCTGTTCCAGTTCCACGATCTCCAGCACGTCTTCCAGCGTCAGCGGCTCGAAGTACAGGCGGTCGGAGGTGTCGTAATCGGTAGACACGGTTTCCGGGTTGCAGTTGACCATGATGGTTTCATAGCCGTCCTCGCGCAGCGCGAGTGCGGCATGTACACAGCAGTAGTCGAACTCGATGCCCTGACCGATGCGGTTCGGGCCACCGCCCAGAATCATGATCTTGTCGCGGTTGCTCGGGTTGGCTTCGCACTCGTCCTCGTAGGTCGAGTACAGGTAGGCGGTGCTGGTGGCGAACTCGGCGGCGCAGGAGTCAACGCGCTTGTAGACCGGGCGCACCTTGTGCGCACGGCGCAGCGCACGGATCGCTGCTTCGTTGGTGCCGGTCAGCTGCGCCAGGCGCGCATCGGAGAAGCCCGCGCGCTTGAGCGTACGCAGACGCTTGCCGTCCAGCGCGTCGATGCCATCGGCCTGCACCTGCTTTTCATCGGCGACGATTTCTTCGATCTGGTCCAGGAACCACGGATCGATATGCGACAGCGCGTAGACATCCTCCACGCTCATGTCCAGGCGGAACGCATCACCCACGAAGAAAAGACGTTCCGGGCCCGGGGCCTTGAGTTCGCGCTTGAGCGTGGTGATGTCTTCGTCGTTGGTCAGGTCCAGGCCGGTCGGGTCCAGCCCGATCTTGCCGGTTTCCAGACCACGCAGCGCCTTCTGCAGCGATTCCTTGAAGGTGCGGCCCATCGCCATCACCTCGCCCACCGACTTCATCTGGGTGGTCAGGCGTGCATCGGCCGCCGGGAACTTCTCGAAGGCGAAGCGCGGAATCTTGGTGACGACGTAGTCGATGGACGGCTCGAACGACGCCGGGGTGAGGCCGCCGGTGATCTCGTTCTTCAACTCATCCAGCGTGTAACCCACGGCCAGCTTGGCGGCGACCTTGGCGATCGGGAAGCCGGTGGCCTTGGAGGCCAGCGCCGAGGAGCGCGACACGCGCGGGTTCATTTCAATGACGACGACGCGGCCGGTGGTCGGGCTGATGCCGAACTGCACGTTCGAGCCACCGGTATCCACGCCGATCTTGCGCAGCACGGCGATGGAAGCATCGCGCAGGCGCTGGTATTCCTTGTCGGTCAGCGTCTGTGCCGGCGCCACGGTGATCGAGTCACCGGTGTGCACGCCCATCGGGTCGAGGTTTTCGATGGAGCAGACGATGATGCAGTTGTCCGCGGTGTCGCGGACCACTTCCATCTCGAACTCCTTCCAGCCCAGTACCGACTCTTCCACCAGCACTTCGGTGGTCGGCGACAGTTCCAGGCCGCGGTTGACGATCTCGATCAGCTCTTCGCGGTTGTAGGCGATGCCGCCACCGCTGCCACCCAAGGTGAAGGACGGGCGGATGATGGTCGGGTAGCCCACGCGCGTCTGGATTTCCAATGCCTCTTCCAGCGTGTGCGCGACGGCGGCCTTGGGGCACTCCAGGCCGATCTCGCCCATGGCCACGCGGAACAGCTCGCGGTCCTCGGCCATGCGGATGGCTTCGCGCTTGGCGCCGATCAGCTCGACGTTGTACTTCTCCAGCACACCGTTGTCGGCAAGGTCCAGCGCGCAGTTCAGCGCGGTCTGGCCGCCCATGGTCGGCAGCAATGCGTCCGGGCGCTCCTTCTCGATGATCTTCTCCACCGTCTGCCAGTTGATCGGCTCGATGTAGACGGCATCGGCCATCTCCGGGTCGGTCATGATGGTGGCGGGGTTGGAGTTGACCAGCACCACGCGATAACCCTCGTCGCGCAGCGCCTTGCACGCCTGCGCGCCGGAGTAGTCGAACTCGCAGGCCTGGCCGATGACGATCGGGCCGGCGCCGATGATCAGGATGGTTTTTAGGTCGGTGCGCTTTGGCATGACAGTCCTCAGTAAAGTCGGTCCTGCCACGCCGCGGGGGCGAGCCAGGTGATCTGTTCGGTCGAAGCGGCATCAACCGCTCCGTGTTCAACCGCGGCGCGTACATCACGCAGCATCGCGGCCCAGCTGGGAGCGGCAGCGCCCAGGCGCGCACCGATCCGGTTGTTGTGGGCGTCCATCGCCCGGCTGGCGTTGCCCTGCCCGTCACCTTCCATCACCGCCGTTACCCAGTCCACGCAACGCGGCGACAGGGTGTGGGCGACGATTGCGCTGGCCAGGCTGTGCCGGTAGGCATCGGCCGGGCCGTTGCGGCCGCCGTCCAGGCCGGACTGGAAAACATGCCAGTACACCGTGGACAGCACGAAGGCCGGATAGGCGGCAATGGCCAACAGCCCCAGCACCGGCAGCCGCCAGCGTTGCAGGCGCGACGAGGCCGCCGGCTGCTGCATCAGCCCTTCGCCCCTTCCATCAGGGTGATGAAGCGGTCGAACAGCGGTGCCACGTCCTGCGGGCCGGGCGAGGCTTCCGGGTGGCCCTGGAAGGAGAACGCCGGCGCGTCGGTCAGCGCGATGCCCTGGATGGTCTGGTCGAACAGCGAGCGGTGGGTAACGCGGATGTTGGCCGGCAGCACGCTCTCGTCGATGGCGAAGCCGTGGTTCTGCGAGGTGATCATCACCCGGCCGCTGTCGATGTCCTGCACCGGGTGGTTGGCACCATGATGGCCGTGGCCCATCTTCATGGTCTTGGCGCCGGAGGCCAGGCCCAGCAGCTGGTGGCCCAGGCAGATGCCGAAGGTCGGCACTTTCCTGTCCACGAATTCCTTGATCGCGGCGATGGCGTAATCGCACGGCTCCGGGTCGCCCGGGCCATTGGACAGGAACACGCCATCCGGGTTCATCGCCAGCACTTCGGCGGCAGGCGTCTGCGCCGGCACCACCGTCAGCTCGCAGCCGCGCTCGGCCAGCATGCGCAGGATGTTGGTCTTCACGCCGAAGTCGTAGGCAACGACCTTGAACTTCGGTTCGGCACGCATGAATTCGTTGCGGTCCAGATCCAGCTGGCCTTCAACCCAGGGGTACGGCTTGTCGGTGCTGACCACCTTGGCCAGGTCCATGCCCTTCAGGCCCGGGAACTTGCGTGCCGCTTCCAACGCCTTTTCCACGTCGATGTCGTCACCGGCCATCAGCGCGCCATTCTGGGCGCCGCGCTCGCGCAGGATGCGGGTGAGCTTGCGGGTGTCGATGCCGGCGATGGCAACCACGCCGCGCTGCAGCAGCCAATCCTGCAGCGACACCTGGCTGCGCCAGCTGCTGGGGCGGCGCGGCACGTCGCGCACGATCAGGCCGGCAGCCCACACCCTGGCGGCCTCGTCGTCCTGGTCGTTCATGCCCGTGTTGCCGATATGCGGATACGTCAGGGTGATCATCTGCCGGGCGTAGGACGGATCGGTCAGCATTTCCTGGTAACCGGTCATGGCGGTGTTGAACACCACCTCACCCACGGACAGGCCGGGCGCGCCTACGGATTCGCCCTCGAATACGGTGCCGTCTTCGAGCACGAGGATTGCGGCTTGGGTCACGGGAATCTCACTTTGGCTACCGGGGGAATCCGAAGCCACGCCTGCGTCCCCGGACAAAAACCGGTTGCAAAAAAGCGCGGACGGCGGTCTGTAACCGGTCCGGCTGACGTGTTTCGGCGAGCGGGAATTGTAATGGCATGGGGGCCATCAACGCCAGCGCCATGTATGCCCGGCTTCAGCTCCACGGCGGCGCCGGAACCTCCGGCACCGCATGGTGGCTGTGCGCATTCAGCTTGCAGCGTGGCGCGCGCTCAGCCCAGCAGGTCACGCACACGGTAACGGCCAGCCGCGCGGCCGCGCAGTTGCCGCGCGGCGTGCAGCGCGCCACGCGCGAAGATGTCGCGGTTGGTGGCGCGGTGCACCAGTTCCACCCGTTCGCCCAGGCCAGTGAACTGGACAAAGTGCTCGCCGATGATGTCGCCCGCACGCAGGCTGGCATAGCGCGGCGCCGCCCCGCCCTGCTCGGCGGACTCGCCCAGGGTCAGCGCGGTACCGGAAGGCGCGTCCTTCTTGTGTACGTGGTGCGACTCGACGATGTCGCAGTCCCAGCCCGGCAGCGCCTGCGCGGCACGCTCCACCAGCTCGGCCAGCACGGCAACGCCCAGGCTGAAATTGGTGGCCCATACCAGCGGAATACGGCTGGCTGCCGCATCCAGCGCCGCCTGCTGCGCATCGCTGATGCCGGTGGTGCCGGACACCAGCCCTACACCACGCTCGCGGCACAGCGCCAGCACCGGGTCGAAACCTTCCGGCAGGCTGAAATCGATGGCCACGTCGAAGTCGGGCACGCCGGCCAGCTCGCTGGCGGCGAAATATGGTGTGCCTTCCACCACCCGCTGGGTGGGCGGCCTGCGCACCACCGCAGCCACCACCTGCATGCCGGCATCTTGGGCAGCCAGGCGCAGCAGCGCCTGGCCCATGCGGCCGGAAGCACCGTGGATCAAAAGTCGAATCGGAGTGTTGTTCATGCCGGCCAAACTAACCCCAGCGCCGCACCGCGGACAAGCGCCGCAGGCGTCTCAGCGGCCTGCACCTACATGCACCACCGCAACACTGCGTTTGGCCAGAACCTTCCAGCGGCGCCGCTCGATGGTATCGCGGCTGCGGCTGACCATGCGCATGCCCGGCAGGTCCAGCGTGGACGACAATTCCACCTCGGCCGACTGCCCATCCTTGGCCAGGGTGATGCGCCTGATGGTCTGCTTGTGATCCATGGGAATACGGCCCAGCTGTGCGCGGTAGCGGCGCAGCAGTTCGGTGGTGGTGGCCAGGTCGCGGCAATACTCCAGCTTGCTCACCACCCGCTCGGCCTGTTCGGTCTCGGACTTCATCACCACCGACTGTTCGTAGTCCTCGGCCAGCATTTCGCAAAGGGCCACATCGTCGGCCTCGGCCAGCACTTCGGCACTGCGCTGGTAGAACGCACGCACCTGCGCCTCGCTCAACGAATTGCCACCCCATTCGTAGACACAGGACGCCACTACGACCAACAACACCAGCGACAACAGAAACTTCATTTCCATCCCCTGTGACATTGCTTCCTGCAATGGCCAAAGAATATAGGACTGCTACCCTCGCCGGTACTCCGCACCACAGGAACACCTACAGCTGCCCATGAACATTTCCGAACAACTTGTTTTGGTCACCGGCGCCGGGCGTGGCCTTGGCGCTGCTCTGGTCCGCGCCTTCGCGCGTGAGGGCGCCAATGTGGTCGTCAACTACCACAGCAGCCAGCAGGCCGCAGAAGCACTGGCCGCCACGCTCGGCGCGCAGGCGCTGCCGCTGCAGGCCGACGTGCGCGACCGCGCACAGGTGGAGGCGATGGTTGCCACAGCCGCCCAGCACTTCGGCAAGCCGGTAAGCACGGTGGTCAACAACGCGCTGGTGGATTTCTCGTTCAATGGCGATGCCCGTGCCAAGGCCGACAGCATCAACTGGGCCGATTTCAGCCGCCAGTTTGAAGGCAGCGTGCAGGGCGCGCTCAACACGGTGCAGGCCACCCTGCCCGGCATGCGCGGCCAGGGCTTCGGGCGGGTGATCAACGTGGGCACCAACCTGTTCCAGAACCCGGTGGTGCCCTACCACGACTACACCGCCGCCAAGGCGGCCCTGCTGTCGCTGACCCGCACCCTGGCCGGCGATCTAGGCCCGGATGGGGTGACCGTCAACATGGTGTCCGGCGGCCTGCTGCGCACCACCGACGCCAGCGCCGCCACGCCTGAGGCGGTGTTCGACTACATCGCTGCCAACACGCCGCTGCGGCAGGTGACCACGCCGGATCAGTTCGCCGATGCGGTACTGTTCTTCGCCTCGCCGTGGGCACGCGCGGTAACCGGCCAGAACCTGGTGGTGGACGGCGGCCTGGTCCGCGACTGAGCCACTAACGAACAACGCCGGGCTGGCCCGGCGTTGGTTGGCACATCAATGCTGCTTGGGGGCCTTGGGCTCGCAGCTGTTGCAGCCCCCGCAGGCACCGGCATCGCCGCTGGGCGGCGGTGCCAGCCGGCGCCCCAGCGCCTGCAGCCGGGGCGATCGCTGCGGCTTGACCAGCCACAGCGCCAGCACGCCGCGTACCCGCCGCAACACGCCCGGGAACTGCTTCTTCAACACCACCCACCCGCTGACCAGCACAGCCAGCGCGATGACCAGATATTGCAGCAGCAAGCCGGTGTCCATCAGCCCGCCCCCATCGCCTTGGCCACCTGGTAGGTGACCAGCGAGGCCAGGTAGGCGGCCGCGAACAGGTAGAAGGTGGCAAAGGCCATCTGCTTCCACGAGTTGGTCTCACGCTTGATGGTGGCCAGCGTGGAGATGCACATCGGCGCATAGATGAACCACACCATCAACGACAGGCCGGTGGCCAGCGACCAGCCATCGCTGATGATCGGCGTCAGCCCTTGGATGGCGGCATCGTCATCCGGCGCGGAAAGGGCGTAGATGGTGGCCAGCGAGGACACCGCCACCTCACGCGCGCCCATGCCCGGGATCAGCGCGATGCAGATCTGCCAGTTGAAGCCCAGGGGCGCGAAGAACGCCGCCATGGCGTGGCCGAGCTGGCCTGCGAAGCTGTAGTCGATGGCCGGCAGCGGGGCGTTCTCCGGTGCCGCCGGGAACGACAGCAGGAACCACAGCAGGATGGTCAGCGACAGGATGATGCCGCCCACGCGTTTGAGGAAGATCATCGCGCGCTCGTACAGGCCCACCGCCAGGTCACGCGGGTTGGGCAGGCGGTACGAGGGCAGCTCCAGCATCAGCGGGTGCTCGCTCTTGTCGCGGCGGAACTTCTTCATGCTCCACGACATCAGCAATGCACTGACGATGCCGGCCACATACAGGCCGAACAGCACCAGACCCTGCTGGTTGAACACGCCGCCCACCGTCTTCTGCGGAATGAAGGCACCAATGAGCAGCGCATAGACCGGCAGCCGTGCCGAACAGGTCATCAGCGGCGCCACCAGAATGGTGGCCAGACGGTCACGCGGGTCCTGGATGGAGCGGGTGGACATGATGCCCGGCACCGCGCAGGCGAAGCTGGACAGCAGTGGGATGAACGAACGCCCCGACAGGCCGGCGGCGGACATCATGCGGTCCAGCAGGAACGCCGCACGCGGCAGGTAGCCGGATTCCTCCAGCGCCAGGATGAAGAAGAACAGGATCAGAATCTGTGGCAGGAACACCACCACGCCGCCAACGCCGGCGATGATGCCGTCCACCAGCAGGCTGCTCAGCGGGCCCTTGGGCAGGTGCTCGGCCACCAGCGTACCCAGCCAGCCGAAGCCAGCCTCGATGCCGTCCATCAGCGGCGTCGCCCAGGCATAGACCGCCTGGAAGATCAGGAACATGACCACCGCCAGCGTCAGCAGGCCGTACACCGGGTGCAGCAGCCAGCGGTCCAGCGCGTCATCGATCTTGCCGGTGCGGGTGGGCATGCTGACCGCGCTGGCCAGGATGTCACGCACCTGCGCGTGGTAGTCGGCGCCGGCATCCACCGGCTGCAGCGGCGTGTTGGCCAGCTGCGGTACCAGTTCGTCGATGCGCTCGACCAGGGTACGCGCGCCGTTGCGTTGCACCGCCACGGTTTCCACCACCGGCACACCCAGTGCTTTTTCCAGCGCGGGCACATCAATCACGATGCCCCGGCGGCGGGCGGCGTCCACCATGTTCAGGGCCACGATCATGGGCTTGCCCAGCTCGCGCACTTCCAGCACGAAACGCAGGTGCAGGCGCAGGTTGGTGGCGTCGATAACGCAGATCAGCGCGTCCGGCGCGGCCTCGCCCGGGTAGAAGCCCCGGCACAGGTCGCGGGTGACCGCCTCGTCCAGGCTGGCCGGCTGCAGGCTGTAGGCGCCGGGCAGGTCCAGCACCGCATACTCGCGCCCGGACGGCCCGCGCATGCGGCCCTCCTTGCGCTCGACGGTGACGCCGCTGTAGTTGGCCACCTTCTGGCGGCTGCCGGTAAGCTGATTGAACAGTGCGGTCTTGCCGCAGTTGGGGTTGCCCAGCAGCGCCAGGCGTGCGCTGACACCACTCATGGCGCCGCCCCTTCTTCCTTCTGCACGCGCACGCGCGCAGCCTCGCTTGCGCGCAGCGCGAAGCGGGTGAAACCGATCTGGTACAGCAGCGGGTCGCCGCCCAATGGGCCACGCGCGACCAGACGCACCTCCTCCCCGCTCACGAAACCCAACTCGCGCAGACGACGCGCGATGTTGTCATTCGGGTGCAGGTCCTGGACGTCTTCCACTCTGGCTGAGGCATGCAGCGGCAAATCTGACAACGTCACTGAATGGGGCCTTTGGCAATGATGATAAGAATGGTTATCAATTCTAGCATCGCCGCGGCGCGTCATGGCGTCCCACTGCTGCACCGCTATGATTCGCAGGATTACTTCCGCAACACAGGTTTTACGATGAGCGAAGCATTGCTGGTGCAGCGTCAGGGCGCAATTGCGACTTTGCAGCTGAACCGCCCGGAGCTGCACAACGCGTTTGACGCGGCACTGATTGCCCAGCTGACTTGCACTCTGCAAGACATCGGCAGCGATCCCGACGTGCGCGCCGTAGTCCTGGCCGGCAACGGCCCCTCCTTTTCCGCAGGCGCCGACCTGCAGTGGATGCGCGCCATGGCAACGGCCAGCCAGGAGGAGAACCGGGTGGACTCGCTGGCGCTGGCGCGGCTGATGCGCACGCTGGACGAGCTGCCCAAGCCCACCATCGCCCGCGTCCACGGCGCGGCGTTCGGCGGTGGCGTGGGCCTGGTGGCCTGCTGCGACATCGTCATCGCCGCCGAGGGCGTGCGCTTTGGCCTTACCGAAAGCCGCCTTGGCCTGCTGCCGGCGGTCATCTCCCCCTATGTGATTGCCGCCATCGGCCCGCGCCAGGCGCGGCGCTGGTTTGCCACCGGCGAACACTTTCATGCCGCCACCGCCCAGCAGATCGGGTTGGTGCACCAGGTGGTGGCCGCCGACGCGCTGGATGGCGCTGTGCAGGCGCAGCTGGACCTGCTGGGCAAGGCCGGCCCGGTGGCCGCAGCCTCAGCCAAGGTGCTGGTACGCGAGGTGGCCGCAGCAGTGGGCGCCGACCGTGATGCACTGGACAGTGCCAATGCCGGCCTGATTGCCGCACTGCGTGCCTCCGAGGAGGGCCGCGAAGGCCTCACCGCCTTCCTGGAAAAGCGCGCCCCCGCCTGGGCCCGCCGCTGAGCGCCCGGACAGGCTCCCTCCCCCGCTTGCTGCCAACAAACCCATGAACGACTTCGTACGCATTGTTGAAGTAGGCCCGCGCGACGGCCTGCAGAATGAAAAACAGATGGTGGCCACCGCCGACAAGATCGCCCTGATCGACCGGCTCTCGGCCACCGGCCTGCGCAGCATCGAGGCCACCAGCTTCGTCAGCCCGAAGTGGGTGCCGCAGCTGGCCGACGCGGCTGAAGTGTTCAGCGGCATCGACCGCCGCGCCGGGGTGAGCTACCCGGTACTGGTGCCCAACGAACAGGGCTATGAGCGTGCACTGGCCGTTGGCGTGCAGGAAGTGGCGGTGTTCACCGCTGCCTCCGAGCAGTTCAACCTGAAGAACACCAACGCCGGCATCGATGAATCGCTGCAGCGTTTCGCGCCGGTGCTGGCGCGCGCCAAGGCCGACGGCATCAAGGTGCGCGGCTATGTCTCCACGGTGCTGGGCTGCCCCTACCAGGGCGAGGTGCCGCTGGCCGACGTGGTGCGCGTGGCGCAGCGCCTGCATGCCATGGGCTGCTACGAGATATCGCTGGGCGATACCATCGGCGTGGGCACCCCGCTCAAGGCCCGCGCCATGCTGCAGGCGGTTGCCGGGGCAGTACCGATGGAGGCCCTGGCCATCCATTTTCACGATACCTATGGACAGGCTCTGGCCAATATAGCCACCTGCCTGGAGCTTGGTGTCCGGGTGGTGGATTCGGCGGTGGCCGGCACGGGTGGCTGCCCGTATGCGCGTGGCGCCAGTGGCAATGTCGCCAGCGAGGATGTTGTCTACATGTTGCACGGCATGGGCATGAGCACCGGCGTGGACCTGCCGGCGCTGGCTGCCACAGGGAACTGGCTCGCCGAACGGCTGGGCCGGCAGACAGGAAGCAAGACAGCAAAGGCTTTGACGGTGTCATGAAGGGAACCGGCCAGCG
This sequence comes from Stenotrophomonas sp. UBA2124, assembly GCA_002329155.1. Classification (GTDB taxonomy): domain Bacteria; phylum Pseudomonadota; class Gammaproteobacteria; order Xanthomonadales; family Xanthomonadaceae; genus Stenotrophomonas. The sequence continues at coordinate 60,563 of DCXY01000052.1, read as the reverse complement.
CAGCGCACCCACCCACGGCGACCACCCGGCCGCCCACGTCGATGCACTGGCTGGCCTGGAAGCCGCCCTCCACCAGCCGCTGCCACTGAACCTGCAGGCGGTACTGCTGGCCGCGCGCGATGCGCTCAGCGATGCCATGTCCGAGCGCCAGCTGGCACAGCGCCGCTACGAGGCCCTGTTCGACGCCGTGCCCGACCCGGTCAGCATCCTCAGCGCCAGCGGCGTGGTGCTGGATGTCAACAAGGCCGGGATTCATGCCTACGGGCGCAGCCGCGAGGAAATCGTCGGCCAGCCCATCGAGCTGCTCAACCCCGACCTGCCCGCCGACCACCTGGAGCCGGTGTGGGAAACGCTGCACCGTGGCGAAAGCTATGTGGTGGAAGTGACCAACATGCGCGGTGATGGCAGCCGCTTTCCGGTGGAGGTGCACTCGGCCGGTTTCGAGCACGACGGCAAGCACTGCATCGTGGCCGTGGCCCGCGACCTCAGCCGCCGCTGGCAGGCGGAGACACGCTACCGGCTGCTGCTGGAATCGATCGACAAGGGCGTGATGCTGTTCGACCGCCAGCTCAACATCATTTCCGCCAACCCCGCCGCGCACCGCATCCTGAGCGTCGGCAGCCACCTGCCCGGGCACGTGCCGCGCGTGCCGGACGAGTGGATCACCGTTGATGAGCGTGGTGGCCGGCTGGAGCCCTCGCAGTGGCCGGTGTCGCGCGCGCTGCGCGAAGGCCGCACCATTCCCAGCACCATCATCGGCCTGTACCACGGCACGCAGCGGCGGATGATCTGGCTGTCGATGAACACCGTGCCGGTGTTCTCCGCCGACAGTGACCTGCCCGACCATGTGTTCTCGCTGTTCAGCGACATCACCGAGCTCAAGCGCGACCACGCATTATTTGCGCGTGCGCAGGCACTGGCGCACATCGGCGGCTGGGAGTGGGACCGCAGCCAGGGGCGCCTGTACCTTACCGGCGAAGCGCAGCGCATCCTGGCGCAGAACAGCCCGCCGGAAGATTTCGATGCACTGCTGGCCTGCCTCAACAGCAGCTCACGGCTGCTGCTGGGCCAGGCCATGGAGCGCGCAGGCGAACGCCCCGGCGATTTCGACCTGGAGCTGCAGGGCCAGCGTGCCTCGGGCCATGGCTTCTGGATACGGATGATCGGCGAGGTGGAGCCCGGCGAGCTCTCGCGCAACCGCATTGCCGGCACCATCCAAGACATCACCGAATCCAAGTACGCCGAGCAGACGCTGAAGAACCAGGCGCGTACCGACCCGCTGACCGGCATCATGAACCGCGATGCCTCGCTGGCTGATCTGGAAGCGCGCCTTGGCAACCCCGCGCATGCCGGCGTGGCCGTGCTCTACATCGACCTGGACCGCTTCAAGACCGTCAACGATGTGTTGGGCCACAACGCCGGCGACCGCCTGCTGGTTGAAGCCACCCGCCGCATCCGCGAGGCCATCGGCACCGAGGGCCTGCTGGCGCGCTTCGGCGGCGACGAATTCGTGGTTACCTGCGACGCGCGCGACGTGCCTGATCGGCCTGAAAAACTCGCCGCCGCAATCACCGAAGCCTTCGTGCCCCCGTTCCCGTTCGGCAAGGACGAGTTCACCGTGAGCACCAGCATCGGCATCGCGCGTGCGCCGCAGCACGGCCAGCGCCCGCAGCAGCTGATCCAGAACGCCGACCTGGCCATGTACGAATGCAAGCGCCGCGGGCGCAATGGCTGGCAGCAGTTCTCGCCCGAACTTGCACGGCGCCAGCGCGACCGGCTGCAGATCGAACGACGCCTGCGCAAGGCGCTGGAGCGCGATGAGTTCCGGCTGGTGTACCAGCCGCAGGTGGACCTGCGCAGCGGCGAGATCGTGGCCTGCGAGGCGCTTATCCGTTGGCACGACCGGCAACTCGGCGAGCTGCGCCCGGACATCTTCATCAGCCATGCCGAGAACACCGGCGATATCGTCCGCATCGGCGAATGGGTGCTGCACCAGGCCTGCCGGCAGGTGCGGCTGTGGCGCGACCAGGGGCTGGGCCTGATGCGGGTGGCCATCAATGTCTCCTACCGCCAGTTCAGTGGCGACCAGCTGGCGCGGCAGGTGCGCGAGGTGCTGGCCGAGTACGACCTGCCCGGTGCGGCACTGGAGCTGGAGTTCACCGAGCGGGTGCTGATCGAGGACGCCCCGTCCACCCTGCACACCTTCGCCGAGCTGCGCGAGATGGGCGTGATGCTGACCATCGACGATTTCGGCGAGGGCTACAGCGCGCTGAACTACCTGCGCAACCTGCCCATCCACGGGCTCAAGCTCAGCCAGTTGTTTATCAGCGGCGTACCGGGCAACCACTCGGACGTGGCCGTGTGCGAGGCCGTCTGTGGCATCGCCCGCAGCCTGGGGTTGAGCCTGGTGGCCGAGGGCATCGAATCGGAGGCGCAGCGCCAGTTCCTGCTGCGGCTGGGGGTGCCGGTTGGCCAGGGCTTCCTGTTCTCGCCGGGCCTGGCACCGGAGGAACTGGCCGGTCGCCTGCCCTGAGCACAGCCAACCACCGCCCCAGGTCTGGCCGGCAGCCGTACCGGCAGCCCGCTTGGGCTAGAATCGGGGGCTCTTTTCCGCAGGATCGTTCCAATGCAGCTGTCCTCCGTTCGTGCCGTCATCACCGGCGGCGTCTCCGGCCTCGGCCTCGGTGTCGCCCAGTTCCTGGTCGCCAACGGCGCCAAGGTCGCCCTGTTCGACCTCAACGATGACAAGGGTGCAGCCGCCGTGGCCGAGCTGGGCGCCGACAACGCCTGCTACTTCACCACCAACGTCACCGACGAAGCCGGGGTGGCCACCAACCTGGCCGCCGCCCGTGAGTTCCTGGGTGGGCTGAACGTGGTGATGAACTGCGCTGGCATCCTGGGCGCCGGCCGCGTGCTGGGCCGCGAGGCCGCCATGCCGCTGGCCAACTTCCAGACCACGGTGATGGTCAACCTGGTGGGCAGCTTCAACGTGGCAAAGGCCGCCGCCGACCTGATGCAGCACAACGAGGCCAATGCCGACGGCGAGCGCGGCGTGATCATCAATACCGCCTCGGTGGCTGCCTATGAAGGCCAGATCGGCCAGGCCGCCTACTCCGCCTCCAAGGGCGGCGTGGTCGGCATGACCCTGCCGATGGCCCGCGAACTGGCCCGTTTCGGCATCCGCGTGGTCACCATCGCCCCGGGCGTGTTCTGGACCCCCATGGTCGATGGCATGCCGCAGAACGTGCAGGAGTCGCTGGCCGCCTCCATCCCGTTCCCGTCCCGCCTGGGCCAGCCGGCCGACTTCGCCGGCCTGGTGGGCCACATCATTGGCAATACCTACCTCAACGGTGAGACTATCCGCCTTGACGGTGCCGTGCGTCTGGCACCCAAGTGATCCACCAGCGGGCGCCCACAGGGCGCCCGCTTACGTTTACCCCTTCCGCAACCCCAACCGACTTTCCAAGCATGAAAGCCAGCGATATCAAGAAAGGCAACGTCGTCGAATACAACAACGGCGTCTATCAGATCCGCGACATCGAGCGCAGCTCGCCGCAGGGCCGTGGCGGCAATGTCCGCTTCCGTTTCATCATGTACAGCGTGCCGGGCGGCAACAAGCTCGATGCCAGCTTCGATGCCGACGACAACCTGAGCGAAGTGGAGCTGCTGCGCCGCCAGTCCAGCTACTCGTACATGGACGGCACCGCCTTCGTGTTCCTGGATGACGAGGACTACACCCCGTACATGCTGGACGCGGATGTGATCGGCGAAGACGCCGGCTACATCACCGAAGGCCTGACCGGCATCTACGTACAGGTGATCGACGACCAGCCGGTGGCCATCCAGCTGCCGCAGCATGTGACCCTGGAAGTGGTGGAGACCCCGCCGGAGCTGAAGGGCGGCACCGCCACCAAGCGCCCGAAGCCGGCCAAGCTCAGCACCGGCATCGAAATCATGGTGCCGGAGTACATCGTCAACGGCGAACGCATCCTGGTGAACACCACCACGGGTGAGTTCGGCGGGCGCGCTGACTGATCCAAAAGGCTTTACCCCTCCCCAGCCCTCCCCTTGCCTTCGGCAAAGGGAGGGAGCTACCCCCTCCCTTTCGCGCAGCGAAGGGGAGGGTTGGGGAGGGGTAAGCTTTCAGCTCCTATCCCGCCACCGGGAAATACAGCGACACCGCCGCACCGCCAAGTGGCGAGGTGCCGATGGTGGCCGTACCGCCGGATTGCGAAGCGAAGCCGTAGACCTGGCTCAAGCCCAGGCCGCTGCCATCGCCCACGCTCTTGGTGGTGAAGAAAGGCTCGAACACGCTCTCCTGGATTTCCACCTGGATGCCGGGGCCACTGTCACCCACGGTGATGCAGACAAAATCCCCTTCCTCACCATTGCCACCCGGCAACAGCATGGTTTCTCTGCGTGCTTCCAGCATCACCTTGCCAACGCCATGCATGGCATCGCGGCTGTTGCCGAGCAGGTTCAGCAGCGCGGCCTCCAGTTGGCCCACGTCCACCATGATCTTCGGCAGGCCGTCGTCAAGCCGCATGTTCAGATGGATGGTGTGGCCACAGACACGCTGGTAAAGATCCAGCGATGTGTTCATAAGCAGCGCCACGTCACTGAGCTCGGGCACCAGCACCTGCCCACGCCCGAAGGCCAGCATCTGGCGGGTCAGCTGCGTGCCACGGCCCACCGCGCGCTGGGCGATGTCCAGGATGCTGCGTGTGCTTTCATCGCTGGAACGGCGCGCCGCCAGCATGTCCAGACTGTTGCCGATCACCGATAATAGATTGTTGAAATCGTGCGACAGCCCCAGCGTCAGCTTGCCCACCGCATCCAAGCGCTGCGCGCGCAGCGCGATCTCCTGCGCCTCGCGCACGCGCTTCTGCGCATGGAAGAAGTCGGTCATGTCGCGGACCAGCATCATCACCCGCGGCTGGCCATCCACATCGGCCACGCGCTCCAGCACCAGTGCCGCGCGGAAGCGGCTCTCGTCCTTGCGCACCATGGCCAGGCCCAGCTGTTCGCAGCCATGTTCCAGTGCCTTGCCCAGCGCCACCTGCTCGGCGCCACGGCCCACGTCCGCACCACTGAACAGGCATGAGAAATGCCGGCCGCGGATTTCCTCGCAGCTGTAGCCGAAAATCGATTGGCCGCCAGCGTTGCAACCGAGCACGTTGCCATTTCCATCGAGCTGCAGGATCGCGCTTGAGCGCAGCTGCATGACGTCCTGCAGCATCGCTGCCCCCCCAGGCAGCAACGCTGGATCACTTGTTGTCTTGCTCAACCACTTTCTCCAGAAAATCCGTCTCCCCCGTACCCCGCGCTGGCGTCGCCGCCTGCGGGGATGCAGTACCGTACCTCAAACGCAGCCTCTGGCGCAGGTATTGCATATTCGATTGGATGCCCGCCCCTTGCTCTCGCTCGCTCTCCGGCAGCAGGGCCAGGGCCCCGGCGCGCAGTGTGCGCCACTGTTCGGCCGCACCGTCACTGCCTGCGGCAACGGCCTCGGCGGCCTGGCCGCGCTCGGCCGGGCCGGGTATGCCGTAACCGGGCAGCGGCAGCGCGCCAGGGGCCAGCAGCAGCCCCGCCTTGTCCATCAACTCGCGAAACTGCGCCAGCTGCTCACCGGCCTGCCCGGGCGTCAGCAGGCGGCGCTTGAGCAGGTCACGCGCGTGCAGCTCATGTCGGCGCGCCGCCGCCTGTTCCAGCAGCAGCAAGGCGGCCAGCACCGGGCCATCGGCCTTGGGCATCCACTCACGGCGCCGCGCGGCCGGCAGCGCGAGCCACTGTTCGACCGAGGCCGCCGGCAGCGGCAAGGCCGCACGCGCCACCTGGAACACCTGCGCGTAGTGCGTGGCAGCCGACTCGAAGTAATAGCCACGCCGTATGGCCTCGGCTCGATCCGCCGGCACCGCATCAAGCAGTGCCCGCTGGCGCAGCCGCTTGAGCAGACCGGTCGGGGTGATGGTGTCCAGCCCCGTATCCGCCAGACGTGGCACGCCATCCTGCAGCAGGCGCCCGGTCTCCACCGCACAGTTGTTGCTGATGAAGAAATAGCGCCCGTCGTAGCTCCAGTGCAGCTGCGCGGCCTGTTGCAGCAGACTGGATACCTCCGGCGGCGTCAGCGCCAGGGGCGTGGACGACAACCCGCGCAGCTCCACCTTGGTGTATTCGTCCACCACCTGATCCAGCGGCAGCACGAACAGGCGCGAGGGATAGGAACCGGTAAGGCCGCGCCAGCTGGAAATCTGCACGTCGCCGACGAAGGCGCGGAAGGACAGCACCAGGTGATGTTGAAGATCCATGCGGCAGGCAGGCCCGGGCGCTCGCCCCGGCGCGCACACCACCAGCCGCAGCATGCTGTGGCCCCAGCGGCTCATCAGCTTGTCGTTGCCTTCGGCCAGCAGGTAATCCACCTGATAGATGCGTGCGGGGTCGAGCGACAGCAGCTCGGCGCTACCTTCCTGTTCGCCCGCCTTGAACAGCGGCAGCTCTGCAGCGCAGGGCGTCGGTTCCGCTTGGCCTGGCACACCCAGCTGCTCGGCATACCACTGGTACAGCGCGGGCCGCCGGCAGCGGTAGCCGGGGTCCAGCAGGTAGTGCTCGAAGTTGACCGCGAAGAATTCGGCGGGGCTGTCCAGCTCGTAGCGGTCGGGGCTGCGCAGGGAGAAACGGTTCTGGCCCCTGCCCGGCCACAACGGGCGCTGCGGCCAGCCAGCCAGATCGAGGAAGCGTGACTGCTTCGACCAGCCACCCTTGCCGGATCGGTCCAGCGCATGGGCCAGTTCATGCAGCAGCGCCGCGCGTGCGGCCTGCCATGCAGGCGCGTCATCGGCCTGCGTTGTCAGTGCGGTCAGCAGGCTGCGATCAAGGCCGAGCACTTCGCCACGGGCGCGACCGACGACGTGTTCGGGCAGATCATCGCGCCAGCGCAGCGCAAGTTGCAGCGATGCGGATTCGCGCAGGGCAACCGGAAGGCGCGCCAGCGCATCGTCCACCAGCCGTTCGCTGGCCTGCAGTTGTGCATGATCAAGGCCATCAGCCTGCACCTGCACGTTCAGTGCCGCGGCACTGGTGCCGCTGCAGGCAAGGCCCGCCAGCAGTACCAGCCACCGCAAAGGCGGCAGCCGGCACGCCCCGGTCACAGGGCCAGAATCTTCCGCGCCAGTTCCATGTCGCTGGCCTGGCGTGCAGCGGCGTCGGTCTCGCGCAGGTGGATCAGCGCCGCTTCCAGCCATGCGCCACGGATCGCGCCATTGCTGGCAACGAAGCCAGCGGCATCTTCGCGCGCGTCCAGCACCACCTTGTCGTCACCGGACGAGCTGCCCGACGAGTTGGACGAGGCACCGGAGGCGGAACCTGCGGACGTACCGGCAAAACTGCCGGCAAACACCGTCATCGGCAGGGCAAGCAGAGCGCAGAACAGGGTCGGACGAATCATCGGTGGGTAGCCGTGAAAGAAACAGGGCGACAGAGTAACTGGCCAAACGCCCGAGGTCGAAGGGTCAGAGGTCGAACAGCTTGCCCGGGTTCAGCAGCCCCTTCGGGTCAAACGCGCGCTTGACGCCGCGCATCAGCGCGATCTCCGCCGCATCGCGGGTGCTTTCCAGATAGGCCTTCTTGACCAGACCAATGCCGTGCTCGGCGGAAATGCTGCCGCTGAAACGGTGCAGCACCTGCGCCAGCAGCTTGGTGACGTGCTCGCACTGCTCCAGGAACTGCGCATCGCTGGTGTCATCGGGCTTGAGCACGTTGATGTGCAGGTTGCCGTCGCCGATATGGCCGAACCAGACCACATCAAAATGCGGGTATTCCCCATTGATCAGCGCCTGCGCCTCGGCGAGGAAGGCTGGCATGGCCGAAATGCGTACCGAAACGTCGTTCTTGTACGGCTTGTAGCGCGCCACCGCCTCGGTGATGCCCTCACGCAGGCGCCACAGCTGCTGCGCCTGCGCCTCGCTGGCGCTGATCACGCCATCCAGCACCCAGCCCTGCTCCATGCAGTGCTCGAACGCGGCCATTGCCGCCGCTTCGCCGGCCTCGTCAGCGGAGGCGTACTCGGTGACCACGTAGTACGGGTGCACCTGCTCGAACGGATAATGTGCACCGTGGCTGGTGACGTGGTGCACCGCGCGGTCGGTGAAGAACTCGAACGCCTCCAGCTGCAGCCGCTCGCGGAACGCGGCAAACACCTGCATCAGCACGTCGAAGGACGGCAGCGCCAGCAGCATGACGTTGGTGGCCGGCGGCGGGTCGGTCAGTTTGAGCGTGGCTTCCACCACGATGCCGAGCGTGCCTTCCGAACCGATCATCAGCTGGCGGAAATCGTAGCCGCTGGAATTCTTGATCAGCCCCTTGTTGAGCTGCAGCAGCTCGCCATTGCCTGCCACCACGGTAAGCCCGGCAATCCACTCACGGGTGTTGCCATAGCGGATCACGCGGATGCCACCGGCGTTGGTAGCGATGTTGCCGCCGATCGAGCAGGAACCGCGCGCGGCGAAGTCCACCGGGTAGATCAGCCCATGCTCCCTGGCCGCGTTGTGCACGGCCTCCAGCGGCATGCCGGCCTGCACCGTGAGGGTGCGGTCCACGGCATTGAACTCCAGCGCCTTGTTCATGCGCTCCAGGCTGAGCACCAGCTCGCCATTGGCCGCCACCGCACCGCCGGACAGGCCGGTCCGGCCACCGGACGGCACCACCGCCACGTCATGCGCGTTGGCCCAGCGCACCACCGCCAGCACCTCTTCCAGCGTGGCCGGCAGGGCGATTGCCAGCGGTGCGGGCGCCCAGCGGCGGGTCCAGTCGCGGCCGTAGTGTTCCAGGTCGGCCGGGTCGGTCTTCAGGCGCAGGCCGGGGCAGGACTGCTGCAGGGCGTGCAGGCGCGGGTCGCTCATGGTGGGATGTCTGGACTGCGTGAAAGCCCGCAAGCGTGCCAGCCCCGCCGCGTGCCGTCCAGTCGCCCGCCCCGCACCCGCCCGCGCGCGGGTAAATTCATCTGAAACCTTTTGCCATCAATGTCTTGGCCCGTTGCGCAGCGCACCAAACCCGCCCGGACTCTGGCATGATGAACGGCCCTACCCTCCACGCGCCGCAACCGACATGTCGCCCAAGAAGACCTCGTTCCCGAAGCAGGACATCCGCGTTTTGTTGCTGGAGGGGGTCAGCCAGTCTGCCGTGGACACCTTCAAGGCGGCCGGCTATTCACAGATCGAGTTCCACACCAAGTCGCTGCCCGAGGACGAGCTGAAGGAACGCATCGCCGAGGCCCACATCGTCGGCATCCGCTCGCGCACCCAGCTCAGCGCCGAAGTGCTGGCGCATGGCAAGCGCCTGATCGCGGTGGGCTGCTTCTGCATCGGTACCAACCAGGTGGACCTGGAAGCGGCCGAACTGGCCGGCGTGCCGGTGTTCAACGCGCCCTATTCCAACACCCGTTCGGTGGCCGAACTGGTCATCGCCGAGGCCATCCTGCTGACCCGTGGCATTCCGCAGAAGAACGCGCAGTGCCACCGTGGTGGCTGGTCCAAGTCGGCCGATGGCAGCCATGAGGTGCGCGGCAAGACCCTGGGCATCATCGGCTACGGCCACATCGGTACCCAGGTGGGCGTGCTGGCCGAAGCCTTCGGCATGAAGGTGATCTTCCACGACATCGAAACCAAGCTGTCGCTGGGCAACGCGCACCCGGCCATCAGCCTGGACAACCTGCTCGCGCAATCGGATGTGGTCACCCTGCATGTGCCGGAAACCGCCGCCACGCAGTGGATGATCGGCGCGCCGCAGCTGGCGAAGATGAAGAAGGGTGCGCACCTGATCAACGCCGCGCGCGGCACCGTGGTCGATATCGACGCACTGGATGCGGCGCTGCGTTCGGGCCATATCGGTGGTGCGGCGGTGGACGTGTTCCCGGTCGAACCCAAGGGCAATGGCGACCAGTTCGAGTCGCCGCTGACCGCGCATGACAACGTGATCCTGACCCCGCATGTGGGCGGCTCCACGCTGGAGGCGCAGGAGAACATCGGCATCGAAGTCGCCGCCAAGCTGGTGCGCTACAGCGACAACGGCTCCACCCTGTCCGCGGTCAACTTCCCGGAAGTGACCCTGCCCGAGCACGAGCAGAGCCTGCGCCTGCTGCACATCCATCGCAACGTGCCCGGCGTGCTGTCCAGGATCAACGAGATCTTCTCGCGCCACAACCTCAACATCGACGGCCAGTTCCTGCGTACCGACCCGAAAGTGGGCTACGTGGTGATCGACATCAGCGCCACCGAGGAACAGGCCGCCGCCATCCGCGACGAGCTGGCCGCCATCCCCGGCACCCTGCGTACCCGCATCCTGTTCTGAACCCTGGCTTCCGGGCCTGGCTTCGGGCCTCGGAAGCATGCGCGCCCTTCCGGACACTGGCCGGCAGGGTGCAGACCACCCGGCAGGCCGGCCGCCCTCAAATGCGATCCATTCGCATCAACGGGAAGTCGGCTAGAATAGCGCAGTCATACTTCTACAACCCCCACGCCATGTCCTCCGCTTTCGGCGCCGAAACGGTGCTTGAAGTCCGTCACTGGACGGACGCCTACTTCAGCTTTTCCACCACCCGCGACAGCGGTTTCCGCTTCGACAACGGCCAGTTCGTGATGATCGGGCTGGAGAATGAAGGTGCGCGCCCGTTGATGCGTGCCTACTCCATTGCCAGCGCCAACTGGGAAGAGCAGCTGCATTTCTTCAGCATCAAGGTGCAGGACGGCCCGCTGACCTCGCGCCTGCAGCACCTCAAGCCCGGCGACAAGATACTGGTCGGCAAGAAGCCCACCGGCACCCTGCTGATCAGCGACCTGCACCCGGGCAAGCACCTGTACCTGCTGGGTACCGGCACCGGCCTGGCGCCGTGGCTGAGCATCGTCAAGGACCCGGAAACCTACGAGCGTTTCGAGAAGGTCATCGTCTGCCACGGCGTGCGCTTCGAGAAGGACCTCGCTTACCGCGACTACTTCGAGCAGGAACTGCCGAACGATGAAATCCTCGGCGATATCGTGCGCGACAAGCTGCTGTATTACCCGGCGGTCACCCGCGAGCCGTTCGTCAACCAGGGCCGTCTGACCACGCTGATGGAAACCGGCCAGATGCAGAAGACCCTGGGCCTGCCGCCGCTGGACCCGGCCAACGACCGTTTCATGATCTGTGGCAGCCCGCAGATGCTGGCCGACCTGCGCACGGTGCTGGACGCGCGCGGCTTCGAGGTGTCCACCCGCATCGGCACCGCCGGCCACTACGTGTTCGAGCGCGCCTTCGTCGAGAAGTGATGCAACGGGCGCGCAGCCCGATCAGGCAGTCCGCATGCAGCGGCCAGACTCGATGTCTGGCCGTTATTGTTTGTGACCGATAGAAATCACGCGCGTTGCGTGGTGCGCAACATGCTATGTTCGGCGCATGATCAAATCATTCCGGCACAAGGGACTGTGCAGGCTATTTGAAACAGGCAATACCAGCGGCGTACAGGCAGGCCATGCAGAACGCCTTCGGCTTCAGCTCAGCGCACTGGATACGGCACAGGTCATCGAGGACATGGATATCCCTGGTTTCAGGCTGCATCCACTCAAGGGCGGCCTGAAAGGGCGTTGGTCGATCAGTGTGAGTGGTAATTGGCGCCTCACCTTCGCGTTCAAGGATGGCAATGCCTGTGTGCTGGATTACGAGGACTATCACTGATGAGCATGCATGCCCCGCCGCACCCCGGTGAATTCATCACCGGCATCTATCTTGAGCCCAACGGCATCAGCGGCCGCGAACTGGCCGAGAAGCTCGGCGTGGCGGCCTCCACGCTGAGCCGGGTACTCAATGGCAGCAGCCGGGTCAGCCCGGAGATGGCCCTGCGCCTTGCCAAGGCGCTGGGTCGTAGTCCGGAGAGCTGGCTGACCATGCAGGACGCGCACGATCTGTGGGTTGCCCGCCAGCATGTGGACCTGCGTGGCGTCAGCCGTCTACGCCTGAAAACGGCCTGAGCACGCTCACTCCGCCCTGCTCTCTCCCAGCGCCGCACGGATATCCCCCTCCAATGCTTCCGGTTTGGTCGTAGGCGCGTAGCGTTCGATCACCTGTCCGTCGCGGCCAACCAGGAACTTGCTGAAGTTCCATTTGATGGCGGCAATGCCCAGCGCACCGCGCTTGCGGGCCTTCAGCCACTGCCATAGCGGATGGGCGTTGGCACCGTTGACCTCCACCTTGGTGGACATCGGGAAACTCACGCCGTAGTTCAGGCTGCAGAAGCTGCCGATCTCACCCGCGTCGCCCGGCTCCTGATGGCCGAACTGGTCGCAGGGGAAGCCCAGCACCACCAGCCCCTGCGGCCCATAGCTCTGCCAGAGCTGCTCCAGCCCCTCGTACTGGGGAGTGAAGCCGCATCTGGAGGCCGTGTTCACCACCAACAGCGCCTTGCCTCGGTAGCCGGCCAAGTCCAGCGGTTGACCATCGAGCGTGGTGGTCTGGAAATCGTAAGCGCAGGTCATGCCATGGTCTCCAGCAACAGACTGCCAAGCCTACGCCATCGGGGCCGCCCCGGTGGTCATCGTCGTCGAAATGACGGGTCCATGCCGTTCGGCACACCCACCGGGCCGCTGCCGCAGGTTACCCTTCGGGTTCAGTATTTTTCCGGAGCTTCCGACTTGAACACCCGCCTCGCCCTTGCCCTCGCCGCGACCCTGGGCCTCGCCCTGCCGGCCTACAGCGTGACCGCAAACGCCGCCAGCCCCACTGCGGCACAACAGGCCAACCCGTTCTTCGCCGAAAGCACGCTGCCGCTGCACTACCCGCAGTTCGACAAGATCAAGGACAGCGACTTCGCCCCGGCCTTCGACGCCGGCATGGCGCAGCAGCTGAAGGAAGTGGCCGCCATCGCCAACCAGCGTTCGGCGCCGACCTTCGAGAACACCCTGATCGCGCTGGAAAAGAGCGGCGACATTCTGGACCGCGCCACCACCGTGTTCTTCTCGCTCAGCGGCGCGGACACCAACGATGCGCGCAAGAAGCTGCAGGCTGACTACTCGGCCAAGTTCGCCGCGCACAGTGATGCCATCAACCTCAATGGCGCCCTGTTCCAGCGCATCGAGACGCTGTACAACAACCGCGCCAAGCTGGGCCTGGATGCCGAGGGTCTGCGGCTGGTTGAGAAGTACTACGACAACTTCGTCCGCGCCGGCGCCAAGCTGTCCGACGCCGACAAGGCCAAGCTGAAGGAAATGAACGCCGAGCTGGCCAACCTGGGCACCAAGTTCAGCCAGAACGTGCTCAACGAGGTCAACGGGTCGTTCATCGTGGTCGATGACGTCAAGCAGCTCGATGGCCTGTCCGAAGAGCAGATCGCCGCTGCCGCCGAAGCCGCCAAGGCACGCAAGCTGGACGGCAAGTACGTGATCGCCCTGCTCAACACCACCGGCCAGCCGACACTGACCAACCTGACCAACCGCGAACTGCGCCAGAAGATCTACGAGGCGTCCGTGGCACGTGGCAGCAAGGGTGGCGAGTACGACAACACCGCGCTGGTCTCGCGCATCATGACCCTGCGTGCCGAGAAGGCCGCGCTGATGGGCTTCCCGAATTTCGCCGCCTACTCGCTGGGCAACCAGACCGCCAAGACACCGGAAGCGGTCAACGCAATGCTGGGCCAGCTGGCCCCGGCCGCCGTGGCCAATGCCAAGCGCGAGGCCGCCGACCTGCAGGCGATGATCGACGCCGAGCAGAAAGCCGCCGGCAAGCCGACCTTCGAGCTGCAGCCGTGGGACTGGGCCTTCTACAGCGAGAAGGTCCGCCAGGCCAAGTACAACTTCGACGAGTCGCAGCTCAAGCCGTATTTCGAACTGAAGAACGTGCTGGAGAACGGCGTGTTCTATGCCGCCGGCAAGGAGTTCGGCCTGAGCTTCAAGCAGCGCACCGACCTGCCGGTGTACCACGACGATGTCACCGTCTATGACGTGTTCGATGCCGACGGCAGCCAGCTGGCGATCTTCATCTTCGACCCGTATGCACGCCAGTCCAAGCGCGGTGGCGCATGGATGAACTCCTATGTGTCGCAGTCGGCACTGACCGGCAACAAGCCGGTGGTGGCCAACCACCTCAACATTCCCAAGCCGCCGGCCGGCAAGCCGACCCTGCTGACCTGGGACGAAGTGACCACCACGTTCCACGAGTTCGGCCACGCGCTGCATGGCATGTTCTCGAACGTGAAGTACCCGTACTTCTCCGGCACCGCCGTGCCGCGTGACTTCGTGGAGTTCCCCTCGCAGGTCAACGAGATGTGGTCCGACGAGCCCACCATCCTGGCCAACTACGCCAAGCACTACCAGAACGGTTCGGCCATGCCGCAGGCGCTGCTGGACAAGGTGATTGCCGCGTCCAAATTCAACCAGGGCTTCGCCACCACCGAGTATCTGGGTGCCGCGATGCTGGACCAGAACTGGCACCAGATCGGCGTGAGCGAAGTCCCGTCGCCCAACGACGTGATGAAGTTCGAGCACGCGGCGCTGGTGAAGGACGGCATCTACTACGCGCCGGTACCGCCGCGTTACAAGACCCCGTACTTCAGCCACATCATGAGCGGCTACTCGGCCGGCTACTACGCTTACATCTGGTCCGAGGTGCTGGACGCCAACACGCAGAAGTGGTTCCGCGAGAATGGTGGCCTGTCGCGCGCCAACGGTGACCGTTTCCGCGAGACCCTGCTGTCCAAGGGCGGCAGTGTTGATGCGATGGAGCTGTTCCGCAACTTCGCCGGCCACGATCCGCAGATCGAGCCGCTGCTGGAGAAGCGTGGCCTGACCACCGCCGAGGGCGGCAAGTAAGTTTCCGCTGCTGATGCGGTGGATGTGATGGAAACGCCCGGTGTATGCCGGGCGTTTTCTTTTGGGGTGTTGTGGGATATCGGCTTGAAGCTTTCCCCTCACCCCAACCCCTCTCCCGCAGGCGGGAGAGGGGCTCAGTCAATGCGGCAATTCGCTCAAAACCCCTCTCCCGCTGGCGGGAGAGGGGCTTAGTCACTGTGCGGCGGCTCACTTGAAGCCCCTCTCCCGTGTACGGGAGAGGGGTTGGGGTGAGGGCCAGCTTGAAGCTCAACGCGGCGCCACATACCCACCCGGCACGCCGCGCGGCGACAGCACCAGCTGCCACAGCTGCGAATGGCGCGTGCGGAACGTCGCCATCGAGCCCGCCAGATAGAAGCGCCACATACGCCGGAAGTGTTCGTCGTAGCGCGGATCAAGCTGTTCCCACGCCGCTTCCACATTGTTCCGCCACGCCTGCAGGGTACGGTCGTAGTCAGGGCCGAAGTTGTGCCAGTCCTCCAGCACGAACAGGCCTTCCATCGCTGCGGTGATCTGCGCCGCGGATGGCAGCATCGAGTTGGGGAAGATGTAGCGCGCGATCCACGGGTCGGTCCGCTCGCGGCTGATGTTGCTGCCGATGCTGTGCAGCAGGAACAGGCCCTGCCCGCCGAGGCAACGCCGCACCGTTTCAAAATAGGTGCGGTAGTTCTTGACCCCGACATGCTCGAACATACCGACCGACAGCACCGCATCGAACGGCTCGTCCAGTTCGCGGTAGTCCTGCATGCGGATTTCCACCGGCAGGCCCGCGCACAGTTCGCGCGCAAGTTCGGCCTGCTCGGCGGAGATGGTGATACCCACGCCTTCCACCCCGTAACGCTCGGCGGCAAACTTCAGCGCCTCGCCCCAGCCACAGCCGATATCCAGCACCCGCATGCCGGGGCGCAGCTGCAGCTTGCGGCAGATCAGGTCGAGCTTGGCTTCCTGCGCGTCGTCAAGATTGTCGGCATCGCGCCAGTAGCCACAACTGTAGACCAAACGCTTGCCGAGCATGGCGCGGTACAGGTCATTGCCCAGGTCGTAGTGGCGGCGGCCCACTTCATAACTGCCCTGCCCGGCCTGCAGGTTGAACAGTTTGGCCTTGAAGGCATCCCAGATTTCGCCGCTGCCATGCACGCGCTCGTCCAGCCGCGCCTCCAGCAGGTGAACCAGGAAAGCATCCAGCGAGTTGGCCTGCCACCAGCCATCCATGTAGCTCTCGCCAAGACCGCGCGAGCCGTTGGCCAGTACCCGCGCATGAAAGCGCGGGTCGAGAATCTGGATGTCCTGCGGCTGCTCCCCTCCCGGGGTTACACCCGCTTCCTGCAGCAATGCCTCGACACGTCGTTGCAATCCTGCATCCATTGCTGGCCCCCTGCTTTTACTGGGTTGCGAACAGCGCCCGGTAATCAGCGGCTACATACGGCAACAAAGCCGACGTGGGGATCTCCACACTCTGCGTACCGTCGGAATATGGCCCCACCTGATACGGTGCGAACACAAAGCGTAGCGCACTGATGTGACCGGTCGAATCCAGTACCGGCTGGAACTGGGCGAAATTGGACGGGTCCGGCGCGGTGCCTTCGTCGATCATCTTGGACATATTGCGCACCTGCGCCTGCAGTTCCTCCGGCGACATGTCTTCGCCCTGCGCACGCTGTGTGGCCTGCTCCAGCAGCTTGTCCTCGGCGTAGTCGCTGATTGCCTTCCAGCCCTGCTCGGTGGTGATCAGGTCCTGCGCATGCAGCAGCTTCTGCGACTCGGGCAGCCATACAAAACGCGCCACCAGCGGCTGGCCGTGCGCGCCACCGGTATAGCTGCTGCCATCGGCGGCAACGGCAACCACGCGCGGGCCGTCCACCAGCATGTCAAAGGCCAGCGACAGCTCGTACGGCGCGGTGGGCTTATCATTGCCCAGCGCGGCTACAGCCTTGAGCAGCTCGGCCCTGGCGCCCTCGGCGTAGTCAACGAGCGCCTGCGCCAGGCCAGGGTATCTGGCAGCTGCCTGCGGATAGCTGATGCCAACCACATAGCTGGGGGTGTTTTCGACGACATCCTTCATTTCCACCGGTGCCGGCGCCGGTGCGGGCGGATGGTCCACCTGTGTCTGGCCACCATCGGTGATCACCGGAATCTCGTCGCGCTTGCACGCGGCCAACGCCACCAACAGCACCGCCGCCCCGCACGCACCCTGTGCAAACCTGTTCATGCCCTGTTTGTCCTCGAAATATAGCCGCCTTCGATGGCAGCCCAATACTGGGGATTATCCCAGCAGGTCCGTATATTCGCCATGACGCTGGATGTAGCTGGCCGCGTAGCTACACGCCGGTACCACTTTCCAGCCGGCGCCGCGCGCATGGTCAAGTGCGGAACGGGTGAGCGCCGCGGCGATGCCACGGCCGCCGATGGCCTCGGGCACGCCGGTATGGGTGATCACCATGGTGCCGTTTTCCAGCTCGTAGTCGAGCACCGCGCGGTGGCCATCGATCACGGTAAAGAAGTTATGGCCGCTGCCATCGTGCTGGATCGACAGGCCGCCCTGATCATCTGCGCTCATCTGCTGCTCCTTGGTTGTGCTGGGTTTTCCGGCATGAGGGCGGTGTGATGACGCCATGGGGCCGGTTGTTCAGCCGCACTGCGTCACTTTCCGACCCGAACATTGACCGCGGTGTCATCCAGACCGTGATCCAGCGCCAGAAAAGCTGGCACGGCTTTTGCTGCCACCCAGTCAACTATACAGACTGTAACTGAAATCCCATGCTGGACCTTGAGCGCGCCATCCCGAACAACGACCACGACGCTACCCTGCTGGAAGGCCTGTTCCAGCTGACCGTCACCGGTGAAACCGCGAGCAACGACTTCGAGAAGATCGACAACGAGGTCTACACCCGACTGCTGGCCACCTACGAGCCCGCGGCGAACTGAGCCCTGCTGCACTTACCGCCGCGACACGCCGTCAAGCGGGCTGCGGCGGCCATGACCGCACTGTCACCCGGCCAGGGCTGTGCCGTAACCAAACCTTCCACGGCGCCCACCAGAGCGGCGCCACGCCGCCAGACGCCTGACCCAGGCGGGGCTTGCCCGGCCTCAGCGGCCGAAACTGGGGTTCATCACCGCCTGCAGGAAGTGCTGCAGCAGCCCCGGCTCCATGAACAGCATGAACATCACGCCATAGGCGGCACCGGCCAGGTGCGCGCTGTGGTTGACGTTGTCCCCGCCCTTCTTGTCCATCCAGATGCTGTAGCCCACGTAGAACACGGCATACAGAATGGCCGGCGCGGGAATGAAGAACACGAAGATCAGCGACCACGGCGAGACCAGGATGAAGGCGAACAGGATTGCCGACACCGCGCCCGAGGCGCCCAGGCTCAGGTAGTTGGGGTTCTTCTGGTTCTTCAGGTAGCTGGGCAGGATGGAAACCACCAGCGCGGACAGGTAGAACAGCAGGTACATCCACCAGCTGCCGGTCATGCGCAGCATCAGCCGCTCAATGGCCTGGCCGAAGAAAAACAGCGTGACCATGTTGAACAGCAGGTGGGCGAAATCGGCATGGATGAAGCCGTAGGTCACCAGCCGGTCGTACTGCCTGTGGCGGTCAACGGCCGGTGGCCACAGGATCAGCCGGTCCAGCAGCTTGCGGTTGTTGAACGCCATCCATGACACCACCACGGTGATGGCGATCAGGATCAGGGTTATCGGTCCTTCAAACTTCATCAGGCTGCCCGGTAGTTGTCGACCATCCTGTAGCGGCGCGCATACAGGCCAAATGCCAGTGCCGCGACGAAGGCGAAGCCGGCGAAGAAGAACATCAGGAAGGCGGTCTCGCTCAAGCCGGTGCTGGCGATGCGGTCGGTAACCGTCTGGTTGCGCACCGCCGCGTTGGACAGCAGCACCCACAGGTTGCCGATGGTGGTGGTGAGGTTCCAGAAGCTCATCACCACGCCCTTCATCGAAGCCGGCGCCTGGCTGTAGGCGAACTCAAGGCCGGTGGCCGACACCAGCACCTCACCGAAGGTGAGCAGCGCATACGGCAGGATCTGCCAGAAGATGGACAGGGCGTCGCCGCCGTCCATCACCACCTGCAGGCCGCCCACCACGATCCAGGCCAGGCCGCTGAAGGCGATGCCGGCGGTCATGCGGCGCAGCGCGGTGGGCTCGAAGCCGAAGCGGCGCAGCGCCGGGTACAGCACCAGGTTGTTGAACGGAATCAGGATCATCACCAGCAGCGGGTTCAGCGCCTGCATCTGCGAGGCGGTGAACCAGCTGGGCATGCTCATCTGCTGGCCCTGCAGCACCCAGGTGGAGGCCTTCTGGTCGAACAGCGAGAAGAACGGCGTGGTCAGCGCGAAGATCACCAGTACCTTGAGCACCGAGCGCACACCTTCCACGGCCACCTCAGGGTGCACGCCACGGGCGCGGTCCAGCTGCAGCATGGTGCCGCCACCCACGCCGGCCAGAATGGCCACCAGTGCCAGACACAGGCAGATCACGATGCCCAGCTTGGGCACCAGCGCGAACGAGGCCACCGCCAGCACCACGCCCAGCACCGCCACGATCAGGCCCGGATTGCCACGGCCCGGCGCCTTGGCCAGCAGCGCGGTACGCACCACATTGCCGAACGAATGCGGGTCCTTGGGCGGCAGCGGCACCAGCACGTAACGCTTGCGGCCCAGCCAGAACACCAGCGTGGCCACGAACATCAGGATGCCGGGGATGCCGAACGCCCACTGCGGGCCCAGGTTCTTCAGCGCCAGCGGGATCAGCAGCGAGGCGAACAGCGAGCCGAAGTTGATGATCCAGTAGAAGGCGTCGAACACCACCTTGGCCAGCTGCTTGTTGCTCTGGTCGAACTGGTCACCCATGAACGAGGCCACCAGCGGCTTGATGCCGCCCGCGCCCAGCGCGATCAGGCCCAGGCCCAGGAAGAAGCCCTGGCGGCTGTCCTCGAACAGCGCAAGGCACAGGTGGCCGACGCAGTAGATCAGGCTGAACCACAGAATGGTGTGGTACTTGCCGAAAAAGCGGTCGGCCAGCCAGCCACCGAGCAGCGGGAAGAAATACACGCCGATCATGAAGCTGTGCATGATGTCCTTGGCCTCGGCGGCCCGGCCTTCGGCCGTCACCTGCTGCAGCAGCAGCGAGGTGATCAGGAACTGCACCAGGATGTTGCGCATTCCGTAGAAGCTGAAGCGTTCGCACGCCTCGTTACCGATGATGAAGCCGATCTGGCGTGGCATCCGTGCCTTGGGTTGCGGGCTTGCTGCCACGTCGTTGGTCGTCATCTTGAGGCGATCCGTCGTTACAAAGGTTGCAAGCGTAACCCATCGTGCCGCGATCGTGACGCCCGCCACATTGCTTTTACCGTAAGAAGCCCAAGTGTGCACGGTCTCTCGACGGGTTGCCGGAATATCATGGCAGCCAGTCCATTCGGGCGGTTTGCAATGTTGCGTTGGGGTTGCTTCGGGTTGCTTGCCCTGTCGTTCTCGGTGCTTGCGCAGCCAACCGCTGCGCCCGTCATCAAGGTCGCCAGCCTGCGCCTGCCGGCCATCGAGGGCCGTTGGGTGGATGAGCGCGAGCGCATCGTGCAGTTGCTGTCCGAGCTGCGGGCCGACGTGATAGTCGTGCAGGACGTGGAGCAGCACGGCAACACCCCCAACCCAGCCTGCTGGCTGGGTGGCAAGCTCAAGTACACCTGTGACTTCATTTCCGCCGACCGCCCCAGCCAGCCGCTGCGGCGTGGCAGCGCGGTGCTGAGCCGGCTGGCGGCATTGGGTGACGGCATCACCCTGCTGCATGGCGACGAGTTGCCGGCCATCGCCGGCATGCAGCGGCTGCAGCTGCAGCGCGCCCGCTTGAACATCTACGCGGCCAGCATGCGCCCTGCCGATGGTTCCGCCATCGCCCGTGGCCACCAGGCCGCCGACCTGCGTTCGTGGATGGATGCCACCGGCGAAGGGCTTCCCTCGCTGGTGGTGGGCGATTTCAGCGCACCCACCGACGAGCTGGTACGCCAACTGCCCGGCTTCCAGCCTTCACGCAAAAACCCTTCTGCAAAGCGCGGCAGCACCCGCAGCGACGAGGGCCAGGAACACGGCATGGACGTGCTCTACCAGGTACGCAGCTTTGCCGACATCAAACAGCAGGCCGTTGAACTGCCCGCTGCCGGCAACGAGGCCGGCAGCCTGCCACTGGGCATGATGGCCACCCTGCGCATCTCACGCATGGTGGAATTGCCCAATGCCGATGCCGGCAACACCGGCGACAGCCAGTGACACGCGCTGTTCCGGCCCTGCGGACAGCAGAAAGCCGGACCTCACGGCCCGGCTTTCTGATTGAAACGATCAATGGCAATCCGCTTGCCGGCACCCGCCAGAGGCGGCGCCGGCATGGAAATCAGGCAGCCATGGCTTCCTGGTAGCGGCGTTCCACTTCCTTCCAGTTGATCAGGTTGTAGAAGGTTTCGATGAACTCGGCGCGGCGGTTCTGGAACTTCAGGTAGTAGGCGTGCTCCCACACGTCGATGGTCAGCACCGGGGTGCGGCCGTCCATCAGCGGGCTTTCCTGGTTGGAGCTCTTTTCCACCAACAGCTTCTTGTCGGCGGTGACGCTCAGCCAGGCCCAGCCGGAACCGAACTGGCCCAGCGCGGCCTTGGTGAAGGCTTCCTTGAACTTGTCAAAGCCGCCGAGCTGCTCGTCGATGGCCTTGGCCAGCTCACCGCTGGGCTTGCCGCCTTCGTTCGGGCCGATCACCACCCAGAACAGCGAGTGGTTGCCGTGGCCGCCACCCTGGTTGCGCACGCCCTGCTGCAGGTTTTCCGGCAGGGTCTTGACCTTGCGCAGCAGCTCGTCGATCGG
Organism: Stenotrophomonas sp. UBA2124; assembly: GCA_002329155.1. Lineage (GTDB taxonomy): Bacteria > Pseudomonadota > Gammaproteobacteria > Xanthomonadales > Xanthomonadaceae > Stenotrophomonas. The sequence goes on along the minus strand of DCXY01000052.1, from coordinate 38,862 downwards.
CATGTCAGCGTATTCGGTGCCTTCAACCAGCGCGTTGAGGTTGTTGACGTAGGTCTGGTGGTGCTTGGAGTAGTGGATTTCCACCGTGGCCGCATCCATGTACGGTTCCAGCGCGTCGTAAGCGTAAGGCAGCTTGGGCAGGGTAAAGGCCATCGGTTTTCTCCTTGGGTATATGCCTGGGGTCTGTGCCCGGCCACGCCGGGCAACGCAGATGCAGGAGGGAATGGTAGGCAGGAATGGTCAACTTACCAAGACCGATGTAAAGGAAAGTTCGTCCTGTCGTTGAATCACTGCAAGCTGCAAGCCAGCGTCGGCGGATTCTGTTACTACTGCGTGAAGCGTGCCGACTGAATCTTTCATTCAAAAAAGCCGGGCATTTGGCGTGATAATCGCCGCCTGTTCCGCAAAACGCCACGCTCATGCGCAAGCCCTTGCTTCTTGTCATTGCCGTCGTCCTGCTGGTCGGCGGCCTGTGGGGAATGCGCGCGGCGCAGCAACCGCCGCCGCCGCAGTTTGCGCCATCGCTGGCCGCCGGTGCCGATGCGGCGGTGCAGGCGCCGGCTGCGCGGGCGCAGCGGCCGGACCCGCTGCCGGCCTTCCTGCCCGCCGAGGCACGCGACACCATCGCGCTGATCCAGCGTGGCGGGCCCTACCCGCACCGCCAGGACGGCAGCACCTTCGGCAACCGCGAGCGCCAGCTGCCGCAGCGCCCGCGTGGCTATTACCGCGAGTACACCGTTGATACCCCGGGGCTGAACCACCGTGGCGCCAAGCGCATCGTCACCGGCGGTGACCCGCCGGACGCCTGGTATTACACCGACGACCATTACCAGAGCTTCCGCAGCTTCAACGTACCTGCCACCGGAGAGCAGCATGAGTGACAGCGGTTTCGACATGGGCCTGGACGATGCCAGCCAGGCCGGCGTGTACGGGGTGGGCGACGGCGACCTGGGCGGCCTGGCCGCCGCCGCGCGCGATGCCGGGCTCAAGGTACTGCGGCTGGATCTGGAAGGCTGCAGCGACAAGCGCACGCTGTTGATGCGCATGGGCACGCAGCTGGATTTCCCGGCCAACTGGGGCCGCAACTGGGACGCGCTGTCCGACGTGCTGCGCGATCTGTCATGGCTGCCTGCCAACGGCTACGCGCTGTTGTTCAGCGAGGCCGATGACCTGCGGCAGGCCAGCCAGAGCGATTTCGACACGCTGCTGGACGTGCTGTCCGAAGCCTCGGCCAGCTGGGCCGAGGACAAGGTGCCGTTCTGGGCGTTCTTCGAGCTGCCTGATGGCGGTGCGGCTGAAGAAGAGGTAGCCGAGGACGACGAGGCCTGAAGGCCTGGCACCCCTTTGCCGGACTGTTCCGCGCTTCCCGGGCGCGCTTCGCTTACCCGGGCTACAACTGCAAAAGCCGCAGCGCCCCACCCGTAGCCCGGGTAAGCGCCTGCGCGCACCCGGGAGCTTTTGAGGGGTGCCGACGAGGCGTGATCGGCAGATGGTGCGGGGCATTTCGTCTTCCCTTACCCGCCTGTTCCCTGCTTC
>DCXY01000052.1:36875-37064 GCA_002329155.1 Stenotrophomonas sp. UBA2124 | reverse complement strand
GCCTGTTCCCTGCTTCCCGGGTTCGCTTCGCTTACCCGGGCTACAACTGCGAAAGCCGCGGCACCCACCCGTAGCCCGGGTAAGCGCCTGCGGCGCGCACCCGGGAGCTTTTGAGGGGTACTGACGAGCCTTGATCGGCCGATGGTGCGCGCTTTTTTTGTCTTCCGTTACCCGCCTGTTCCCTGCTTC
>DCXY01000052.1:0-36620 GCA_002329155.1 Stenotrophomonas sp. UBA2124 | reverse complement strand
GCCTGTTCCCTGCTTCCCGGGTGCGCTGCGCTTACCCGGGCTACGGTGACGCGGCGGCGGCGCCTTTCAGCTCGATGGTGTTGCCGTCGGGGTCGTTGATGTACAGCGATGGCCCCTGGCCTTCGGCACCGAAATTGATCGTGGCCGGCGCCTGTGGTGCTACTCCGTGCGCGGCCAGATAGGCCACCAGCGCAACATCATCGAACGGCTCCACGCGCAGGCAGAGGTGATCGACGTTGTGCGCCTCACCGCCCGGCGCTGCGCCGCCACGCAGGCCCAACTCGCCGTCGATGCTGACCAGATCGATCATCGAGGCGCCGGCACGCAGATGCACCAGCCCCAGCCGTGGGCGCTCGCGCACCACTTCGCAGCCAAGCACGTCGCGATAGAAGGCGACCGACGCTTCCAGGTCGCGGACACGGAACACCACATGGTCGATGCGTTCGACTGCAAATGGCCTGTGCATACGGCGGCCCTCATCCAGTGGGAGTGCGCGGCGGCGATCCACACCGCCGCCGCGCCGACCCTACGCGGCAGGCGCTCAGCCGTCCAGTTCTTCCCAGCGCGCGTAGGCCGCGTCCAATTCAGCCTGCACCTTGGCCAGCTGCTGGGTGTGCGCGGTGACTTCCGCGCTGGAGCGGGTGTAGAACGCGGGGTCGTTCATCGCGCTGGTCAGGCCTTCCACGTCCAGCTCCAGTTGCTCGATGCGAGCCGGCAGCTGCTCCAGTTCACGCGCATCCTTGAAGCTGAGCTTGCGCTTGGCCGGTGCTGCTTCGGCAGCGGCTACCGGCGCGGCCACCGGTTGTGCCGGCACGGCCGTCGCGGAGGCCTTGGCCACCGCCGCCGCACTCTGCGCCGGTGCCGGCCGCTGGCGCAGCGAATCGCTGTAGCCGCCTACGTAATCGCCCACCTTGCCCTCGCCTTCCAGCACCAGCGTGGAGGTCACCACGTTGTCGAGGAAGTCACGGTCATGGCTGACCAGCAGCAGCGTGCCGGTGTAGTCGGCCAGCAGCTCTTCCAGCAGCTCCAGGGTTTCCACGTCCAGATCGTTGGTCGGTTCGTCCATTACCAGCAGGTTGGACGGCTGCGCGAACAGCTTGGCCAGCAGCAGGCGGTTGCGCTCGCCACCGGACAGGCGGGTGATCGGCGCACGCGCACGCTCGGGCGTGAACAGGAAATCCTGCAGGTAGGCATGCACATGCTTGCGCTTGCCGTTGAGGTCGATGAAGTCCGCGCCTTCGGCCACGTTCTCGATCGCGCTCCAGTCCTCGCGCAAGGTGGCGCGGTACTGGTCGAAATAGGCGATCTGCAGATTGGTGCCCTGGCGCACTTCGCCGCTGTCCGGCTGCAGTTCGCCCAGCAGCAGCTTCAACAGCGTGGTCTTGCCGCTGCCGTTGGGGCCGATCAGGCCGATGCGGTCGCCACGCAGGATGGTGGTGGAGAAATCCTTGATCATCACGCGCGGGCCGAAGGCGAAACCGACATCCTTGATGTCGATGACCTTCTTGCCGGAGTTCTCGCCTGCCGCCGCTTCCAGCTTGACGTTGCCGCCCAGCTCACGGCGCTGACTGCGCTCGTTGCGCATGGCCTTGAGCCGACGCACGCGGCCTTCATCGCGGGTGCGGCGCGCCTTGATGCCCTGCCGGATCCACACTTCCTCCTGCGCCAGCAGCTTGTCGAAGCGGGCATTCTCCTGCGCCTGCGCGTTGAGGCGCTCCTCGCGGCGGCGCTCGTAGTTGGCCCAGTCGCCCGGCCAGCTGGTTACCTGGCCACGGTCGATCTCGACGATGCGGGTGGCCAGCGCGCGCAGGAAGCGGCGGTCATGGGTGACGAACACCACGCAGCCGTTCCAGCCCTTGAGGAAGCCTTCCAGCCAGTCGATGGCCTCGATGTCCAGGTGGTTGGTGGGCTCGTCCAGCAGCAGCACGTCCGGCCCCGCAACCAGCGCGCGTGCAAGCAGCACACGACGCTTCATGCCGCCGGAAAGCCGGTTGAAGTCGGCCTCGCCATCCAGTTCGAGCTTTGTCAGGGTTTCGGAGACGCGCTGATCCAGCGCCCAGCCATCCGCGCCATCGATCTTGGCCTGCACCTTGCCCATGGCGTCGCCATCGAACACCTCGGCGTGGCTCAGGCGGTGGAACTCGGCCAGCCAGTGGCCCAGCTCTCCGAGGCCATCGGCGACCACGTCGAACACGCTGCCGGCCGCGCCGTGTGGCACTTCCTGTTCCAGACGGGTCACGCGCACGCCCTGCTGGACGCGCACTTCGCCATCGTCCGGCTTCAGTTCGCCGGCCATCAGCTTCATGAGAGTGGATTTGCCGGCGCCGTTGCGGCCGATCAGGGCGATACGCTCGCCCGCGTCGATCGACAGTTCGGCTTTTTCCAGCAACAACGGGCCGCCGACGCTGTAGTCGACGTTCTGCAGGGTAATCAAAGGCATCCCGCTATTGTACGGGCTGCGGGCGCTCAGTCGTCGGCGAATACCTGCCGCGGCAGTGACAGCAGCTGGCGCAGGCTGTCGGGCACGCGCTTGCCGGGGTGGCGGACCACCCAGAGCCGCCGCCTCAGGCGTGGCAGCGGCGTGGTCAGCAGCTGCAGCCTGCCCAGTTCGATCAGGTCAGCCACCGCATGCCGCGACAGGCAGGCCAGCCCCAACCCGGCCACCGCGCCCTGCTTGATGGCTTCGGTGCCACCCAGCTGCAGCACCTCGGCAAAGCCATGCAGGTGCGGCAGCAGCGCCTGCTCGGCCACCTCGCGGGTACCCGAGCCGGGCTCGCGCAGCAACCAGCAGGCCTGCCGCAGCTGGCTCAGGCTTGCACCCTTCCTCAGCTCAGACGCCAACGGGTGGCGTGGGCCGAAGACGATGGCCAGTTCGTCCTCCATCCAGCCCACCACCTCCAGCCCAGGCTCATGGCACGGGCCTTCGATGAGCCCGATGTCCACCTCAAGGTGCTGCACGGCGCTGGTCACCTCGCGCGTGTTGCCGATGACCAGATCCACATGCGCCTGGGGGTTGGCCTCCAGCAGGTCGGCGATGCGGCCGGGCATCAGATAGTTGCCGATGGTGGTGCTGGCTCCTACCCGCCAGCGCACCGGGGCGGCGGTTTCACGCCCGGTACTGAAGCGGCGCTCGATATCGGCCATGCCCGCCAGCAGCGTGCGTGCCTCCGGCAGCAGCGCCCGGCCATGCCCGTTGAGCACCAGCCGCCGCCCTACCCGGTCGAACAGGGCCAGCCCGAGCAGGCCCTCCAGCTCGACCAGCGCCGCGCTTGCCGCCGACTGCGACAGGCCGATGGCTTCACCGGCTGCCGTGGTGGTGCCCGCCTCGGCGATGGCCGAGAAAATCTGCAACTGGCGCAGGGAGAGGTGCATATCTACCCATAAAACAGGTTGTTAATACGAATAGTATCTGTTTTACAGCTGATAACGCAGGGGCGAGGATTGGCCATCTTCTGATAACCACACGTCATGACTACCGCTTCCCAAAAGGGGACAGCCCCTACCCACAACCGGCTTCCCGGCCTGCTGCTGACCGCTGCCATCGCAGGCCTGTCTATCTGGCTGGCCACCCTGCCCTGGATGCAGGCGCACGGCATCAGCGCGTTGACCCTGGCCATCGTCATCGGCATCGCCCTGGGCAATACCGTGTACCACTCGCTTGCTCCCCATGCAGCGGCGGGCGTCGGCTTCTCCAAGGCCACCCTGCTGCGTGCCGGCGTCATCCTCTATGGCCTGCGCCTGACCCTGCAGGACATCGGCCATGTGGGCAGCACCGGCGTGCTGATCGACGCGCTGGTGCTGTGCTCCACCTTCGCCCTGGCCTGGTGGCTGGGCACCCGCGTGCTGGGGCTGGATCGCAACTCCTCCTTGCTGATCGGCGCTGGCAGCTCCATCTGTGGTGCCGCCGCGGTGATGGCCGCCGAGCCTGTGGTGAAAGGCCGCGCCGAGCAGGTTGCCGTGGCCGTGGCCACGGTGGTGGTGTTCGGCACCGTGGCGATGTTCCTGTACCCGGCCCTGTACCAGTGGGGCGTGAGCGCCGGCTGGATGCCTTTCGATGAAACCGCCTTTGGCGTGTTCACCGGCTCCACCGTGCATGAAGTGGCGCAGGTGGTGGCCGCCGGCCGCGCCATCAGCCAGCCTGCCGCCGATGCGGCCGTCATCACCAAGATGGTGCGCGTGATGATGCTGGCGCCCTTTCTGGTGGGCCTGTCGGCGCTGCTGGCACGCGGTGAGCGCGGCGATGGCGGGCAGAAGGCGCGCATCACCATTCCGTGGTTCGCGTTTGGTTTCATCGCCATGGTCGCCTTCAACTCGCTGCAGCTGCTGCCTGCGTCGCTGGTGAAGGTGCTGGTGGATCTGGATACCGCCCTGTTGGCGATGGCGATGGCGGCGCTGGGCCTGACCACGCATGTCTCTGCCCTGCGGCAGGCCGGCACCAAGCCGATGCTGCTGGCCGTGCTGTTGTTTGTGTGGCTGCTGGGCGGTGGCTTGCTGATCAACATGGGGGTGCGGGCGTTGATGTAGTGCTCCGCCCCTTCCCCCCTCTCCCCAACCCCTCTCCCGCGAGGGGAGAGGGGCTTCAAGCTGCAATCGCACGCAACGCGTCAGCTCGCTGTTAAAGAGCCCCTCTCCCTTCGCGGGAGAGGGGTTGGGGAGAGGGGGAAGGCCCGCCACACCAAGCACACCCGCCGCGCTTCTGCGAAAATGCCGCATGACTGAATTCACCACCCTGCCGCTGTCGCCGGCACTGGCCCCCGGCATCGACGCACTCGGCTACACCACCCTTACCCCGGTGCAGGCGCTGAGCCTGCCGCCGATCCTGGAAGGCCGCGATGTGATCGCCCAGGCGCCCACCGGCTCCGGCAAGACCGCCGCCTTCGGGCTGGGTCTGCTCAACCGCCTGGACCCTGCCACCATCCGCACCCAGGCGCTGGTGCTCTGCCCTACCCGCGAACTGGCCGACCAGGTCGGCAAGCAGCTGCGCAAGCTGGCCACCGGCATTCCGAACCTCAAGCTGCTGGTACTCACCGGCGGCGTCCCGCTGGGGCCGCAGCTGGCCTCGCTGGAAGCGCATGACCCGCAGGTGGTCGTGGGCACGCCCGGCCGCGTGCAGGAACTGGCGCGCAAGCGTGCACTCAACCTGGGCCAGGTGCGCAGCTTCGTGCTGGACGAGGCCGACCGCATGCTCGACATGGGCTTCGAGGAGCCCATCCGCGAGATCGCCGGCCGCACCCACAAGGAGCGCCAGAGCCTGTTGTTCTCGGCCACCTTCCCGGAAGAAATCCGTGAGCTGGCGCGCGCGCTGCTCAATGAACCGGTCGAAGTGACCATCGACGGCCAGCAGGAAGCACCCGCCATCCAGCAGCTGTTCTTCGAGGTGGAATCCGCCCACCGGCAGAAGGCGCTGGCCGGTCTGCTGCTCAAGTACACGCCCGAATCGGCAGTGGTGTTCTGCAACACCCGCAAGGACGTGGACGAGGTAGCCAACTCGCTGCGCCAGTTCGGCTTCTCGGCGCTGGCCCTGCATGGCGACATGGAGCAGCGTGACCGCGACGAAGTCCTGCTGCAGTTCGCCAACCGCAGCTGCAATGTGTTGGTCGCCAGCGATGTGGCCGCGCGTGGACTGGACGTGGAAGACCTTGCCGCCGTGGTGAACTACGAGCTGCCCAGCGACAGCGACACCTTCCAGCACCGCGTGGGCCGCACCGGCCGCGCTGGTCGCAGCGGTCTGGCGCTGAGCTTGGTGGCCGGGCGCGAACGCAACCGCGCCGACGCGCTGGAAACCCTGCAGGGCAACCCGCTGAACTGGCAGAAGACGCCGCTGGCCACCGCACGCCCGTCGCAGTTGCCGGAGGCGGCGATGACCACGCTGCGCATTGACGGTGGCAAGACCGACAAGCTGCGTGCCGGCGACATTCTTGGCGCGCTCACCGGCGACGCAGGCTTGGCCGGCAAGGCCATCGGCAAGATCGACATCTTCCCCACCCGCTCCTATGTGGCCATTGCCCGCGAGCAGGCAGGCAAGGCCGTGGCGCGGCTGGAAGCCGGCAAGATCAAGGGCAAGCGGTTCCGCGTGCGCAAGATGTAACGCAGCGCATCTTGTAGCCCGGGTAAGCGCAAGCGCACCCGGGAGCATTCAAGCCAAGGCCGGCATCTGCGCCGGCCTTGTGCGTTGCGGCTGGCGTGAGCGTGCATCCCGCGCAGAGCCCCGGGTGCGCGTTGCTTACCCGGGCTACGCTTTATCGACTATTGCTGGCTGCTGCGTCGGCGCCAGTTGAAGGCCACCAGCAGCACCATGCTGCTCACCACGAAGGTGCGCATGGCCGTGCCTGCGGTGGCGCCCTGGTGGATCAGCAGCAGGTACACCCCCACCAATGCAGCCAGCAACGACAACGCCCAGCCCCACGGGCGGGTGCGGTCGATGAAGGAATAGCGGAACACCAGCAGCACCAGCAACCAGCCATAGCCGAAGGCGAACGGGTCCAGCCTGGGTGCGAATTCGTAGACGTTGCAGATCACGAACCATGCGCTCCAGCCCAGCATCGCCACCAGCGCGATCACCCGGCCGAAGATCAGCATGGCGCCACTCCCTGCCCCATGCCGGCGTGGCGCTGGCTCAAGCAAACACCGCCACGCTCTGGCGGCCGCGCATCACCGCCCGCCCCTGCTCGTCCCACACCTGCATGTCCTGCGAGGAATAGCCACCACCGGCATGCTGGCTGAGCGAACGCAGCAGAAACCACTCCCCCTGCGGCGCAGGCTGCAGCAGGTCAAAGCTCCAGTTGATCGAGCTGATGGGTGCCGGTGCGGTATAGCTGGTGAATGCGGCCGGCGGCATGGCATCGGCCATCGCCACCAGTGCCACCGCCGGGTCCACCCCCGATGCATCACGGTGGCGCACCCAGGTCAGCAGCTCCGGCTGGCTCGCGCCCGAAAGCGGCCGCGAACCGCCAGCAGGGCGCATCTGGAAATTGGCGGTAAATGCGGGTGCGAACGGCATGCGCGCCATGTCGAACTCGGGATAGGCCAAGGGCTCCTTCACCGGCGGGCGGTCGTCGCTGTCGTGCACCACCGCGCTGTCGCGGGCGCGCCCGAACACCAGCATCAGGCGCGCGGCCAACGCATCGTCGGCATGCACGTCCACCCCCATGTTCACCACCGATTTGCCCTCGCGCAGCACCTGCGGGCTGAAGCGCAGGCAGCCCGTTGCCGGGCCGATGAAGGCCACCTGCGCCGAGCGCAGCGGTGGCATCTGGCCTGCGTGGGCGTCGATTGCGGCGGCCACGCCCAGCGCGGAAAGAATGCCGCCATAGGCGGTGCGGCCCTGACGCCAGGCATCAGGCAGTTCCAGCCCCTGTCGGGCATCGAAGGTGGTCAGCAGTTCACTCAGGCTGGGCATTGTTACCTCAAGGTGTTGCGTTCAATAAACCAGGGTGGCCAGCAGCGGGACATCGGCCGGCAGCCGCCCGCGCCCTTCCAGATCGGCCAGTTCCACCAGCACGGTAGCGCCGAGCACGTCGGCCTGCAGTTGCCCGGCCAGCTGCAGCGCGGCCAGCAGCGTGCCGCCGGTGGCCAGCACGTCATCCACCAGCAGCACGCGCGTGCCGGGCGCGATGGCACCGGCGCAGACCTCGATGCGGTCGCTGCCGTATTCCAGCGCATATTCCTGCTGCAGCGTGGCCCCGGGCAGCTTGCCCGGCTTGCGCACCGGCACGAAGCCGGCACCCAGCTCCAGCGCCAACGCGGCGCCAAGAATGAAGCCGCGTGCTTCCACGCCCAACACTGCCTGTACCTCGCGGCCTCGCCACGGCTCGGCCATGGCGGCGATGGCCTCGCGGAAGGCGTCGGCGTCGGCCAGCAGCGGGGTGATGTCCTTGAACAGAATGCCGGGCTTGGGGAAGTCGGCCACATCGCGGATCGCGCGCGGCCAGTCGGGGGAATACGAACTCATCGGGTTCTCACATATCGGGGTATCAGGAGCTGCAGGAAAGCATGGAGCAGCCGGCACGTTCGCGCGCCCATTCCGGGCGCCGCTGCGCGTAGGCTTCGCGGCCCGGCTGGTCGTCATAAGGATGCCGCAGCACATCCAACAGCTCGGTGATGGCCGCCACATCGCCCTGCTCGGCGCGATCGATGGCCTCCTGCGCCAGCCAGTTGCGCAGCACATAGCGCGGGTTGGCGGCGTTCATGCCTTGGCGGCGCTCGGCGGCGGGCAGGCCATCGGCAAGCACACGCCGCGCATGGCGCTGCAACCAGACCTGCAATGCCGGCAACACCGCATCGCGCGCTTCGGGCGAATAGAACGCAGGTTCCAGCGGCGCCATATCAGCGGTGACGGGGTCCACGTCAGCCAGCGCCCGGAACGCCAGCGTCATGTCCATCTGGCCCTGCTGCAGCAGCTGCAGGAAGTCTTCCATCAGCTGCGCATCGCCCTGCTGGGAACCTGCAAGGCCCAGCTTGGCCTGCAGGTGCGCACGCTGCTCTGCTTCGTAACGCGTGCGGAAGGCATCCAGGCCAGCCTGCAGCGGTGCGGCATCGTCGAACAACGGCGACAGCGCCTGCGCAAGCCGCACCAGATTCCAGTAGGCCACCTGCATCTGCGTGCCGAAACGGTAGCGCCTGCCCTGCGCGTCGGTGGTGTTGGGCGTCCAGTCCGGGTCGTAGTCCTCCACCCAGCCATAAGGGCCGTAATCCAGGGTCAGGCCAAGAATGGACATGTTGTCGGTGTTCATCACCCCGTGCACGAAGCCCACCCGCATCCAGTGCGCCACCATCACCGCCGTGCGCGTGCATACCTGCTCGAACCAGCGTGCATGGCGCGCATCACCGGCATCGGCCAGCTCGGGAAAATCGCGGGTGATGCAGAACTCCACCAGTTGCCGCAGCAATGCCACATCGCCACGCGACGATGGCAGCTGGAACGTGCCGAAACGGATGAATGAAGGCGCCACCCGGCACACCACCGCACCCGGCTCGGCCTTGGGGTGGCCGTCGTAGAACATGTCGCGCACCACGCGCTCGCCGGTGCCCACCAGGCTCAGCGCGCGGGTGGTAGGCACGCCGAGGTGGTGCATGGCCTCCGAGCACAGAAACTCACGGATGGACGAACGCAGTACCGCACGCCCATCGGCGCCACGCGAATACGGCGTGGGCCCGGCGCCCTTGAGCTGCAGCTCCCAGCGCTGGCCATCGTGCAGCAGCTCGCCCAGCGAGATGGCACGGCCATCGCCAAGCTGCCCGGCCCAATGGCCGAACTGATGACCGCCGTAGTTGGCAGCCCAAGGCTGCATGCCGGTGTACAGGGCATTGCCGCCAAATACCTGGGCGAAGCCTTCGCTGTGAACGAGCGCGGCATCGAAGCCCAGCAACGCGGCGGTTTCCGGCGACCAGGCCAGCACCTGCGGCGCCTCCACCGGCATCGGCGTCAACGCCGACCAGGCAGCCCCCAGCACCTCGCGCCGGCGCAGGCCTGTTTCGGTATCGCCGGGCAGTTCACGCACGAAGCGGTTGTCAAAATGCATTTCCACGCACCCATCCTAGCCGCTGCGGCCACTCAACGGCTTCCCGCTGCCAGATCCACCTCGCCACCCCGTGTCACTGCACGCTGATAGGCGGGTCGTTCGGCGATGCGCTGCAGGAACGCCTGCAGGTGCGGCTGCGACTGCAGCCCTCCGGCGCGGGCCGCGGCGCCCTGTATCGGAAAGCTCATCTGGATGTCGGCCGCGGTAAATCGCTCACCAGCAAACCAGCCCGCCTTTCCAAGCGCCTCCTCCATCCATTGCAGGTGCAGCTCAAGCTGCGGACCAACGAAACCCTGCACGGCCCGGTCAGCAATCATCCGTGCCACCGGCTTGATGAAAAACGGCATGGGCGCCTTGCGCAGGCGCGCGAATACCAGCGACATCAGCAACGGTGGCATGGCCGAGCCTTCGGCGTAATGCAGCCAGTACCGGTAGCGCATGCGCTCGGGCGCCTCGGCCGGCAACAGGGGTGGTGAAAGCTGGCGTTCGCTGTCATAGCGGTCGGCCAGGTAATCCAGGATGGCGCCGGACTCGGCCAGCACCAGTTCACCATCCTGCAGCACCGGCGACTTGCCCAAGGGGTGTACGGCACGCAACGCATCAGGCGCCAACCAGGTGCGGCGGTCCCGCTGGTAACGCACCAGCTCGTAGTCCAGCCCAAGTTCTTCGAGCATCCACAGCACACGCTGCGAGCGTGAGTGCTCCAGATGGTGAACCTTGATCATCAGTTTCCCGTGCGCGGCCACGTCCATACGTATGCTACGCAGCGGCAATGACAGCGGCGTCAGCGCCGCCCAAAAGAAAACGCCGGAAGCTTTCGCTTCCGGCGTTTCAAGCTACCTTTCGGTGGCGGGGTCGATTAGACCGCCTGCACCTGGTCAGCCTGCATGCCCTTCTGGCCCTGCACGGCGACGAAGGTCACCTTCTGGCCTTCCTGCAGCGACTTGAAGCCGGTGCCCTGGATGGCGCGGAAGTGCACGAACAGGTCCGGGCCGCTTTCCGGGGTGATGAAACCAAAACCCTTGGCATCGTTGAACCACTTGACCGTGCCGCTCTGACGCTCAGACATTTACGAACTCCTGAAACTATTGATTGAAAAAATCGCAGCCACCGGAAATCGGGGCCGAGACTGAGTTGCAGGCGTTGGTAAAGCGGAACGATGAGCAGATCGGTGAGATCAACTGCATCAGGCCACGATTCACGGTGACCCTTGCAAGCACAGTACGGCGAACGATACGCGGCTTTGATGCAAAAAGCGACAAATAACAGGCACTACAAAGCTGAGCGGTTCAGAAATACATATAAATCCGTAAAATTCATTCACTTGCGAATGCACACGGCCGTGCCGGCAGCGCCCGGCAGCCCTAAACTGCGCACCATGCACCCCCAAACCCCCGCCACCGCTCCCCGCATCTGGGTTGACGCCGACGCCTGCCCTGTGGTGATCAAAGAGATCATTTTCCGCGCCGCCGAGCGTACCCGCACCGAAACCGTGCTGGTTGCCAACCAATGGCTGCGCACCCCGCCCTCGCGCTATATCCGTTCCATGCAGGTGGCCGGTGGCCCCGACGTGGCCGACGATGCCATCGTCGAACGGGTGGCCGCCGGTGACCTGGTGGTAACCCAGGACATCCCGTTGGCCGCACGCGTGCTGGAAAAGCAGGCCGCCGCGCTGAACCCGCGCGGCGAGCCCTATACCGCCAACAGCATCGCCGAGCGCCTGTCGGTGCGTAACTTCATGGAAGAGCTGCGCGGTGCCGGCGTCCAGACCGGTGGCCCGGCCGCGCTGCACCCGCGCGACCGCCAGGCCTTCGCCTCGCAGCTGGACCGCTGGCTGGCGCAGAACCGCTGAACCGCTAAAGCGTCAGCTGGCGCCCGCTCTGGAATTCACGGCGCTGGCCAGTGAGCGGGTCGATGAATGCCAGTCGCCGCGCCAGCAGCTGCAGGGGCGCGCTGAAATCGTCCGCCGCACGCGGGCATAGCTGCGGGTACAGCTCGTCACCGATGATAGGCGCGCCCAGCGCCGCCATGTGCACCCGCAGCTGGTGCTTGCGCCCGGTCACCGGCTGCAGGCCATAGCGCCACACCGGGCCGCCCCGCTCCAGCACATCGACATGGCTGACCGCATTGGGCTCGCCCTGCGCCTCGGCCATGCGGAAGAACGGCTCGCCCGCCACCAGGCGGCTGCGCCGCTGCAACGGAAACTCCAGCCCGGGCAGCGCCGGCGCCAGCGCCTCGTAGTGCTTGTCGATAAGGCGCCGGGTGAACAACCGCTGGTAGGCGGCACGGCTGGCAGGGTCGTAGGAGAACAGCACCAGCCCCGCAGTACCCCGGTCGATACGGTGCAGCGGCGCCAGCGCGGTATTGCCGGTGCGCGCCACCAGCCGCGCCAGCAGGGTCTGGCGTACATGCCGGCCGGCCGGCACCACCGGCAGGAAGTGTGGCTTGTCGGCCACCAGCAGGTGCGCATCCTGGTACAGCACCCGCTCGCTGAACGGAACGGCAGGTTCATCGGCCACCTCGCGGAAGTAGCGGATCTGCAGCCCCACCTGCCAGGGCTGCGCCGGTGACAGCGGCGTGCCGTCGCTGGCCTGCACCCGGCCACGCTGGAAGCGATCCAGCCACTGCGCGCGGGAAACACCCGGAAACCGCGCGCACAGGCCGTCCAGCAGGCTGGCCCAGGGGCCGGGCGCCAGTTGCAGATGGCTTGGCAGCAGCAGGTCACTCACGTGCGGTCGGGCTCTGGAAGGGGCCAGGCATTATCATTACCGGTCTTTGTATTCCGGTAACCCCATGGCACTCACCGCCACCATCCGCAAGGCCGAGCTGCAGATCAGCGACATGGACCGCGGCTACTACGCGACCCACAACCTGACCCTGGCCCAACACCCGTCCGAAACCGACGAGCGCCTGATGGTGCGCCTGCTCGCCTTCGCATTGAATGCCGACGACCGGCTGGAGTTCGGCCGTGGCCTGAGCACCGATGACGAGCCGGACCTGTGGGAGCACGACTACACCGGCGACATCGCGCAGTGGATCGACCTGGGCCACCCGGACGAATCGCGCATCCGCAAGGCCTGCAACCGCAGTGGCCGGGTGCAGGTGATCAACTACGGCGGCAATGCCTCCGATATCTGGTGGCAGAAGCAGAGCAAGCACCTGACCCGCTTCAACAACCTCTCGGTGCTGGACCTGCCGGGTGAATTCGTCGAGCTGTGGGGCACCCAGCTGCAGCGCGCCATGCGCTGGAGCGTGCTGATCCAGGACGGCGAGGTGCAGCTGATCAACGACCAGATGCAGTTGGACGTGGTTCCCAGCTGGCGCAAGCGCCCGGCGGAGTAAGCGGCCGTGGCGATGACAAGCGTGCGCTGTGACGTGCTGGTGATCGGCGCCGGCGCGGCCGGGCTGATGTGTGCGCTCACCGCCGGCCAGCGTGGCCGCCTCGTGCAGGTGATCGACCATGCCAACAAGCCGGGCAAGAAGATCCTGATGTCCGGTGGTGGCCGCTGCAACTTCACCAACACCGGCACCACCCCGGCCAACTTCATCTCCGCCAACCCGCACTTCTGCAAATCGGCACTGGCGCGCTACACGCCCGGCGATTTCATTGATCTGGTGGAGCGGCACGGCATCGCCTACCACGAGAAGGAACTGGGGCAGCTGTTCTGCGACATCTCCTCCAAGCAGATCGTGCGCATGCTGCTGGACGAATGCGCGGCGGCCAACGTGCAGCTGCGCACCGAGTGCAGCGTGCAGGACATCGAACGCGGCGCCGATGGATTCCGCGTGCGCACCAGCCAGGGCCAGTTCCACTGCGCCTCGCTGGTGGTCGCCACCGGCGGGCTGTCCATTCCCAGCATGGGTGCCAGCGGCTTCGGCTATGAGCTGGCGCGGCGCTTCGGCCACGAGGTGCTGCCTACCCGTGCCGGGCTGGTGCCCCTGACCCTCAGCGGCAAGCACCAGGAGCGCTTCGCCGAGCTGAGCGGCGTCGCCCTGCCGGTGGAAGCACGCTGCAATGGCCAGAGCTTCCGCAACTCGATGCTGATCACCCACCGTGGCATCAGCGGCCCGGCCATCCTGCAGATTTCCTCGTACTGGCAACCCGGCGACGACCTGCGCCTGGACCTGCTGCCCGACCGCGACGCGCTGGAGTGGCTGCGCAGCATGAAGCGCGAGCGTGGCGCCTCCGAGCTGCGCACGGTGCTGGCCGAGGTGATGCCGCGCCGGCTGGCCCTGCGCCTGTGCGAGCAGTGGCTCAAGGACAAGCCGGTGCGGCAGCTGGACGAACGCGAGCTGCTGGCCGCCGCCGGCCTGCTCTCCGATTTCCCGCTGGTGGCCAGCGGCAGCGAGGGCTACCGCACCGCCGAAGTCACCCTGGGCGGCGTGGATACCCGCAAGGTGTCTTCATCCACGCTGGAATCGCAGCTGGTGCCGGGCCTGCATTTCATCGGCGAAGTGCTGGATGTGACCGGCTGGCTGGGCGGCTACAACTTCCAGTGGGCATGGGCGTCGGGCCATGCCGCCGGCCAGGTGGTGTGACCGCAGCCACACTCCCGCACGCTGCGCAGGAGCCGGTCAAACGCTACGCGCATAGACGCCATCACCTACCATCGTGTATTAAAGCCGGTCAGAAGGGAGTCCTGAATGCAGAATGCCAAAGACATAACCTTGCGCCTGCTGATCGTTGACGACAGCGCCGAGAATGCCGAGGTCATCGTCAGTACCTTGCGCAACAGCGGCATCGCCGTGCGCCCCTTTCGGCCGCAAAGCCCGGACGAGCTGATCCAGGCGGTGGCCAGCCAGCCGCTGGACCTGGTGCTGGCGGCAAATTCGTACAGCATCCCGCAGCTGCTGCTGACCCAGCAGGTGGCCGCCAGTGGCAAGGACATTCCGATGATCCTGCTGGCCGACCAGGTGGATGCGCAGCTGATGCTGGATTCGGCCGCCAACGGCATCCGCACCATCGCCCTGCGCCACCAGCCGGACCACCTGCTGTCGGTGGTGCGCAACGAGTGGACCGACCTGCAGGCACGCCGTGGCCTGCGCCGCATCGAAGTGCAGATGCGCGAGACCGAGCGCCGCTGCGATGCGCTGATCTCCTCTTCGCGCGACCCCATCGCCTATGTCCATGAGGGCATGCACATCCGCGCCAACGAGGCCTACCTGGAAATGTTCGGGTACGAGGACTTCGAGGACGTGGAAGGCATCTCGCTGCTGGACATGGTGGCGCCGCAGTGCGTGGAGGATTTCAAGAACCTGCTCAAGTCACTGAGCAAGGGCGAGACGCCACCGCCGCAGTACGAAGTGCATGCGCGCAACCAGGACGGGGAAACCTTCCCGGCCACCATGGAATTCACCCCGGCCACCTACGAGGGCGAATCCTGCCTGCAGGTGGTGTTCCGCCGCCGCGAGGAATACGACCCGGAGCTGGCGCGCGAAGTGGAAGAGTTGCGCCAGCGCGACCAGGTGACCGGCCTGCTCAACCGCCCCACCTTCATGGTGCAGCTGGAGAACGCGGTGGCCCAGGTCAGCCGCAGCGACGGCCAGTACGGCTTCCTGCTGGTCGAGCCGGACCACTACAACCGCCTGCTGCCGGACATCGGCCTGGATTCGGCCGACGCGCTGATCGCCGCCATGGGCCACCAGCTGGCCAAGGTCATCGGCGAGGCCGCGCAGGTGGCGCGCTTCGGCGAACACAGCTTTGCCCTGCTCAGCCAGGGCCAGTACGCGCATACCACCGAGCTGGCCGAGCGCGTGCGCGACGGCTTTGCCGGGCATGTGTTCAGCATTGGCGACCGCTCGGCCACCGTCACCGTCAGCATCGGCGGCGTGCAGGTGGGCGAGAAGATCGCCAGCGTGGGCCAGGTGCTCAACCGCGCCAACGACTGCACCCGTGCGGCGGTGGAACTGGGCGGCAACACGGTCAAGGTGTTCGACCCGGGCGCGGCCGACCGCGTCGAGGAAGAACGCATCCAGCGTTGGGTGCAGCGCATGCAGGAGGCACTGGCAGGCGAAGGCTTCCAGCTGCGCTTCCGCCCGGTGCTGAACCTGATGGGCGAGCCGATGCAGCTGTACGACACCTCGCTGGCCATGGAGAACAACGGCGAGCTGGTCAGCCCGACCACCTTCCTGCCCATCGCCCAGGACCACGAGCTGATGGCACCGATCAACCGCTGGGTGGTGGTGCACGCCATCCGCGCGCTGGGCGAGCGCCGCCGTGCCGGCCACCGCACGCACCTGATGGTGCGCATCACGCCCGAGTCGTTCACCGACCCGGTGCTGCTGGATGTGATCCGCAACGAACTGGCCGTGCAGAGTGTGGAAGGCAGCCAGCTGTGGCTGCAGGTACCTGAGGCCAAGGTGTTCACCCACCTGCGCACCGCGCAGCAGTTCCTGGCCGACGTGGCCAAGATGGGCTGCAAGGTGGGCCTGGAGCAGTTCGGCTCGGGCTTGGATTCGTTCCAGCTGCTGGCGCACTTCCAGCCAGCCTTCCTCAAGCTGGACAGCAGCTTCACCGCCGACCCGGCGCAGGCCAAGGAACAGCTGGACAAGACCCGCGAAATCACCGGCAAGGCGCAGGAGGCAAGCATCCTGACCATTGCCGAGTTCGTCACCGATGCCAGCACCATGAGCCTGCTGTTCAACGCCGGCGTGGACTATGTGGAAGGCGAGTTCATCGGCCCGCCCACACCGCAGATGGATTTCGAGTTCGGCTGATCAGCCCGCTGCCCCAAAAGCCCCTCTCCCGCCTGCGGGAGAGGGGTTGGGGTGAGGGCCGCGGAGTGAGCGCCGCCCCCTCCCACAACAAACCAACCCCAGATGAAAAAGCCCCGCCAAGGCGGGGCTTTTTCGTCAACCGGCTATAGCGGCCATCAGACCTCGACGATGTCCTTGATCGCCACGTCCGGGTTCACATCGGCCTCGTAATCCACACCGTCGATGCCGAAGCCGAACAGGCGCAGGAAGTCGGCCTTGTAGCCGGCCAGGTCGCTGATCTCGTACAGGTTCTCGTTGGTCACCTGCGGCCACAGCTCCAGCACCTTGCCCTGGATTTCCGGCGCCATTTCCTTGTAGTCCGCGCGCAGGCGCCCTTCCTCGTCCACCAGCGCGATGTCGCGGCCCTGGCCATCCACCAGGTGGTGGCGGATGTGGTCGGCGGCATTGGCGCCACCCTGCGGGCCGTTGTAGAGAATGTCGTACAGCGTATCGAGCTGCTCGATGCAGCCTTCGTGCGTGCCGGCCTGCTTCATCACCTTGAACAGCAGCGACAGGTACAGCGGCATGGTCGGAATGGCCGAGCTGGCCTGGGTCACCACCGCCTTGAGCACGGACACGCGCGCATCACCGCCAATACCCTGCAGCTTGCCGCGGATGTCCTTGACCTTGTTGTCCAGGTCCTTCTTGGCCGCACCGATGGAGCCGTTCCAGTAGATGGCCTGGGTGATCTCCTCGCCCACATAGGTGAAGGCGGTGGTGGTGGCGCCCGGCGCCAGCACGCCGGCCTCCAGCAGTGCGTCGATCCACATCTGCCAGTCCTCGCCGCCCATCACCTGCACGGTGCCGGCGATTTCCTCGGCGGTGGCCGGCTGCAGCGTGGTTTCGGTCAGCACTTCCTTGTCGGTATCCAGCCCGCGCAGGGTGATGGGCGCGCCGATAGGCTTGAGCGTGGAGTTGATCACTTCACCGGTCTTGGGGTGCTTGCGGCGCGGCGCGGCCAGGCTGTAGACCACCTGGTCCACCTGCCCGAGATCAGCCTTGATGATCTCGATGACCTTCTGCTTCACCTCGTCGGAGAACGCATCGCCATTCACGCTGCGTGCGTACAGACCCGCCTGGTGCGCGTACTTCTCGAACGCGGCCGAGTTGTACCAGCCCGCCGTGCCCGGCTTGCTGTCGGTGCCCGGGCGCTCGAAGAACACGCCCAGCGTGGCGGCGTCGCTACCGAAGGCGGCGGTGATGCGCGCGGCCAGGCCGTAGCCGGTGGAGGCGCCCAGCACCAGCACCTTCTTCGGGCCGTTGGCCAGCTTGGGCTGGGACTTGATGTAGTCGATCTGTTCCTTGACCGCCGCATCGCAACCGGTCGGATGGGTGGTGACGCAGATGAAGCCGCGTACACGCGGTTTGATGACCATGAAAACCTCGGTTGGTTAAGCAGGAAACCAGCGCCGCATCGCCTTCAGCACGGGGCTGTGCTGGCGGGCGCCGAACCGGAAGGATCGTAGTGTGCGCCCGCAGCGAACACAACCGACGCCACCGCATGGAAACACCGCAACCACGCAGCTGCCGCAGGCAAAAGAAAAGCCGCGCGGTGCGCGGCTTTTCCGGTGGGCGTGAAGGCTGCCGTCACGGACGACGGGCCAGCGCCTCCTCGTCCTTGGCCTTGGGCAGCAGGTCCTGCTTGCTGACCTTGAACGGGCCGATGCTCAGCAGCGGCACGGCCACGATGATCGAGGAGATCACCACGATCACGGCACCCACCATGTGGGTTTCGGCCAGGCCTTCCATCGACTCG
This sequence comes from Stenotrophomonas sp. UBA2124, assembly GCA_002329155.1. Taxonomy (GTDB): domain Bacteria; phylum Pseudomonadota; class Gammaproteobacteria; order Xanthomonadales; family Xanthomonadaceae; genus Stenotrophomonas. The sequence continues at coordinate 18,587 of DCXY01000052.1, read as the reverse complement.
CCGCCGTACATGTACAGTGCCAGTGCCGACAGGAAGAACAGCACCGCGGTGATTACCGTGCGCGACAACGTCTGGTTGATCGAACGGTTCAGCACTTCCAGCGGCTCCACGCGCAGGCTGCGGAAGTTCTCGCGCACGCGGTCGAACACCACGATGATGTCGTTGATGGCAAAACCCATCACCGACAGCATGCCGGCCAGCACGGTCAGGTCGAACTCGCGCCCCACCAGCGACATGTAGGCCACCGTCAGGATCAGGTCGAAGAAGGCCGTGAGGCTGGCCACGATGGCGAACTTCCATTCAAAGCGCGCGGCGATGTAGATCAGGAAGCCGATCACCATGAACAAGGTGGCGTAGATGCCGTTCATGGCCAGGTCCTTGCCCACCTGCGGGCCGACGAACTCACCCGGCTGCACGGTGGCCGGATTGGCCTCGCTGGTCACGGTCGCGCGTACCTTCTCGGCCACCTGCTGGGCGGCATCGGCGGCGTTGTTGTGCTCACCGTCCGGCTGCAGGCGGATGATCACGTCGTTGCCGCCGCCCACGCTCTGCACCTGGGCATTCTCGAAGCCGGCCTTGGCCAGGCTTTCGCGCACGTTGTCCGCGTCGATGGACTTTTCAAAGTGGGTGCGCACCACGGTGCCGCCGGTGAATTCCAGCGCGTAGTCAAACCCCTTGAAACCGATGATGGCGAAGGAGGCCAGCAGCAGCACCACCATCAGCACCAGCACCGGCTTGCGGTGGCGCATGAAGTCGATGGTGGTGTCGTTCGGGACGATATGGAGTGGAAACAGTTTCATGTAGTGAGTCTCTTCCCGATCAGATCGCGACGGTGGTCAGCTTCTTGCGACGGCTGTAGATCAGCGTCGCCAGAGCGCGCGACACGGTGATCGCGGTGAACATCGAGGCGAAAATACCGATGATCATGGTCAGGGCGAAGCCCTTCAGCGGGCCGGTACCAAAGGCGTACAGGGCCACGCCGACGATCAGGCCGGTGAGGTTGGCGTCCAGAATGGTGCCCGACGCGCGTTCGTAGCCTTCGGTGATGGCCTTCTTGGCAGGCATGCCCAGGCGCAGTTCCTCGCGGATGCGTTCGTTGATCAGCACGTTGGCGTCCACCGACAGGCCCACCGACAACGCAAGGCCAGCGAAGCCCGGCAGGGTCATGGTGGCACCGAACATGGACATCACCGCCACTACGATCAGCAGGTTGAACAGCAGCGCCACCGAGGTGATGGCACCGAACATGCGGTAGTAAATGGTGAAGAACACCAGGGTGAACACGAACGAGAAGATCACCGCCTTCACGCCACGCTCCACGTTCTCCTTGCCCAGGCTCGGGCCGATCACGTATTCCTCGACGAAGTCCATCGGCGCGGCCAGCGAGCCGGCACGCAGCAGCTTGGACAGGTTGTCGGCCTCGGCCTTTTCCAGGCCGGTGGTCTGGAACTCCTTGCCGAACACGCCGTTGACGTTGGCCACGGAAATCACTTCTTCCTTGACCCGGAAGCTGCGCTCTTCCTTGCCGTTGACCATGGTCACCTGCGGGATGCGCTCGGTGTAGACCACGGCCATCGGCTTGCCGACGTTGGCGCTGGTGAAATCGAACATGCGCTGGCCGCCGACACTGTTCAGCTTGACGCTGACCGCCGGCATGCCGTTCTGGTCGGTGGCGGTGGTGGCCGACACCATCTGGTCACCGGTGACGATGGTGCGCTTGTTCAGCAGAATCGGCGCACCGCGGCGGTCACGGTAGAGCTTGGCTTCCGGCGGAATGCGACCGGTGTCGGCGGCATCCTGCGCGTTGCCATCCACCACTGCACGGTATTCCAGCGTGGCGGTGGCACCGATCATGCGCTTGGCTTCGGCCGTGTCCTGCACGCCCGGCAGCTCGACCACGATGCGGTCTTCGCCCTGGCGCTGGATGATGGGCTCGGCCACGCCCAGTTCGTTGACGCGGTTGCGCAGCGTGGTCAGGTTCTGCTCGATCGCACCGGAGGCGATCTGGTTCATTTCCGTGTCCGGCACGCTGGCGGTGATGCGCTCGCCGTTCACCGAATAGGTGAAGGTCGGCTGCGCCTTGGCCAATGCAACGCGGGCCTTGTCGGCATCGGCCGCATCGGCCAGCACCACCTGGATATCACTCTGGCCACGGCGCTCCACCGAGCGGTAGCGCACGCGGCTGTCACGCAGGGTGGTGCGCACGTCTTCGGTGAATGCCTCGAAACGCTTGTCCACGGCGGCCTTCTGGTCCACCTGCAGGGCGAAGTGCACGCCACCCACCAGGTCCAGGCCCAGCACCATCGGCTTGCCGCCGAGCTTGGCCAGCCAGTCCGGCACGGTGGAGGCAAGGTTCAGGGCGACGGTGTAGTTCTCACCGGCCTGCTCGCGCAGCACTTCGTTGGCGCGCGTCTGCGCTTCCAGCGACGGCAGGCGGACGATCAGGCTCTCTCCTTCCTTGGCTACCGACTTGGCGGTGATACCCGCCCCGGTCAGCGCCGCACTCATGCGCTGGGTGAGCGCATCGTCGATCTGGCCGCCACGGTTGGCGGTGATCTGCACGGAAGGATCCTTCTGGTAGATGTTGGGCAGCGCGTACAGGGCGCTGACCGCCAGAATGATCAGAATCAGGAAGTACTTCCAGCGTGGAAATTCAAGCATTGCAGGATCCTGCGCGGCACCGTCCCGGCGCCACGACGTGACGGAGGGGGGTCAAGCTCAGGCGGCGGACTTCAGCGTGCCCTTGGGCAGCACGTTGCCGATGGCGCCCTTCTGCACGCGGATGCGCACGTTGTCGGCCACTTCGACGGTGACGAAGTTGTCGCCGATGTCGGTGATCACGCCGGCGATGCCGCCGTTGGTCAGCACTTCATCGCCCTTGCTGATCTTGTCCAGCATGGCCTTGTGCTCCTTCTGCCGCTTCATCTGCGGGCGGATCATCAGGAAGTACATGACCGCGATCAACGCGATCGGCAGCAGGAACGTACCCATGCCCGGGGCGGCGGCCGGAGCGGCCTGGGCGACGGGAAGCAGGATGGCCATCAGATTCATTTGTAGTCCTTGGTGTTGGGCGGCACCCTGCCCGGCCTGGGGCCAGCGGATACCGCGAAACGGGGTCAGCCGTGAAGTATGCCACGGCCCCGGAACATCGTCCCGGCCCGTGTCGATGCGACTTCAGCCCCCCAGCAGCGCCGGGACCGCGTGGCCCCGTGCCGCGTAGAAGGACTCGCGGAAGGCCAGAAAGGTTCCCGCTTCAATGGCCGCGCGCATGTCGGCCATCAGTTTTTCGTAATAGAACAGGTTGTGCAGGGTGCCCAGCATGGGCGCCAGCATCTCGTTGCAGCGGTCCAGGTGGCGCAGGTAGGAGCGGGTATAACCGCTGGTGCAGGCATGGCAGCCGCAGCCCGGCTCGATCGGGTCCATGTCCCGCTCGTACTTGGCGTTGCGGATGCGTACCGTGCCGAACGAGGTGAAATAGTGGCCGTTGCGGGCATTGCGGGTAGGCATGACGCAGTCGAACATGTCCACGCCCCGGGCCACGCCTTCCACCAGATCCTCCGGGCGGCCCACGCCCATCAGGTAGCGCGGGCGGTCGCCGGGCAGGATGGGGTGCATGTGGTCGAGCATGGCGTTGCGCTCGTGCTCGGGCTCGCCCACCGCCAGCCCGCCGATGGCGTAGCCGTCAAAGCCGATCTGCTGCAGGCCCTCGGCCGAGCGGCTGCGCAGCTCGGTATGCACGCCGCCCTGGACGATGCCGAACAGCGCCGCGTCGTTGCCCATGGCGTCATGTGCGTTGCGGCTGCGCTGGGCCCAGCGCAGGCTCAGCTCCATGGATTTGCGCGCCACCGCCTCGGTGGCCGGGTACGGCGTGCATTCGTCGAAGATCATGACGATGTCCGAATCCAGCACCTTCTGGATCTTCATGCTCTCCTCCGGCCCCAGAAAGACCCGGGCACCGTCGGTTGGCGAGGCAAAGGTGACGCCTTCTTCGGTGATCTTGCGGCGATGCGCCAGCGAAAACACCTGAAAACCGCCAGAATCGGTGAGAATCGGCCCGTCCCAGCGACAGAAGCCATGCAGGCCGCCGTGGTCGGCTATCACGTCCAGGCCCGGGCGCAGATACAGGTGGAAGGTGTTGCCGAGGATGATCTCCGCGCCCAGCGCACGCACCTGCTCCGGCAGCACCCCCTTCACTGAGCCATAGGTGCCCACCGGCATGAACGCGGGGGTCTGCACGGTGCCGCGCGGGAAGGACAGCTGGCCGCGGCGGGCGCGGCCATCGGTGGTCTGGAGCTTGAACTGCAGTCTGGACATGGGTTGGAAGCCGGGAACTGGGGGGTGGGAACCGGGAAGCGGCGGGTTCCGTGGATGGGTGGAGCCGGAAGCGGTGGGCGGTGAATCGGTGCGTCGGAATGGGCGGGTGGCGAGCTGGAAGCCTCCCCTCCCCGTTCCCTATCCCCCGTTCCCCGCCCCACAAGGAAACAACAGCATGGCATCGCCATAGCTGAAGAACCGGTATTCCTGGGCGATGGCATGCGCGTAAGCCTCGAACACGCGCTCCTTGCCAGCGAAGGCGCTGATCATCATCAGCAGCGTGCTCTCCGGCAGGTGGAAGTTGGTGACCATGGCATCGACGCTGCGGATACGGTAACCCGGCGTTATGAAAATCTGGGTTTCGCCTGCATAGGGCTGCAGTTCGCCGTCGCGCATGGCGCTTTCCAGCGCCCGCACCACGGTGGTGCCGACACCGATCACACGGCCACCGGCGGCACGGGTGCGTCGCACCTGTTCGACCAGTTCGGCGCCCACGTTCAGCCATTCGCGGTGCATCACATGCTGGGACAGGTCGTCCACGCGCACCGGCTGGAATGTACCGGCGCCCACATGCAGGGTGATATGGCCGAACTGCACGCCGCGCTCGCGCAGGCGCGCCAGCAGCGGTTCGTCGAAATGCAGGCCGGCGGTCGGCGCGGCCACCGCACCCACCTGTCTGGCGAACACGGTCTGGTAACGCTCGCGGTCGTCGGCGCCCGGCTCGCGGTGGATGTACGGCGGCAGCGGCAGCCGGCCCTCGTGCACCAGCCAGCCTTCCAGCGACTCGGGAATATCGAAGCGCAGCACGTAGAACTCGCCATCGCGCCCCAGCACCTCGGCCTCGCCACCGGCATCCAGGGTGATGCGGCTGCCGGCCTTGGGTGATTTGCTCGCACCTATCTGCGCCTGTGCCTGCTGCCCGCCGAGCAGGCGCTCGATCAGAATTTCGACGCGGCCACCACTGGCCTTGCGCCCGAATAGACGCGCCGGAATCACCCGGGTGTCGTTGAACACCAGCAGATCGCCAGGCTGCAGCAGATCAGGCAGATCGCGCACATGGCGATCATCAAAGGCGCCGGGCGCAGGCGGCACCAGCAGCAGCCGGCTGGCCGACCGCTCGGCCAACGGCGCTTGGGCGATCAGCGATTCAGGCAGGTCGTAGTGGAAATCGGACTTCTTCAAGGCCGGAACATCGTGCAGGGGAAGCCGGCCATTGTAGCTCCCGCTGGGGTTTGGGCTGAATCAAGGGGTCTGCGCGGGGCGGACTGGCCTCACCGCTCGAACTTGGTGGAAAGAATGATCGCGCTGGTGGTGCGCTCCACGCCGTCCAGCGCACCTATCGCGTCGGTGACCACGTCCATCTCGCCCACCCCGCCCACCACCACCATCGCGATCAGGTCGTGGTTGCCGCTCACCGAATGCAGCGAGCGCACCTCGGGAATGTCGCGCAGCGCCTTGACCACCGCCGGCATCTTCTTCGGTAGCACGGTGATCAGCACATGCGCGCGCACCTGGCCCTGCTCGTAGTCCTCATGCGTACGCACGGTGTAGCCGGCGATCACCCCCTGCTGCTCCAGGCGGTCGATGCGGCTCTGCACGGTGGTGCGTGAAAGCCCTAGGCGGCGGGCGATCTGGGCGGTGGAGGCGCGTGCATCCTCGCGCAGCACGGACAGCAGGCGCTCGTCGGCGGCGGAAGTCTTCACAATGCCCATCCTTTTCGTCTATTCGACGAAATTGCCATGAAATATGCGCAGATCATATCTGCCAAACGACCAGAATCTCCAGATAATGGATAGACAAGCAACTTTCAGGAGATGAGCATGACCGTACTAGGCCCCCTCGCCCCGCTGCGCGCGCACGCTGGAACCCGCCTCACCCCGGGTCTGGACGATGCCACCATCGAACGGCTGGCCGCTGCCCATCCCGATCTGGTGAGCGTCATTGCCGCTGCCGCCACCGAATACGCACATATCAAGGATGAAGCCGCCGACCTGCTGGATCTGGACGAGAAGGACCAGATCGACGCGATGCAGGCGGGCTTCGTCAACTTCTACGCCGATGACGCCGTGGTGCCGTACATCGCCCTGGCCGCCAGCGGCCCGTGGGTAGTCTCGCTCAAGGGCGCGGTGCTTTACGACGCTGGTGGCTACGGCATGCTCGGCTTCGGCCACACCCCTGCCGACGTGATGGCTGCCGGCGCCAGGCCGCAGGTGATGGCCAACATCATGACCCCGAGCCTGGCCCAGCGCCGCTTCACCCGCGCGCTGCAGCAGGAAATCGGCCACAGCCGCGGCGGCTGCCCGTTCACCCGTTTCATGTGCCTGAACTCCGGCTCTGAAGCCGTGGGCCTGGCCGCACGCATCGCCGACATCAACGCCAAGCTGCAGACCGACCCGGGCGCGCGCCATGCTGGCGCCACCATCAAACGCGTGGTCATCAAGGGCAGCTTCCATGGCCGCACCGACCGCCCGGCGCTGTACTCCGATTCCAGCCGCAAGTCCTATGACCAGCACCTGGCCAGCTACCGCGGCGAGAACAGCGTCATCACCATTGCGCCGTATGACGAAGCCGCGCTGCGCAAGGTGTTTGCCGACGCCGAGGCCAACAACTGGTTCATCGAAGCGGTGTTTCTGGAGCCGGTGATGGGCGAAGGCGACCCGGGCCGCGCCGTGCCGGCCAGCTTCTACAAGGTGGCCCGCGAGCTCACGCGTGAACACGGCAGCCTGCTGCTGATCGACTCCATCCAGGCCGCGCTGCGCGCGCACGGCACGCTGTCCTTCGTGGATTACCCGGGCTACGAGACGCTGGACCCGCCGGACATGGAAACCTATTCCAAGGCGCTGAACGGCGCGCAGTTCCCGCTCAGCGTGCTGGCCGTCACCGAGCATGCCGCCGGCCTGTACCGCAAGGGTGTGTACGGCAACACCATGACCACCAACCCGCGCGCGCTGGACGTGGCCTGCGCCACCCTCGCCCGCCTGTCGCCGGAGGTGCGCAGCAATATCCGCGTGCGTGGCGAACAGGCCGTGCAGAAGCTGGAGGCACTGAAGGCCAAGCTTGGTGGTCTGATCACCAAGGTGCAGGGCACCGGCCTGCTGTTCTCCTGTGAGCTGGCACCGCAGTTCAAGTGCTACGGCACCAATTCCACCGAGGAGTGGCTGCGCATGCACGGCGTCAACGTGATCCACGGCGGTGAGAACTCGCTGCGCTTCACCCCGCACTTCGGCATGGACGAGGCCGAGCTGGACCTGCTGGTGGAAATGGTTGGCCGCGCCCTGGTTGAAGGCCCGCGGCGCGAGCAGGCCGACGCTGCCTGAGTATTGGTTTGAAGGTTGATGCAACGAAGAACGAAGAAGGCGGCCTTGATGGCCGCCTTTCCGTTTGGGTTGTTTTACTGGAGAGCAGCCCCCTCTCCCCAACCCCTCTCCCGCAAGGGGAGAGGGGCTTTGAATCATGCAGGTTGAGGCATGGCGCGCAACTTCAGGCTCAGCCCCTCTCCCCTCGCGGGAGAGGGGTTGGGGAGAGGGGGCCGCCCGCAAAGCCGGAACCCACCAGACACCCACCACCCCAAAACAGAAACGGCGGCCCAAAGGCCGCCGTCCGCCAAACACCCACACTCACCCGCAGTCAGTAGCCGATACGGTACACCGGCACCAGCGGCACGAACTGCACTTCACGGCAGCCGTCATAACGGCTGCAGCTGCCGTAGTAACCCGGGCCCCAATAACGCTGGCGCGCATCGCGGTTGTACGGGCTGTTGTAGAAGTCCGGGCGGTACAGGCCGGCACCGGTGTAGCGGTAAGGCGTCACGCCAACGGCTTCGCTGCGGCTGCTGACCAGTGCGGGCGCAGCCTCTCCGTCATTGCCCACATAGCCAAACTCGTTGTCGTAGCGCACCAGCCGGTAATAGATGGTTTCGCCACCCTGCGTGCGGCTGCGCAGCGGCTCCAGTTGGCCGCCGCCGGCATCGGCATAGGCCTTGCCGTTCTCGAACACCACTTCACTGGGGTTGACGATTTCTTCTTCCAACGGCGGCGTGGCGGCCATTGCCGATGCCGAAACCGCCAACAACGCTGCTGCTGCGTAACCTACCAATGCCTTGTGCTTGCGCATGAACATCCTCCGTGACTGCGCCCGGCCCCCCGCTGCCCAGGCTGACTGAATTACCGGAACCACTACCGGAACCGAACGCTGGGGATACCCGCATACACGTACCGAACATATCGCCCCGGCACTCCCCAGCACTCGGCGATGGGCGAAGTATAGGCGCTACCGGGCCGCAACCGTGAAAGCGCCCGCCTCGGCCTGTCACACCGCCCGGTTCAGCGTTCACCGGCCTGCTGTGTGAAGCGCAGCATCGCGGCGCGGATCAGCTCACGGGCCTCGGCCGCATCACCCCAGCCATTGAGCTGGATGTCACCGCCGTCCGGCAGCATCTTGTAGGTGCGGAAGAATGCTTCGATGCGCTGCCTCTCCATCGCCGGCAGCTCATCGAGTGTGCGCACCGCACTGTAGGTGGGGTCAACCTTGTCCGCCGGCACACCGATGATCTTTTCATCGGCCTCACCACGGTCGCGCATGCGCAGCACGCCCAGCGGGCGGAACACGATGACCGCGCCCGGCTGGATGGGAAAGCGGGTCAGCACCAGCGCATCCAGCGGATCACCATCGCCGGCCAGCGTGCGCGGCATCGAGCCGTAGTTGGCCGGATAGGCCACCGGCATGGACAGGAACCGATCCACGCGCAGCTCGCCGTTCTCGCCCAGCTCGTACTTGATCGCACCACCTGCCGGAATCTCCACCGCAAGCAGGGCTTCATCCGGCGCCTTGGGCGCCTGTGGCAACTGGATTGGATGAAGCACGGCATCGCCTGCATGGGCCAGGCCCGGCAGCAACAGGCAGGCCAGCAACGGGAAAAGTTTGATCTGCATGGGCGTTCTCATGAGGTGAACCAAGGGGCGGCCAAGCCGCCCCTCCCTGTGTAGAGCGGAGCCATGCTCCGCTGACGCGTTGCCGGAGTGATGCGTTGTCGGTGGTGCGCATGCCGAGCGCGGCTCGGCACTACGCCATGGGTGCGTTGCGACTGCTTATTCCCAGCAGCGGTCGTCACGGCCCTTCGGCGAAACCGGGCGCGGGCAGTTGCGCGGTGCGATACGGCCTTCGGTGATCTCGACGAACTGCTTGCCGCCATCAGCCGCACGGTTGATCTGGAAGGCGTCGTACAACCTGCCGGTTGCCGTACGTGCTTCGTAGTGCAGGCGCTGCCCATCCAGCTTCAATACCTGGAACAGCTGGGTGTCCTCGGCCACCGGCGCCATCGTGGCCCGTGCCACCGGCGACAGCCGGTACTGCTTCGGGCCTGCGACGGAAGAGATGAACTGCGGCAAGGCTCCCGCCTCACCGGCACGACGTCCGTAGGTGTGGTCATGCCCCTGCAGCACCAGATCCACCTTGTGCCGCTGCAGTACCGGCTGCACCTGTTCGGCCAGCACCGAGGTGTCGCGCTCGGCGCGCAGCGGGTACAGCGGCTGGTGCACAACGACGATGTTCCATGGCTGCCGGCTGCTCGCCAGCACGCCGTCCAGCCATGTCGCCTGCTGCGCGGCGGTACCGAGGTCCAACGCCGAGGTGCCGTCGAGCACCACGATGCGCGCGCCCTGGTAGTCGAACCAGTAGGTGGTGCTGGCCGCCGCCTTGGCACCATTGCGCGGCAGCGCGAAGCTCACCGGCCAGTGGCCGCCCAGCACGCGGCGCTCCTGCGGCGTGTCCTCGAACTCTTTCAGGTACTCATGGTTGCCGGCGGCTGGTGCCACCGCCATTCCCGGCAGCAGCCAGCCGCCAGCGGCGAACCATTCGCCCCATTCGCTGTCGTCCTGGCCATCACCACCGCTCACCAGGTCACCGGAAAACAGGGCCAGGCGCGCATCCGGCGCGCTCTGCCATGCCTGGCGGATCACCCGGCTCACATGGCTCAGGTTCTTGTTCTGTGTGTCACCGAAGTACAGCAGCGTCAGCGGCTGCGTGGCGGCGCCTGCGGTGCGGAAGTGCTGCCAGGCACTCCAGCCGCCCTGCCCCTGCACGCGGTAGGCGTACAGGGTATCCGGCTGCAGGCCATCCACATCAACGCGGTGCTGCTGCGAACTGCCGTTCTCGGTCTGCAGCGGCTGGCTGCCTGCGCGCAGCTGGCGCACCGTGCCCATGTCGGGCGAGTCACCTGCCAGCACCACTTCCAGCAACGGCGGCTGCGCCATCGGTGCGGTGCGCCAGGCCACGCCGAAGCCGGTGGCTGCATCCTGTGCGGGCGAGGCCACCACACGGTCAGGAAATTCGCTGGCCGCGTAGTGGCGGTTGCCCAGTGGCACCTGTGCATTGGGCTCCGCTGCCGGGGTGACCCCCGCCACCCCGGCAGCTGCCCCCATGGCTGCGGTCAGCAGCCATGCCTTCGCTCGTAGCACCCTCATTTCGCGCAGTCTTGCGGCAGCGACAACGCCCTGGCGATGTCACGCCAATCAAAGGCCACCACGCCCTGATCGTCATGCACCGCGTACAGCGCGCCCTGAGGGAAGCGCGCCGATGGTTGCTGGCTGTTCCAGATGCCGTCGGTATTGGCCACCAGGTCGCCATGGAAGGCTCCCACATGCGCCAGCGTCCTGCGGTCGAACAGGTGGAAGATGCTGCGGTGCTTGTCCTGCTCGGTGGTGATCCACCAGCCACCGGTGCCGCAGGTACGCAGCGTCACGCCTTCGGCCTGGGCCTTGAACATGCCACGGCCAAACGTGTTGCCGGTGAAATCGCCAGCCAGCGTGTAGACCTTGAACTCGCTGGCGTAGGTTTCGTCTTCCTCGGCAATCATCAGGCGGTCGTTGGCCGGGTCACCCCAGATGGATTCGACCACGCGCAGCGCACCCTTCTCGCTGCTGTCGCCGATGCTGCGCACCAGTTCTGCCTGTACGCCGGCAGCGCCGACGGTGACGTGGTAGCGGCGCACGCGCTGGTTCAGGCGCGACAGCGGCGGCAGGATGTCGTTGCCCTGCGCGTCCTCACCGTCGTGATAGGAGTCGGTGACGTAAAGATCGTAGCCACCGCTCTGCGCCGGGTTCACCCACAGGCCATAGGGCTTCTTCAGGTCATTGGCGGCAAACACGCCCAGCGGCTTGAAGTCGGGCAGATGCAGCACCTGCACGCGATGGTTGTCGCGCTCCACGATGAACACCAGGTCGCCGCTCACGGCGATGCCGTTGGGGCGGTCGAACTGGCCCAGCGCGGTGCCCGTGCTGCCGACATCACGCAGGTGCTGGCCGGTCTGCCCGTCATACACCACCAGCTTGTCGGTGGCCTTGGCGGTGGCCATCAGCCACACCTTGCCATCGGCGCTGCGCCAGCTGGCCGGCGAGTCGATGTTGTCATCCGGCGTCATCGGCGTCTTGAACGCTTCGCTGATGCGCCTGGCCGCCGGCAGTGCCGCGCCTTCGGCGATGTCGTCGGCGCTGACCGGCTGGGTAGCCTTGAGGCCAGGCTGACAGGCGCCCAGCACCAGGGCAATGGAAGCAGCAATCAGTATCTTTCTCACAGGGCCACCTTCAGGCCAACTGCGTAGGTGCGGCCGTATTCTTCGTTCTGCAGGGTGCGCGAGCGCACGCCCTGGTACAGCTCCAGCGGCTCGTCCAGCAGGTTGGAAGCCTCCAGGTACATGCTCACGTTCTTGCTGAACTTGTAGTCCAGGCTGAAATCCAGCTGGGTATGCGGCGCGACGTAGATATCGAACGCCTTGCTGTCGCCGATGCTGTCCAGGTACTCGCTGCGGTACACGCCAGCCAGACGGGTGCTGAAGCCGCCCCACTCATAGCCGACATGTGCGCTGTAGACGTGCTTGGAGGCACGCGGCAGGGTGAAGTCATCCTTGCTGCGGTCCGCGATGCCCGGGTCGAAAGCGGTATCCAGCCAGGTGCCGCTGGCACCGAGCAGCAGGCCGGACCATGCGCCGGGCAGGAAGGCCAGCTGCTGCTGCCAGTTGAACTCTGCGCCGTGCACGGTGGCCTTGTCGCCGTTGATGGAACGGGTGACATCAAAACCCGGGAACTGCGGATCTGTCTTGCTGAAGGTTTCCACGATGTAGCCATCGATGGACTTGTTGAACAGGCCCAGCGACACGATGCCGGTCTCGCCCAGGTAACGCTCGAAGGACAGGTCCACGTTGGTGGATTCGTACGGGTCCAGCTGCGGGTTGCCGACGCGCACTTCCATGTCGTCGCGGTTGGTCGAGAGCCGCGGCGATACATCACCGAAGGACGGGCGCGCGATGCTCTTGTTTGCCGAGCCGCGCAGCACCCAGTTGTTCTGGGTGTCGTAGCGCAGGTGCAGGCCCGGCAGCACGCTGGTGTAGCTGCTGCTGGCCCGGCGCGGAGTAACGGTGATGGTTTTGCCATCAGGTGCCACGTCCACGGCGTTGCCGGTGGCGTCGAACTGGGTGTTCTCCACACGCACGCCGCCGATGACACGCAGGCCACCGATGTCCCAGGTGCCCATGGCGTAGGCCGCCAGGATGTCCTCGCTGGCGGTGTAGTCCTCTTCCAGCGACACCATCGCATTGCCCACGGCTTCCTTGGTGCGCTCACTGAACTTGCTGGCGTTGGCGGCCCACCATCTGCGCATTTCCGCCGAGCTCATGCCCTGCCCCAGCGGGCCGCCGCGATGGCGCACCGTCTTGCCGTTGAACGTGGTCAGCAGTGGTGCCGGGCCCTTGCGCAGGTCCACTTCATCGACATTGACCTTACGCTCGCGCCAGCGCCCCAGCACGCCGAACTTGTAGCTGGCGTTGTCAGCGTCGAAGCGGATATTGGCTTGTGCGCTGCGCTCACTGTCATCCACCTGCTTGGGCGAGAGGATCACGCGGTCGAACTTGTAGTTGGCGTTGTCCATCCAGCGGTCGCTGCTCAGCGACAGGCCCGGGATGCCGGTGGTCTGGTCCACCGTGGCAGTCAGCTCGTCGCCACTGTTCTTGAAGCGCGCCTCTATCTCATCGTTCACGCGTTCACGGGTCTTGGTGTAGCCCACGCGGTAATCCAGCACGGCGCTGGTGAGGCGGTTCTCACCCCCCATGCTGGCGGCAAAGGTGTTCTCTTCCTTGGTGCGGTAGCGCAGGCGCTTGCTGATGGCCTCGGCCGGCAGCTCGTCCCACCGGAAGCGGCCGTTGCCCAGCGGCTTGAGCTCGCCATCCTCCAGGCCAAACACCACGCGCTGGCGGGTTTCGGCATCGTCGAAACGGCTGTAGAGGGTGCGCAGGTAGTAACGGTTGTCCGCATCCGGGCGCCAGTCGAAGTTGAGGTTGGCGCCGGCGCGCTCGCGCTCGATGCTGTACTTGCGGTGCTGCAGTTCGGTGGCCACCAGGTCATCCGGCTTGGCATCGTCGTACTTGTCGTAGGCCACCTCGGTGTTGTCCAACTCGAACGTACGCTTCTGATAGTTCACGCCCAGCGCCACGCCGAAGGTGTCGTTGAACACTTCGCTGTAATTGAAGGCGGCCTTGGGGCTGGTCTCGCCCGAGAGCTGCTGGTGGCTGCCCTCGAGCTTGCCCTTCAGCGAGCGGCCATCGCGGTCGAAGGCCGATGCAGACTCCACCACCACGCTGCCACCAATGGCGTCGCCGGGCATGTCCGGGGTGGCCGACTTGACCACGCGCAGGCGCTCGGTGGAATCGGTGGGAATCACGTCCAGCGGCGCCGCGCGCGAGGAGTCCTCCGGGGTGCCGATGGCGATGCCGTCGATGCTCACACTGTTCAACGCCGCATCCAGGCCACGCACCACCACGAACCGGCCCTCGCCCTGGTCGCGGGTGACGCTGACGCCGGGCAGGCGCTGCAGCGATTCGGCAACGTTCATGTCCGGGTAGTCACCCATGGAGTCGGATGCCACCGCGTCCTGGATTCCGTTGGCATCACGCTTGATCTCGACCGCGCGGATCTGCGCTTCCAGCTGCGCACGCACCTCGATGCGCTCCAGATCCACCGCTGCCGCTGCGGCGGCGCCCACCGTTGCCGAGCCATCCGGTGCAAGCGGCTGGGCCTTTGCCGGCGCGGTGGCCATATACACCACCGCACTCGTCACCGCCATCACCATAATGCTCTTGCGCACGTCATCACCCACACATGTAAAGGATGGGTGTGCACGATATGTCCGCTTTCTTTCGCTCCAGTTACAGCCGTACAGCTGTAATGTTGCACTGTCACTGGCCGTGGAACCGGACCACGGGCAAACTGTCACTTCTTCTTTGCATAGTTGCCCCCATGAAAATCGTCGAAGTCCGCCACCCCCTGGTCCAGCACAAGATCGGCCTGCTGCGCGATGCGGCCATGAGCACCAAGGATTTCCGCGAAGTGGTCAACGAACTGGGCACCCTGCTGGCCTACGAGGCCACTGCCGATCTGGATACCGAATCGCACACCATGGCCGGCTGGGCCGGGCCGGTGCAGGTGCAGCGCATCGCCGGCGCCAAGATCACCGTGGTGCCTATCCTGCGCGCCGGGCTGGGCATGCTCACCGGCGTGCTGTCACTGATTCCCGCCGCGCGGGTCAGCGTGGTGGGCCTGCAGCGCGATGAGGAAACCCTGCAGCCGGTGCCCTACTTCGAGCGCCTGACCGGCCGCCTGGAAGAGCGTGACGCGCTGATCCTGGACCCGATGCTGGCCACCGGCGGCACCCTGATCGCCACCATCGCCATGCTCAAGCGTGCCGGCGCCCGCCGCATCAAGGGCATCTTCCTGGTCGCCGCACCGGAAGGCCTGAAGGCGGTCGAGGCCGCGCACCCGGACGTGGAAATCTATACCGCCGCCATCGACGACCGGCTCAATGAAAAGGGCTACATCCTGCCGGGCCTGGGCGATGCGGGCGACCGCATCTTCGGCACGCGGATGGTCTGAGCCGTTCCGTTCAGGGCGCGGAAGCGAGCCTTCCGCGCCGCACCGGACTCAGGCCGGTTCCAATACCCGCGCCTTCAGCTCGGGCACCTCGTGCGTGGTGCCGTAGCGCCCCTTCTCGTCACGCACCACCTGCGCCATCGCGCACTGCGGGTCGTGGGTGAAGAACAGGTGCACGTTGCGTGCGAGCTTGTCTTCCAGAAAGGCGCGCTTCTCGTCGATCAGCAGTTCGGCGTTGCGGTCGTAGCCCATGGTGATGGGCACATGCACCCACGAGCGCCCCGGGATCAGATCCGCGCAGAACACCACGCCGCCGCGTGACTGGTCGCCCACCCGCTCGGGGCCGACGATCTCGGCCAGCATCAGGCCCGGCGTGTGGCCATCACTGAAACTGAAACGCACGGATTCGCCCAGTGCCCTGGAGTATTCGCCCGATACCACTTCCAGCCGGCCGCTGGCCTCCAGCAGACCCGGCAGTTCCGGGATGAAGCTGGCCCGGTCGCGCGGGTGCGGATGACGCGCGCGCTCCCAATGGCTGGCACCCACCACGAAGGTGGCGTTGGGGAACAGCAGTTCCGGCTCGCGGCCTTCCGACCACGGTGCCAGCAGGCCGCCGGCATGGTCGAAATGCAGGTGGCTGAGCACCACCACGTCGATATCCTCGTGCTCGAAGCCGGCTTCGCGCAGCGAATCCATCAGGATGTGCCGCGGCTCCTGCACGCCATAACGCTCACGCAGTTTCGGCTCGAAAAAGGCACCAATGCCCGTCTCGAACAGCACGGTCTTGCCGCCCAGCGGACTGGCGAGCAAGGCCCGGCAGGCAAGCTCGATGCGATTGAGCTCGTCCGGCTGCGACCATTTTTCCCACAACGCACGGGGCGCGTTGCCGAACATCGCACCGCCATCAAGCTTCTGGGTGTTACCGCGGATCGACCATAGTTTCATACGAAAATTCTAACCGCCCCGCGTTAAATATTCGCAAGACATTGGTCATGGGAAAGCGGGGTAACACGGCCCGCAGAACCGGCAGCCGGCCGGCACTCCCCCTTAAAGGAAAACCCCGCTCGAAAGCGGGGTTTTCCGGTACTCAACCTTCCTGCGATCAGTTGGCCTTGGCGGCCTTGCTGACCTCGGCGCTGCCCACCGGGTTGCGGGGGTCGGTGCCGCCGCTGAGGGTATTGCTGCGGCGGTCCCACTCCACGGTCTGCAGGTTGCCCCATACATGGCTGGAACCGCGGCCACCGGCGGCGACATCGCCCGGCAGGTCGATCTTGTGACCCATCGCCTGCAGCTGCCTGGCGGTCTCCGCGTCGAAGGCGCCGTCTTCGGCGCCGATCTCGTCGGGCAGCCACTGATGGTGGTAACGCGGCAGCGCGGCAACCTGCTGTGCGGTCAGCCCGTCGTCGTAGCCCAGGATGCCCAGCAGCACCATGGTGATGATGCGGCTGCCGCCCGGGGTGCCGATCACGATGACCTTGTCATCGTTCTCCATGAAGGTGGGCGTCATCGAGCTGAGCATGCGCTTGCCCTTCTTCGGCGCATTGGCCTCGTAGCCCATCACGCCAAAGGCGTTGGGGGTGCCGGGCTTGAGCGCGAAGTCGTCCATCTCGTTGTTCAGCAGCACGCCGGTGCCTGCCGGAATCAGGCCTGAGCCGTACAGCAGATTGACGGTCTGGGTGCCGCCCACGCGGTTACCCTCGGCGTCGATGATCGAGAAGTGGGTGGTCTCGTCGTCCTCCAGCGGGGTCGGGTTGCCGGACAGCATGTCGCTCGGCGTGGCCTTCTCCGGATGGATGGTGGCGCGCAGGCCCTGGGCGTAGTCGTGGCTGGTCAGCACCTTCTGCGGGATGTCCACGAAATCCGGGTCGCCCAGGAAGAAGGTTCGGTCACGGTAGGCGCGGCGCATGGCCTCCACCACCAGATGGGTGCGGTGGGCGGCATCCATCTTCTTCAGGTCCCAGCCTTCCAGGATCTGCAGCATCGATGCCAGCGCGATGCCACCGGAGGACGGCGGCGATGCGGTGGTGATCTTCCAGTCGCGGTAGTTGAAGACGATGGGCTCGCGGGTCTTGACCGCGTAACCAGCCAGCTCCTCGGCGGTCCAGCGGCCACCGGCCTGCTTCACACCAGCCAGCAGCTTGCGGCCGGTCTCGCCCTTGTAGAAGCCATCGAAGCCCTTGTCGGCCAGCAGCTGCAGGGTGTGGGCCAGTTCCGGCTGCTTGAAGATGTCGCCTTCGGCAATCGGCTTGCCGTTGCGCAGGTAGACCTCACGGGTGCCGGGGTAACGCTCCATCACCTCGGCACGCGAAGCATAGCCACGGGCCATGCGCGCATATACCGGGAAGCCCTCGGTGGCCACGCGGATGGCCGGTGCCAGCGAATCCTTCAGCGGCAGGCGGCCATGGTCGCGGGCCAGCTGCGCCAGCGCCGCCGGCAGGCCGGGAATGCCCGCAGACCACGGGCCGTTGACCGAACGGTCGCGGTCAAGGTCGCCCTTCTTGTCCAGGAACTGCTCGGGCGTGGCCGATTCGGGCGCGGTCTCGCGTGCATCCAGCATCACGTCCTTGCCGGTCTTTGCGTCGTGCAGCAGGAAAAAGCCGCCACCACCCAGGCCGGAGCTGATGGGCTCCACCACCGCCAGCGTCGAGGACACCGCCACCGCCGCATCGAAGGCATTGCCGCCCTTGGCCAGGATCTCCATGCCGGCATCGGTGGCCAGCTTATGGCCACTGGCGATGGCCGCGCCATCAGGATGGGTGGCACGCTGCTGCGGTGCGTCGGCGGCCCAGGCAACGGGGCTCAGCACCAGCGCAAACAACAGCAGGGAACGGGCAATGGGTTTCATGCCTACGGGCTCTCCGGTTCGTACAGTTCAGGATGGTCACGCTGCAGGCCCATCAGTTTGGCCAGCAGCTGGTCATGGCTTTCGGGAATGTCCGGGTCCGGGTCGATGCACTCCACCGGACACACCACCACGCATTGCGGCTCATCGAAATGGCCGACGCATTCGGTGCAGCGGGCCGGGTCGATCACGTAGATCGTCTCGCCCATGGATATCGCCTGGTTGGGACAGGCCGGCTCGCAGACGTCGCAGTTGACGCAGAGCTCATTGATTTTCAGGGACATTCTGGCTGTCTTCCCGCCACTACGGGAATCACGCTTGCCGCCATTGCCTGCGGCCTGCAGACACTGACGGCGGGTTCAGCGGGCCTCCGCCGCAACGCTGCGCGCTGGCGACGGAGCCCCGGGACCCCACGCCTTGTGGGGATGACACTACGACAATACGCCTACTGCGTTTCCGATGTTGGCCGGACGGCGAGCGGCAACTACCTCCACCCCGATCCCCGCCTGCGCGGGGAT
>DCXY01000022.1 GCA_002329155.1 Stenotrophomonas sp. UBA2124 | reverse complement strand
CGGTGTGGATATCCACATTGCCATTGCTGCCGATGGTGCCGCCGGTGTTGTCCAGCGTATTGCGCACCTGCAGGTTCAATGTATCGGTGCTGGTGGCTGCCAGCTGGCCGCCTGCGTTGCTCAGCTCATCCGTCGTGATGCTGATGCGCTGGGCCGAGGTGGTGCCCTGACTCAGGTTGGTCGTTTGGCCGGTGATGGCCAGCGTGCCGTTACCGATGATGCTGCCACCCTGCCCGTTGAGCGTGGCCGCATCGATGGCCAGCGTGCCGCTGCCCGCATGCTGGATGGTGCCGCCGGCATTGCCCAGCGTGGCCGCCTTCAGTGACAGGTCGCCATTGCTGGCCAGCGTGCCACCGTTGCCATTGTCCAGCACACCCTGCACGGTAAGGGTGTTGGCCTGCGTGCCGGTGGCCACCACGGAGCCGCTACGGTTGTCGAAGCTGGCCGCATCCAGGGTGAGCTGCTTGGCATTGAGCGTGGCATTGCGGTGGTCTACCGCGCCTGCCTTCAGGCTCAGGCTGCCTGCCGTGGCGATGGTGCCGCGCTGCCCATTCAAGGTGCCAGTGGTCAGACTCAGGCCCTGATCGCCGGCATGGCTGATCGTGCCGTCCTCATTGATCAGGCTGCCGGCAGTCAGGGTCAGTGCCTGCGCATTGCTGGCGATGGTGCCGGCGCTGTTGTCCAGCTGGCCACTCACCAACCAGGACGAACTCTGGTTGGCCACCTGCTCGATGCTGCCCAGATGATTGCGCAGGCTGCCGGCTGCCAGCTTGAACACGCCGGACACACTCCACTGGCCGCCACTATTGTCGATCCCGGCGGCGCGCACATCTGCATTGCCCAGCACCTTGAGGGTGCCGGCCACGTTGCGCAGGTCGCCTCCGGCAATCTGCAGCGCCTCCACGCCGAGCTTTCCGCCACTGTTGTCCAGCCCGGCCGATACGTTGAGCGTGGCCGCTCCTACCGGATCAATACGCCCACCGTCATTGTCCAGCGTGGCTGCGATATTCAGACGGCCCGCCGCCAAGGGCACGGCAATGGGCGGTGTACCCACTCCACCGCCGCCACCGGCGCCGTTGCCACTGCCCTGGCCTCCACCACCGTTGTTGTCACTACCGCCCGAAGTGCCACCGCCCGCGCCGCCATTGCCTGCGCTTGCCTCCACCACGGCACCAATACGGCCACCGTTGCGATTGGTCACGCTGGCAGCCTGCACTTCCAGCGCCTGCGCTCCCACCTGTTCGATGGCACCAGCGTGATTTCGCAGTGAGCCGGCACTGACATCCAGCCTGCGCGCATTGAGCGTGCCGCCGCTGTTATCCAGATCAGCAGCTGTCCCAATGCTCAATTCGCGTGCGGCGCTGATGGTGCCGCTGTTGGCCACACCCGCCTCTGCAGACAGGCGGGCATCTTCCTGTGAGTGCAGCGCGCCGCTGTTCTCCAGTCTTCCGGCAGCGGTTACCACCAGTTGCCCGGCCTGGGCGCCGATCTGCCCGGCATTGCGCATGCCCAGGCCATGCTCATTGCCAACCAGCCAGATCTTGTTGGCGTACATGCCACCCAATGCACCCACATCCAATGCGAAGGCAGGAACCGGCCCGCTGACCTGCACGGCACTGGCCTGGCTGTTATCTGCCTTGACCACATTCGCACCCAGGCTGGCCTGCAGCTGCTGCGCCCAGATGCCCGCATTGACTTCAAGCGAACGGGTGATGATGTCGGTGTAATCAACGCGGCTGGCATCAAGACCATTGCCGCTGATGCGGACCGCACCGCCCTCTACCCGATAGCCCTCAAGCACGCCACCATTGACCATGGGCGTACCCGTGGTCAGCGTCACCCGGTTGGCGTTGAGGAAGCCACCACCATCAACCTGGATGCCGGCAGGGTTGGCAATGATCACCTGTGCGCGGTCACCCGCCACTTCCACATAGCCCCGCAGCTGGCTGGGGTTGCTGCTGTTGATCTCGTTGAGAATGACCCGCGCGGTGCCCGTGGCCAGCCATGGATTGCCCTGTACCCAACCACCCAGCTGGGTCTGCACGTCAGTGCGTGAATTGTTGAGGATGGCGCCTTCGCCGCCAACGTCGAACTGGCTGTACGTATTGCGCGAAACGCCGCCCTTGCTGGGCGTGGTGATGTTCACCTGCGGCGTGCCATTGGCGGAGGTGATTACCGTGGGCCGCTGCTTCTCCGGTGCACTGGGGTCGGCGATGATGCGCCCGGCCGGTGCCTGCTGCGCGGAAAGTGGCATTGCCAGGCCGACCCAGCCCAGTGCCAGCCACAGTGCGAAACTCACCGGGTGCAGTGCGGCCGTGGACAGCCCCTCACCCTTGTCAACGCCGCCACGCGCTGCCTTCACCAGTTCCGATGCCACCTGCCAGACGCCGAGCGTACGGTTGTAAACCAGTCGATAAACACGATTCATGGCATTGCTTCCTTTCCAACCTGGGTTGTCCTGATGCACCGCCGTTCATGGCGGGCACCATCGAATGAATGGAGTTCGCAGCTGCTTTGAGCAGGGAGCTCAGAACGAGGCGCTGAGATTGAAACCAAACGTGGTGTAAGCCGTCGGAAAACCACGCGGCTTGTTCAACGGGCTGCCGACGAAGACATCCCACTGTGCATGCGCCACACCACCACGCAGACCCAGTGCCATGCCGGCCAGGTGATCACCCATGAGCTGCGCTGCGGAAGGACCACCCACATGCCCGTAGTCCGCACCCAGATAGGCTTCCTGGCCGCCACCCAGTGCCAGACCCAGCTCATTGCGCAGTACCCAGCCGCGTTCACCGGTCAGTGATACTTCACCGTCAAAACCACGCACCGTGTAGCGGCTGCCGATCGAGAAGCGATCCTGTGGCACCAGCAGCGAGCGGTTCCACTGTGCTCGCCAGTTGCTGCTGTAGCGCAGCGTCTGGCCGCCCAGCTTAAACGGCACCACCAGCTGTGCATCGGCGGTGATGATCCGCGAGCGCGAGGTGCCTTCGCCAAACGCTTCTTCCGGCGCAGCCAGCGCGTGGAACGCGCCCGTGCCACGGCGGTAGGCCAGATTCGCATCCAGCGTGCTGCGGCCGATGAAGTGCTTGTGCGAAACACCCAGCTCCCAGCCCGACATGCGCCGCCGCTGGACCTCCACCTCGGTATCGTTGATGAAGTTGTCCGAATAGCGGTACCACCCCCGGCCATAGGCGCTGGTCTTGGAGGTTGCGTTGCGGAACACCATGCGCGTCAGCCGCAGCTCCGCATTTTTGCTTGAGCCACTGTAGGTATAGGTTTCGTAAGCACCGGCTACGGTCTGGCTGTAGTCGTAGTCGCTGGCGTTCATACCCACCAGCCACTGGCCGAAGGGCATGCTGTAGTGGGCTGACCAACTGTCACTGTCGCGCCCGCTGCCATTGAAGACCGACTTTCCCGCATTGAAGTAGAACAGGTCGTTCAAACGGGCAAGGTTGTCCAGGGACACGGTGGCGCCGGCCTGCAGCTTGCCGGTTGCCTGGCTGCCGGAATCATCAAGGGTCAGGTTCACCCGGTAGCGGGAGCGTTGCTTCCAGCTGATCAACAGATCGCTTTCGCCCGGCTTGGCCGCTGCACCCTCTACAGGTGGCGCAATCTGGATATCCACGGTTGCGGTGGGTACACGCTGGAAGTTCTCCAACGCCTGCTCGATGTCGCGCAGGTTCAGCAGATCGCCCGGCCGGGCCGGCATTGCATTCCACAAGGCAGGCCTGCCGGCAGCATCCTCGGCAAAGCGTATGGCGTGAATCCGCCCCGGAACAACCGTAAGGGTCAACACACCGGCTTTCAGGTCCTGGGGTGCGGCAAGTACACGCGTGGTGACGTAGCCACGCGCGACAATCGCGTTCTGGATACGCTTCATCACAACGTCCACACCCGCTGTACCAAGGCAACGCCCGGTGGCCGCGTCCCCTTCACCATCGGCAGCCTTCAGCGCCCAGCGGAAATGCGCGGCGTCCTCGCCCTCCATCACGATGCGATGGATGGGAAAACAGGGTGATTCATCAACAGGTATCCGATCTGCAGAAGCCGCTGGAGCCTCCTGCAGGCGCACATCCGGCGCCGACTCCTGCTGCTCGCGCAATGCCCTTTCGCGCTCCTGCTGCCTCAGCAGTTCCTGTGCATTGAGTGCTGCATCCTGCGCCTGCAGCAGACCAGGCAGCAACGCCACCGCACACCCCAGTGCAAGCGGCAACCTACATCCGTGTCTTGCTTTCATCCCCAACATCCCTGACCGGCAGCCCATGGCAGCCACACGAACACAGGACGGACAAGCCGTGCGTAGAGCCCGCAACCATCCTGTGATCAGTTTCACCCGCAGCCTGGCGGGTGTTCATACACCCCCAGCACCACGGCCCCTGTAAGACAGCGCGCGGATCGTAACAGATGCATTTGTGGATGCCTTCACAGTTCTTCTTGCCATTTGCAACGATGCCACCGCATTTGCCGGACATCGTTCTACTGGTGAAAACAGAAGGGCCACGTACGCAGGCGCGGCCCTTCTGTTCTGATCGCCCAGCTGCTGCCGGCGCCACCTGAATTGCCACCGCTCACTGCCCCGTTCCCGGGCAAGTGCTTGACGGGTAGCCGATTTATGAATGGACAAGTTGGCCGTGTTGTCCCACCCGCATGGCCTGAATGAAAGGCGCTGCAACTGCTTGCCGCTGCTCCAACGCAATGCGCAGCCAATAATTATTTCTGTGCAACCATCTCGGTCGAATGCACGAAAAAAGGCCCCGTAAACGGGGCCTTTTTAGTCTGATTCAACGATCTGTGGACTGCGTTTCTCAGAATGGAATATCGTCGTCAGCGAAATCATCCATCGGCGGGGCCGACTGCTGCGGCGCCTGGCGCTGCTGCTGCGGGCGCTGGTTGTAGCCGCCGCCCTGGTCCTGGTTGCCATAGCCACCCTGACCGCCGCCACCCTGCTGCTGACGCGGGGCCGACTGGCGCTGCGGGCGATCGCCGCCGTAGCCACCACCGCCTTCACCGCGGCCACCGAGCATCTGCATCTCGTTGGCGACGATGTCGGTGCTGTACTTCTCCACGCCGTCCTGGCCGGTGTACTTGTCGTAGCGCAGCTCGCCTTCCACATACACCTGCGAACCCTTGCGCAGGTACTCACCGGCGATCTCGCCGAGCTTGCCGAAGAACACCACGCGGTGCCATTCGGTGCGTTCCTGGTTGTTGCCGTCACGGTCCTTGCGCACCGAGGTGGTGGCCAGGCTGATGCGGGTCACGGCCATGCCGCTCTGCGTGTACTTGGTGTCCGGGTCGTTACCGAGGTTGCCGACCAGGATGACTTTATTGATGCCGCGGGCCATAGGGTTCCTACTCTTCCGTTGGGGTCCACCCGCCGGTCGCGGGCAATAGCATTAGGATTATATAGCCACCGCCCGCAGATATCGGCCCATCGCCCCAACCCTTGTGGGACAAGGACTTAGCCAGCCCATGGGCACCGCAGGCACACCCCTGCAGGTGGCCACGCGGGGTTGGCGCGCCCTTCCCGTGCGGCCCATGGCATGATGCCCGCATCCCCGTCGTTGCCATTCATGATGGTCATCAAAGGCAAAGCCACGTCCCTGGACATTGCACACATGGCGGGCGTCTCGCAGCCCACGGTGTCGCGTGCCCTGCGTGGCAGCCCCATGGTCAACGCCGAAACCCGCAAGCGGATCATGGAGATCGCCCGCCAGCTGAACTACAAGGTGGACAAGAACGCCTCCAGCCTGCGCTGCCAGCAGTCCGGCACGCTGGCGCTGCTGTTCTTCGAGGACCCCACCCCGGATGATTCGCTGATCAACCCGTTCTTCCATTCGATGCTGGGCTCGATTACCCGTGCGTGTGCGCTGCATGGGCGTGACCTGCTGGTGTCGTTCCAGCAGCTGTCCAGCGACTGGCATGCCGATTTCGAGGACAGCAACAAGGCCGACGGCATCATTCTGCTGGGTTACGGCGACTACCACGAGTCGGAGGAGCGCCTGCAGCGGCTGGTGGAGCAAGGCACCCATTTCGTGCGCTGGGGTGCGGCGCTGCCGGGCCAGCCGGGTGTGTCGGTGGGCAGCGACAATTTCCAGGGCGGGCTGGACATCACTACCCACCTGCTTGACCAAGGCTGCAGGCGCATCGCCTTCCTGGGCCATGCATCCAGCCACTACCCGGAATTTGCCGAACGCTACCGCGGCCACTGTGAGGCGCTGCGCATGCGCGGCCTGACGGCGGACGCATACCTGCAGCACGATGCCATCACCACCGAGAAATCGGGGCACGCTGCCTGCGTGGTGCTGCTGGATCGCGGCGAGCCCTTCGATGCGGTGTGTGCGGCCAGCGACCTGATCGCCATCGGCGCGCTGCGTGCGTTGCGGGAGCGCGGATTGCGGGTGCCGCAG
Source organism: Stenotrophomonas sp. UBA2124 (assembly GCA_002329155.1). GTDB lineage: Bacteria > Pseudomonadota > Gammaproteobacteria > Xanthomonadales > Xanthomonadaceae > Stenotrophomonas. Next base: position 88,829 of record DCXY01000022.1, on the reverse strand, counting down.
GACGTGACCGTCACCGGCTTCGACGATATTCCGCTGGCCGCATCGGTTTCGCCGTCGTTGACCACCGTGCAGCAGGACACCAAGCAGGCGGGTCAGCTGCTGGTGGAGAAGCTGCTGGCGCTGATCGCACGCGAACCTGTGGAAGGGCTCAACATTCCGGTGAAACTGGTGGTGCGGGAGTCGTCGCGCCGCGGATGAGCTTTCTTGGCCCTTCTCCCGTAAGCGGGAGAAGGGTTGGGATGAGGGCAAAGTCAGGTCTGCACATTTCCGCGAAGAGCCCCGGGTGTGCTTCGCTTACCCGGGCTACGCATTGCTTTAGCCCTTCTCCCGCCTGCGGGAGAAGGGTTGGGATGAGGGCGAGTTTCGCGTGATACTGGGAGGGCGAAGACCACTCCGCACATTGGCGCGACCTACCCCGGGGTGCGCTCCGCTTACCCGGGCTACGCATTGGTTTAGCCCTTCTCCCGCCTGCGGGAGAAGGGTTGGGATGAGGGCGAGTTTCGCGTTGCGCTGGGGGCTAAGCCCACTCCGCACATTGGCGCGAACGGCCCCGGGTGCGCTCTGCTTACCCGGGTTACGGATACGCGCTCAGCTGAAGTCCTTGAGAACTTCCTGCACGCCGCTCGGGGATATCTCGAAGCCCAGCGAAGTGCCTGGATTCACCACCACGCCATAACCGCCCGGCACACGGCGCAGCACATCCAGCATCAGCCAGCGCAGGGTATGCGGTGCCTGCTGGTTGTTGACGCCAATGCGCGCCATGTCGGTGAACACCGCTACGTGCAGCACGCCCTGCTTGTCGAACAGCAGTGGATCGAAGCCGCTGCCGTCGGGCGTGACCAGGCTGCCGGTCAGCAGCACCACATCGGAGGCCACGAATGCCTGCATGAAGGCCTTGATCGGCAGCTTGCCGTCCATCGCTGTCTGCAACAACGTTTCGATGGGCGTCTGCGGGGGAAGTTCAGTCATGGCACTGCGTGATGCTTCGGAGGCTGTCATTGTAACGGCAGGCGGAATTGGCCGCCTGCCTGCAAGCTGCTGGTCCCCTCGCCCTACGCTGCACGAAAGGGAGGAGGCACAGCCAAACTACTGTGCCAAACGCTGCGACCGCTCGCGCTGATCCGCCATGGCCGCCTCCAGCTGCTGCTGCAGCGCAGGCTGCTTCACCTGCCCGTCCAGCACGAAGACCTTGACGCCGTGCGCAGGCACATCCGTCCTGAGTGAACGCTTCACCTTCATCGTGCTGCCGTCCAGCGCGTCCCGCCATTGTCCCGGCTGCAGGAAACGGCTTATCTCGAACGACTGCGCGGCGTCGCCCTTGTTCAGCAGCACCAATGCGGTCTGTGCGGTATCGCCGTGCTGCAGCACGCGATAGAACACCGCCTGGTCGCCCTGCAGGCGCTCGTTGACCTGCAGGCCGCGCTGCAGCGCCGGCGTCACCTGTCGCAGCGTGGCGATGCGCTGCAGCGGCGCGTAGATCACACTCTTCGGCGCTTCATCCACACGGGCCTGACCGAAGTAGGCACGGTTCCCCGCGTGCTCGGCACGGCCCCGCATGAAGCCGGTTTCCGAGCCGTAATAGATCACCGGGATGCCGCGCGCGGTGAACAGCCAGTTGTGTGCGTCGATGAAACCGGCGTCGCTGGCATCCAGCCGCGCCATGTCGTGATTGTCGTAGAAGCTCATCAGCTCATACGGATTCGCATACGGGCCGTTGAGCAGATGCAGCGGTTCAGACAGCGTCTCGAAGCCCTTCTGCTCCTTGCCGAAGACCGAAGACAGCGCGCCACGCAGCGGAAAATCCAGCACGCTCACATTGGCATTGGCTGGCCAGGTGTGCTCGGCGATCTTCGCCGCGTCGTAGTCGAAGGCTTCGCCGAACATGAACATGCCGGGGTGTTCGGCGCGGATGCGTTTGACGAACGCATGCCACCACGGGTGTGGCAGCCAGCCAATGGTGTCGATGCGCAGCGCGTCCACGCCTTGCGCCGTCCATTGCAGATAGGCACCGGCCAGGTAGTCCATCACGGCTGGGTTGTGCGCGTCAAAATCCCCCAGCTCGGCGAGGTTGCCGTCGAAGATGGAGCCCTTGCTGCCATCCACTGGGCCGATGTTGTTGTAGAACGCATGCAGCGGATTGTGCTGCGGGTCCAGCTTGTCCGGCGGCAGGTTCTGGTGATCGGCAACGAGCGTGCCGTCCTTGTCGAACAGCTGCCCGAACTGCGGCTGCCGCACCGGCATGCTCCACGCGGGCGAGCCGTGATTGCCGACGATGTCGAGCACCACTTTCAGCCCAGCGTCGTGCAGGCCCGAAGTGAGGCCCGCGAAATCCAGATCCCTGCTCGGCAGGTGCTCGTCGAGCTTGTAGAAGTTGATGCCCCAGTAACCGTGGTAACCCGTCTTGCCCCGATCGGTCAGCGTACTGGTGCAGCTGATCGGCTTGCTGCCGGTGAACGCCTGATCCGGGTTGTCGATGATGGGTGTGATCCACACCGCGCCGAAACCGAGATTGCGGATATACGCAGCGTTGTCCAGCACACCACGGAAATCACCGCCAAGGTAGCCGATGTTGCCGTCGATCCTGTCCGGGCACGGCACGGGAATATCCCAGGTGCGTTGCTTGCCACCCTGCACGCGATGGTCGTTGCTGACATCGCCGTTGACGAAGCGGTCGGTCACCACGAAGTACACCGCCTCGCTGGCGAACGGCTCGGTGGTGCCGATGTAATCAGGCCGCTCGCCGGCCCACGCGGGAGCCACCAGCAATGCCAACGATGCCACCACGCACGGATGCACACGCATCACACCACCTCCTGTTGTGAAGGAACCCGCAGCACGCACAGGCCTGCCACCAGCATGCTGCAGCCACCCAGCACCAGCACATGCATGGGGTTGCCACCCAGCCAGCTGCGCAGGGCGAAGCCGAGCGCACTGGCGGCCACCAGCTGCGGAATCACGATGAAGAAATTGAAGATGCCCATGTACACGCCCATCTTGGCCGAAGGCACGCTGTCGGACAGCAGCGCATACGGCAGCGATAGAATCGACGCCCATGCAAAACCCACGCCCACCATCGACAGCAGCAGCCACGTCGGGTTGCCGATGAACATCAGCGACACCAGCCCCAGCCCGCCCAGCCACAGATTGACCAGGTGGCTCCAGCGCAGGCCGATCATCCGCACCATCAGCGGAATCACCAGTGCGGCCAGTGCAGCGAAACCGTTGTAGGCGCCGAACAGCACACCCACCCAGTTGGCACCTTCGTTGTAGGCCGCCGATTGTGGATCGCTGGAGCCAAAATGCGTGCCCGCCACCGCTGCGGTGGTGTAGATCCACATGGCGAACAGGGCGAACCATGAGAAGAACTGCACCCACGCCAACCGCCGCATGGTGGCCGGCATGCTGCGCAGGTCATCGACGATGGTTGCCAGCATGTGCCTGCCAGGTAGCATGCGCGCCACGCCCAGCAGCAGGCCATACATGCCGCACAGACCGGCCAGCACGTAGAGCATGCGGTCACCCTGACGCCAGGCAATCAGCAGTGCCAGCACGACACCCAGGCCCAGCCAGCCGACGATGGCTGCCCAGCCCGGCGGGCCAGCAACTGGCGTACCGGCATGCACAGGCGAAGGCTCGGCATCGTCGAAACTGGCCAGCTCCGTTGGTGAATATTCGCGGGTGCTGACCACCGTCCAGGTGATGGCCGCCAGCAGCACCACCGCGCCAAAGTAGAACGCATAGCGCACGGTACCCGGCACTTCACCCTTGGCAGCGGTATTGGCCACGCCGAAATGGGCCAGGATGTAGGGCAGGAAGCTGGCCACCACCGCGCCCACGCCGATGAAGAAACTCTGCATCGCATAGCCGCTGGCGCGCTGCTTCGGCGCGAGCTGGTCGCCCACAAAGGCACGGAACGGCTCCATCGACACGTTGATCGACGCATCCAGCACCCACAGCGTGCCGGCGGCGATCCACAGCGTGGGCGAATTGGGCATCACCAGCAGGGCCAGCGTGGTCAGCACCGCACCGATCATGAAGAACGGGCGGCGCCTGCCCCAGCGCGTCCAGGTGCGGTCGGACAGGTAGCCGACGATGGGCTGCACCAGCAGGCCGGTCAGCGGCGCGGCGATCCACAGCCCCGGCACTGCATCCATGGGCGCGCCCAGCGTCTCGAAAATGCGGCTCGCGTTGGCGTTCTGCAGGGCGAAGCCGAACTGGATGCCCAGGAAGCCAAAGCACATGTTCCAGATCTGCCAGAACGACAACTGCGGTTTGCTTTTCATCAAACGCCTCCCCCTCCGGGAATCACGGATGCGGTTTCTCGGCGCGGATGCGCAGGGCCATGGTAGAGGCGCACCGATGCCCATGCACCGCCGGTGCATACGTATTCAGTGCCTCCATACGGCCCCTGCCCCGCAGGAGCTGGAATAGTGCCTGCAGCTGCCCCACCAGCGCCTGCCTCCTGTCCCGCCTCGGAGTAGACACCTGACATGACCCGTACGCATACCCGCCTTCGCGCGTCCCGATTCACGCTGTTCCTCAGCCTGCTGGTAGCCGGCGTGCCGCTTGCGCAGGCCGCGGACCTGGCCAGCATCCACTCGCCGGGGAACGTCCTCACCGTCACGCTGGAGGGCCAGCATGAAGGCCGCCTGGCCTACCGCGTGGAGCGCAAGGGCGAGGCGGTGATCGCACCGTCGCGGCTGGGCTTCCTGCTGGGCGATGGCCGGCTGGAACGCAACATCACCCTTACCGGCCAGTCAAGGCGCAGCGTTGACGAAACCTGGGAGCAGCTCTGGGGCGAGCGCCGCCTCACCCGCAACCATTACAACGAACTGCGCGCCAGCTTCGCCGAGAAGGCCGTTGCCGGTCGTGCGGAGGGGCGCCGGTTCGACGTGGTGTTCCGCGTATACGACGACGGTGTCGGCTTCCGCTATGAATTCCCGAAGCAGGCCGCGATGCAGGAGGCTCGCATCCAGACCGAACTGACTGAGTTCGCACCCGCCCGCCCCGCCACCGCGTGGTGGATTCCGGCGTTCGAGTGGAACCGCGAGGAATACCTCTACCACCACACGCCGCTCAACCAGATCGGCACCGCGCAGACACCGCTCACCCTGCGCAGCGACAATGGCCTGCACCTGTCCATCCACGAGGCCGCGCTGCTGGACTACGCCGGCATGAATCTGGCCCGTGGTGATGGCGACGTGCTGCGCGCCGCACTCACGCCGTCCAGCAACGGTGCGCTGGTGGTGCGCGCCCTGCCCTTCAACACCCCTTGGCGCACCATTCAAGTGGGCGAAAAGGCCGGCGATCTGGCCGAATCCAGTCTGATCCTCAACCTCAACGAACCCAACGCCATTGGTGACGTGAGCTGGTTCAAACCGGCCAAATATGTGGGCATCTGGTGGTCGCTGCATCTGGAAACCGAAACGTGGGCGACCGGCTCCAAGCATGGTGCCACCACCGCCAACACGCGCCGCTACATCGACTTCGCTACGGCCAATGGCTTCCGTGGCGTGCTGGTGGAAGGTTGGAACCCGGGCTGGGACGGCGACTGGTTCGCCAACGGCTGGGGGTTTGATTTCACCCGCCCCACCGCCGATTTCGACCTGCCTGCACTGGCTGCGTATGGCGCGGGCAAGGGCGTGCACCTGATCGGCCACCACGAAACCGCCTGTGCCGTGAGCCACTACGAGCGGCAGCTGCCCGCCGCACTGGACCTGTACGAACGCAACGGCGTGGATGTGGTGAAGACCGGCTATGTCTGCGACGCCGGCGACATCCAGCGCCAGGATCAGGTGGATGGGCCGGTGGTACGCGAGTGGCATGAAGGCCAGTGGATGAGCAACCACAATGTGCGCGTGCTGCAGCAGGCCGCCGCGCACCACATCGCGATCAATTCGCACGAACCCATCAAGGACACTGGCCTGCGCCGCACGTTCCCGAACTGGGTATCGCGCGAGGGTGCGCGCGGCATGGAGTTCAATGCCTGGGGCAACCCACCCAATCCGCCGGGCCATGAAGCCACGCTGGTCTTCACCCGCATGCTGGGCGGGCCGATGGATTACACCCCCGGCATTGTCAGCCTGAAGGGCCGCAATGGCCTGCCCCTGCGCAGCACGCTGGCCAAGCAGCTGGCGCTGTACGTGGTGCTGTACAGCCCCATCCAGATGGTGGCCGACCTGCCGGAGCACTACGCGCAGCATCCGGATGCCTTCCAGTTCATCAAGGACGTGGCGGTGGATTGGGAGCAGAGCCGCGTGCTGAATGGTGAAGTGGGGCAGTACGTCACCCTCGCCCGCCAGGCGCGCGGCAGCGGTGAGTGGTTCATCGGCAGCGTGGGCGACGCACAGCCGCGCACGCTGCAGGTGCCGCTGTCCTTCCTTGATCCAGCACGCCGCTACCGCGCGGAAATCTACCGTGACGGTGACGGCGCGGACTGGGAAACCAAGCCCTTCGCCTTCACGCGTGAAACCCGCGAGGTCCGCAGCAGCGACCAGCTGCCGCTGTGGCTGGCGGCCGGTGGTGGCGCAGCGGTGCGACTGGTGCCGCTGGACTGACGTGCAGCTCTTGTAGCCCGGGTAAGCGCAGCGCACCCGGGTTCATGGGATGCACCGCCCCTGGTTTCGTCACTACTTCGTGGGAAGCCCCCGGTGCGCTGCTCTTACCCGGGCTACGCGATTCTCGCGTGCAACCGCTTTCATGCGGAAAACCGCTACCGCCAATCCATTGAATACGTATGCAGGGCGATTCCGTAGCGTTGCCCGCTGATTACCATGCCAGACAGGCGCAGACGGCCCATGTCACCGCAACCGGTCTGCTTCCGGACGTCTACCGGCAGAACAAAAACATACCCAAGCGACATTACCTGGAGGGGAGAATGTTGAACCGCAAGCGCAACCTGTTGAGCGTGGCACTGGCATCGGCCATCACGCTGACCGCCCACGGCGTACACGCCCAGACCGTTGACGAGGCCGCGCAGAAGAAAGCGCAGGCCGAGGCCGTTGACCTGGACACCATCACCGTTACCGGCATCCGCCGCGGCATCGAGAGCGCCATCTCGGTCAAGCGCGACGCCACCTCCATCGTGGAAGCCATTTCCGCCGAGGACATCGGCAAGCTGCCGGACGTGAGCATCGCCGAATCCATCGCGCGCCTGCCCGGCCTTGCCGCACAGCGCGTGGCCGGCCGTGCCCAGGTCATCAGCGTGCGCGGCCTCTCGCCGGATTTCGCCACCACCCTGTTGAACGGCCGCGAGATGGTCAGCACCGGCGACAACCGCAGCGTGGAGTTCGACCAGTACCCGTCCGAGCTGATCAGTGGCGTCACCGTCTACAAGACGCCGGATTCGGGCCTGATCGGCCAGGGCCTGTCGGGCACGCTGGACATGCAGACCGTACGCCCGCTGAGCTACAAGGACCGCGTCATCGCCGTCAGCGGCCGCTACCAGAAGAACTCGCTGGGCGAAGCCGCCGGCGTGGACCCGTACGGCAACCGCGTCAACGTGAGCTTCGTGGACAAGTTCGCCGACGGTACCCTCGGCCTGGCCATCGGCTACTCGCACTCGGACATGGCCAAGCAGGAAAACCAGGTGGGCCTGTACGAGCCGTGGCAGTCGCTGGGCGGTGACGACTGGCGCCCGGGCGTTGCGGCAGGCACCTATTATTCCGACGGCATCAAGGCGCTGCGCCGCACCGGCAACTCCAAGCGCGACGGCGTGATGGCGACCGTGCAGTTCCGCCCCAACAGCATGTGGACCAGCACGCTGGATGCCTTCTACACCAAGGCCAAGGAATACGACACCGCCAACCAGCTGGAAATCCATCTGGGTGGCTACAACGGCGGCTATGATGCGCTGAACCTGACCAATGTGGTGGTGGGCAGCAACGGCAGCTTCCAGAGCGGCGTGGCGCACAACGTCTACCCGCTGGTGCGCGGCATGTACAACCACCGCGAAGACAGCATCAAGGCATTCGGCTGGAACAACGAGTTCAACTTCGAGAATGCACGCGTGGTGGCTGACGTCAGCTGGTCCAAGGCCGAGCGCGACGAACTCAACCTTGAGAACAACCTGCAGCTGCTGCCCGCGCCGCAGCTGGACTCGGTGGCGCTGAACTTCGCGGGCGGCAGCTTCCCGCAGTTCACGCCGGGGCTGAACTATGCCGATCCCACCCAGCTCTACCTCACCAACACCATCTACGGTTCGGGCTACGGCAAGACCCCGCATGTGGACGATGAGCTGAAGGGCTTCCGGCTGGTGGGCACCTTCCCGGTGCCGGAAGGCTTCAGCTGGTTCTCCGACTTCGACGTGGGCGTGAACTACGCCGACCGAAGCAAGAACAAGACCCAGGCAGAGGGCAACATCAATCTCGGCGCGCAGGGCATCACCAGCATCGCCGATGATCTGCAGTACGCACCGGTCAACCTGGGCTTCGCCGGTGCCGGCCACATTCCGGCATGGAACGTGCCGGGTGCGGTCGCGCGCTACATGCTGTTCAACCCGACCACCACCGAGAGCTACCTGATTCCCAAGCAGTGGACGGTGGACGAGGAAATCACCACTACCTTCCTGCGCGCCAACATCAGCACGCAGATCGGCTCGGTGCCGGTGCGCGGCAATGTCGGCATCCAGGCGCAGCGCGTGGACCAGTCCTCGCACTCCAACTACTGGGACGGCTCGCAGCCGGTCGGCAGCCAGGTCATTCCGATCCATGCCGGCAAGAAGTATCTGGATTTCCTGCCCAGCCTGAACCTGGCCTTCGAGCTGCCGCACGAGAACACCGTGCGTTTCGCCATGGCCCGCCAGGTGGCACGCCCGCGTGTGGATGAACTGCGCGCCTCCATGGAATTCGGCGTGGACACCAACACCGGCAAGCCCGGCGCCAGCGGCGGCAACCCCGAGCTGAGCCCGTGGGTAGCCAACGCGGTGGACCTGTCCTGGGAAAAGTACTTCGGCAACCGCGCCTACGTGGCGGCCGCCGTGTTCTACAAGGACCTCAAGACCTACGTGTACACCGAGAAGCGCGACGGCTATGACTTCACTGCGCAGGTGGACGCGTGGCTGGAGGCCAACGGCCTGACCCTGCCGCCGGGCATCGTGGTGGACAAGACCGGCACCTACACCGCGCCGTTCAACGGGAAGGGTGGCAGCCTGCGCGGTGCCGAACTGACCGCCTCGCTGCCGCTGGACCTGTTCTTCGACGGCTTGCGTGGCTTTGGTGTGGTGGCCAGCGCCAGCTTCAACGATTCCAGCATCACCATTCCACCGGATCCGGCCACCACCTCGAGCGTGGGCAGTGATCCGATCATGCTGCCGGGCCTGTCCAAGCGCGTGTACAACTTCACGGCCTACTACGAGAACAACGGCTTTGAAGCGCGCTTGAACCAGCGCAAGCGTTCGGACTTCATCGGCGAGATCGGCAACTTCAATGGCGCACGCACGCTGCGCTATGTTAAGGGCGAGGACGTGCTGGACGCACAGGTTTCCTACGCGTTCCGCCACGGCACCGCACTGCAGGGTCTGAGCCTGTTCCTGCAGGCCAGCAACCTCACCAATTCCAAGTACGAAACCTACGCCGGCACCAAGGACCGTCCGCTGGAAACGGTGGAATGGGGCCGCACCTACCAGGTGGGCGTGAACTACAAGTTCTGAACGCGCATCACAGTTCCATAGAGAAAGGCCCGTAGCGCAAGCTACGGGCCTTTTCCTTCTCTGCAGTCCACCCGCTTTCAATTGAACGCACAGCCTTACTGAACGCACAGCCGAAACATCCGCCCACTAAGCTGTTTTGCACCGCATACGCCACTGCACAACAGCACCAGAAAATGAAACATCTACGCAACATTCTTCATCGAATTTCCGGCACGATTCCGCTCGAACTTCGATGCCTTCACGATGCGGTTATCTCCATTGATCCTTCAGCGCGAATCGAAGGGGGCCAAGTCAGGCTGGAAAATGGCTTGTGCCTTCGCACACAGTGCATTGATGCAAGTCCATTCTTCGACGGGAACATCAAGACTTCCACCATAACGATTGCACTGCATGAGAAAGCATTTCCGGAAGGTTTGATTGAACATCAGCACTCCTGCGGGACCGATAGAGAAGCCTCCATGCGATTAGGGTTTAGGACATGGGTACGGTTGTATCTTCATACACTTATCCACTCGTTCCAAGATGATCCGCAGGGCTGTCCTTTCATGAGAATGACGCTACCTGATGCCCACTTGCAGGGCACCGGAGCCCGCCAGATAGTATTCGGCCCAACCGACCACTATGGCGGCATATCACTTGCCAAGGAAGAATGCCATCCATTCTGTCCTTGCTGCCTTTTCACCAACAGCATGCAGGCCTTCCGGAAGCCTCTGGACTCGACAGAATTCCTGACCATTAGTCTATTCGCCAGTCGTTATGAGAAAGGCCGCTTCAGCGCCGACTGCCGAATAAACGGCGAAAACTACACGCCAGCACTACCGCACCTGATCAAGTACGCCCAAAGCTGGCCGGGGGAAGGCCTGGAGTTCCGCAAGCAGTACATCGTCATCCGCAACAAGCCCTGACGCTCGGCGCACGGGAAGCGCAAAAAGAGGGGGCGGAAACACATCTCCGCCCCCTCCACGAACCGTTGGGAACAATCAGCGGGAACAATCAGCCACGACGCGCGCAGAACACCGCATGACCCGGTAGTTCCAGCTCCCCGTTTGCACCCACATGCCCTGCCACCGGCCCCGGCAGCACCAGCGGCTGCCACACACCTTCCGGCAGTGCGCGTTGCACGGCGTCGCCCGACAGGTTGAACGCCAGCAGCAGCACCTCATCACCAAGGCTGCGCTCGAACATCAGCACCGGCTCGGCGCTGTCAACGAAACGGATACCGCCTTCCAGCAGCGCCGGTTGCGTCCTGCGCCAGGCCAGGAAGGCACGGAACGCATGCAGCACCGAATCGGGCTGCGCTTCCTGTGCCTGCACGGAAAGCGCGCGGTGTTCGTCCGGAATCGGCAGCCATGGCTTGCCTTTGCTGAAACCGGCCTGCGCGCTGCCCTCCCACGGCATCGGCGTGCGGCAGCCATCGCGGCCCTTGAAGTTCGGCCAGAAGGTGATGCCGTACGGGTCCTGCAGCGCCTCGAACGGCACATCAGCTTCGCCCAACCCCAGCTCCTCGCCCTGGTAGATACACACCGAGCCACGCAGCGAGCAGACCAGCGCGACCAGCATGCGCGCCAGCGCCGGGTTGGCCGGGTGGCCGCCCCAGCGCGTCACCGCACGCTGCACGTCGTGGTTGGAGACCGCCCAGCACGGCCATCCATCACGCATGGTCGCCTCAAGTTTTTCCACCGTGCTGCGGATGTAGGCAACGCTGTAGTCGTCCACCAGCAGCTCGAAGCTGTAGCCCATATGCAGGCGGCCGGGCGCGGTGTATTCGGCGGTGGTGGCCAGCGAATCCTCCGAGGAAATCTCGCCCAGCGTCACCGCATCCGGGTACTGGTCCAGCAGCGCATGCAGGCGTTCCAGGAACCCCAGGTTCTCCGGGCGCGTGTTGTTGTAGTAGTGGTACTGGAACGCATACGGGTTGTCCGGACTGAACCCCCGGCCCACGCGCTCACTCTCCGGCTTGGGCGGGTTGTCACGCAGCTGCGCATCATGGAAGCAGAAGTTGATCGAATCCAGGCGGAAGCCATCCACGCCGCGATCCAGCCAGAACTTCACGTAGTCCAGCGTGGCCTGCTGCACCGCCGGATTATGGAAATCGAGGTCCGGCTGCGAGGACAGGAAGTTGTGCAGGTAATACTGGCGGCGGCGCGGTTCCCAGCGCCAGGCCACGCCGCCGAAGATGGACAGCCAGTTGTTGGGCGGCGTGCCATCCTCACGCGCGTCGGCCCACACATACCAGTCGGCCTTGGGGTTGTCGCGGCTTTCGCGGCTTTCCCTGAACCATGCGTGGTCCACCGAGGTATGGCTGAACACCTGGTCTATCATCACTTTCAGGCCCAGCGCATGCGCCTTGGCCAGCAGGCGGTCGAAATCGGACAGGGTGCCAAACAGCGGGTCAACGTCGCGCTGGTCGGCGATGTCGTAGCCGAAATCGGCCATGGGCGATCTGAAGAACGGCGACACCCAGATGGCATCCACGCCCAGCGAGGCCACGTAGTCCAACCGCTCGATGATGCCTGGCAGGTCACCCACCCCGTCGCCGTTGGTGTCCAGGAAGCTGCGCGGGTAGATCTGGTAGATGACGGCGCCGCGCCACCATGGAGTCTTCGACATCAACGCCCCCTCCGGGCCTCAAAGGCCCCAAAGAGGCCATGTAACGTATGCCGGCCAGCTTAGCGTCGGGCCTTTGCCGGTGGCGTTTTGTGCATACGTATTCACCGCCCCGTAAGCGTTTGCGGCCCCCCGGCGCCCACACCGCCTATAATCGCCCGGTACCCCCAGAAGCAACCGTATGAGCCTCGCCGAAGACCTCCGCCCCGCACTGGGCCTGCCTGCCATCCAGACCCTCGCCGCACCGGACATGGCCGCCGTCGATGCCCTGATCCGCCACCGCCTGTCCTCGGACGTGGTCCTGATCAACCAGATTGCCGACCACATCATTTCCGCCGGCGGCAAGCGCCTGCGCCCGATGCTGGTGATGCTGGCCGGCCACGCGGCCGGTGGCGGTGGCCCCGAGCACCACCAGCTGGCGGCGATCATCGAGTTCATCCACACCTCCACCCTGCTGCATGACGACGTGGTGGACGAATCGGACCTGCGCCGTGGCCGCAGCACCGCCAATGCGCTGTGGGGCAATGCCCCGAGCGTGCTGGTGGGTGATTTCCTGTACTCGCGCAGCTTCCAGCTGATGGTGGAGCTGGACCGCATGCCGGTCATGCGCATCCTGGCCGACACCACCAACCGCATCGCCGAAGGCGAGGTGCTGCAGTTGCTGCACGTACACAACCCGGACACCGACGAAGCGGCCTACCTGCGCGTGATCGAGCGCAAGACCGCCGTGCTGTTCGCTGCAGGCACACGCCTCGGCGCACTGGCCAGCGGTGCGGGCGAGGCGGTGCAGCAGCAGCTGTTCGACTACGGCATGCACCTGGGCTACGCCTTCCAGATTGCCGATGACGTGCTGGACTATTCGGCCAATGCCGACGAGCTGGGCAAGAACCTGGGTGACGACCTGGCCGAAGGCAAGGCGACGCTGCCGCTGATCCATGCCATGGCCCATTCGGACGAGGCCACCCGCCAGCGCCTGCGCGAGATCGTGCAGAACGGCGACGCCGATGCCATGCCGGAAGTGCTGGCTGCCATCCACGCCACGGGCGGCCTGGACTACAGCCGCAGGCGGGCGATGGAGTACGCCGATCTGGCTGAGCAGGCGCTGGAAGGCCTGCCTGAAAGCGATGCGGTTGCCGCCCTGCGCGGTCTGGCCCGCTACGCCATCGAGCGCAGCCACTGAGCCATGACACTGGCGCGCTTCAATGACGAGGAGCGTGCCGTGCTGCTGGCGGTGAAGGGAGTCGGCGCCACTGTGGTGGCGCGGCTGGAGGAGCTGGGCTTTTCCAGTCTGGTGCAACTGGCGCAGGCGCAGGCCGAGGACATCCAGGCGCAGGCCTCGGCCATGCTGGGCAGCAGCTGCTGGCGCAACAGCCCGCAGGCGCGCGCCGCAATCAATGGTGCCATCGAGGCGGCGCGCGCAAACGCCAACCCGTAGAGCGCAGCCCTGCTGCGCTGGGACTTCCCGGCAAAGCCACCGCCGAGCATGGCTCGGCGCTACGTGGGCGAATCAATCGCCCAAGCGTTCTTCCAGGAAATTGTCCATCATCTTCCACGCGCGCTTGGCCGCACGCGGGTCGTACTTGCAGCCCGGCGGGCTGTTGGCGTCCGTCTCGGCGAAACAATGCACCGCGCCGCTGAAATTGACGAACTGCCAATCCGCGTTCGCGCCATCCATTTCCTTGCCGAAGGCAGCGATGTCCTCCGCGCTCACGCCCCGGTCGGCGGCACCGTTGAGTACCATCATCGGTACTTTGCCGCTACCGGCTGCCGCAGGGCTGGGCGTCGAAAGGCCACCGTGCAGGCTCACCACGCCAGCCAGCGGCATGCCTGCGCGCGCCATTTCCAGCACGGTGGTGCCACCAAAGCAGAAGCCCACCGCCGCGATGCGGGTGGCATCCAGCGGTGCGGACGCCACTTGCCCCTTCAGCGCCTCCAGCGCGGCAGAGGCGCGCGCACGCAGCACGGCACGGTCCTCGCGCAGCGGCTTGGACGCCGCTCCCGCTTCGTCGTTGTTCTTCGGTCGCAGCTGCTTGCCATAGACATCGGCCACCAGCACCACGTAATCGTCGCCGGCAATCTGCTTGGCCTTTTCGACGGCGGAAGCGTTGACGCCGCTCCAGTTGGGCACCATCACCACCCCGGGGCGACTGTCATCCTCATCGTCGTCGTAGACCAGCACGCCGCTGTAGGTGGTGCCATCGAGCTGCCATTCCACCGGGCGCTGCTGCATCTTCGCCAGCGCCGGCATCGCCAACGCGAGGGATGCCGCCATCACCGCCAACCGCCACTGTCGAGCTGCGCGCATGGACCACTCCGCTTGTGGGAATGGCCCGAGTCTAGGTCGGGTTTGTTGCAGGGGTAAAGGGCTTTGCCGATTCAGTTCGCGGGGCCCTTGTAGCCCGGGTAAGCGTGAGCGCACCCGGGAGTCTGCAGGACGAAGCGAATGGCGAACCGCAGGCTTTGATCTTAATCCGCGTTGCATGGTGCGTTCGCGCACGCTGCCTCTGCCCTCACCCCAACCCCTCTCCCGCTTGCGGGAGAGGGGCTTTCAGGTGCAGCGCTGTGGGCTTCAGCTCACGCCCAGGCCGGGAATGGCGCTGATGCTGTCCGGGTCGAAGCCTGCCAGTTCGGCGAAGTGGCGGCCACGGGCCACGTAGTCACGGTAGGCACCGAAACTCGGCGCGCCGGGTGACAGCAGCACCACGCCGCCCAGCCCGCCAAGTGCGGCGCGTGCCAATTCCACCGCGTGCGGCAGATCGCCCGCGGCGTGCAATCCAAAACCAC
The DNA here is from genome assembly GCA_002329155.1 of Stenotrophomonas sp. UBA2124. Taxonomy (GTDB): domain Bacteria; phylum Pseudomonadota; class Gammaproteobacteria; order Xanthomonadales; family Xanthomonadaceae; genus Stenotrophomonas. Next base: position 73,789 of record DCXY01000022.1, on the reverse strand, counting down.
CGGCCTCGGCCAGCGGCTGCAGCAATGCGTTGATGCGGGGACCGTTGGCACCCATGGTCACGATTTCGACCGGTGCGTTGCTGCGCATGTGCTCGGCGAAATCCTGCCAGTCCACGCCACGGTCGTGGCCGCCCACGAGCAGCGCGATGCGCTGGCCGGCGAAGCAGTCCAGTGCCGCCAGCGAGGCATGCGGCGTGGTGCTGATGGAATCGTTGACCCAGCGCAGGCCGTCACGCTCGCCCAGCAGCTGCAGGCGGTTGGGCAGTGGACGGAAGCTCTGCACGGCAGGCGCCAACGCCACCGCATCCAGCCCCATCGCCTCCAGCGCCGCCAGCACCGCGCACAGGTTGCCGCGATTGTGCCGCCCCGGCAGCGGTGTGTTCGATGTATCGAACACCGGCTGGCTGCCACGGTGAACCACCTCGCCCACCATGTGCCAACCGTGGGGCTGGTTGAACCAGACGATCTCGCTGTGCGGCAGCTGCAACGCACGCAGGTGCGCATCGGCGGCATTGAGCACTGCCACACGCGGGTGACCTGCGCTCACCAGCGCGAGCTTGTCGTCGATGTAACGCTGCTCGCTGCCGTGCCAGTCCAGATGTTCGGGAAAGATGTTCAGCACGATGGCCACGTCAGGACGTGCGCCGCTGCGTGCCACTTCACCCGTCTGGTAGCTGGACAGTTCCACCGCCCAGTATTCCGGTGCCGGTTGCGGCGCCAGCACTTCCAGCAGCGGCAGGCCGATGTTGCCGGCCAGGCCGGTGCGGTGCCCGGCCGCGCGCAGCAGGTGCGCCAGCAGCGAAGTTGTGGTGCTCTTGCCCTTGGTGCCGGTCACGCACACCGTGTCCGGCAGGCTGCCATTGGCCTGTGCGTGCTCGCTGAACCACAGCGAGGTGCCGCCGATGAACTGCGTGCCCTGTACCTGTGCCTGCACGGCCTCGGGCTTGTAGGGGCTGATGCCCGGCGACTTCACCACCACGTCGAAACGCGACAGTGCTTCACCGGTGACCGTGCTTTCCACCTGCAGCGTGCCTGTGGTTTCCGCGCGTGCGGCGTCGGCTTCGGACTCGGGGCAGAACAGCGTCAGCGGCAGATCGGGCAGCTGCGTGCGCAGTGCATGAAAAGCTGCGCGGCCCTCACGGCCCCAGCCCCACAACGCAACGCGCTTGCCCTCAAGCTGCGAAATTCGCACGCAGACGCTCCCACAATGCAGCCGGGATGCGGTGCTCGCCGTCGATGACCAGCAGCGGTTCCACCTGCAGTTCGTCAGCGGCCAACGTGGGCTGGATCACCTGCGCGAAACGCTTGACCAGCACGTCTTCCTTCCAGTCGGGGCGCGCGGCGAGCGTGGCCATGGCCGCGCGCGATTCCTTGCCCTCGCCCACGCACTCGAACGGCTTGTGGTCCTCGAATTCCAGCAGCGCGTCGTAGCCACCGGCCTGGTCGGCGTCATCCAGCAGGTTGCGGCCGAAGATGCGCACCAGGCGAGTCTTGGGCATGAACGGCGCCAAGGCCAGGAACACGAAGTGGCACTTCGGACACACGCCGCACCACCGGTTCACCGGGCGCTCGCCCAGGATGTGGAAGTTGCGGTTGCAGCTGGAGAAGTGCGCGTCGTAGAAATCGGTCTTGGCGAACTGCCGCGCCACCGCCAGTTCGGACAGCGGGCGCAGCAGCGAGTAGTAATGCAGGTCGGCGGCCACATGCTGCTGTACGTACTCACCGAATGCCTGCTCGAACGCCCAGCCCTTGGACCACTGGTGGTTGACCTCGCCGGTGCCGGCGATCTGGCTGCCGTAGCTGGCCGAGCGTTCGTTGGAGAACACCACCTGATCCATGCCCTGCACCAGCGCGGCCAGCACCATGATGGCCGAGTTCACCGCGGTCACAGGAATGTGGCCGTTCCAGGCGCCCTGGCGGTTGAGTTCAAACAGCTCCGGTGCCAGCGTACGGCCGATGTTGAGCGTGGGCAGGCCGGTGCGCTCGGCACAGGCACGGATCAGCTGCGAACCACCAATCCAGGTGACGGTCTCGGCCACGCCGGCATTGCGCAGTGCTTCGATGCTGACCAGCGAGTCCTTGCCGCCACCAATGGCGACTAGCGCGTGGTGACTCAGCCCGAGTGACGGGGCCGCTTCGCGCGCCTGCGCATCACCCACCGGCAGTTTGAACCGGCCACGCAGGTTCAGGCCGTTGCGGTAGGCGAACTCACCCAGCCCATTGAGGTACACCGTTTCCACCAGCGCAGCGGTATCGGCATCGATGGCATAGCTGTCGATGCTCACCTGCTCCGGCACGGCTGCCTTGTAGTAGCTGACGCCTGCGATCAGGTGCAGCAGCTGCAGGGCGCGCTGCACGGCGGCCGCGCGCTCCCCCTCCAGAACGAAGGGCGCACCCGGCACGGTGACGGTCTCGGTCATTTCCGGGCCGTCGTCGAAGGCATAGACCAGCTGCGCCACGCCGGTGTCCGCGGCGAAATCGCAGCGGACGAAGCGGAAGCGGGAAACCTGGTTTTTATCAAAAGCTGTCATGGCGTATCCGCAGATCAAACAGACCGTTTGCACCCGGTGGTGCAACGGGACGGCAAAAGTTCGTGGGTGGAACGAAGATCAGCGCACATCGTCGATGATCTCCTCGCGCGGCAGTGCGCGCTGGTTGTAGGTGCTGGCCATGCTGAAGCCATAGGCGCCGGTATCGGCGATCAGCATCACATCGCCCGGCGTGGTGGTGGACGGCAGCTTCACCCGCTGCGCGAACACGTCGCTGGATTCACAGATCGGGCCGACCACGCTGAAATCAACATCGCGCGTGTCGTCCAGGCGGCTGAGGTTGGCGATGTCGTGCCAGGCGTCATACAGCGCCGGGCGCAGCAATGCGTTCATGCCGGCATCCAGCCCCACGCGGCGCACGCCGTCCTTCTCCACCACCTGCGATGCATGGGTGAGCAGCACGCCGGCCTCGGCCACCATGAAGCGGCCCGGCTCGATCGCCAGCTGGAACGCCGGGTGCACGGCCTTGATCTCGGCCAGGCCCACGGCCCAGGCCTCCAGATCGAACGGCTCGTCGTCATCGCTGTACGGCACCGGCAGGCCACCGCCGATATCAAGGATTTCCACGCTGCCGATGCGGCGTGCGAACCCGGCCATCTCGTCCACCATCTGCTGCCAGTGGCTGCTGTTCTCGATGCCGCTGCCCAGGTGCGCATGCAGGCCGGTGATGCGGATGTTCAACGCACGCGCCACCTCGATGAACTCGTCCACGCGCAGCGCCGACAGGCCGAATTTCGCATCCTTGCCGCCGGTGTTGACCTTCTGGTGATGACCGTCGCCATGGCCCAGGTCGATGCGCAGCCACAGGCTGCGGTTGCGGAACACCTCCGGCCAGCGGCGCAGCAGCTCCACGTTGTCCACGGTGACGTTGATGCCACGCGCCAGCGCGGCCTCGTACTCGCCGATGGGCGCGAAGCTGGGTGTGAACAGCACGCGCTCCGGCGCCAGGCCGGGCACCGAGGCGAACACATGCTCAACCTCACCCTGCGACACACACTCCAGGCCGAAACCTTCCTCTGCGAGCGTACGCAGAATGGCCGGATGCGAGTTGGCCTTGATCGCGTAGTAGCGACGGTCAACGGCGGCGATGGCCTTCAACTGACGCGCGCGCTCACGCACCGTCGGCAGGTGATAGGCATAGGTGGGCGTGCCCTGTGCGGCAAGCGACAGCAACTGCTCGCGCTGCGCTGGTGCGCGCCACCACGGCGTCTGCCGTGGGCGCACGCTGCCGATGATCTCGCGCCAGCGCGGGCCGAACACATGCTCCTCGTACACCGGCATGGCGCCACTGTCGATCAGCTCGTCATGCAGGATGGGAAGCAGGCCATCGGCATCGGCCTCGTCGATGACGAAGGTCAGGTTCAGGTCATTGGACGACTGCGAAATCATGTGCACGCGCTCCTTGCCGAACGTGGCCCACACGTCGGAGAGCTTGTACAGCAGCGAGCGCATGCCACGCCCGACCAGGGTGATGGCCGCGCACGGCACGATCACCTTCACCTTGCAGATTTCCGACAGGTCCGCCGACAGCGCGGCCAGCACGTCGGTGTTGACCAGGTTTTCGGAGGGGTCCAGCGATACGGTGACGTTGGTTTCGGCCGAACCGATCAGGTCCACCGACAGCCCGTGCTTCTTGAACAGATTGAACACGTCGGCCAGGAAGCCCACCTGCTGCCACATGCCGATGCCTTCCATCGACACCAGCACGATGCCGTTGCGGCGGCTGATGGCCTTCACGCCCGCCACCGGCGCGGCATTGCCGTCGATGCTGGTGCCCGGCATGTGCGGGCGCTCGGTGTCGAGGATGGCCATGGGCACGCCGGCATCGCGGCAGGGCTTGATCGAGCGCGGGTGCAGCACCTTGGCACCGGTGGTGGCGATTTCCTGCGCTTCGTAATAATCCAGCCGGGTGAGCAGGCGTGCGTCGGGCACGTCCTTCGGATTGGCGCTGAACATGCCCGGCACATCGGTCCAGATTTCCACGCGGCTGGCACCGAGCAGCGCACCGAAATACGCGGCGGAGGTATCCGAACCACCACGCCCCAGAATGGCGGTGCCACCGTCGCCATGGCGGGCGATGAAGCCCTGGCTGATCAGCATGCGCGTGGGCTGCGCCGAAAAACGCTGGTGGAAATCAGGTGCGCCCTGCCATTGGCAGTTCACCGACAGACGCTGCGACCATGCGCTCTGGTTGGGCGCCGGCGGCTGCGCCTGCAGCCACTCACGCGCATCCATCCAGCCGAAATCCAGTCCGTTGCTGCGCAGGTAGGCCGCGCCCAGCGTGGAGGACAGCAGTTCGCCATGGCCCAGCACTTCGGCCTGCCAGTCCAGCGAACGGCTGGCAGCGCGCGGGTCGTCCAGCAGCGCCTGCAGCGAGGCCAGATGCGTGGCCAGCACGTCCTGGCCCAGCTCCAGTTCGGTGAGGAATTCATGATGGCGGCTGACCAGTGCGGCCACACGCTCGCGGCTGTCGGCCGCGCCGTCGGCGATGGCGGTCAGTTCATTGGTGACGCCGGACAGCGCCGACACCACCACCAATACCCTGCCCCCGGTCTCTTCCGCACGTTTTTTCGCCAGTTCCCCGATCGTGTTCCAACGATGCCGACGGGACACCGAGGTGCCACCGAACTTGAGGACGATCCAGCGATCTGCGTTTGGGGAAGCGGACATTGGCTTTGGGGGGTCACTATTGGGGGAAAGACCCGGCGATGCGGGCGGAACCTCCGATTCTAAGCCAAGCCAGAACATGGCAGGACGGCTGATTACCGCCGATACCATCCCGACCTGCCGGGCGCGGAACGTGGCAGCTGCGATTGCGCGGGGGCCGTCTCCTTTGCCGGGGCAGATGGGAAACCGGTGTACTGGGGTGTTTGAGGCGGGAGTTGGCGGGTGAAAGCGGCGGCCAAGGCGAAGAACCAGAGCAGGAGCGATTCCGGCCTGCGCGGGAATGACGGTTCCCCCTCACTGCGGTTGCGTGCCGGCAGCCATCTTCACGGCCATTTCCCGGCAAAGACGACCCCAAGCCTGAACTCGTCATTCCCGCGCAGGCGGAAATCGCTCTTCTGCCCTTCGCTTTTCGCCTCTGCACCTTCGCCCGGTGGCCTCCCGCGCCTGCGCTGCTCCCCCAAACCCTTCCCGCAATCCCCCCACTTCCCTAAGCTGACCCGTCTTCCGGAATACCCCCACGCCCATGACCTCACGCCGTTACCTGCAATTGGATGTGTTCTCCGCCCGTGCCGGGGCCGGCAACCCGCTGGGCGTGGTGGTGGACTGCGAGGGGCTGGACAGCGAGGGCATGCAGGCCATCGCGGCATGGCTGAACCTGTCCGAGACCATCTTCTTCCTGCCGCCGGACGATGGCGCCAGCTACCACATCCGCATCTTCACCCCGAAGGGGGAACTGCCCTTCGCCGGCCACCCCAGCGTCGGTGCCGCCTGGGCCGCGGTGGAACTGGGCCTGGCCACGCCCGATGACGAGGGCCGCATGCTCCAGCAGTGCGCCGCTGGCCTGCTGCCGGTGCATGTACAGGGCGGGCGCTGGTTCCGCCAGATCAAGGTGCGCAGCCCCCGGGCCGAACACCGTGAGCAGCCGTCGCCGGTGCTTCCCGATGGCCTTGCCTCGCTGGCCCACCCGCAGCACGGCACGCCCGCACTGTGGAACAACGGCCCGGACTGGTGGCTGCTGGAGGCCAGCAGCGAGGCCGCGCTGCGCCGCTACAAACCGGAATTGGCCGCCATCGGTGCCCTGCCCGGCCGCGGCAAGCTGGCCGTTTTCGCGCCTGCCGACCGCCCCGACGTGGGCTACCAGTACGTCGTGCGCGCCTTCGCCCCCGGCGTGGGCATCAATGAAGACCCGGTCACAGGCAGCGCCAACGCGCTGGTGGCCGCGCACCTGCTGGCACAGGGCCGGCTCAAGCCGGGCGAGCAGTACCTCGCCAGCCAGGGCCGCGAACTGGGCCGCAATGGCGAGGTGCGTGTGCAGGTCGATATCGACGGCCATATCTGGATCGGTGGCGAAGTGCAGCAGGTCATCAGCGGCCAGATCGACTGGTGACCTCGAACCTCCCTCTCCTGCGCCAACCCCACACATGGAGACTGAAATGACCACCCGCCGCTTCCTTCAATTGGATGTGTTCGCCCCGCGCCCCGGCACCGGCAACCCGCTCGCCGTGGTGCTCGATGCCGATGGTCTGGACGATGCCGCCATGCAGGCCATCGCACGCTGGACCCGGCTGCCGGAAACCACCTTCCTCTTCGCCCCCACCCAGCCAGGCACCAGCTACGGCATCCGCATGTTCGCGCCGCAGAAGGAAGTGCCGTTCGCCGGCCACCCCAGCGTCGGCAGCGCGCATGCGGCCCTTGAGTTTGGGCTGGCCACGCCGGTGGATGGGCTGCTGGTGCAGGACGGAATCGCCGGCCAGCTGCCGCTGCGCGTGAGCGAACACGACGGCGTGCGCAGCATCGCCATCCGCACTCCACGCGCCTCGGTGGCCGAAGTGATAAGCGCCGACGACCCGCGCCTGCAGCCCGCCATCGCCGGCTGGGCGCTGGGCAGCCTGCCGCCGGCACTGATGGACGGCGGCCGACGCTGGTGGGTGGTGGAAGTGGCCGATGAAGCCACGCTGCGCGCACTGGCACCGGATTGGGACGCCATCGCCACCCTTGCCGAAGCCACGGGCGCGATGGGCGTGTTCGCCTATGCACGCGCGCAGGGCGACGGTTACCAGCTGGTCGTGCGCGCCTTCGTCGGCAATGGCCGCCGCTTCGAGGATGCGGCATCGGGCGCGGCCAACGCGGTACTGGCCGCATGGCTGGACGAGCGCGGCGCCTTGCCCGGCAACGAGCGCCGCTACACCGCCAGTCAGGGCCGCGAAGTTGGCCACGATGCACTGCTCCAACTGAGCATCGATGCCCAGGGCGATGTCTGGTCGGGCGGCCAGGTGCAGACCGTCATCCGTGGCACCATCGACTGGTAACGCCGCAACACCTACCTCCGTGCGTGCGCAGCGCATCTGAATTGATTCCCGTAGCCCGGGTAAGCGCAACGCGCGCACCCGGGGAACCGGAGTCCCCCTGCAAAGCCCCAACCCGGGTGCGCTTCGCTTACCCGGGCTACGTGCCTATTTGAACTTCATGGTCGCCGCATCGAACAACGGCAGGTGGGCGTCGCCCGGGCGCAGCTTGAGATCGACCCAGAACGGCATCTCCTTCATGTCGGGCCGGGGCGTATCGAACCGGGTGTAGTAGCCGAACACGAACTTGCCGCCGCGCATGGCCAGCATCTTTTTCTGCAGCGCGCGCAGCTGCGCCGCGCCTCCCGGGGCAAGTGCCATTTCATGCACCGTGACCGGCAGGTCCGCATGGAACAGACCACGGCTGCGCACCTCGTCGGTCCTTGCCAACAGCCGCAACGTCATATCGGCCCGCTGCGTCGGCTGGCCATCGCTCTCAATGCGCAGGGTCAGGCGGGTCTGCGCCACATCCAGTTCATTGCCGCGCGGCAGCGCCACCCGCACTCTCAAATCGGCAGGATCCATCTGCAGCACGTCCTTTTCCTGCAGCGTCGAAAGCCGCATGGCCGTCATCAATGGAATGGACGCGCAGGCACCCAGCACCAGTGGGCACACCAGCATGAGTACGCGGAACACTGCTGCAAGGAACATCGTTTTCCCCTCTGTTCCAGCGAATGTAGCCCTGCAGGGCGCCGCATGTTTTGCCAATGCTGGCGCAAGGCCCATGGCCTTTGATGTGCAGACAAGCACCGCGACCTGGCCAGCATGAGCTACCGAATCCGGTCGATCCCCGGATGCGCTTCGCTTATCCGGGCTACGCTACTGAAGCTCCCGTGGCACGGGCATACAGCGCGTTTCGACGTGCGGGTCTGTGGCTTCAACCGAGTCTCCGGATGCGCTTCGCTTATCCGGGCTACGTTGTTGCGCTAGGGTTGTCGTATCCACAGACAGCAGGAGCCGCCATGACCGCACCGCGCTTCCAGTCCATCTCGCCGTTTCTGGCCGCCGACGACCTTGCCGCCACCGTGGCGTTCTACCGCGAGCAGCTCGGGTTTGAGCTTGCGTGGGAATGGGGCTGCCCTGCCGACATGGCCGCCGTGTGCCGGGACGATGTGGAGATCACCCTCACCAGCCGCAGCGATGCCAAACCCACCGGCATCAGCCGGCTCTACGTCCACGTGGAGGCCATCGACAGCTACCACGCGCAGTTGCAGCAGGCAGGCGTGGTGATCGAGGTACCCATCGACGACCGCCCGTACGGCATGCGCGATTTCAGCATCGTCGATCCCGCAGGCAACGTGCTGTGCTTCGGCCAGCCGCTGCCCCAGCCCCAACCTGCCTGCTGAGCAGGCAGTCGGGTTCGCCGATCAGGCGCGGCGACGCGCCAGCACGTACCCCAGCCAGGCGAACGGCAGGTAGGCCAGCAGCACGTCCAACACCTCGAACCAGCGCGGTGCCGGCAGCATGAAACAGGCGGCGATGCCGCCTGCCATGAACAGCAGGCCGATCACCAGAGCCGGCACCTTGCTCACCCGCCCCACCACCAGCGTGGCGATGAAGGCGCCGGCCAGCGTTCCCAGCGCATGCGCGAGGAACGGGAACACGAAGTGCGCCGGCCCCATCAGCGGCATGGCCGCCTGCAGGCCCTCGGTGGTGGTGGTGTCCACCCCGGGCGGTGCAGGCACCACCTGACCCCCAAGCATCACCAGCCCCATGTTGACCGCGCTGCCGGCCACGAAGCCGAGCACCACGGCCAACAATCCTTTCAGAAACATGCGCATCACCTGCCCTCCCTCATGCGATAGGCGCCTTCATGGCGCGTGCTGTGCCGCGCCCGTTATCAGGGCGTGGCGGCCTTGAACACCGGCTCGCCATCCACCCAGGTGGAAAGCACCTTCAGATCATCCAGCTGTGCGGGCGCGACGGTGATCGGGTCGCGGTCCAGCACCACGAAATCCGCGCGCAGGCCGGCCTGCAGGCGCCCCACCTGCGTCTCGTCGTGGCCCGCCCACGCCGCATCGCTGGTGAAGCCACGCACGGCCTCTTCCGCGCTCAGGCGCTGCTCCGGCTGCCAGCCACCCGGCGGCTGACCGTCGCGGTCCTGGCGCGTCACCGCCGAGTACAGGCCCAGCCGCGGGTCCACCTGTTCCACCGGGAAATCCGATCCCAGCGCCAGACGTGCGCCACTGTGCAGGTAGCGTTGCCAGGCGTAGGCGCCCTTGATGCGCTCCGGCCCCACACGCTGCTCGGCCCAGCCCATGTCCGAAGTGGCGTGGGTGGGCTGCATGGAGGCGATCACCCCCAGCTTGGCGAAGCGCGGAATGTCCTCCAGCGACACCACCTGCGCATGTTCGACGCGCCAGCGGTGGTCGTTGTCCTTGTGCGTGCCCAGCACCTTCTCGTAGGTATCCAGCACGATGCGGTTGCCACGGTCGCCGATGGCATGGGTGGCCACCTGCACCTTGCAGCCATCGGCCTTGCGCACGGCGGTTTCAAAATCCGCCGGCGAGGTGACCAGCAGGCCGTGGTTGTGCGGGTCGTCGCTGTAGTCAGCCAGCATCGCCGCACCGCGACTTCCCAGCGCGCCATCCATGAACAGCTTGACGCCATGCATTTTCAGGCGGCCGCCTGCATGGTCGTACAGGCCATTGCGGCACAGGTCGTCCAGCGCCTCGTGGTTGCCGTTGGCATAGGCATCGATGCGCAGTGGCAGCTTGCCGGCATCGGCCAGGCGCCGCATCAGCGCCAGGTCTTCACGCGAAACGCCCATGTCGTGCACCCCGGTCAGGCCGTTGCTGACCGCCAACTCCAATGCAGCCAGCAGGCGCTTCTCGCGCGCGGCATCGTCCAGTGCGGGGATATGCGCGCTGACCAGTTCCGACGCACCATCCACCAGCACACCGGTCGGCTTGCCTGCGCCATCGCGCACGATGCGCCCGCCATCGGGCTGCCAGTCACCGGACAGCGACTTGCCCGCCTTCCCGGCGATGCGTAGTGCGGCGCTGTTGGCCCAACCGGCATGGCCATCCACGCGGTCCAGATACACCGGCCGCTCGGGGAAGGCAGCATCCAGATCAGCGGCAGTGGGGAAATCGGTGCCGTCATCCCAGCGGTTCTGGTCCCAGCCACGGCCCAGCAGCCACTCGCCCGGCGCCAGCGTCTTCTCGAACGCCTGCAGTCGCTGCACGATCTCGGCGCGGTTGCGCGCGCCGGTAAGGTCGGCCTGGGCCAGCGTATTGCCCAGATACACCAGGTGCGCGTGGGCATCGATCAGCCCCGGCACCACCGTGGCCTTGCCGGCGTCCACCTTCGGCGCCTTCGGGTAGGTCTTCAGCACGGCCTCGGCGCTGCCCACCTGCAGCACGCGCCCGGTCTGCGAATCCCAGGCCATGGCACCTGCAGTGGGCTGCGCGGAATCACCGGTACGGATGGTCTGCGCCAGCAACACCTTCACCTCGGCCTGCGCCGGGGACAGAGACAGGCAGGGCAACAACAGGGCAACACAGGCAATACGGCGCATCACGGCCTCTCCTGAACGGGATGCGGCGACTATGCCGACATCCAGCAGGGCTGACAAACCATGCTGGCCTTATGGCGGCCCCTTGGCCTCAGTCGGCGCTTACATCCACGCGCACCCGGATGCGGTCACCGGGGTGGTAGTCGCGACGGGTGTGGTACTGGCGGCCGGCGTATTCGTAGGTGACGTCGTAGCCATCCACGCGCTCGCTTTCGCTGCCGTAGCTGCTTGGCTCACACACGCGCACATCGCCACGGCGGTAGGACGGGCCACGGTTGTTGGCCTCGTAGATGGCGCGGCCAGCCGCACCGCCGGCAATGGTGCCCACGGCGGTACCGATGTAACGGCCATCGCCGCCACCGATCTGGCTGCCGAGCACCGCACCGGCCAGGCTGCCGATCACCGTGGCCAGCTGGCGCCCGCCTTCGCTGCCCTGGCGGTAACGCCCGTTGTCGTAATCACCGCCGTCATACCCGTCATACCCGTCAGTACGATAGCCGCCGTTGCGATAACGGTTGCTGGCGTAGCGGTCGTCGCCACGGTAGTAGCGGTCGCCGTTGTCACCGTAGACATAGTCGCCCCCGTTGCGCTCGTAGCAACGCTCAGCACGGCCCTGCCCGCCGCCAACGATGATGGGATCAACCCTTACCACCCGCGCATAGTCATAGGCCGGAACATTGCTGCCGGCATAGCCGGCGGACCGGTACTGGCCGTCATCGTAGTAACCGTTCTGACGGTATCGGCCATCGTCATACGTCTGGGCGCTGGCGCTGAAGGCAAACAGCCCAGCCACGACCAGTACAGCGGTAGTACGCAGTGGACGCAGCATGACGGCGGTTCCCCAAGTGGTTGGATGTGGCGATGCTCGGGCGCGCTGGGTGAAACCACCCTGAACCGGGCCCGGCAACGCCAACGGCGCCGCCGGCCCCTGCCGGCATCCGGCCTGGATCAGGCCGAAAACTCGCTTTCAAGGCTGATGGGCACCGCACTCAGCGCCTTGGACACCGGGCAGTTTTCCTTGGCGTCCTCGGCAATTGCGCGGAACCGCACTTCATCCAGGCCGGGCACCACCGCCTTCACCTTCAGGCGTATCTGTGACAGCTGCGGGCCACCGTCCATCGACAGATCGACATCGGCGCGGGTGTCCAGCGAGGTGGGCGGGAAGCCGGCTTCGCCCAGCTTGGCCGACAACGCCATGGTGAAGCAGCCGGCATGCGCGGCGGCAATCAGCTCCTCCGGGTTGGTGCCCTTCTCGTCGCCGAAGCGGCTGCTGAAGGCGTAGCGGGTGTTCTCCATCAACCCGCTCTGCGGAGTGCTCAACTTGCCCTGACCCGTCTTCAGATCACCTTCCCAGTGCGCTGTGGCGTGACGCGAAATACCCATTGCCGTACTCCTCGTGGTGTTGGAACCCATAGCCTAGAACAGTGCCTGTTAGCGCATTGTGCGCCGCGTCGGCACAAACACGGGCCATTGCCATCGCTACACAGCCACAGCGCCGGAACAACGCGCAAACCCTGTTTTCCAAGGTATTTTTGCTAACGGACGCATTGCCCGATCCCGCCAGAAGCAATTTTTATGGGCTTTTTTATCGATTGCCTATTGGCGGCGTGCAATTGATGCCCTACATTTCGCTTGCCGACGGGGTCGGCACGACCAAACAACCAACCGTTCACGGAACAGGAAATCATGGCAAAGACCGCTAAGAAGGCTGCCCCGAAAAAGGCAGTGAAGAAAGTAGCCACCAAGGCCGCCGCCAAGCCGGCAGCCGTCAAGCCGATCAAGGAAGCGCTGACCAAGTCGGGTCTGGTTGCCCACATCGCTGAAGCCACCAGCGTTGCCGCCAAGGACGTGCGCGCTGTGTTCGCCGCCCTCGAAGGCGCCGTCTCCGCTTCGGTCAACAAGAAGGGCGCAGGCAGCTTCACCCTGCCGGGCCTGCTGAAGATCACCACCGTGAACGTTCCGGCCAAGCCGAAGCGCAAGGGCATCAACCCGTTCACCAAGGAAGAGCAGTGGTTCGCGGCCAAGCCGGCCACCACCAAGCTGAAGGTTCGCCCGCTCAAGAAGCTCAAGGACGCCGCGCTCTGATAAGCGCGCCCCTTGTGGCGAACAGGACGGGACGGCATTGCCGTCCCGTCTTTTTTTTGTGCCGCTGATGGCAGCGTGCGGCAACGCGGGCAGCGGCGCTGAAACACAGCATCACGGCCCCGAGCCTCGCAACAGCATGTAGGCCAGCCTATGGTGAGGCACCCCACACTACTCCCTACCCCGCTCATGTCCCGCAATACGCACCGCTACCGGATAACGGTCATGCCCATCCAGGGCGACGGCCTGCCATGCACGGGGCGCTGCAGCCTGGAGTTCGAGCAGCGCAGCCAACGCGACTGGATGCAGCACTTTGAATGCGCGCAGCGCCAGCGCCGCCTGTCCTGCAACGACGATGCCTCAGTGGTGGTCGCCGCCGGGCTGCTCGCCAGCCTGTCCTCCGCCGCGGCCAAGGCCGACAGCCCGCTGCGCTGCCTGCAGCCGGAGCTGGAGCTGCTGCTGGCCAAGCTCGACCGCCTGCAGACCACACTCTGAGCCACTGGCTGACGGCATCGGCCAGCCCGTAGACTTGCGCAAAACTGCAGGGGCCCACTGATGCGTGTTCTACCGCTGTTGCTCGCCACCGCGCTGGTGGCAGGCTGCTCCTGTCAACGCACCCCCACCGCTGAAGAAGCGCCCGCGCAGCAGGCGGCCGCATCCACACCCACGCATGCCGGTGCCCCGGACGCCACGACGGATGAGGAACAGACCATGGCGGCAGCCGATGCCCAGGCAGCACGCGCCGGCATCGGCAATGGCGCGGCAAGCACCGTGCACGCCTACCTGCAGGCCCTGCTTGCAGGTGGCGCGGCCTCGGACAGGTTCTGGACCGGCGGCAAACCCGCTCCGCATCCGGATGATGCCGGCCTGCGCAGCGCACTGGGTGATACCACCGCCCTGCGCATCTTCACCCGCCAACCGGTGGCACTGGACCGCGAAACACCTGCCCGCGCGATTGAAGTACCGGTGGAGCTGCGGCTCAGCGAAGCCGGCGGCACGCGCAACTTCAAGGGCTGGTACCGGCTGCGGCGCACGCTGGACGGTGAAGGCTGGGAGCTGACCTCGGCATCGCTGCAGCCACAACTGAAATAGACCGTTGCCACATCCGCTAACTGCCCATTCACCCGTTGCCGGTATCGTGCCTTGCATACCTGCAACCCTGCGAGCCACTGCAATGAACCTGCGCGCCCTGCTCCTGCCTGCCGTCGCCTGTTTTGCCCTAGCCACCAGCGCCCATGCCGCGCCCCAGGTCAAGGGCAAGCAGCTCACCGTGGGCGCCGACGATGTGCAGCACTATCTTGATGGCAGCTTCCCGCGCACGCAGAAGGCGCTGGGCGGGCTGCTCGCCCTCACCGTGAGCGAGCCGCACCTGACCCTGCCGCAGGGCAGCCGCCTGGACCTGGGTTTCGACCTGGCCATGGCAGCGGGTGGTTCGACCATTCCGGTTGGCAAGGTGCAGGTCAGCAGCGGCCTGCGCTACAACCCGCAGACGCAGGGCTTCCACCTGGAACAGCCCACTGTCGATGGCTTCCGCCCGGCAGCGGCCGGTGGCGAGCTGGATGCCAGCACCCGCAGCCTGCTCAACAGCTGGCTGGCCGACTATGCGCGACGCGAGCCCATCTACAGGATCGACCCGGCAATCGCCCAGGTGATGGGCGCGCTGCAGGTGCAGTCGGTGGGTATCGAGAACGGCCGCATCGCCGTCACCTTCAACCAGAGCCTGGGCAGCTTCGTGCCGCAGGGGCTGTTGGGGAATTGAGTTGACAGCGGGGAACGGGGATGTGGGAAGCGGCAGTATGGGTTCCCGCACCGCCAGCGACGCGTACTTCAGCCGCTGTCGTAGCCCGGGTAAGCGCCAGCGCACCCGGGAAGCCGGCACGCTGGGAGACCGCGCACCTCCACAACGTGGAGCGATGCTGATGGTTTCGCTGCGGCGGATGGACAAACCCCGGGTGCGCTTCGCTTACCCGGGCTACGGGGCGCAATGCCGGCAAGCCGCATCCGAAACGGAATAACCGCGCTTCTGCGTCGTTACTGCCGCGCACATCAACCGCCGTTGTAACCCGGGTAAGCGCCAGCGCACCCGGGAAGCCGGCACGTTGGCAGACCGCGCACTTCCACGGCGTGGAGCGATGCTGATGGTTTCGCTGCGACGGATGGGCAAGCCCCGGGTGCGCTTCGCTTACCCGGGCTACGGGGTGCAATGCGGGGAAGCCGCACCGGGAACGGGATAACCGCGCTCCTTCGCCGCCACTGCCGCGCACAGCAACCGCTGTTGTAGCCCGGGTAAGCGCCAGCGCACCCGGGAAGCCGGCACGGTGGCAGACCGCGCACTTCCACGGCGTGGAGTGATGCTGATGGCTTCACTGCCGCGGATGCGCAAGCCCCGTGTGCGCTTCGCTTACCCGGGCTACGGGGTTGCAGGGTTATTGGATTGCGAGGCAGATGCAGGCGTGGGGCAGGTACTACGCCCTTCCCACAACCCCACTCCCGCCTCCCCGCTTCAATGCCTCAACGCTTTGGCTGCAGCATCGTGCCCGTGCACTTGGGTGAGCCGCAGCGGCATTCCCATATCTTCTTCAGGCGCGGAGTGTGGCGCTCGGCCAGGGTGATGCCGTAGTTGTAGGTCAGCTCTTCGCCGGCCTTGATGTCGCGCACGGCCTCGATGAACACCTTGTCGGCGGTGCGGTCCTCGCCTTCAGCCTCCTCTATCATCGCCTCGCAGTTCGGGTCACAGCTGTGGTTGATCCAGCGTGCGTCGTTGCCCTTGTGGTTGGCGTCGATGACGTAGTCGTCGTTGAGGGTGAACAGGAAGGTGTGGCCACTTTCCACGTCGCCGGTGTCGTCGGCGTCCACTTCGGCATGGGTACGGCGCTTGCCCTTGTATTCGATGACACGCTCACCTTTCTTGATCGACGTCAGCGCGAACACGCCGTTGCCGTGGATACTGGATTTGCGCGCCTGGATCTTCTTGGGCATGAAACTGACCGGAATCGATGGGAATGGGGGATTCTCGCCGATACCGGTGGTACAACCCAAGCGTGCGCACCATCACAGCGCCGACCCGCCTGTCCGCCGCAGTCATTTATCACCTCGCCCAGCCACCATGCCGGCAGCTGAACAGGGAGGCTTGGAGCGGGCCGCGTCAAAGCGTACAATTTTGGTCCACATTGACTTGACACCTCTCCGACGATGCTCCGCGTCACCAAGCTCACCGATTACGCCACCGTTGTCATGACCGTGCTCGCCGCGCGGCCAGGGCAGGTGCTGAGCGCGAGCGAGCTGGCCGAGGCCGCCGGCCTGGAGCCGCCCACGGTGAGCAAGCTGCTCAAGCCGCTGGCCCAGGCCGGGCTGGTGGAAGGCCTGCGCGGCGTGCACGGCGGCTACCGCCTTACCCGCCCGGCCACGCAGATCACCCTGATAGAGATCGTCGAGGCCATGGAAGGCCCGCTGGCGATCACCGAATGCAGCCAGGACCTGAGCCACTGCGGCATCGCCGACCAGTGCGGCGTACGCTCCAACTGGCGCCTGATCAACGACGTGGTCAGCGACGCCCTGCGTGCGGTGACCCTTGCACAGATGCTGCACCCCCTCCCGCTTGCCGACCGTCGACGCATCAGCGTCGAGGTCGTCTCCTGAATACCCTAGGCAGCCCCATGGCCACCGAGATCATTGAAAACGTCGGCACCACCGACACGCCGAACCGTGAAATCCACGAACAGCTGGGTCGCAAGTACGACGCCGGCTTCGTCACCGACATCGAATCCGAATCGTTGCCGCCGGGCCTGAACGAGGACATCATCCGCGCGCTCTCGGCCAAGAAGGACGAGCCGGAATGGATGACGCAGTGGCGTCTGGATGCCTACCGCCACTTCCTGACCATGAAGCAGCCCAACTGGGCCAAGCTCAACGTCGGCCCCATCGACCTGCAGGCGCTGAGCTACTACTCCGCGCCCAAGGGGCCCAAGTACAAGTCGCTGGACGAAGTACCCAAGGAGCTGCTGGACACCTACGACAAGCTGGGCGTCCCGCTGCACGAGCGCGCCAAGCTGGCCGGCGTGGCGGTGGACGCGGTGTTCGACTCGGTCTCGGTGGGCACCACCTTCCGCAAGGAGCTGGCCGACAAGGGCGTGATCTTCTGCTCGATCTCCGAGGCCATCCGCGAGTACCCCGAGCTGGTGCAGAAATACCTGGGCTCGGTGGTGCCGGTGGGCGACAACTACTTCGCCGCGCTGAATTCAGCGGTGTTCTCCGATGGCAGCTTCGTGTTCATCCCGGCCGGCGTGCGCTGCCCGATGGAGCTGAGCACCTACTTCCGCATCAACGCCAATAACACCGGCCAGTTCGAGCGCACCCTGATCATCTGCGAGGACCGTGGCCACGTCTCCTATCTGGAAGGCTGCACCGCGCCCATGCGCGACGAGAACCAGCTGCACGCCGCCGTGGTGGAGCTGGTGGCGCTGGAAGACGCGGAGATCAAGTATTCCACCGTGCAGAACTGGTACCCGGGCGATGAGAACGGCGTGGGCGGCATCTACAACTTCGTCACCAAGCGTGCCGAAGGCCGTGGCGCGCGCTCCAAGGTGACCTGGACGCAGGTGGAAACCGGTTCGGCCATCACCTGGAAGTACCCGTCCTGCGTGCTGCTGGGCGACGACTCGGTGGGCGAGTTCCACTCGGTGGCGCTCACCCACCACCGCCAGCAGGCCGACACCGGCACCAAGATGATCCACGTCGGCAAGCGCACCAAGAGCAAGATCGTCTCCAAGGGCATCAGCGCCGGCCGTGGCCAGAACACCTACCGCGGTCTGGTCAAGGTGGACCGTGGCGCAGAGGGCGCGCGCAACTACACCCAGTGCGACTCGCTGCTGATCGGCAAGAAATGCGGCGCGCACACCTTCCCCTACATCGAGGTGAAGAACCCCAGCGCCACCGTCGAGCACGAGGCCACCACCTCCAAGATCTCCGATGACCAGCTGTTCTACTGCCGCTCGCGTGGCATCGACCAGGAGAACGCGGTGTCGATGATCGTGGACGGCTTCTGCAAGCAGGTGTTCAAGGAGCTGCCGATGGAGTTCGCCGTGGAAGCCAAGAAACTGCTGGAAGTATCTCTGGAGGGTTCAGTCGGATGAAGATCAAGACCTGTGCATTGCTGCTCGCCCTGCTGGCACCTGTCAGCGCCCTGGCCGCCGATCCCTGTGACAACGCCACCACCCAGGCACAGTTGAACCAGTGCAGTGCGATGGAAGCGCAGCAGGCCGATTCCGAGCTCAACGCCACCTACCGCGAAGTGATGGCCAAGCTCAAGGGCCAGCCGGTGGCGATCGAGAAGCTGCGCACCGCACAGCGGCTGTGGATACAGCTGCGCGATGCCGACATCGCCGCGCGTTACCCGGTCGAAGCCGGCAAGAACGCGCAGGTGACCTACGGCTCCAGCTATCCGATGCGCGTGAGCGGTGCCAAGGCTGAACTCACCCGCCAGCGTACCCAATGGTTGCGCGACACCTTCATCGACCGCGCCGAAGGCGATCTCTGATCGCCCCGCCCCCACTCCATTCAAGACCACCCTCATGTTGAAGATCGAAAACCTCCACGCCCGCATCGCTGGCAAGGAAATCCTCAAGGGCCTGACGCTGGACGTGAAGCCCGGTGAAGTGCACGCCATCATGGGCCCCAACGGCGCCGGCAAGTCCACGCTGGGCTACGTGCTGGCGGGCCGCGAAGGCTATGACGTCAGCGAAGGCAGCGTGCAGTTCGAGGGCAGCGACCTGCTGGCGCTGGAGCCGGAAGCCCGCGCCGCTGCCGGCCTGTTCCTGGCGTTCCAGTACCCGGTGGAAATCCCCGGCGTGAACAACACCTACTTCCTGCGTGCCGCGCTCAACGCACAGCGCAAGGCACGCGGTCAGGAAGAACTGGATTCGATGCAGTTCCTCAAGCTGGTGCGCCAGAAGCTGGCCGTGCTGCACCTGAAGGACGAGCTGCTGCACCGTGGCGTGAACGAAGGCTTCTCCGGTGGCGAGAAGAAGCGCAACGAGATTTTCCAGCTGGCCGTGCTGGAGCCGAAGCTGGCCATCCTGGACGAGACAGACTCGGGCCTGGACATCGACGCGCTCAAGAGCGTGGCCGATGGCGTCAACGCGCTGCGTGCGCCGGATCGTTCGTTCGTGGTCATCACCCACTACCAGCGCCTGCTCGACTACATCAAGCCGGACGTGGTGCATGTACTGGCCGATGGCCGCATCGTCAAGAGTGGTGGCCCGGAACTGGCGCTGGAGCTGGAAGCCCACGGCTACGATTTCCTGAAGGACCGCGTGGTGCGCGAGGCCGCCAAGTAATGAACGCCCTTCTGGATTCCCTGGCCGCCGGCTTCAACGGCAGCAGCGAGCGCGCCGAGCTGCTCGATGCCGCGCTGAAGACCGGGCTGCCTGCCGCGCGCAACGAGGCCTGGAAGTACACCTCGCTGCGCCAGCTTGAACGCCGCAGCTTCAGCCCGGCACCGCCGCAGGCACAGGCCGTGGATGCGGCCCTGCTGCAAGGCATTCCCGCGCCGCGCCTGGTGTTCGTCAATGGCCGCCACAGCGAGGCCCTGAGCGACCTCAGCGGGCTGGATGCCGGCGTGCAGGTCCGCACGCTGTCCGCCGCCAAGGCCGAGGGTGCCGAGAACGTGCGCTTCCTGGGCCGCCGCTACGACCGTGCCGACGAAGTCTTCGCCCAGCTCAATGCCGCGCTCGCTGACGAGGGTGTGCTGGTGCAGCTGCCGGCCGCCATCACCAGCCACACACCGCTGCACCTGGTGTTCGTCAGCGCCAGCGATGAGGCCGACCGTGCGTGGCACCACCGTCACCTGATCGAGCTGCGCCGTGGCGCCAGCCTCAATCTGGTCGAACACCATCTGCAGGCCGGCGACAACGCGCACCTGGACAACACGCTGGTGCATGTCCACCTGGCACAGGGCGCGCAGCTTTCGCACGCACGCGTGCAGGCCGACAGCGCGCGTGCCACCAGCTTCCTGCGCACCGATGCCGTGCTGGCGCGTGATTCCGAATACCGCCGTATTGATCTGGAACTGGGCGCCGCGCTCAGCCGCCATGAATTGAACGTGCGCCTTGAAGGCGACAACGCCAGGCTCATCGCCAATGGCGTGCTGCTGGGCACCGGCCGCCGCCATATCGATACCCGCCTGGGCATCGAGCACATCGCCCGCGACACCAGCGCCGAGCTGGTCTGGCGCGGCGTGGCCGGCAACCGCAGCCGCGTGGTGTTCCATGGCGGCATCCATATCCGCGAAGGTGCCGATGGCACCGACGCCAACCTGTCCAACAAGAACCTGCTGCTCTCGGCCGATGCCGAAATCGACACCCAGCCCACGCTGGTGATCGACGCCGACGAGGTCAAGGCCGCGCACGGCGCCACCGTCGGCCAGCTCGACGCGAACGCGCTGTTCTACCTGCGCTCGCGTGGCGTGCCCGGCGAACAGGCGCGCGCCATGCTCAGCGCCGCGTTCTGCCACGAGCCGCTGTCGGCGGTGGAAGGCACACTCACCGGACAGCTGGCCCAGCATCTGGACCAGGCACTGCAACAGGCAGGCATGGCATGAACCTCAGCTCCCCGCGTCCTATCCATGCCTCGGCCGGCGCACCCGACTGGGAGCGCGTGCGCGCCGACTTCCCGCTGCTGATGCGCGAAGTGAACGGCAAGCCGCTGGTGTATTTCGACAACGCCAACACCTCGCAGAAGCCGTTGTCGGTAATCGGCGCGGTGGACGAGTACTACCGCCGCTACAACGCCAACGTCAGCCGCGCGGTGCACGCGCTGGGCAGCGAGGCCACCGAAGCCTACGAAGGTGCGCGCACCAAGCTGGCGCGCTTCCTCAACGTGCGCGGCGAGGAACTGGTGCTGTGCAGCGGCACCACCTTCGCCATCAACCTGGTGGCTTATTCGTGGGCGCTGCCGCGCCTGAAGGCCGGCGACGTGATCCTGGTGTCGCGCATGGAGCACCACGCCAACATCGTGCCGTGGCAGCTGGTGGCCCAGCGCACCGGTGCCAGCATCCGCGTGGCCGAGATCACCCCCGACGGCAGCCTGGACATGGATGCGCTGCATGCGGCCATGACCCCGGAGGTGAAGCTGCTCGCCGTCACCCATGTCTCCAACGTGCTGGGCACCATCAACCCGGTGCGCGAGATCTGCCGTGAAGCGCGCAGGCGTGGCATCACCACCGTGGTGGATGGCTCGCAGGCCGCACCGCACCTCACCGTGGACATACCGTCCATCGGCTGTGATTTCTACGCGGTCACCGGCCACAAGATGTGCGGCCCCACCGGTACCGGTGCGCTGTGGGCACGGCGCGAACTGCTGCAGGACATGCCGCCGTTCATCGGTGGCGGCGAGATGATCAAGGAAGTCAGCTTCGACGGCACCGTGTTCAACGACCCGCCGCACAAGTTCGAGGCCGGCACGCCCAACATCGCCGGCTTCGTCGGCCTCGGCGTGGCGGTGGACTACCTGGAAGCACTGGGCCGCGAGCATATCGCCCAGCGCGAACAGGAGCTGCTGGCCCACCTCACCGAGGAACTGCTGCGCTTCGACGGCGTGCGCATCTTCGGTACCGCGCCGCACAAGGCCGCGGTGGTGTCCTTCCAGATCGAAGGCGCGCACGCGCACGACCTGGCCACCCTGCTCGACCTGCAAGGCGTGGCCGTGCGATCAGGCCAGCACTGCGCACACCCGCTGCTGCAGTACTACGGCGTGGCCGCCACCTGCCGCGCCTCGTTGGCCTTCTACAACACCCACGAGGAAGTGGAGGCCTTCATGGTGGCACTGCGGAAAGTCCGCACGCTGCTGGGCTGAGCGCGCGCATGGCGAGAGGCGGCCGCAGTGGCCGCCTCTCCCTTCTCACCCCGCGTCACTCACTCCTACAATGCGGTTCATGGACGCCATTACTTTCCGTATAGCCACCCCGCACGACATCCCGGCCCTGATCGAACTGGTCACCTCCGCCTACCGTGGCGATGCCTCGCGCGTGGGCTGGACCACCGAAGCCGACCTGCTCGACGGCCAGCGCGTGGATGCCGAAGGCATCCTTGCCGACCTGCAACGTCCGCGCAGCATGATCCTGCTGGCCGAACGTGATGCCACCCTGCTCGCCTGCTGCCATGTTGCCGACGAGGACGGCCATGGCTACTTCGGCATGTTCGCGGTCAGCCCTTCGGCACAGGGCAGCGGTGTCGGCAAGCAGGTGATGCAGCAGGCCGAACAGCTGGTGCGCGAACAATGGCAGCTGCCAAGCATGCGCATGACCGTGATCGACTGTCGCGACGAACTGATCGCCTTCTACCAGCGCCGTGGTTACGCGCGCACCGGCATCAAGAAGCCGTTCCCGTATGGCGATGAACGCTTTGGCATTCCCAGGCGTGGGGACCTGCAGTTCGAGGTACTGGAAAAGCCGCTGGAGGCACGCGCATGAGCGAGACCTGGACCTTTGTCTGCGCCAGCGAGGAACTGCTGCCGGGCGAGATGAAAACCGCGTTCGACGAAGTGACCGGCACCCCCATCGTGGTGTTCAACCTCGATGGCGAGCTGTACGCGCTGGAAGACCAGTGCACCCACGAGGAATTCGAGCTGTCCTCGGGCACCATCGATCCGGCCGAAGGCAGCGTCGAGTGCATCCTGCATGGAGCCCGCTTCGACATCCGCGATGGCCGCGCCCTGTGCGCCCCGGCCTATACGCCGGTGCCCAAGTTTCCGGTCAAGCGCGAGAACGGCGGCATCTGGGCCCGCGACGACCGCGATTGAGCCGAGCCGATCGGCCCCTGTAGACCAGCATCTGTAGCCCGGGTAAGCGCACGCGCGCACCCGGGAAGCCGACGAACGCACCACCCGCAGGAAACCCGCCACGAATGCGCTCCTGCCAACCGACTCTCACCGCCATGCTCATTCCCCGGGTGCGCTTCGCTTACCCGGGCTACGCGATCAGACCGGCATCTGTTGCCCGGGTAAGCGCACGCGCGCACCCGGGAAGCCGACGAACGCACCACCCGCAGGCAACCCGCCGCGAATGGGCCCTTGCCAACCGACCTCCACCTCCACGCTCATTCCCCGGGTGCGCTTCGCTTACCCGGGCTACGCGAGCAGACCGGCATTTGTAGCCCGGGTAAGCGCACGCGCGCACCCGGGAAGCCCACGAACGCGCCACCCGCAGGAAACCCGCCACGAATGGGCTCCTGCCAACCCCGCCTCACCGCCACGCTCATTCCCCGGGTGCGCTTAGCTTACCCGGGCTACGCGAGCAGACCTGCATCTGTAGCCCGGGTAAGCGCACGCGCGCACCCGGGAAGCCGACGAACGCACCACCCGCAGGAAACCCGCCACGAATGGGCTCCTGCCAACCGACCCTTACCGCCACGCTCATTCCCCGGGTGCGCTTCGCTTACCCGGGCTACGGCGTTTGCGGAACATCACGCCCGCACCTTGGCCCTGGAGGAAGGCGGCCCGGCCCCACCTGCAACAACGGCTGCAATCCTGATCCGAACTCCCGCGACCCGCTGATTGCGACATCAGTATTGATAACGCAAACAATTCTCAATAAGATGCGCACTCATTGCATTCCGCCATTCAGTTGCAGCATTCATGTCCGGACCAGTCACCATCACCCTGCACCAGACCGCCGCATCGCGGCCGCGGCAGGCGTGGATGATGCTGTTGTTCGGCCTGTTGCTGACCGGGCTGATGTACCTTGTCGCACCGGCAGCCAGCGCCACCCCGGCCAGCGTTGCCACGACCGCCCTGCAGGCAACGGCCAGCCCCGACGACGGCCGCCCCCCGGAGCTGCCGGACCTGGTGGCCATTTCCGAAACCAAGGTGGAAAACCAGCGCAGCGCGCAGCCGCGCAGCGTCGACACGCCGCCGCAGCAGTGCCCGCCCCTGGCCAGCCCGGCCAGCACCTTCGTTGCCGCCACCAGCAGCACCCTGCTGCAGCATGCCGTGCTCAGCGCGCGCCGCTACCCACCCGCGCCGCACCTGCTGCTCAACCCCGGCCACGCCCCACCCCGGGCCTGAGGTCCCGCGCCTGCCATGGCAGGCGGCTGCAACACCCCCACACCGCTCCTTCGCACCGCGCGCCGCGCCGTGCCTTCTTCCGTATTCCCCGAGTCCAACGATGACCCCTGTCCGTACCCCACTGACTTCCGCCCTGCTGCTCGCCATGGCCCCGCTGGCCGCCCACGCCGCACCTGAAACCGCCGCCGACAACGACGCTGGCGCGGCCGCCGCCACCGACCTGGACAAGGTGCAGGTGCGTGGCAGCTGGTTCAATCCGTCCTCGCCCAAGTTCACCGCCGAGCTGCTGGATACGCCCAAGTCGGTGTCCATCGTGTCGGAGAAGCTGCTGCAGCAGACCGGCGCCACCAACCTGCAGGATGCGCTGCGCATGGTTCCGGGCATCACCTTTGGTGCCGGCGAAGGCGGCAACCCCACCGGCGACCGCCCCTTCATCCGTGGCTTCGATTCGCAGAGCAACATCTTCGTCGATGGCCTGCGCGACGTCGGCTCGCAGACCCGCGAAGTGTTCGACCTTGAACAGGTGGAAGTGGTCAAGGGCCCGAGCTCGGCCTATGGCGGCCGTGACTCCGGCGGTGGCAGCCTCAACCTGGTCAGCAAGACCCCGAAACTGAAGAACGAAACCAGCGCCAGCATGGGCGTGGGCACCGACAGCTACGCGCGTGGCACCGTGGACGCCAACTACATGCTGGGCGAAGGCACGGCCGCACGCCTGAACCTGATGAAGCACGATTCGGACATCCCGGGCCGTGACGCCGCCAACGTCAGCCGCTGGGGCATCGCCCCGTCGATCGCCTTCGGTCTGAACGGCCCGGCGCAACTCATCGTTGGCCACTACCACATGGAAACCGACGACCTGCCCGATGCTGGCGGCTTCCCCTACAGCAACCCCTTCGGCAGCGGCCCGAACGTTTCCAGGAACGGCGACGGCAGCCCGCTGGTGCCGGACCGCAACAACTACTACGGCCTGAAGGACCGCGATTTCCAGCGCACCCGCGCCGACATCAGCACCATCGATGCCAACTACGACTTCGGTGGCCACAAGCTGCGCAACATCGCGCGCCTGGGCAACACCAGCAACGACTACCTGTGGACCCAGCCGGACGACAGCAAGGGCAACCCCAACTTGTTCGGCACCCTGTGGCGTCGTACCAACAGCCGCGCCGTGGACGTGAAGAGCTTCGTTGACCAGCTCAGCCTCACCGGCAACTTCGACACCGGCGCGCTCAAGCACAGCTACAGCGTGGGTGTGGAGTACAGCGACGAGAAGATGAGCCGCGGCAGCTACCTGATGACGCCCGGCACCAACAATCCGCTGACCAACAGCACCAGCTGCCCGACCACCGGCGCGGCCACCGGCTACAACTGCACCGACTTCAACAACCCCACGCCGAACGACCCGTGGTCGGCCACGCATGTGGTCTACCGCAGCGACAAGGCGCTGGATGTGGAACAGACCAGCAAGACCAGGTCCGCCTATCTGTTCGACACCATCGAGCTGAGCGCGCAGTGGCTGATCAACCTGGGCCTGCGTTACGACGACTTCTCCACCGAAATGGTCACCCCGGTCGCCGGCCAGGCGCCCACCGTGTTCAAGCACGACAGCGACTTCCTCAACTACCAGGCCGGCGTGGTGTTCAAGCCGACCGCCAACGGCAGCATCTATCTGTCCTACGGCACCTCCTCCACCCCGCCGGGCATGGACGGTGGTGACGGCTCCGATGGCCTGAGCGCCGCCGTGGCCGACCTGAAGCCGCAGCGTACCGAGAACTTCGAGCTGGGCACCAAGTGGGACCTGTTCGACAAGCGCCTGAACCTGACCGCCGCTGCCTTCCACACCGTGCTGGACAACGCCCGCGTCACCGTGGACAACGGCACCAGCCAGAACGCCGGCAAGAAGGTGATCAACGGCATCGAAGTCGGCTTCACCGGCCAGCTCACCGATGCCTGGAGCCTGTACGGCGGCTACACTTGGCTGGATTCGGAGCTGAAGGACAACGGCTATGTCTGCGCCACACCGGTGGGCCGCGCCTGTCCGTCCGGCATCTACATGCCCTCTCCCTACAACGGCAACGTGTTCCCAAATACGGCCAAGCACAGCGCCAACCTGTGGACCACCTACAGCTTCCCGTTCGGCCTGACCCTGGGCGCCGGCGCCACCTACTCGGACAAGCAGTACGGTGACGTGGCCAACACCAAGTGGGTGCCCAGCTATACCCGTTGGGATGCCATGGCCAGCTACGCCATCCAGGACAACATC
The DNA here is from genome assembly GCA_002329155.1 of Stenotrophomonas sp. UBA2124. GTDB lineage: Bacteria > Pseudomonadota > Gammaproteobacteria > Xanthomonadales > Xanthomonadaceae > Stenotrophomonas. The sequence continues at coordinate 47,311 of DCXY01000022.1, read as the reverse complement.
AGCCTGCAGTTGAACCTGCAGAACCTGACCGACAAGACCTACTTCACCAAGGCCTATGCCTCGCACTACGCGAGCATCGCCCCGGGCCGCTCGGCCACGCTGGCACTGAACGTGAAGTTCTGACCCACCTGCCCCCGGCCCCGCGCCGGGGGCTTCGCATCAAGGCCCACCCCCATGTTGCTGCACATTCCCGACGTACTCACCCGCGAACAGGTTGCCGTGGCGCGCGAACACCTGCAGCGCGCCGGCTGGGCCGACGGCAAGGCCACCGCCGGCTACCAGTCGGCGCAGGCCAAGCAGAACCTGCAACTGCCCGAATCCGACCCGGCCGCACGCGCGCTGGGCTCGATGATCCTGGATGCCATCGGCCGCAACGACACCTTCTTCGCCGCCGCACTGCCGCGCCGTGTGTACCCGCCGCTGTTCAACTGCTACCGCGAAGGCGAGACCTTCGGCTTCCACGTTGACAACGCAATCCGCTACGACCACATCACCCGTCCGGAAGATCCGCAGCCGGTACGCACGGACCTGTCGGCCACGCTGTTCCTCGCCGATCCGGACGAATACGACGGTGGCGAACTGGTCATCGAAGACACCTACGGCAACCAGCGCGTCAAACTGCCGGCCGGGCACATGGTGCTCTACCCCGGCACCAGCCTGCACCAGGTCACCCCGGTGACGCGCGGCGCACGGCTGGCTTCGTTCTTCTGGATCCAGAGCATGGTCCGCGATGATGGCCACCGCCGCCTGCTGTGGGAGCTGGACAATTCCATCCGCCGCATCACCCACGACCACCCGCAGCACGCCTCGCTGGTCAGCCTGACCGGCGTGTACCACAACCTGCTGCGGCAATGGGCCGAGGCCTGAGCACGGTGATGGACGATCTGCAGGCACTGCTGCAGCAGTTGCCGGAAAAACCCGAATGGGTGATGGCCGAACTGGAACAGCGCGCGCAGGCGGGTGATGCGCTGGCCCAGTTCGTGCTCGGCCAGGCCTGCATGGAAGGCCGCGCCTGCAGTGTGGACAGCGACGCCGGCATGGCCTGGTTTGAACGCTCCGCCAACGCCGGCCTGCCGCTGGCGATGAACATGCTGGGCCGCTGCCACGAACTTGGCCAGGGCACGCCGGTCAATCATGAGCTGGCCGCCGTGTGGTATCGCCAGGCCGCCGACAAGGGACTGGACTGGGGCATGTACAACCTGGCCAACCTGCTGGCCACCGGGCGTGGTGTGCCATGCGATGAAGCCGCCGCCTATGCGCTGTACCTGCGTGCGGCAGAGGCAGGCCATGCCAAGTCGATGAACCTGGTGGGCCGCTGTCTGGAAGAAGGCCGTGGTGTGGCCGCCGAGCCTTCCGCTGCACCGGCCTGGTACCGGCGCTCGGCTGAAGCGGGCGACTTCCGTGGGCAGGCCAGCCATGCCTCGCTGCTGCTGGCCGCCGGTGACGTGGACGAAGCCGTGCGCTGGCTGCGCCTGGCCCTTGCGCAGGGCAGCCCTTCGTTTCTGCAGCAGCTGCGGCCGCAGCTGGCACTGTCACCGCATGCGGCTGTCCGTGCGCTGGTTGGCTCCCCGCCAGCCGCCTAGGCAAGACGGGAATTGCCATCAATTCCCGTTTGCAAATGCGAATGACTCTCACTTAAAATCAATGGTCTGGGGCGCGCTTCCCCTATCGCGCCGGTCACCATCGGAAGCCCAGTGCAGTCATCCGTCACACCACAGCATCCTGCCTGCAATGCCGGCCTCCGCTTCGCGGCGGCCATACCGGTGCTGTTGTGTGTGCTGCTGTTGCTGTCACTGATTACAGGCGCCTCGCAGGCCACACCATCGCTTTCCACTCCTGCAAATGCCGAGGCCAGTGCCTCTGCAAACAGTGAGCAGCCCGAAGGTGGTGACCAGTCCACCCGTGCCGAACAACCCGCCAAGCTGCGCCGGCAGGCGGGCGTCCGCATGGTTGCCGCCACCACGGCCAGCTGCGAAGCAGCTCTCGCGCATGCCCTTCGGGTAGCGGTTCCTGTGGTATCCACACCGGCGCCCGCTGCATCGATCCTCGCACCGCATGCACTGCCCAGCCCGCGTCTGCAACGCGGCCAGGCGCCTCCGCGCACCTGCTGATTCTCGCTGGCCCAGCAGCCCCCCGCTGGCACTGCTCGCCCGCACACCGCGCTCCCGCTGTACTCCACGCCCGGACGACGCTGCCGGGTGGGCACCCACGTCTTCGCATCCACTACCGAGGTTATTCCCATGGCCACGCGCCAGCGTTTCCGCACGTCCGCACATCGCCACCTGCTTACCCTAGCCGTCCTCGGCGCACTCTCCGCCACCGCCCATGCCAATGGCAGCGGCCAACCCACCACGCTGGACAAGGTGGTGGTCACCGCCAGCGGCTTCGAGCAGAAGCCCGCCGACGCACCGGCCAGTATCAGCGTGGTCAGCCGCGAGGAGCTGTCGCTGCGCCCTTACACCAGCCTGATCGATGCACTCCGTGACGTCGAAGGCATCGACGTGGGCATGGAAACCACCGACAAGAACGGCCGCGCCACCATCTCCATGCGCGGCATGCCGTCGGAATACACGCTGGTGCTTATCGACGGCCGCCGCCAGAGCAATGTCGGCAACATCTACCCCAACAATTTCGGTGGCGGCCAGTTCTCCTACCTGCCGCCACTGGATGCCATCGACCGCATCGAGGTAGTGCGTGGGCCGATGTCCACGCTCTATGGCGCAGACGCCATGGGCGGTGTCATCAACATCATCACCCGCCGCAACACCGGGCAATGGCACGGCTCGTTCACCCAGGGCTTCACCGTGCAGCAGGAGGACCAGTTCGGTGATGCCCGTACCAGCGACGTCTACCTCAACGGGCCGCTGGTGAAGGACACCCTTGGGCTCACGGTGCGGGGCAGCTGGTATGACAGCGATGAGTCGATGCCGAACTGGCCGGCGCTGCCCTTGCCCGATGGCACCCCGTGGGAGCGCACGCTCGGCTTCGGTGCCGGCGGCAAGGCCGTGGCCAACACCAACTGGAACACCGGCATGCGCCTGGACTGGAAGCTCTCCGACGACCACAGCCTGTGGCTGGATTACGACATTTCCCGCCAGAAGTACGACAACAGCAAGGGGCAGACCGGCACGCTCGACAATCTGGGCAGCCTGTGGCGCAGCGGCGTGGCCACCATCCCCAATGGCAGCGGCGGCACCACCTCGCGCCGCGTGGTGCAGCCGCGCGTCGGCTATACCGCCTACCAGCGTTATGAGCTGGACCAGCTCTCGCTTACCCACCAGGGCCGCTATTCCTTCGGCAACTGGCAAACCAGCATTTCCCGCACCGAAAGCAACAACCTGGGCCGCTCACTGCCACTGACGCTGGAAGAGCGCGCCGGCCTGCAGACGCTGTGGAACGATGTCTGCGCACGCCGTGGCCAGGCCGCCAACTGCAACATGAGAAACGGTGACCTGAGCGTGCTCAACGATGCCGAACGTGCACGCCTGCAGGGCTTCCTGCCGCGCCCGCTACGCACCATGGAGCTGGACGCACTGGTGCTGGACACCATGCTGGACATGGAGCTGGGTGCGCACAAGCTGGCCTTCGGCGGCCAGTACAACGACACCGACATGACCGACGGCGTGTTCGGCATGGACGGCGCCGGCTACCGCGACAACGTCAAGCAGAAGCACCGCACCTGGTCGGCATTTGCCGAGGACAACTGGGCGCTGACCGATGCCCTGACCGCCACCTTCGGCGTGCGCTATGACCACCACAACATCTTTGGCAGCCATGTCAGCCCGCGTGCCTACCTGGTGTGGAAGGCCAATGATGCGTGGACGCTGAAGGGCGGCATCAGCACCGGTTACAAGACCCCGCGCCCGGACCAGCTGTTCCCCGGCGTCACCGGCTTCGGCGGCCAGGGCGTGCTGCCACTGGTGGGCTCGCCCAACCTGAAGCCTGAAACCAGCACCAACTACGAAATCGCCACCTACTACGAAGGCCAACGCTGGGGCTTCAATGCCACCGCCTTCCTCAACCGCTTCGAGGACAAGATCGCCAGCGGTGACAGCTACCCGAACTGCGAGGTAGCCCCGGCGGGCAGCGGCTACTGCGTGGACGTGGGCCCGGGCTGGGCCGCGCTGGGCTACAGCGTCTTCGGCCAGAGCGTGAACCTGGACAAGGCCGAAACCCGCGGTGTCGAACTGGCCAGCCACATCGACCTGCTGGACACCCTGCAACTGCGTGGCAACTACACCTGGACCAGGAGCGAACAGACCAGCGGCAGCAGCCGTGGCCTGCCGATTGCCGGCAAACCGGCCAAGCACATGGCCAACGCCAGCCTCAACTGGCAGGCCAACGACGTGCTCAGCCTGTCGCTGATCGGCGAAGGCCGCTACGACCGCTACCGCGACAGCCTGCCCGATGCCAACGGCAGGCAGCACATGCGCTACTACGAGGACTACACCATCTTCCACCTGGGTGGCAGCTGGAAGGCCACCCCATGGCTCACCTTCAACGCGCGCATCAACAACCTGTTCGACAAGGACTTCGTTTCGCAGTCGTGCCTGCCCATCTCGCCCAGCGAGTACAGCTGCGTGGACGACTATGCAGTCAAGGAGCAGCGCCGCAGCTACTGGCTCTCGCTCAACGCCCGCTTCTGAGCCTGGCCGGCCGTGCTGCCGGCCCCGTAACCAGCACCCGCGTGCGTGTACCGACGCGGGGTTGGCTACGGCCAATGCCAACCTGCCGCCGCGCATAGACGACCAATATGACCGTCAATGGCGGCTCGTCAGTATAAATTGCGAATCATTCTCATTAATGATTTAATCTATGCCCTCCCCGCAACGCCATTCCCGTGTCAGCAGACCGCACTACCGCCAGCTCCGTGCAGCAACAGGCCAGTCGTGGCTTCTGGCTGCGTACATTGCACCAATGGCACTGGATCAGCTCGGCGGTCTGCCTGATTGGCATGCTGCTGTTTGCGGCCACCGGCATCACCCTCAACCACGCTTCCAGGATCGAGGCCAAGCCGCAAGTCCGCAACCAGCAGCTCACCCTGCCGGCGCCGCTGCTGCAGGCTCTTGGCAAGCGCGAGGAAGGCAATGCACCGCTGCCGGCGCGGGTGGCCGACTGGCTCGGCAACACGCTGGACGTGTCCGTCGGCCAGCGCCCGGCCGAGTGGTCGCCGGAGGAGATTTATCTGTCCATGCCCGGGCCGGGCATGGATGCCTGGCTGAGCATCGACCGCGAGAGCGGTGCGGTGGAGTTTGAAAAAACCCGCCGTGGCTGGGTGTCCTACTTCAACGACCTGCACAAGGGTCGCAATGCTGGCCCGGCCTGGGGCTGGTTCCTGGACATCTTCGCCGTGGCCTGCTTGGTGTTCTGCATTACCGGCCTGTTTCTGCTGCACCTGCATGCGCGGCAGCGGCGCCTGACCTGGCCCCTGGTGGGGCTGGGCCTGATGATTCCGCTGCTGATCGCGTTGCTGCTCATTCACTGATCTCCCTTCCCCACGGAGCCCCACCATGCGCGTCACCCTGACCATCGCCCTGAGCGGGCTGATCGCCACCGCCCCGGCCGCCTATGCCACCAGCCTGGACATCAATGTCGAAGTGCCCAAGCTCAACGTGGCCGAGTACCACCGCCCTTATGTGGCAGTGTGGGTCGAAGGCTCCGACCAGAAGGTCGCCGCCAACCTGAGCGTCTGGTACCAGCTCAAGGACACCAACGAAGGCCACGGCACCAAGTGGCTGCCGGACCTGCGCCAGTGGTGGCGCAAGAGCGGCCGCACTTTGCAGGTGCCGGTGGATGGCGTGACCGGCCCCACCCGCCCGGTGGGCAAGCACCAGCTCAGCTTCAACGACCGCCAGCCACAGCTGCGCGCCCTGCCCGCCGGCCAGTACACCCTGGTGGTGGAGGCCGCACGCGAGGTGGGTGGCCGCGAGCTGGTCAAGATTCCCTTCAGCTGGCCGGCACGCAGTGCACAGAATGGCAGCGCCCAGGGCACGTCCGAACTCGGCAGCGTCACCCTTGCCGTCAAACCCTGATTTTTTCCAAGCCCCAGGAGCTCAGCAATGAAGCGTTCCCTTCTGATTGCCGCCGCCATCGCCGCCACACTTCCGTTCACCGCCGCCGCGCACAAGGCATGGCTGCAGCCCTCGCAGACGGTCATCTCCGGCAGCGATCCGTGGATCACCGTGGATGCAGCCGTGTCCAACGACCTGTTCTACTTCAATCACGTGCCGCTGCGGCTGGACGCCCTGGTGATCACCGCGCCGGATGGCAGCAAGCTGCAGCCGCAGAATCCTGCCACCGGCAAGTACCGCAGCGTGTTCGACGTTGAACTCAAGCAGAAGGGCACCTACCGCCTGGCCACCGTCTACAGTGGCCTGTCGGCCAGCTGGCAGGAAGACGGCAAGCCCAAGCGCTGGCGTGGTACCCCGGACAAGTTCGCCAGCGAAGTGCCCAACAACGCCCCCGAGCTGAAGGTGTCCGAGACTGGCAGCCGCATTGAGACGTTCGTCACCAACGGCAACCCCAACGACACCGCGCTCAAGCCGACCGGCAAGGGCATCGAGCTGGTTGCGCTGGGCCACCCCAACGACCTGTTTGCCGGTGAGAAAGCCACATTCCGCCTGCTGGTGGACGGCAAGCCGCAGGCTGGCCTGGAAGTGGAGATCGTGCGCGGCGCCACCCGCTACCGCAACGCGCAGGAAGAGATCAAGGTAACCAGCGATGCCAAGGGTGAGTTCAGCGTCACCTGGCCGGAAGCCGGCATGTACTGGCTGGAAACCGGCAGCGAGGACGACAAGACCTCGGTCAAGCAGGCCAATGTGCGCCGCCTGAGCTACGTGGCCACGCTGGAAGTGCTGCCGCAGTAATCGCCGGCAGCCCGGCGCCAGCCGCGCCCTTCCACCCGCCACCGCCTCCTGCGGTGTAGCGTGTGGAAGGGCAGCGGCCCAGGCAGGCCCAAGGCATTCCGTCCAACCGCATGTCCTCACCTATCGACATCGCCGCCCTTGGCGGCCACACCATGGGCACCCAGTGGAGTGCCAAGCTGGTGGTGCCGCGCAGCCGTGACCTGCACGCGCTGCATGCTGGCATCCAGACCGAGCTGGACCGTGTGGTCGCGCAGATGAGCACCTGGGAAGACAACTCGGACATCAGCCGCTACAACCGCGCCGCCACCGGCAGCTGGCATGCGCTGCCCACCGATTTCTGGAACGTGCTGCAGGCCGCGCGCGATATCGCCGAGCGCAGCGGCGGCGCCTTCGACCCCAGCATCGGGCCGCTGGTCGCGCTGTGGGGCTTTGGTGCACACGCGGGCGAACAGCGCATTCCGGATGCCGCGCGCGTGGCCGAGGTGGCCCGCAGCTGTGGCTGGCAGCGGCTGCAGTTGAACCCGCAGGCACACGCCGCGCTGCAACCCGGTGGCCTGCAACTTGATCTTTCCGCCATCGCCAAGGGCTATGCGGTTGACCTTGTCAGCCGCTGGCTGCGTGGCGTTGGCGTGAGTGCGGCGCTGGTTGAAGTCGGCGGCGAGCTGCATGGCTATGGCAACAAGCCGGACGGCGAGCCATGGCGGGTACTGGTGGAATCCGCACCGGAAGAAGATGCGGGCGCCGAATACCCGCCACGCGTGCTGGCGCTGGACGACCTCGCCGTGGCCACCTCGGGTGACCGCTGGCATCACTACGAGCAGGGCGGCAGCAGTTACAGCCACACCCTGGACCCACACAGCCACGCTCCGGTGAGCCGGGCTGCCGCCGCCGTCACCGTCATCGACCGCGAAGCCATGCGTGCCGATGCCTGGGCCACCGCACTCACGGTGATGGGGGCCGAACAGGGCCTGGCCTTCGCCACCGCCAATGGCCTTGCGGCGCGCTTCGTGGCGCGCGGCGCAGCGGGGCTGGAGGAAACCATGAGCCCGGCTTTCCAGCAGTATCTGGACGCAACACCCACATGACCTTCCCCCGCCTCAACCGTGCCCTGCTCGGCAACCTCGCCGTCGCAGCAGTGTTGACCGTTGCCGCATGGCTGCTGCTGCGCCTGCACCTTGACGAAAGCTGGTGGCTGGCCGCGCCACTGCCCGCGCAGTGGTGGGCGGCGCTGGCGGCGCTGCTCATCTATGCAGGCGCCTGTTTCGCGCTGTGGTGGCGCGTGCGCCCGCCGCGCGAAGTGGCCAGCGCCAATGGTGAACCACCGGTGCTGGTGGCCTGGGCCAGCCAGACCGGCTTTGCCCAGCAACTGGCCGAGCGCACCGCCGAAAGCCTGCGCGCCGCCGGGCTGCACACGCGGCTGCGCCCGCTGGAGCAGGTGGATGCCACGCTGCTTGCCAATACCCGCAAGGCCGTGTTCATTGCCAGCACCACCGGCGAAGGTGACCCGCCCGACCATGCGGTGGCTTTCCTCAGCCGGGTGATGCCGCAGCCGTTGGCATTGCCACACCTGCAGCATGCCGTGCTGGCACTGGGTGACAGCAGCTACGAACATTTCTGCGCCTTCGGCCACCAGCTTGATGACTGGCTGCGTGAGCACGGTGCACAACCACTGTTCGACACCGTCGAAGTGGACAATGCCGACCCCGCCGCGCTGCGCCACTGGCAGCAGCTGCTGGGCCAGCTGGGTGGCGACACCAGCGACGTGCCGGACTGGAGCCCACCGGCCTACCAGCCCTGGCGCCTGCAGGACCGCCGGCTGGTCAACCCCGGCAGCGTTGGCGGCCCGGTGTTCCAGCTGCAGCTGCAGCCGGAGGACACCGCCCTGCTGACCTGGGAGGCCGGTGATATTGCCGAGATCGGCCCGCGCCAGTCGCCGGCGGTGGTCGCGCAGTGGATGCAGACCAACTCGCTGCCTCACAACCATGAGCTTGCCGATGGCCGCCTGCTGCGCGATGTACTGGCTGCCTCGCAGCTGCCCGAGCAGCATTTCGATGGCGACATCAGCGCGCTGCTGGCCCATCTCAAACCACTGCCACATCGCGAGTATTCGATTGCCTCAATGCCGGGCGAAGGCTACCTGCAACTGCTGCTGCGCCGCCAGCTGCGCCCGGACGGAACCCCCGGTCTGGCCAGTGGCTGGCTGTGTGATTTCTCCACGCCCAGCCAGCGCATAGACCTGCGTGTGCGCAGCAACCGCAACTTCCACCCGCCGGCAGGCGATGCACCGCTGGTGCTGATAGGCAATGGCACCGGCATTGCCGGCCTGCGCGCGCACCTGCGTGCGCGGGTTGACGCTGGCGCACGCCGCAACTGGCTGCTGTTTGGCGAACGCAATGCCGCGCATGATTTTCACTTCGGCAATGAGTTGCGGCAGTGGCAGCACGAGGGCTGGATCGAACACCTGGACACGGTGTTCAGCCGTGACGGTGGCGAACACCGCTACGTACAGGACGCGCTGGCCAACCACGTACAACGCCTGCGCGAATGGGTGGAGCAAGGCGCCACGCTGCTGGTCTGCGGCAGCCTGCAGGGCATGGCCCCGGCCGTGGATGCGGTCATCATCGGCGCACTGGGCGCCCCCGCGCACGAAGCCTTGCGCCTGGCCGGCCGCTACCGCCGCGACGTGTACTGAATCTTCCCGCGGCCTCTGTAGCCCGGGTAAGCGCAGCGCACCCGGGAGGCACGGCGCGATTCATTCACGCTGGCAGGTGCGGGCATCCGCGGCCTTGGCGAATCATCGTGATGCAGATGCCAAAGCCCCGGGTGCGCGGCGCTTACCCGGGCTACAGCTGATTCAGGCCGCTGCGCGGCTCACGCGTATCGCCAGCAACCCGCACCCGGGAGGCACGGCGTGAGTCCTTCGCGCTGACAGATGTGGGCACCCGCGGCCTTGGCGAATCATCATGCTGCGGATGCCGAAACCCCGGGTGCGCTGCGCTTACCCGGGCTACAACTGCTCCAGGCCACTGCGCGACTCACCCGTATCGCCAGCAACTCCCCGCCGCCATTCAATGCGAACCGCTGCCGCTGCCCGGCGCCCAGCCATGCGGTGTCGCCTGCAGCCATCGGTGGCAGCGTACCGCCCTCGAATTCGGCCTGCCCAGCCAACAGATGGATGGCCCAGGCCACATCCGGTTCGGTGAAGAACAACATGCTGCCTACCAGCGGCCGGTGCAGCAGTTCGGCCTGCAGGGCGTCGCGCCGCCACATCAGGTTGAAATCTTCGGTGCGGCCATCGACCAGCTCACCGGTAATCGCCGCCTCACCGGCGAAGCGCAGGCGTTGATACGGCGGCAGCAGCGTCTCCACGCGGCCATCGTCGAAACGCAGGCGCAGGCCTTCGCCCTGCAGCAGCACCAGCTCGCGCTCGATGCCGGGAAAGGCGGAAAACGCCGCGTCCTGTTCGATCTCGGCGATGGACAGGCGCAGCTGCCACTCGCCCTGCTCCGGCAGGCGCAGGATCTCCCGCGTCCAGCCCAGGCCATTGCGCCAGCGTTCGCGCTGGTACAGCGCGGCAGGAATGACGCGCGAAGCAGTGTTCAGGACAGTCATGGATCAGGCACCGGCACGCAGAAAGGAGGACCGCCCCATGATGGCGCGTCATGTGCAAATCCGGAAACACGGAAACGGAAATGGCCGCTCAACGCGGCCAGTCCGTTGCTCACATCAATACAGGCAAGAGGGAAAACGGGCGGTCCGGGTGAACCTACTTCCCCGGCCCGCCAATGGCGGCTCCCTGTTCCCGCCTTACAACCCCAGCATCTCCGCCGTCAGCGGCTTGCCCGCGCGCGGCGTGGTGGCGATTACCGCATCCGGTGGCAGCGCGGTGCCGTTGTCCAGGCGGGCCTGCACACGGTCCAGTGCGGCATACACATACGGCAGCAGCGGCAGGTAGCGCGCGCCGTAATCCGGCAGACCGAGGAAACCGTCAAAGTGCTGCACATGGCGTACCTGCCAGTAGCTCACCTCACGGCCCGCGGCCTTGGCGGCGGCGGCATAGGGCTTGCTGCTGAAAGCCGGCGGAATCAGGCCGTCATCGGTGCCGTGCACCACCATCACCGGCAGCCCCTTGCGCGGCAGACCGGCGCGGGTGGCTTCGATGCCCCCCTGCACGCGCCTGGCATCCTCGCCCGGCCCGTCCCACAGGCCACGCAGGCACTTCAGGCCCGGCCAGGTCAGGTCGGGCAGCTGCACCTTGCTGTCGAGCAGACCGACGCCGGCACCCGGCGGAATGCCGCTGCCGTCGGAAATCCATGCAGCACGCTCGGCAGCCGTGGCCACACGCGGCGAGAAATCCGGGTTCTGTGCGGCGAAGCTGAAACCACAGGGGTGCTCGCCTACACCGTAACGCCCGTAGGCCGACGCATAGGTGGCGGCGATGGCACGCCACAGGTCGAAGCCGGTGGACAGCGCACCCGCGCGCAGTGCTTCGTCGGTCCAGCCTTTTCTGAGCATCAGCTCATAGGCGGACCTGGCCTGCGCTGCCGGCGTGGCACCGCTGATCACGCCTTCTGCCGCCAGCGTGGCGCAGCGCAGCGTGGCACCGGCCTGCAGGGCGGCGGTCAACGGCGGCTGCGGCAGATTGCTCATGTGCAGCTGCGCGCACGGCATCAACAATGCCGCTTCGGTGGTGTAGTCGTACAGCGCACGCGCGCCCGGGCCATCGGAATAGATGCTGGGCTCGCCTGCCACCACCGCGTCCAGCCAATCGCCTTCCAGCTCGGCCGCGCGCAGCACCGCGCCACCACCGTTGGAAATACCCACCGCGATGATGCGCGTGTTCTCGAAGGTGAACGGTGCCGCCTGCGGGTAGGCCTGTGCCAGCGACAGCAGGGCGAACTCGGCCGCCTGCTTCACATGGCGGCCCCAGTCGGCCTCCGGGTTGTCCTTGGAATGCGCGTGCTTGAAGGCCACGCCCTTCGCGGTGGCTGATGCCTCCGGCACGAAGGCCAGGTCATCCACCTCGGCCCGCGCACCGATGCTGCCGTTGGCGCGCACGCCCTGCTGGGCGTCCAGGTCGTAGTAGTCGCTGCCGGCGCCCTTGTCGGTGTAGACCACCGCACAGCCCTTGGGCAGGCCCCACGCAGCCGCCACCGATACCGCGCCGTAGATGCCACGCGAACCGGAGGCCGGGGCCACCAGCACGCAGCGTTTGTCGAGGTCGAAATTGTCCGGCACCTGGGCCAGCACACGGTGCGGCTGCTTCGCACCCGGCAGGCGCGCGTAGGCGGCGAATTCGCGGCCCGGCACGGCTTCCAGACTACCGAACAGCTCGCCGTAACCGCCGCCGGGGGCCAGATCGGCGATGCCCCGCCAGCTGCCCCACATCGCGCGACGGCGCAGTTCTTCCACGGTGGGTGCGCTGGCGTCGGCGAAGGTAGGCGGCGCCATGCTGCGCAGCCCGGCCAGACCGAGACCGGCGGTGAGCAGGTCGTCATTGCCGCGGTGGTCACTGCGGAGTTCGTTGCTGAACATGGAAGACTCCACGGACGTGGGTGCTGGGCTGCTGGCGCAGGAGGCCAGGCTCAGTCCGACGAAGAGGCCGCAGGCGGCGCGCAGTAGGGATTGGCTCATGGGCGCACACTAACAGAGGCCCCCTGCCCGGCTCATCGTACTTTCGTACCACGCGCCGTTAGCGCCCCGGCTGCTACGTTGCGTGTACTTTCCAACGCATTACGGAGTCCCCCATGGACCGCTTCCTGCAAGGCCGCACCGCCCTGGTGACCGGCAGTACCTCCGGCATCGGCCTGGCCATCGCTCAGGCGCTGTCCGCAGCCGGTGCGCGCGTGGCCATCAACGGCCTGGGCACGCCCGAGCAGATCGACGCCGCGCTCAAGAGCGTGACCGATGCCGGCAGCGAAGCGCGCCATTTCGGTGCCGACCTGCGCAGGCCCGAAGAAATCGAAACCATGATGCAGGCTGTGCAGGACTGGGGCACGCTGGACGTGCTGGTGAACTGCGCCGGCATCCAGCATGCCGCGCCGCTGGCAGAGCAGCCCACGCAGAAGTGGGACGACATCATCGCCATCAACCTCAGCGCCGCCTTCCACACCATGCAGCAGTCGCTGCCCGGCATGGCCGAACGTGGCTATGGCCGCGTGGTCAACATCGCTTCGGTGCACGGGCTGGTGGCCTCGAAGAACAAGGCACCGTATGTGGCCAGCAAGTTCGGCATCGTTGGCCTGAGCAAGGTGGCGGCGCTGGAATACGCCAGTGCCGGCAGCCGCGAGAGCGGTGGCGTCACCGTCAACTGCGTGTGCCCGGGCTGGGTGGAAACGCCGCTGATCGAGCCACAGATCCAGGCCCACCGCAACGGCGGCAGCCGCGACGATGGCGTGCGTGCGCTGCTGGAAGAAAAGCAGCCGAGCCTGCGCATGTCGCTGCCGGACGACATCGCCGCGATGGTGGTGTGGCTGTGCCGCCGCGAGGCGCACAACCTCACCGGTGCCGCCCTGCCGATGGACGGGGCCTGGACCGCGCAGTAAGGCCGCAGTGAGCAGCAGCAAGCTGATCCGGCAGGACAAGCAACGCCACCTGCACACCGCAGGTGGGCCACGGTGCGCAGGAAATGCGAAGATGCAGACGGAGTGAAACCATGACAGACCTTTCACTCCTCCTCTCTGCCAATCCCTTCCTCGCACCGCCGATGCCCAAGCTGCTGATTGCCGACGACCATCCCCTGTTCCGTGCCGCGCTGCGCCAGGCTGCCAGTGATGCGGTCAACGGCATGCAGGTGTGCGAGGCTGAATCGCTGGAAGGCGTGCTGGCGGCGCTGGATGCCGCTCCCGACACCGACCTGATCCTGCTCGACCTGCACATGCCCGGCAATCACGGGCTGGCGGGGCTGGCCGCCATCCGCGCCCAGCACCCGGGCGTGGCGGTGATCGTGGTGTCGGCCAATGACGACCCGCGCGTGGTACGCCGTGCGCTGGACCATGGGGCTGCCGGCTACCTGCCCAAGAGTTCGGGTCTGAACGAGCTGCATGACGCCATCCGCAGCGTGATGGCCTGCGAACAGTGGCTGCCGGCCGCGCTGCGTGCCTCGGTGGCGCGTGCGCAGTCGTCCAGCCACGACAGCGAGCTGGCCGCACGGCTGGCCAGCCTGTCACCGCAGCAGTTCCGCGTGCTGGCACTGGTGGCCGAGGGCCTGCTCAACAAGCAGATCGCCGACCGGCTGGACGTGCAGGAACGCACGGTCAAGGCGCACCTTTCGGCCATCTTCGAGCGGCTGGGCGTGCGCAACCGCACCCAGGCCAGCGTGGTGCTGCGCGAGCTGGAACTGAGCGACCCGGCAAGACAGCTGGAGTAAGCCCGAGCTCCGTAGCCCGGGTAAGCGAAGCGCACCCGGGAAGCACGCAGCAATCAATCAACGGGAAACTGCTGCTCCCTCTCCCCTGCGGGACCTGATCAGCGTCGAACTTCATCTGAGAGCCCCTCTCCCGCGTGCGGGAGAGGGGTTGGGGTGAGGGCAACGAAGTCAGATGGAGGCAATGCGCTGCGGGTGGCGTCCAGAAGTGGACTTCACTCCCAAACCACCAATAGCGCCCTCATCCGCCTTGGGGCACCTTCCCCCAAAAAGGGGCTGCATATCCCGGAGAGCGGGAGAAGGGAGTTATCTGCGCCTTTCTGGCTCCCTGGCAGTGCGGCTGAGATTCGACGCTGATCAGGCCTGCGGGAGAGGACTGGGGAGAGAGGCAACGAAGCCACGAAGGCGGGCAGGATGCATATCTGGCGTCACCAGCATTTCAATCAGACGTGTAAAGCCCCGGGTGCGCTTCGCTTACCCGGGCTACGGGGCAACTGCGCGTTGCTGCCGGAAACAACTGGTCTGGCTGCCGGTCCCCGTACCTGCAACCAGACCATCACGGCCAATCACGCCACTCAGGCTGAACCTTTCGCAGCCCTCTCTGCGCGGTGCCTGAGCAGGCCGTAGTACAGCAACGGAATCACAACCAGCGTCAGTACGGTGGAAACCAGGATGCCGAAGATCAACGCAATCGCCAGACCGTTGAAGATCGGGTCATCCAGGATGAACAGCGCACCGCCCATCGCCGCCAGCGCGGTCAATGCAATGGGCTGCGCACGCACCGCACAGGCATCCACCACCGCCTGTTCGGCCGTGTGGCCACGCTCGACCAGGTGGTTGATGAAATCCACCAGCAGAATCGAGTTGCGAACGATGATGCCGGCCAGCGCGATCATGCCGATCATGCTGGTGGCGGTGAACTGCGCGCCCAGCAATGCGTGGCCCGGCATCACACCGATCACGGTCAGCGGAATCGGCGCCATGATGATCAGTGGCACGGCGTAGTTGCGGAAATACGCGACCACCAGCAGGTAGATCAGCACCATGCCTGCCGCATAGGCGATACCCATGTCACGGAAGGTTTCGTAGGTGATCTGCCATTCGCCATCCCACTTCACGCCGAAGCTGCTGGTATCCGGTGGCTGCCGCACGAAGAACTGCGACAGCTTCTGGCCATCGATGGGCACATCACCCAACTGCCCCACCAGATCGAACATGCCGTACAGCGGGCTGTCCACGGTGCCGCTTTCATCGCCCATCACATAGACCACCGGCAGCAGATCCTTGTGATGGATGGCCCCGTCCCACTGCGTGCGGCGCACATCGACCAGCTCCGACAAGGGCACCAGCTGGCCGCTGCCACCGCGCACACGCAGCGCCAGCACGCCATCGAGCGTGGCCTGGTCCGCGGCCGGCAGGCGCAAGCGGATCGGGCGCGGGTACTTGGAGCTGCCATCGATCACATAGCTGGCGTCAGCACCTGAAAGCCCCGCCGCGATGGTGGTGGCGATATCGGCCTGCGAAACACCCAGCCGCGCGGCGCGCACACGGTCCACCGCCAACACCTCGCGCATGGCACCGGCTTCCACGCTGCTGTCCACGTCAACAATGCCATCAGTGGCCAGGAAGCGTTGTTCCAGCGCACGGCCAATGCCACGCAGGCGTTTGTAGTCCGGCCCATACAGCTCGGCCACGATGGGCGACAGCACCGGCGGGCCCGGCGGCACTTCCACCACCTTCACCGATGCCGCGTGACGGCGGCCGATCTCGCCCACCAGCGGCCGCAATGCCACCGCGATGTCATGGCTCTTGCGCTTGCGGTCGTGCCGGCCCACCAGATTCACCTGCAGATCGCCCACGTTCGCACCTGCACGCAGGTAGTACTGGCGCACCAGCCCGTTGAAGTTGATGGGTGCGGCGGTGCCGGCATAGCCCTGGTAGTGCTGCACTTCCGGCACGGTGTCGAGCACGCCGGCGAGTTCGCTCAGCAGCGCGTTGGTGTCCTCCAGCGTGCGGCCTTCCGGCATGTCCACCACAATCTGCAGTTCGGACTTGTTGTCGAACGGCAGCATCTTCAGCACCACCAGCTTGAACACCGCAAGACTGGCCGCCAGCCCGACCAGCACCGCCATCGAGGCGAACAGCATGCGCCGCCTGCGGGCACCGCCGTCGCTGGCAAGAAACGGCGTCATCAGCCGCTCGAACACACGGTGCAGGCGCGCGGCCATGCTGCCTTCGGCATGGCCATGGCCGCCCTCGCCGTCCTCCTTCGCATCACCTGCATGGCGGCGGAGCAGCTTCAGCGACAGCCACGGCGTGACGATCAGGGCGATCAGCAGCGACAGCAGCATGCCCACCGACGCATTGATCGGAATCGGCCGCATGTACGGCCCCATCAGGCCGCTGACGAAAGCCATCGGCATCAGCGCGGCGATGACGGTGAAGGTGGCTAGGATGGTCGGGCCACCCACTTCGTCCACCGCCGGCGGTATGGCCTCACGCAAGGTCTTGCCGCCCTGCGCCATGTGCCGGTGGATGTTCTCCACCACCACGATGGCGTCATCGACCAGGATGCCGATGGAAAAGATAAGCGCGAACAGCGACACGCGGTTGAGGGTGAAACCCATCGCCCATGACGCGAACAGGGTGACCGCCAGCGTGAGCACCACCGCCGAACCAATCACGATGGCCTCGCGCCGACCCAGTGCGAACAGCACCAACAGCACCACCAGACCGGTAGCAAACACCAGCTTCTTGATCAGCGTCTGCGCCTTGTCACTGGCCGTGGCACCGTAGTCACGGGTGACCGCAACCTCAATGCCTTCGGGAATGACCTGCGCACGCAGTGCCTGCAGTTTCTCCTGCACGGCGCGGGTGATGTCGGCGGCGTTGCTGCCGGGCTGCTTGGCGATGGCCAAGGTGACGGCAGGTGCCACACCGGTGCGCGGGCCGTCACGCCCGGCAGGCGCGCCATGCCACACATAACTGGACGGCAGGTCAGCAGCATCGCTGATGGTCGCCACATCGGACAGACGCACCGGCTGCCCGCCATCCACACCCAACACCAGGCCGGCAACGTCGTTCTGGTCGGCAAGGAAGCGCCCGGAGCTGACCTGCACCACGCCTTCCGCGCCGATGCGCTCGCCGGCCTGCCGCGCAAGATTGGCCGACTGCAGCGCGCCGGAAAGGTCATTCACGCTCAGACCGTGACTGGCCAGCCGTGTCGGGTCCAGCGTCACCATCACCGCACGCTCGGGCGCGCCGATGCTGTAGATGTCGCGGGTGCCCGGAACATGCTTGAGCTCGGTCTCCAGCGTGTGCGCCACTTCGGCCAGCTCGCGTGCGCTGCGCTGCGCATCGTCGGTCCACAGGGTCAGCGCCATCACCGGCACATCATCTATGCCCTTGGGCTTGATGATGGGCTGGCCCACACCAAGGTTCTGCGGCATCCAGTCCTGGTTGGAGAACACCTTGTCGTACAGCCGCACCAGCGCAGGCTGGCGCTGCACGCCCACCTCGAACTCCACGGTCAGCACCGCCATGCCGGGGCGGCTGATCGAATAGGTGTGCTTGACCTGCTCGATCTCGGACAGCTTCTGCTCCAGCGGAAAGGTCACCATCTGCTCCACCTGGCGCGCACTGGCGCCGGCGAACGGCACGATGACGTTGGCCATGGTCACGTCGATCTGCGGCTCTTCCTCGCGCGGGGTGATCATCACCGCCACCAGCCCGAGCAGCAGGCCCAGCAGCGCCAGAATCGGCGTCAGCGGATTGGCCTGGAAGGTGCGTGCGAGGCGGCCGGAGATACCCAGCCGGGTGTTGTCCTGCGTGTTCATCTCAACGCTCCCCGCGTGCGGCGACCAATGCCTGCATCGCCGCCACCGGATCGGTGGCCACCTGCTCGCCCGGCTTGAGCCCGGCAATCACATCCACAGTGCCGTCGCGGCGCTCGCCCAATCGCACCTGGCGCAGCGACACGCGGCCCTCGGCCACCACGTACACCGCGCTGACCTCACCGCGCTGCTGCAGCGCCGTTACCGGCACCTGCGGATAGGCACCGCCCTTGGTTGCAGGGAAGCGCACCTTCGCAGTCACACCGGGACGCGGCGCAGGGTCGATCGCACTCAACTGCACACGCACCTTCACCGCATGGCTTCCGCTGTCAGCGGCCGGGAACACGGTGACCGACTCGGCTTCCGCGCGACGCCCATCATCAAACCGCACCTGTGCTCGCGGGTTGGCGCGGATGACCTCCGCGTCGGACTGCGGCACGCTGACTTCGATACGCAGCGCATCCGGTGCGAACACCGCCATCAGCGGCTGGCCGCTGCCCACGCTCTCGCCCGGCTCCACGTCACGGCTGCTGACGATGCCCGCATACGGCGCGCGGATGGTGGTGTAGCCGGTCTGCTGGCCGGCATCGGCCACTCGTGCACGCGCCGCGTCGCGTGCGGCGACAGCGGCATCGCGGGTGGCGCGCGCCTGGTCCAGCTGCGCGCGAGACACGTACTGGCCCTTCACCAGATCGGCATGGCGGCGGTAGTTCAGCTCTGCCTCGTTGGCACTGGCTTCGGCCGCCCGCAGCTGCGCGCGTGCGGCGTCCACCCCGGCCTGCTGCTCCACCGCGGTGAGCCGGATCAACACCTGACCCGCCACCACCGCATCATTGACATCCACCCGCACCTCGGCGACGCGGCCATTGGTCTGCGCCGACAGCGATGCCTGCCGCACGGCCTCGACCACGCCATCCCACGCACGGCCACCGGCAGCGCCTGCCGGTTGCACCTGGAAGGTACGCAGGCTGTCGATGGGCTGCGCGCTGGCCGCTTCTTTCTGGCCACCGCAGGCAGCCAGCGCGGCGGCCAGCAGCAGAGGCAGGGACAGACGTGTCACACGATGGTTCACGTTGCATTCCTCACTTGAATACACAGCCGCTGGAGAAGCCCAGCTTGCGGAAGACGATGGCTGCCGGGCAGAAGCCGGTGAAGCTGGTCTGCAGCAGGTTCAGCCCGACAAAGGCGGTCAGCCACAGCCACTTGGGCGACACGAAATGCCCCAGCGCAAGGCTGCCCAGGATCATCACGCCGGCAAAGGCGAAAACGGCACGGTCAAGATTCATGGTTCTCTACTCCATTGATTGATTGGTTGGTTGGCTTGATTGAATTCAACGCACACGCAGCACGCCCAGCAGCTTGAGCACATACTTTTCGTAGATCGGCTCGGTGTTGCCGGAGCGCATCTTCATCAGGAAGTACTTTTCAAAGGCGACCTTGGCCAGGTGCACCCACTTGCCGACCTTCGCCCAGGTGACATTGCGCGGCGGAATCTGCGGCAGCGCCACGAAGGCCGCGCCGGTGTCGCCCATGTCGGCCAGGCAGATCGCATTCCAGGTGGCTTCGGCAGTGACCGGCTTGCCGGCCAGTTCTGCCTGGATGTTGTGGGTCACCGCCGTCACCATCGACTCGATCATGAAGCCGGTCTTCGGCGCACCCGTGGCTACCGGCGTCTGCTCCACCGGCGGAATCGCCACACACACGCCCAGCGAATACACCTTGGGATAAGCGGGATTGCGCTGCTGCTTGTCGATCAGGATGAAGCCACGCGGGTTGCACAAGCCTTCAATGCCGCGCACCGCATCCACACCGGTAAAGGCCGGCAGCACCATCGCGTACTTGAACGGCAGCGCATGCTGCTTCTTCGGCTGGCCGGCGTCATCCATCTCGCTGACCTCCATCTCGCCTTCGCGCACACCGGTGATCCTGGCGTTGACCACCCAGTTGATATGACGCTGGCGCAGCTCGGCTTCCAGCAGACCCTTGGAGTCGCCCACGCCGCCCAGGCCCATGTGGCCGATGTAGGGCTCGGGGCTGACATAGGTCATCGGTACACGGTCACGCAGCTTGCGCTTGCGCAGATCGGCATCCAGGATCATCGCGAACTCGTACGCCGGCCCGAAACAGCTTGCGCCCGCTGCCGCGCCGACGATGACCGGGCCGGGCGCCCTGAGGAATTCTTCATACGTCCGCCATGCGTTGGCCGCGTGCTCGGTGGTACACACCGACTGGGTGAAGCCCAGCGGCCCCAGGCCCGGTACTTCATCGAAGGCCAGACGCGGGCCGGTGGCGATCACCAGCCGGTCGTAATCCATATGCCGGCCATCGCGCAGTTTCAGGCGGTCCAGCTCCGGCTCCACGCGCTCCACGCCGCAACTCTCGAAACGGATGCCGCGCCTGGCCAGGTAGGCCGGCACATGCACCTGGATGTCCTCCGGCTTGCGCCACCCCACGGCCACCCACGGGTTGGACGGTACGAACGAAAACAGTTCGCCCTCGCCCACCACCGTGATCTCGACGCCCGGCCCCAACGTGCCGCGCAGCTCGTAAGCGGCACTCATGCCACCTATGCCGGCCCCCATTACGACGATGTGTGTCATGACCGCCCCTCCAGACGTGGCCGGCGCAGCTCCGGAATGGAGCCGTCACTACCGACTTGCCATAACATTAGATATTTCTTATATTAGAGTCAACTAAATTACGAGGCGTCCCGAAATGCACCCCTCCGTCAATGATCTGGTAGCCGCCGCGCGCGGCCGCATCAACGAAATCAGCCCCGAGCAGGCCGAAGCCCTGCGTGTCGGCGGCGCGGTGCTGGTGGATGTGCGCGAACCCTTTGAGTACAGCTCCGGGCATCTGCCCGACGCGGTGAACCTGCCGCGCGGCGTGCTGGAGTTCCAGATCCACGCGCACCCGGCAATGGCCTGCGTGCCTGCCGAGGTGCTGTCACAACCTGAACGCACCCTCGTGCTGTACTGCCTCACCGGCGGCCGCTCGGCATTGGCCGCTGACAGCCTGCGCCAGCTCGGATTCAGCCAGGTGCATTCGCTTGCGGGCGGCTTCAATGCATGGCGCAATGCAGGGCTCCCCACCACCACGGATTGACGATGGCCAAGAACAACAGCGGCTTCGACGTGGCTGCCATGCGCGCACATGCCGGTGATGCGGCGCAACTGCTCAAGGCGCTTGCCAATGAAAAGCGCCTGCAGGTGCTGTGCCTGCTGGCCGATGGCGAACGCTCGGTCGGCGACCTGAATGCACTGCTGGAGCTGAGCCAGTCGGCCATGTCGCAGCATCTGGCGGTGCTGCGCGAGGAAGGCCTGGTGCAGACCCGTCGCGAGGCGCAGACCATCTATTACGAACTGGCTCCCGGCCCTGCGGCGGCGGTCATGCAGACCCTGCACGGCATCTTCTGTGCGCCGCTGGGCACCGACAACAAGAAAGGCAAGACACCCCGATGATCGGTTTCTTCAAGGCACTGTTCGCCCGTGGCGAACACCTTTCCCCGCAACAGGCGCAGGCACGGATGAAACAGGGCGCGATCCTTGTGGACGTGCGCGAACGCCACGAGTTCGCCAACGGCCATGCAGCAGGTGCAAAGCTGCTGCCGCTCAGCCGCATCCGCGCTGAAGGCAGCAGCGCCATCGACAGCCTGCGCCTGCCGAAGGACAGCAATGAGATCCTGCTGGTATGCCAGAGCGGGCTGCGCTCGCGCATCGCCCGTTCCCTGCTCGCCAAGGACAGCCAGCGCCGTTACATCAACGTGGACGGCGGCATGGCCGCATGGAACGCGCACGGCCTGTCCTGAGCCGGCACTTACCTCTTTCTACTTCACCCAATGACGGAGCACCCCATGACCGCCACCACTTCATTCACCGACCTCACCCGCGACATCTCGCGCAACCTCACGCCCCTGCGCACGCACAACGCCGACGTGATGAACGGCTTCGGTGCGCTGAGCAAGGCCGCGATGGCCCCCGGCGTGCTGGATGAAAAGACCAAGGAGCTGATCGCCATGGCCATCGGTGTGGCCAACCGCTGCGATGGCTGCCTGGGCTTCCATGCCAAGGCCCTCGTCCGCCTGGGCGCCACGCCTGAGGAGTTCCGCGAAATGCTGGGCGTTGCCGTCTACATGGGCGGTGGCCCGTCGCTGATGTACGCCGCCAACGCCATGGCCGCCTTCGAGGAATTCAGCAAGCCGCAGGAATGATGTATTCCTCCTCCCCTCTCCCGTAAACGGGAGAGGGGTTGGGGTAAGAGCTCCGTAGTTCCGTAGCCCGGGTAAGCAACGCGCACCCGGGGAATCGTCCACCGATAAGCCTGACCTTGCTCAAATCCCGGGTGCGCTGGCGCTTACCCGGGCTACACAAGATCAACGTGCCTGCCTCCGGGCGCCGCGCTGCCCAGACTGCGTGATGCCAGCAACCTGTCGAGGATGGATTTCAACGCCAGCGGCCGCACCGGCTTGTGCAGCAGCGTCAGCCCCTGTTCCAGCACTTCGCGCCGCGTCGCCAGGCTGTCGTCCGCGCTGAGAATGAGCGTGGGCCGCGCACCAAACCGCTCGCCAAGCCGGCACTGCAAGGCCGTGCCGGTATCCCCCTCGTCCAGGTTGTAATCGAACAACCACAGCACCGCCGGCACTGCCTCCATCGCGGCGACCGCCTCGGCCTCATTGCTGGCTTCGGACACCGCGTAGCCCCAGCCGCGCAGCAGGCCGGCCAGCCCCGCCAGTGCGGCAGGGTCGTTGTCCACCACCAGCACCGGAACTGCCTGCTTCGTGGATGTGGCGCGCTCGGCCTGCACCACGACGGGGCTCGCGCCAACCACGTCCAGCACCGATACCGAGAACACCGTGCCGCGCCCCTTCTCGCTGCGCAGCCGCAGCGGCGCATGCAGCAGGCCGGCGATGCGGTCAGCGATGGCCAGCCCCAATCCCAGCCCCTGCCCGCTGGTGTCCTCACCGCGGCGGAACTCTTCGAAGATGCGCTGCTGCTCGCTCTTGGCGATGCCCGGCCCGGTGTCGTGCACCTCAATGCGCAACCGCTCGCCCTCACGACGCACGCCCAGCAGCACACCACCCTGCGTGGTGTAACGCACCGCATTGGCCAGGAAGTTCTGCAGCACCCGTCGCAGCAGCTGCGGGTCGCTGTTCACCCATGCGCGCGTCGGCTGGTAGTGGAAGGCAAGGCCGCGTGCCGCTGCCAGTGCACGGAACTCGGAGGCCAATGGGTCAAGCACTTCGGCCAACGGCAGATCACGCGGCTGCGGCAACAGGCCGCCGCCTTCAAGACGCGACATGTCGAACAGGCCGGTCAACAGATCAGTGGTGGAATCCAGTGCGCCCTGTATCTGCGCCACCGTCTGCTGCTGCGGTGTTGCCACCTGCTGCGCCAAGGTATCGGTGAAAAGGTGCGCGGCGTGCAGCGGCTGCAGCAGGTCATGGCCCACCGCCGCAAGGAAGCGGCTCTTGGCATCGTTGGCGCGCTCGGCCTCCCGCTTGGCCGATTCAAGCAGCGCCGTGCGCTCGCCCACGCGCTGCTCCAGTGTTTCATTGCTGCGCTTCAACTCACGCTCGCTGCGCCGGAACTCGGTGACATCGGTGAAGGTGGCGACGAAGCCACCGCCCGGCATCGGGTTGCCACGGATTTCGATGATGCTGCCGTCGGGAAACACGCGCTCGGTCAGGTGCTGGGTGCCGGCACGCATGAACGCCAATCGCCGCTCTACCGCGCGCTCATCGGCACCCCGCGCCGGCATGGTGCGCAGCGCCCAGCGGGTCAGATCGACGATGGGCCGCCCTACCTGCAGCAACTCTTCCGGAAAGCCGAAGATGCGCGCATACGGCCCGTTCCATGCCACCAGCCGCTGCTCGCGGTCGATCACGCTGATGCCCTGGCTCATGTTCTGCAATGCGGCCTGCAGCACCTGCTGGCTGAAGCGCAGGTCCTGCGAGGCTTCGCTGACGATGGCCGCCACTGTGGCCAGCTCGTCGCCCTCACGACGTGCGGCATCCAGCAGCAGGCGCGCCGATGCCGCGCCAAGCACCGCCGACAGCTCACGCTCCAGCCGCGCTTCAATCGCTGCCGGCACCGGGCCCACGCGCGGTGCATCGGAAAGCAGGCGTTCCACCTTCTCATAGGGCAGGAAGCGACGCCCCGCATCACGCAGCGCATCCACATCCAGATTCCGGCTGGTGCGGTCAGGCGTGTCACGCCGCCATGCCATCGCCAGCAGCGTGACCACCGTACCAACGAACAGGCTGGCGCCCACCGCACGGCCCAGCGGGGTCCAGCCCGTCAATCCAAACAAGCCTTCCGGCGCCAACCAGCGCCAGCCCAGCGGACCTTCCACCAGCCAGGCCGGCGCGTGGGCACCGCTTTCCAGCAGCGACGGCAGCAGCAGCACCCATGCCCAGGTGGCGAAGCCGGCAAGTACACCGGCAATGGCCGCGCGCGGCGGCGTCTGTGGCCGCCAGATCGCGAATGCCAGTACCGGCACCAGCGTGGCCAGCGCGGAGAACGACACACCGCCGATGTCGGCCAGTACGTTGCCGCCACCGATCAGGCGGCTGTAGGCCCACGCCAGCAGCATGATCGCGCAGATGCAGATGCGCCGCAGCCACACCAGTTCGCGCCGGTGGTCGCCACCGCCCGCGCGCGTCCATGCACCGCGCAGCAACCCCGGCGCGAACCAGTGGTTGCCGATCATCAGGCTCAGGGTCAGCGTGCTGACCACCACCATGCCGGTCGCCGCGCTCAGGCCACCCAGAAAAGCGAACAGTGCGATGCCTTCGTGGCCGGCCGAGAACGGCAGCGCCAGGGTGTACATGTCCGAAGGCACGCTGTCGCCCAGCAACGCAGTACCTGCACGTGCCAACGGCAGGATCGGCAAAGCGATCAGCAGCAGATACAGCGGAAACAACCAGCGCGCGGTGCGCACATCCGCCGGATCACGACACTCCACCACGCTCACATGGAACTGATGCGGCAGCAGGAACATCGCCAGACCACCGAGCAGCACCAGCGGCACGAAGCCACCTTCTGTCGGCAGCGGCAGCACCCGCTGCGTGTCCGGCATGCCTTTCAGCCCCAGCCAGACGAACACGCCCAGCGCCAGCATCGCGCCCAGCTTGAACACCGATTCGGCCGCCATCGCCAGCACCAGCCCACGGTTGTGTTCGGATACATCCGCGCGGCGCGCACCGAACAGCATCGCAAACAGGGCCATCGCCAGTGCAACGTACAGCGCGCTGTCATGCCATACCGAACCCTCGCCACCACCATCCACCGCGCGCGAAGTGATCATCGCGAAACTCATCGCCACCGCTTTCAGCTGCAGCGCGATGTACGGAATCAGGCCCAGCGCCGCCACCAGCGTGACCGTTGCCGCCAGCCACGCATCGCGTCCCAACCGCGCGGCGATGAGGTCAGCCAACGACGTGGCGTTGGTTTCCCGTGCCAAGCGTACCAGCCGCACCATCATGCCCACGGCCAACGCATAGAACAGGATGGCACCGACGAAGGTAGGCGGCAGCGGCCAACGGTGGCGCGCGGCCTGCGTGACCGTGCCGTAGAAGGTCCAAGAGGTGCAGTGCACGGCCAACGACAAGGCATACACATGCCGCCAGTGGCGCGCGAACGCCGCCGGCCGACGCTCGCCATAGAGCGCCGCACCGAACATCAGCGCCAACCAGGCCAGACTCGCCAGTACCACCACCACCAGACTCAACATGCACGCATTCCCCTGCTGTCGCCTGCAGGATACGGAGTTGCCGGTTGGGGTTGAAGCGTGGTGTTGCAAAAAGCGACCCCTCTCCCGCCCTTCGGGCACCCTCTCCCGCAAGGGGAGAGGGGTGAAGCAAAAAAGTGCGCACGCAAGGAGTGCCACCGATCGCCACACACCCTCCCCTCTCCCCTTGCGGGAGAGGGTGCCCGAAGGGCGGGAGAGGGGAGCTTCTCGCCACTGACCCACAACAAACAAAAAGCCCCTCCCCTGCCTACGCAGGAGAGGGGCTTGAATCACCCACTGCGCACCGGGCGTCACCGCCCCGCATGCATCAGAAGTTGTAACGCACCGACACGTACCAGTTGCGCGGCAGGCCGTAGTAAGCGGTCTGGATGTTGCCCACGCTGGCGAATTCCTGGCCTTCGGTCTTGTACTGCTTGTCGGTCAGGTTGCGCACACCAGCACGCACCTGCCATGCCATCTGCGGCGAATCCCACACACCATAGACGCCCAGCAGGGTGTAGGCGTCCTGGCTCAGCACGTCGCGGTTGTCCACCGACAACCAGGTGTCGCCACGGTAGGACACATCGCCACCCAGCGTCAGGTTGCCGCTGTCAGCCAGCGGGAACACATGCTGCAGGGCCACGCGCGCCGTCCAGTCCGGCGAGAACGGCACATGATCGTGGTTCACGTTCGGGTCGAAGCCCGGGTACGACGGATCCAGACGGAAGTCCTCGAACTTGTCGTACTTGGCATCCATCCAGCCCAGCTGTGCGCTCAGCGTGGTGTTCTCGCCCAGCAGCGCGCTGCCTTCCAGCTCGATGCCCTTGATGTTGAGCTTGGCGGCGTTCAGCACCGGGAAGGTGCCCACGTCCTGCGACACACGCGCCTGGAAATCGCTGTAGTTGCTGTAGAACGCCGCCGCACTGCCGCGGAAGCGGTGATCCGCCGAGTTGCCCTTCAGGCCCAGCTCGTAGGTCCACACGTATTCCGGATCGAACTTGGCGTGCTGGGTGTCGTACTTGGTGTTGGCGCGGCCATTGAAGCCGCCGGACTTGAAGCCACGGTTGGCCGACACGTAGCCCATCAGGTTGTCGCTGAAGGCCTTCTGCAGGCTGATCGACGGCGTCACTGCGGTCCACGATGCATTGGCGGCGAAGGCCACGGTTTCGTTGAGGCCGGTGAACGGTGCGCCCCAGAAAGTGCTGGTGGTGCGGTAGTAGTCCTTCTTGTCCTTGGTCCAGCGCACGCCGGCGGCCACGGTCCAGGTCGGCACGAATTCCCAGTTCAGGTGGGCGAACGCAGCGGTAGAAGTGGTGGTCAGGTCATCATCGATGGTGCGCAGGAACGGAATGCCCGCACCCATCAGCGAGAACAGGTCGTCGGCATAGGCTTCCTGGTACGACGGCACGTTCTCCTTCATGTAGTACGCACCGAAGGTGGCATGCACGTCGGAGCCGTTGTCGTAGTGCAGCTGGAATTCCTGGCTGCGCTGGTCCTGGTTCAGCGCCACCAACACGTCACCCAGCTCGTACTCGGAGGCGTCGATGTCGATGTAGGACTTGGTCTTGAGCTTGCGGAAGGAGCTGATGCTCTTCAGCATCCATTGTTCGTTGATGTCCCAGTCCATCGCCAGCGAAGCACCGGAGTGCTTCAGGCTCTGGCCTTCGCCGTTCTGGAAGGAGGTCTGCACGCGGCGGTTCCACTCGCCGGTCTCACCCGGCTGCAGTACCACCACACCAGCCGGTGCAAGGCTGGTCTGCAGCAGCGGCGCCATCGGCCGGCCCATGGTCAACGCGGCATCCTGCTTGGTGGTATCCAGCGACAGGGTGGCACTGAAGTCGTCGGTCGGCTTGAAGGCCAGCTTCACGCGCAGGGCTTCGGTGTCGTCGTCGTTGTAACGCTTGCCGGTGACGGCATCCTTGACGTAACCGTCGTTGGTGATCTTGGCGCCGGCCACACTGCCGGCGATGGTGTCGCTCAGCTTGCCGGACACGTAGAAGCGGCCTTCCAGGCGGCCGTAGTCACCAGCGGTGACTTCCACCGCGCCACCCTCGTTGTCGAACGGGTTCTTGGTGGTCAGCTTGATCGCGCCGCCCGTGGAGTTCTTGCCGTACAGCGTGCCCTGCGGGCCGCGCAGCACTTCCAGCTGCTGGATATCGAACAGCGAGAACAGCGCGCCGTTGATGCGCGAGTAGTACACGTCATCGACGTACATGCCCACGCCCGGGTCGAAGGTCTGCAGCGCGTCCGGCTGGCCGATGCCGCGGATGAAGACGTTGACGCTGTTGGCCGAACCACGGCCCTGCGCGATGTTCATGTTCGGCACCGCGCCCTGCAGGCCTTCCACGGTCGAGGCCTGCAGATCCTTGATCTGCTCCTCGCCGAAGGCGCTCACCGCCACCGGCACGTCCTGGATGGACTCGCTGCGGCGACGGGCAGTGACGGTCACTTCGTCCAGCTGCGTGGCCTGGGTGCCTGCCGGTGCGGCCTGCTGTTCCTGGGCCTGCACGAATGCGGCCGGGGCCAGCAGAATGCCACCGATGGCCATGCTCAGATACTTGCGCTTCATTGGTCTCCCTCCTCCCGGGTATGACGTAGCGGCACTACGGAGGCCGCCATGGAGCGCAAGTTAACGGGGCGTTAGGCCGCCGCGTACTGTCCCTTCGTACAGTGGGCCGGCCGCTCCCGGCTCCGGATACTCGCCGACAACGTATTGGCCGGGAGCCGTGGATGTCGTTTCTGATCGTACTGGCGGCCCTGTGCTTCCTGATGTTCGTGGCCTACCGCGGCTACAGCGTGATCCTGTTCGCCCCGGTCGCCGCACTGGGCGCTGTGCTGCTGACCGATCCCACCCTGGTGCAGCCGATGTTCACCGGCTTGTTCATGGACAAGATGGTGGGCTTCCTGAAGCTGTACTTCCCGGTGTTCCTGCTGGGCGCGGTGTTCGGCAAGCTGATCGAGATCTCCGGCTTCTCGCGCTCCATCGTCAGCGCCACCATCAAGCTGGTTGGTGCGCAACGGGCGATGCTGTCCATCGTGCTGGTCTGCGCGGTGCTCACCTACGGCGGCGTATCGCTGTTCGTGGTGGTGTTCGCAGTCTACCCGTTCGCCGCCGAGCTGTTCCGCCAGAGCGATATTCCCAAGCGGCTGATCCCGGGCACCATCGCGCTGGGCGCCTTCACCTTCACCATGGACGCGCTGCCGGGCACGCCGCAGATCCAGAACATCATCCCCACCTCCTTCTTCGGCACCACCAGCTGGGCGGCGCCGACGCTGGGCGTCATCGGCACCGTGGTGATCCTGGTGCTGGGCATGAGCTACCTGGAGTGGCGCCGCCGCGTGGCTTTCCGCAAGGGCGAAGGCTATGCCGGCAGCGGCGAGGAACTGCGCAACGAGCCGGAACCGTTCCGTGGCGAGAACCTGGCCCACCCGCTGGTGGCGGTGCTGCCGCTGGTGCTGGTCGGCGTCTCCAATTTCCTGCTCACCCGATGGCTTCCGGGCTTCTATGGTGAAAGCCAGTCGTTCGTGCCGGCGGTGATCGGCAACCCGGCACCGGTGGTGCAGGAAGTCTCCAAGATGGCGGCGATCTGGGCCGTCCAGGGCGCCTTGCTGCTGGGCATCCTCAGCGTCATCGCCTTCGCCTGGAAGCCGGTCGTCGCTGCCTTCGCCGAAGGCACCAAGTCGGCCATCGGTGGTGCCATGCTGGCATCGATGAACACCGCATCGGAGTATGGCTTCGGCGCGGTCATCGCCGCCCTGCCCGGCTTCCTGGTGGTGGCCAATGCGCTTGGCGCCATTCCCAACCCGCTGGTCAACGAAGCGGTATCGGTCACCGCGATGGCCGGCATCACCGGCTCGGCCTCCGGCGGCATGGGCATCGCCCTGGCGGCGATGGCCGACAGCTTCATCGCCAATGCCAACGCTGCAGGCATCCCGATGGACGTGCTGCACCGCGTGGCCTCGATGGCCTCCGGCGGCATGGACACCCTGCCCCACAATGGCGCGGTGATCACTGTGCTGGCCGTTACCGGTCTTACCCATCGCCAGTCCTACAAGGACATCTTCGCCATCACCCTGATCAAGACCCTGGCGGTGTTCGTGATCATCGGCGTGTACTACGCCACGGGCCTGGTTTGATTCCGGGGCACGGAACGCGGGGAACCGGGTCCGGGGTTCGGGGGAGGTAGTTGGCAGGCGCCAGCGCCAGTGGTTTCGGCAATCGTGAATTCATGCGCACTTGGGGGTCCGCCTGATTGCCAGCCCTCTCCCCAACCCCTCTCCCGAAATGGGAGAGGGGCTTCAAGCGCCGTATCGCGCGGAGGCCAGTTTCCCTAAGGGCAGCTTTCGCGGCCAACGCCAACGCCGGCAGCACACCGAGCCCCTCTCCCATTTCGGGAGAGGGGTTGGGGAGAGGGCAAGCCGGTGCAGCGACACCTACGCGCACGGATGCCGCTGGGCCCATCAAGGGGCCACATCCAGAGCGGCAGGCGGCAGGCGGCAGGCAACAACGGTAAAGCCCCAATCGCCAGCGGCACTAAATCCGACGCCCTACAACCGCACAAAAAGAATCGCCCGGCTGCACGTCACTGTGCAACACCGGGCGAATTTACTTCCCTGTTGGCGTCCTGCCTTTCCCCCTGCCGTCCTGGCCCTGGTGGGTTCCGCGTGTTCCGCCATCCGGGCGGTACACAGATTCCTTGGACGTCCCTGTCAGCGTCTTCCGATTGGTTTGGCGGCCGGGCTCCTTGCCGGCTCCCTGTTCGTGGTGATGGCAGCTCCGGCCCTCACCTCGATCAGGTCACGATTCCTTTCGACCGTCTTCAAACCGATTCCCCTTACCAGCGCCAACTCCTCGACGCTCCGGAAAGGTCCGTTGGCCTGTCTGTGATCAATGATTGCCTGCGCCTTCGCGGGGCCGACATTCACCATCACCTGGTCCAGCTCCGCCGCGGAGGCGGTGTTGATGTCGACCTTTTCCCTGGCTTGCGCCGATACGGTCAACAACAACGCCAGAACCAATGACTTCAGCGTAACGGTGGAAAACTTCATTCCTACATTCCCTGTGGCTTGGAACCTGGCTTACCGGCAATCCCGCCGGTGGTTCCAGTGTTCCGCGCCACATGAACACAGCCTATCCGTCACGCCCAGCTAACACAGCCAGCGAATATCCCGAGGCCGTGTAGGAAAATTCCTACACGACTAAGCAGGTGGCAGGCGGGCCGGGAACCGGTTTTCCGGGCCGCCGTGCCAGTGGGCGTAGAATGGTTGCACCTGACATTGCTACTGGAGATCCAGATGGACAGCGCCAAGATCGGCCAATTCCTCAGCGACAAGTGGGACAAGGACATCGTTCCGCAACTGGTCGATTACATCCGCATTCCCAACAAGTCGCCGATGTTCGACGCCAACTGGGTCGCCAATGGCTACATGGATCAGGCGGTGGACCTGATGGAAAGCTGGGCCAAGGCGCAGACCATTCCCGGCCTGAAGGTCGAGGTGGTTCGTCTGGAAGGCCGTACCCCGCTGATTTTCCTGGAAATCCCGGCCACTGGCGAAGAAACCGGCGACGACACCGTGCTGCTCTACGGCCACCTGGACAAGCAGCCGGAAATGACCGGCTGGGACGATGACCTCGGCCCGTGGAAGCCGGTGCTGCGTGGCGACAAGCTGTACGGCCGCGGTGGCGCCGATGACGGCTATGCCATCTTCGGCTCGCTGGCCGCCGTGCTGGCGCTGCAGGAACAGGGCCTGCCGCACGCCCGCTGCGTGATCCTGATCGAAGCCTGCGAGGAATCCGGCTCCTACGACCTGCCGGCCTACGTGGACCATCTGGCCGACCGCATCGGCCAGCCGTCGTTGGTGGTGTGCCTGGACTCGGGCTGCGCCAACTATGACCAGCTGTGGTGCACCACCTCGCTGCGTGGCCTCACCGGCGGCAACTTCACCGTGAAGGTGCTCAACGAGGGCGTGCACTCTGGCGACGCCTCCGGCGTGGTGCCGTCCAGCTTCCGCCTGCTGCGCCAGCTGCTGTCGCGCATCGAGGACGAGAAGACCGGCCGCATCCTGCTTGAAGGCCTGCACACCGAGGTTCCTGCCGAGCGCATGGAACAGGCCAAGCGCGCCGCCGAGGTGGTCGATACCGCCATCTTCGACAAGTTCCCGCTGGTCGATGGCCTCAAGCCGATGAGCGAGGACCTGACCGAGCTGGTGCTCAACCGCACCTGGCGCCCTGCCCTGTCGGTGACCGGCATCGGTGGCATGCCGCCGCTGGAATCGGCCGGCAACGTGCTGCGCCCGGAAACGGCGGTGAAGCTGTCGCTGCGCCTGCCGCCGACCGCCAATGGCAAGGCCTGCGGCGAGATGCTCAAGGAAGCGCTGCTGCGTGATCCGCCGAACGGCGCGCACGTTACCCTGGAGCTGGAGAAGGCCTCCACCGGCTGGAACGCCCCGGCGATGGCGCCGTGGCTGGAGAAGTCCATCGACGACGCCAGCCAGGCCTTCTTCGGCAAGCCGGCCATGTACATGGGTGAAGGCGGCTCGATCCCGTTCATGGGCATGCTGGGCGAGAAGTTCCCCGGCGCGCAGTTCATGATCACCGGCGTGCTTGGCCCGCATTCCAACGCACACGGCCCCAACGAGTTCCTGCACATCCCGATGGGCAAGCGCGTCACCGCCTGCGTTTCCAAGGTGCTGTTCGACCACCACGCCGCCAGCCTGCGTGGTGAAACCAGCGGCTCGAAGGTGCATGCCGACAGCGGCACCCGCCACGGCGGCCACGGCTGCTGCTGAGCCGCTGGCAACCGGCGCGCTGAGCGCCTGATGACGGACGCAGCCTGGCCTTGCTAGGCTGCGTCTTTCTTTTGGCGGGCAGGCACATGAGCGGACTGTTTGGCAGCGACAGCTGGCTGTACATCATCCTGATCGGCTTCTTCGTCGGCCTGCTGGGGCGCTTCTTCATGCCCGGCAACAACCGCATGGGCTGCCTGCTGACCATCGTGCTCGGCATTGGCGGCGCGGTGTTCGCCGGCTGGTTCGGGCGCGAAATGGGCTGGTATACGGCAGGCGAGCCGGCAGGTTTTGTCGGCGCGATTCTGGGCGCCATCGCCATCCTCGCCGTGCTGCGCCTGATCAGCGGCAAACGCTGAACCCTTCTTTCCTTGATTGCACGCGCCTGTGGCGCGGCATTGGCGTAGCCGTTCATGACCGATCCCGCTTCCGACCCTTCCCGTACCGAACAGCGCCTGCAGTGGGCGCGCGGTGCCCTGCACGACCCTGCCGCCACGCTGGAGCGCGCCTCGGTCGATGCGGGTTTCCGCAGCTACTGGCGCAGCAGCGGCGCGGGCGGCAGCCACATCGTGATGGACTCACCGCCGGGGCTGGAAGACGTGCGCCCGTGGTTGCGCATGCACGACCTGCTGGCCCCCAACGGCGTGCGCGTGCCGCAGGTGCTGGCGCGTGATCTGGGCAATGGTTTCCTGTTGCTGGAAGACCTGGGCGTGCCGACGCTGGCCCGCTGCATCGATGACGCCAATGCCGATGCGTGGTTTGAAGCGGCGTTCGACCAGCTGATCCGCCTGCAGGCCATTCCGGTGCCGGAAGGCCTGGGCAGTTTTGGCGAGGCGCTGCTGCAGCGTGACGCGGGCCTGTTCGACGAATGGTTCCTGCGCCACCACCTTGGCCTCACGCTGGATTGCGCTGAAATCGAGCAGCTGCAGCTGGTGCAGCGCCGGCTGATGGACAACGCGCTCAACCAGCCGCAGGTGCTGACCCACCGCGATTTCATGCCGCGCAACCTGATGCCGGTGGGCGATGCGCTGGCGGTGCTGGATTTTCAGGACCTGGTGCGCGGGCCGATTGCCTACGACCCGGTGAGCCTGTTCAAGGACGCCTTCCTCAGCTGGCCGCTGGAACGTGTGGACGGCTGGCTGGCGCGTTATCACGCGCGGGCGCTGGAAGCCGGCCTGCCGGTGCGTCCATGGCCGCAGTTTCTGCGCGATGCCGACTGGATGGGCGTGCAGCGCCACCTGAAGATTCTTGGCCTGTTCGTGCGCCTGCGTGACCGCGACAACAAGCCGCACTATTTCGCCGATGCGCCGCGCTTCATCCAGTATCTGGATGAAGTGCTGCCCCGCCATGCCGAACTGGCGCCGCTGCATGCGCTGCTCCAACTGCGCATCAAACCGGCGCTGGCTGCCAAGGCTGGCGCATGATGAAGGCTCTGATCTTCGCGGCGGGGCTGGGCGAGCGCATGCGTCCGCTCACCGACCACACGCCCAAGCCGCTGTTGCAGGTGGGTGGCACGCGGCTGATCGAATGGCATCTGCAGCGCCTGGCTGCGCTGGGCATCGGCGAGGTGGTGATCAACACCAGCTGGCTGGCCGATCAGTTCCCGCAGCAGCTGGGCGACGGCAGCCGATGGGGCCTGCAACTGCATTACCGCTACGAAGGCCCCACGCCGCTGGAAACCGGCGGCGGCATGAGCAACGCGCTGCCGCTGCTGGGCGATGCGCCCTTCATCGCGGTCAATGGCGACATCTGGAGTGATTTCGATTTCGCGCAGTTGCCTGCACAACCGCAGGGGCTGGCGCATCTGGTGATGGTGGACAACCCCGCGCACAACCCGCGCGGTGATTTCGTACTGGGCGATGACGGCCTGCTGCACGACGATGCCGACGGTACACACCTGACCTTTGCCGGTATCGGTGTGTACACGCCGGCGCTGCTGCATGACTGGCGCACGGTGATTGGCGATGCCGAAGGCAGTCGTCAGGAGCCGCCACGCTTCAAGCTGGCGCCGCTGCTGCGCGCGGCGATGAAGCACGGCGGCATCAGTGGCCAGCACCACCAGGGCCGCTGGACCGATGTGGGCACGCCCGAACGCCTTCAGCAGTTGGATGCGCAGCTACGCGCCGCACACTGAGCCACCGCACACTGAAACCACCCCAATGGCGGTGCTGCCCTGCCGGGTGTGACCGTGCGCTCAGCGGTCTGCCGGCTTGCCGTCCGGGCCGGCTTCCAGCACGCGCTTGAGGAAGGGCACGGTGATGCGGCGCTTGGCCGCCAGCGATTCGCGGTCCAGCCGTTCCAGCAGATCCACCAGACCACTGAGGTCACGCCCGCTGCGGGTCAGCAGCCACGCCATCGTCGCTTCGTCCATCACCAGGCCACGCCGCACCGCACGTTCGCGCAGCACCGCTTCGCGGCCTTCGTCATCCAGCGGGTCGAGCATGATCCGCCCGCACTGCGACAGCCGCGAGCGCAGGTCCGGCAGCACCAGCCCCAGCGCATCCGGCGTGCAGCGCGCGGTATAGAGCAAGGTCACATCGGCGGCGCGGGCGCGGTTGTGGAACTCGAACAGGGTGACTTCCTGCTCACGGCGGCCGGCCACGTATTCCAGCCCGTCCAGCGCCACCACGTCATGGCCTTCCAGCGCCTCCAGCGCCTCGCCCAACCGGGCGCCTGCCGCCTGTAATGGCAGGTAGGCGGGGCGACGCCCTGCTTCCAATGCCGCCGCGCAGGTCGCCAGCGACAGATGGGTCTTGCCCGTACCACCGGCACCGGCCAGAAACACCCAGTCGTGGTTGCTGCCCACGGCCAGCGCGCGCAGTTGGGCCAGCGCGCCTTCGGGCGCACCGATATAGGTTTCAAAACGCTGGTCTGGCGGGTAACGCAAGGCCAGCGGCAACTGCGGCACACTCACTTCGGTTCAACATCCTTCGGCACGATGACCAGCTCCGTAGGAGCTTCACCGCGCGGGTCCAGCACGATCGTCGGCCCGTGGCCGGCATACAGTTCACTCTGGCGGTAACGCTCGTGCGCGTAGCGCAGCAGCACGTTGATCACCGCCGCCGCCGGCAGCGCCAGCAGCATGCCGAGGAAGCCGAACAGCTGGCCACCGGCCATCACCGCGAAGATCACCGCCACCGGATGCAGGCCGATCTTGTCGCCAACGATGCGCGGGGTCAGCACATAGCTTTCCAGCAGCTGGCCGACGGTGAACACCACGCCCACCAGCACCAGCAGCTTCAGGTCCAAACCCTGCGACTGCACCAGTGCCGCCAGCACGGCCAGCACCACGCCGGTGGTCGCGCCCAGATAGGGAATGAAGCTGATCAGGCCTGCCACCAGGCCGATCAACAGGCCCAGGTTGAGGCCGGCCAGACTCAGGCCCGCGGCGTAGACGATGCCCAGCGCGATCATCACCGCGATCTGGCCACGGATGAAGGCACCCAGCACGTCGTTGGATTCTCGCGCCAGACGCGAGACCACTTCGATGTGATTGCGCGGAATGGTGGCGGCCACGCGCTCGACCAGCTTGTCCCAGTCGCGAAGAAAGTAGTACGTCAGGATCGGCATCAACGCCAGGTTGACCACCCAGGCCACCATCGCGAAGCCCGAGCGCGACAGGTAACCGAACAGCGTCGTCGCCGCGCCGCCGGCCTGCTGCCAGTGGCTGCGCACCCACTCGATCAGCCGATCCGGCTCCAGCCACGCCATGATCTGCACGCCGGTCTTGGCTTCCAGCCACGGCAGCGCGGTGCCCAGCACCCACTGCTGGGCCTGCGGCAGTGCGGCCAACAAAGTGGCGATCTGGCGCTGGATCATTGGCACAAGGATCAGCAGCGCCAGCGCGATGAGCAGGCTCATCAGCACGAACACCAGGATCACCGCCGTATTGCGCGAGCGGCCACTGGCTTCCAGCCGGTCCACCAGCGGGTCGCCCAGCCAGGCCAGCATCAGCGCGATCACGAAAGGGGTGAGGATGGGGGCGAGCAGCCACACCACCCACAAGCCGAACGCGCCCAGCACCACCCATTTCAGGCGGCGCAGGAACAGCGCGATTTCCGCTTCAGGGGCGACTGCGCTCATCGGATCCTGTACTCGGCGGTGCCACTGCCCACGACATTCCCACCGATCACCGGTGCATCGCCCTCATTGTCGGCAGGCATCACCGGCTGCAGCGCCGAATTCTGGCCCAGCATGCGGTTCAGGCCGGGCAGGCCGGTCAGCAGCTCCACATCCAGCTCCAGGCGGTCGGCACTGGCACGCACCGGGATGATCGACTTGACCACCGGCACACCCTGCAGCGCGGCAGCCAGGCGCAGGTAGTCATCGGCACCATGGATGCCACTTACCCCGATGCGGTAGACGCCGGCGGCGCCTGCAACCGGCGCCTTGGCATAGCGGCGCACCAGCGCGTCGGCGGCACCATCGGCACCACCGGACATGGCGTGGCGGGCGTCGCCTTCGCGGGTGGTCCACTTGGAAAGCTCGCGGCCGTTGTCCACAAACACCCAGTCGGCCTGCCAGCCGCCGCTCTTGGCGCGGTACAGCTTGCCCACCAGCTGCATCGGCGGGGCATAGCGCGAGGAGGCGCGGGCCACGGCGGCGGTGTCCTGGCGCCAGATGGCGCCCACCAGTGCCTGCTCGGCGGCACCGCCGGCCGGCAGGCCCAGGCGGTAGCCACGGTCAACGGCACGGTCCAGCACCGGGCGCGCGGCATTGGCCTGCTGGGTACCGACCAGGCGCGGGCCGCTGCCGTCGTCAATGGCCAGCCACAGCACCGGCTTGGGGCGCGGCTGCGGCCACACCGGCAGGCCCAGCGCCGCCACCAGCCCATCCACGTCGTCCTGGCGGAAACGCGCCACCAGCATGGTGCGGTAGCTTGGCGCGCCGCTGGCGGCCACGCTCTGGTCCTGGCGGTAGTCGTAGCTCTCCACCATGTCCTTGGCCCCGCGCAGCGCCTGCGCCACGCCCGGACGGGTCATCGCGCTGCGGTCGCCGGACAGCTTGCCCAGCACCGCGCCCAGCGCGCGCGCCAGCGCCCCGCCACGGTCGGCGTCACTCTGGCTGTTGACCGGCACCTCGGCCTCATACGTGCCCTTGGCGTTGGCGACATCGCCCTCGGTGCGCATGCCGGACTGGGCCAGCGCCCCGCCCATGGGCAGGAAAAACGCCAGAAACAGGATTGTGACCAGGCTGCGACGCATTGAAGATTCCATTGCTCGACGGTTCCAGAGGGAATTGTTGCCCGAATGCGGCCTTGGCGCCAACGTGGCCTGTTAAAATGTCACGTTCACCCCGCCAGCGCAGCCGACCGTGACCAGCACCCCGACTTCCGCCAACTCTCCCCTCACCTACCGTGACGCCGGCGTCGACATCGACGCGGGCAATGAACTGGTGGAGCGCA
Source organism: Stenotrophomonas sp. UBA2124 (assembly GCA_002329155.1). GTDB lineage: Bacteria > Pseudomonadota > Gammaproteobacteria > Xanthomonadales > Xanthomonadaceae > Stenotrophomonas. The sequence goes on along the minus strand of DCXY01000022.1, from coordinate 9,328 downwards.
TCAAGCCGCTGGTGAAGCGCAGCTTCCGCCCCGAGGTGATGGGTGGGCTGGGCGGCTTCGGCGCCCTGTTCGACCTGTCCAACAAGTACCGCGAGCCGGTGCTGGTGTCCGGCACGGACGGCGTGGGCACCAAGCTGAAGCTGGCCCAGCAGCTGGGCCGCCATGACACCATCGGCATCGATCTGGTCGCTATGTGCGTCAACGACGTGCTGGTACAGGGTGCCGAGCCGCTGTTCTTCCTGGATTACTTCGCCACCGGCAAGCTCGATATCGACACCGCCGCCGCGGTGGTGGGTGGTATCGCCAATGGCTGCACCGAGGCCGGTTGCGCGCTGATCGGCGGCGAAACCGCCGAAATGCCCGATATGTACGCCCCGGGCGAATACGACCTGGCCGGCTTCACCGTGGCCGCCGTGGAAAAGAGCGAGCTGAAGGACGGCTCGGCCGTGCAGCAGGGTGACGTGCTGATCGGCATCGCCTCCTCCGGCCCCCATTCCAACGGCTACTCGCTGGTGCGCCGCATCTACGAGCGCGCCGGCAGCCCCACCGACGTGGTGCTGGAGGACGGCGTGAAGCTGGTGGACGCGCTGATGGCCCCCACCCGCCTGTACGTCAAGCCGCTGCTGTCGCTGCTCAAGAGCCACGGTGCGGCCATCCACGGCATGGCTCACATCACCGGTGGCGGCCTGACCGAGAACATCATCCGCGTGGTGCCTGAAGGTCTGGGCCTGACCATCGACGCCAGCAGCTGGACGCTGCCGCCGGTGTTCCAGTGGCTGCAGCGCGAAGGCAATGTGGCCGACAGCGAGATGTGGCGCACCTTCAACTGCGGCATCGGCTTCGTGCTGCTGGTGCCGGCCGACCAGGTGGGCGAGATCAACAGCGCACTGGACGCGCTGGAGCTGGCGCACTGGCAGATCGGCGAAGTGGTACCAGCAACCGGCGGCGAGCGCGTCCACATCGGCTGAGAGCGCCGCGCATGACGCTCACCAAGAAAGCCGCGTTCATCGGTGTGCTGGCCGTGTTCGCGGCCACCTGGATCAAGCCGCTGTGGCCGCTGGAACAGGCCCTGCACAGCTCGCTGACCGTGCTGGGCTTGGCCGCGCTGTGGCGGGTTGACCGCCGCTGGCGCCTGGGCAACGGCGCCTTTGCCGCGATCTGCGGCTTCATCGCCATCCACTGCATCGCCGCACGCTGGCTGTACTCCAACGTGCCTTATGACGCCTGGTTGCAGGCACTGGTCGGCTGGTCGCCGGATGCAGCCTTCGGCTGGCACCGCAACCATTTCGACCGCCTCATCCACTTCCTGTACGGCGTCTGCTTCACCCCTGCGCTGGTGCAGCTGGCCCGCCATGCCTGGCCCTCGCTGCGCATCGGCCATGCCTTCACCTTGGCGGTGATGCTGGTGATGTGCTCCAGCCTGCTCTACGAATGGCTGGAATGGGGCATCGCCCTGACCATGTCCCCGGAAGCCGCCGAGGCCTACAACGGCCAGCAGGGCGACAGCTGGGACGCGCATGCCGACATGCTGCTGGCCACGCTGGGCAGCCTGCTGGTGTGGCCGCTGGCACGCCGGGCGGCCAGCCGATGAGCCGTCGCGCGCGCATCGCCGTACTGGCCTCGGGCCGCGGCAGCAACCTGCAATGCCTGCTGGACGGCATCGCCAGCGGCCAGCTGCAGGCCGATATCGTCGGCGTGCTGTCAGACAAACCCGCTGCCGCCGCACTGGACAAGGTGCCCGCTGACCTGCGCTGGGGCCGCTCGCCCAAGGATTTCGAAAGCCGCGAGGCATTCGACGCCGCACTGGGCGACGCCGTGGCCACCTGCCAGCCGGACTGGGTGGTCTGCGCGGGCTACATGCGCATCCTTGGTGCCGGCTTCGTGCAGCGTTTCAATGGCCGCCTGGTCAATATCCACCCGTCCCTGCTGCCCCTGCACAAGGGCCTGCACACCCATGCCCGCGCCATCGAGGCCGGGGATGCCGAACATGGCGCCAGCGTGCACTTCGTCGTACCTGAACTGGATGCCGGCACGGTGATCGCGCAGGCGCGGGTGCCGGTATTGCCCGGCGACAGCGCCGAAACCCTCGCCGAGCGCGTGCTGGCCGTGGAACACCCGCTGCTGCTGGCGACCGTGCAGCTGCTGTCCACCGGGCGACTAGCTGAACAGGGAGGCATCATCCAGCTGGATGGTCAGTCACTGCTCAGCCCCCTGCGCCTAGATTCCGCAGGAAAGCTGGTCCGCTGATCCTTACGTGCTGATGACCTGCGAACCGGCATGATCCTATCCCCTCCCCACCGGCCATTGCCTCGCATGACTCCCGCACCCATCAAACTGCTGGTGTTGACCGCCCTGCTGACCGCAGCGGCGACCCATGCGCAGGAGCATCCGTCGCAGGCCGACGCCGTGCCGCCAGCAGCGGCACCGGCACCGGCACCGGCAGCCATGGTGCTGCCGGCCATGGAATGGACACCGCCCGCGCTGGAGCCTTTCGTGGCCTCCTATCAGGCCTTCTACAAGGGCAAGGAGGCCGGTGATGCCACCATGCGCGTCAGCCACACCGACGGCAGCCAGTGGCGCATCGACATGGCCGTGCGCGGCAAGCGCGGCTTCGCCAGCGTGCTGGGGTTGAACATCGAGCAGAGCACGGTGTTCAACAACGAGGGCAGCGTCTACACCCCGCTGAGCCAGAGCACGGTGAAGAAGGCCCTGTTCCTGGGCAAGAAGGTAACCGGCACCTACAACTGGCAGGCCGGCACCGCGCAGTGGCAGGGCGACCTGAAGAAGGAGCGCCAGCAGCCCATTCCGCTGCAGCGCGGCGACCAGAGCGCGCTGCTGCTCAACCTGTCCTTGATGCGCGACGCCCGCCCCGGGCAGCCCCTGCATTACCGCTATGTCGATGTCGGCCGCGTGCGCCAGCACGACTACCGCGCCGCCGATGCCACCGAGAACGTGCAGGTCGGCGACCTGAGCTACGACGCCCTGCGCGTGTACCGTACCAACGGTGGCAACGACGAAATGATCCTGTGGATCGCAAACGGTGTACCCACGCCGGTGCGCATCCTGCAACGCAAGGATGGCCAGGACGAGATCGACCTGCGCCTGACCGAATACCAAGGAGCCTGAGCATGAAGAACTTCGCGAGCCCCCTCCGCATCGCCGCTGCCGCCGCGCTGGCCCTGGCCAGCCTGCCAGCCTTGGCTCTGGAGCCATTCACCGCCAACTACCAGGCCAGCTACATGGGCATGCAGGCCAATGGCGTGATGACCCTGGCAAGTGAGTCGGGCAACCGCTGGCGCTACAGCATGCAGATCAAGAACCAGTTGGCCGACCTGAGTCAGAGCACCGTGTTCGAGGAGCAGGCCGGCAAGCTGCGCCCGCTCACCAGCCACGACCGCTCGGTGCTGCTGGTCAAGCGCAAGCAGGTGGACGCCCGTTATGACTGGAACACCAACCTGGCCACCTGGACCGGCGACGTAAAGGCCGACCGCAGCGGGCCGATCCGCCTGCGCGCAGGCGACATGGACGCGCTGTTGATCAATCTGGCCATCGCCCGTGACCTGGCCGCCGGCAAGCCACTGAGCTACCGCATGGTGGATGACGGCCGCACCAAGTCGATGACCTACCGGGTGCTGGGCAAGGAGAACGTCACCGTGGACGGCAAGAGCCAGGAAGCCACCAAGGTTTCGCGCGTGGACGGCAACAAGGAGCAGATTGCCTGGATCGTCCCCGGCATGCCGGTTCCGGCGCGCCTGCTGCAGCGCGAGGACGGCAAGGATGCGCTGGACCTGACCATCAAGTCGATCCACTGAGCCTACAATTCCTCCCCCACCAACCCGTCATCCACCAAGGAAGGACCGCTTGAACACCACCGCCCGCCTGTCGACGCTCGCCATGGCAACCGCACTGCTGCTGGGCCACGCCCTGCCCGCGGACGCTGCGGTGCAACGCTTCGATGGCCGTTACAACGCCAGCTATAAAGGCATCAGCGCGACCGCCCGCATGACCGTGACGCCAGCAAGCAACGGCAACTGGATGTACCTGATGACTTTGGACCACATGGTGGCCAGCCTGAGCCAGGCCACCGTGTTCCAGGAAAGGGGCAACCATTTCCTGCCGTTGGGCGGCAGCGACAAGACCAGCTACGCCTCGATCAAGCGCAGCATTACCACCCGCTATGACTGGGCCAACGGCCAGGTGCGTTGGACCGGTGACGTCAAGCCCAGCCGTACCGGCCCGGTACGCCTGCAGAGCGGCGACATGGACGCACTGCTGATCAATCTGGCACTGGCGCGCGACGTGCCGGCAGGCCGGCCGCTGTCCTACCGTATGGTCGAAAACGGCCGCGCACGGCAGATGAACTACAGTGTGGTAGGCCGCGAGCGCATCACCATTGACGGCAAGGCCTATGACGCCACCAAGGTGTCCCAGGGCACCGCCGCCAAGCAGACCCTGGCATGGGTGGTGGCAGGCATCCCGGCACCAGTGAAGCTGGTGCAGCGCGAGAACGGCAGCGACACCATCACGCTGCAGATGACCTCCTGGTCACACTGAGCCAAAGGCAGCTGTGTGGAAGGAAAAAGCCTCCTTAATCGGAGGCTTTTTCCTTGTTGAACACCGTACGGCAGTCGCGGCGGAACTCCTCGCCGCTGCTGCGCCAGATGAAACTACGACAGTGGCGGTTGCCTTCCACACTGTCCTTGACGCTGACCGCATAGAACGCCTGCAGGAACTCGTCACGGCTGACCTGGCCATCGCCGTTCCAGTCCATCTGCTCCTTCTCCACGCCCTGGGTGATGGCAACGCCGCTGTACCAGCCCCAGCCCAGCCAGGCCAGGGCCAGCAGCACCAGTGCCAGCAACGCTTTGCGGCGCGGGCTGAAGCGGCCCTTGAGAATCATGCCACGCGCCGGATGCCGGCCCCGAGCGCACCAAGCTTTTCCTCGATGTTCTCGTAGCCGCGGTCAAGGTGGTAGATGCGGTCGATGGTGGTGTCGCCATCGGCCATCAGGCCGGCCAGGATCAGCGACGCCGAGGCACGCAGGTCGGTGGCCATCACCGGCGCACCGCTGAGCTTCTCGGCGCCGCGCACGATGGCGGTGTTGCCTTCGATCTGGATGTCCGCGCCCAGTCGCAGCAGTTCGTTGACGTGCATGAAGCGGTTCTCAAAGATGGTTTCCTTGATCACGCCCACGCCGTCGGCCACGCAGTTCAGGGCCATGAACTGCGCCTGCATGTCGGTGGGGAACGCCGGGTGCGGCGCGGTGGTGATGTTCACCGCCTTGGGCCGCTTGCCATGCATGTCCAGGGTGATGCTGTCCTCGGTGGTACTGACCTCCGCACCTGCCTCCACCAGCTTCTGCAGCACCGCGTCCATGGTGTCCGGGCGCGCGTTGCGGGCCACGATGCGGCCACCGGTCATCGCCGCGGCCACCAGGAAGGTGCCGGTTTCAATACGGTCCGGCAGCACCGCATGGCGGCCGCCATGCAGGCGCTCGACGCCTTCGATCACCAGCCGCGCGGTGCCGATGCCTTCGATCTTCGCGCCCAGCGCGATCAGGCAGTGCGCCAGGTCGGAGACTTCCGGCTCCATCGCCGCGTTCTCCAGCACGGTGGTGCCTTCGGCCAGCACCGCGGCCATCAGCACGTTCTCGGTGCCGGTGACGCTGACCATGTCGAAGGTATAGCGCCCGCCCTTCAAACGGCCATCCATATGCGCCTTGATGAAGCCGTTTTCCACGCTGATTTCCGCACCCAGCGCCTGCAGGCCCTTGATGTGCTGGTCCACCGGGCGCGAGCCGATGGCGCAACCGCCCGGCAGCGAGACTTCCGCCTTGCCGTACTTGGCCAGCAGCGGCCCAAGCACCAGCACCGAGGCGCGCATGGTCTTGACCAGCTCGTACGGCGCCACATGCTGGTTGACCGTGCGCGGGTCCACCACCACCGCGCTGCCGCGCGACAGCGTCCCCTGGTCGATGGTGACCTTGGCACCCAGCTCGCCGAGCAGCTTCACGGTGGTGATCACGTCGTGCAGATGCGGCACGTTGGTGATTTCCACCGGCGCATCGGCCAGCAGGGTGGCGCACAGAATCGGCAGGACGGCGTTCTTGGCGCCGGAGATATGAACCTCACCGTTCAGCGCCTTGCCGCCGGTGACTACGATTTTTGCCATGTATTGAAGGCCAGTAAAAGGTTGAAGGGAGCCGGCTCAGCCGGCTTCGCCCGGAGTAAGGGTGGTCAGTGCCAGCGCGTGCAGCTGGCCACTGTCCAGCTGCGCCTTGACCGTGGCGTTCACCATGCGGTGGCGGGCCAGCAGCGGCTTGCCCGTGAAAGCCTCGCAGACCACCCGAGCCTCGAAGTGCACGCCGTCTTCACCCAGCACCTCGGCACGGGCGCCCGGCAGGCCGGTCTCGATCAGGTTTCGGATGGTCTCGGCGTCCAAAGCACTTTCCTAATAAAATGAACGTCCATTCTACTATCCCGAGTGGCGTCCGCATGGCTGCTTCCCCGCTTTCCCTCGATACCCTGCACGATGACGACCTGGTGGCCAGCGGCCGCCGTGTGCTGGAGATCGAGCGCGACGAGCTGAACCGCGTGCGTGACCGCATCGGCGCCGAATTTGCCGCTGCCTGCCGCCTGGTGCTGGGCTCGCGTGGCCGCGTGGTCACCACCGGCATGGGCAAGTCCGGCCATATCGCGCGCAAGATTGCCGCCACCCTGGCCTCCACCGGCACCCCCTCCTTCTACGTGCACCCGGGCGAAGCCGGCCATGGCGACCTGGGCATGATCACCGAGGACGACGTGGTGCTGGCCCTGTCCTATTCGGGCGAATCGGACGAAGTGCTGATGCTGCTGCCGGTGCTCAAGCGCCAGGGCAACCCGTTGATCTCCATGACCGGCAAGCCGCAGTCCAGCCTGGCCCGGGCTGCCGACGTGCACCTGGACGTGAACGTGGACCACGAGGCCTGCCCGCTGGCGCTGGCCCCCACCTCCAGCACCACCGCCTCGCTGGCGATGGGCGATGCGCTGGCCGTGGCCCTGCTGGACGCGCGCGGCTTCACCGCCGACGACTTTGCCCGCTCCCACCCCGCCGGCAGCCTGGGCCGCCGCCTGCTGCTGCACATCACCGACGTGATGCACAGCGGCGACGACCTGCCCTGCGTGCCGCAGGACGCCAGCCTCAGCCAGGCGCTGATGGAAATGAGCCGCAAGCGCCTGGGCATGACCGCCGTGGTCGATGCCGACGGCCGCCTGACCGGCCTGTTCACCGACGGTGACCTGCGCCGCGCGCTGGATACCGATCTGGACGTGCGCGCGGCCGGCATCGCCGAGGTGATGACCCACAATCCCCGTACCATCGGCGCCGACCAGCTGGCCGTGGAAGCCGCGCGCCTGCTGGAAAAGCACAAGATCAATGGCCTTATCGTGGTTGATGGCGATCACAGGCCCGTCGGCGCCCTGAACATTCATGACCTGTTGCGGGCAAAAGTGGTTTAAACCCCGCACAATCCCCTGTTCACGCCCCACCGTTCCGGACCCCACCCGCTGATGCCCTACTCGCCGCTGGACCACCTGCCCGCGTCCCTGCACGCCACCGCCGCCCGCATACGGCTGGCCTGCTTCGACGTGGACGGCACCCTGACTGATGGTCGGCTGTATTACGACCACGCCGGCAACGAAAGCAAGGCGTACTACGTGCAGGACGGGCTGGGCCTGAAGCTGCTGCAGAAGCACGGCATCCACCCGGTGCTGATCACCGCCCGCAACAGCCTGTCAGCGCAGAAGCGTGGCGCGGACCTGGGCATCGACACCCAGATCGCGGTGGGCGACAAACTGGGCAGCGTGCGCGCCCTGTGCGAACAGCACGGCATCGGCCTGGACCAGGTGGCCTTCCTGGGTGATGACCTGCCCGATCTGGCACCGCTGGGCGCGGTGGGCCTTGCGGTGGCACCGGCCGACGCCCACCCGTGGATCGCCGAGCGCGTGCACTGGCAGACCCGCGCCAAGGGTGGCCGTGGCGCAGCGCGCGAACTGTGCGACGTGCTGCTGGCCGCGCAGGGCAGAATTGAAGCCGTCCTGATGGAGTATTCACGATGAACTGGCGCAGCGTGCTCGGCATTGCCCTGCTGGCGGCCGCACTGATCAGCGGCATATCCGCCTGGCGCAACCGCGCCAACCGCGTGCCGGAGGCGCCACAGGAAGGCGTGAACGATTTCGTGCTGGGAAATTTCGAGATCATCAGCCTGGACAAGGACGGCAAGGAATCGGTGACCCTGCGTGCGCCGGCCATGGCCCGCAACCGCGCCGACCAGACCTCCACCATCACCAAACCGGTGTTCCTGATGCCCAGCGACAGCGGCCAGCATTGGGAAATGCAGGCCGACACCGGCTGGGTCAGCCCCAAGGGCGAAGAGTTGCGCCTGCGCGGCAATGTCGCCGGTGACAGCCCCAAGGACGGCAAGACCCCGCCCACCACTTTCCGCACCGACGCGCTGGATGTTTTCCCCGACCAGAACCTGGCCCGCACCACCAGCCGTGTCACCATGACCCGCCCGGGCCTGCACCAGACCGGTGTCGGCTTCCGCGCCAACCTCAAGACACAGCAGTACTCCCTCCTCTCCCAGGTCAAGACCCGCTATGAACCCAATGCTGCCCACTAAGCTCGCGTCGATCACCCTGCTCGCCGCCCTGCTCGCTCCGGGGCTGGCGTGGTCCAAGGCCTCGGACCGCAACCAGCCGATGACCATTGACGCCAATCACAACGATTGCGACTTCAGTGACAACGGCAAGTGCCGTTTCAGCGGCAACGTGGTCATCACCCAGGGCACGCTGGAAATCCATGCCGACACGGCCGACATCGTCCAGAAGAACGGCGAAACCGAACGGGTGATCCTGGGCGGCAAGCAGGCCACGCTGAAACAGCAGATGGACGACAACACCTGGATGAACGCCAAGGCCGACAGCATGGATTACAACGTCAACAGCGAAGTGATCGTGCTCACCGGCAATTACCACGTCGAATCCGAGCGCGGCACCAACACCGGCCAGCGCATGACCTACAACACCCGCAGCGGCAGCATGCAGAGCGGTGGCGACGGCACCCGCGTGCGTACCGTCATCCAGCCCAAGAACAAGGGCGCCGCAGCGGCTGCACCCGCCACACCGGCTGCGCCAGCCGCCAAGCAGGGAGACAAGAAGTAATGCTCGTCGCCAAAGGCCTGCGCAAGCGCTACAAGAACCGTGAGGTCGTCAAGGACTTCGAGCTCACCCTGGATGCCGGTGAAGTGGTCGGCCTGCTTGGCCCCAACGGCGCCGGCAAGACCACCTGC
>DCXY01000023.1:124892-173586 GCA_002329155.1 Stenotrophomonas sp. UBA2124 | reverse complement strand
CCATGCTGCGCATGAAGTACGGCTCGGCCGAATCGTGCGAGTTCACCGAAGCCATCGCCCGCGACATGGCCGTGGCCGGCTGGGAAACCGGCCTGGAGCTGGCCCGCGAGAAGGGCGCCGCGCCGATCATGGACGAGGAGTTCCAGGTCACCGCCGCCATGCTGCGCCAGCGCCCGGAAATGAAGAAGGACGGCTGGAAGATCGGCCAGAAGATCACCGGCAAGGTGCTGCACGCCCGCTACAGCCGCTACATGCAGCGCGTGGCCAGCGTGGCCCCGGAGCTGGTGGAGGAACTGTCCAAGGTGGGCGCGCGCTTCACCCACCACAGCTCCATCGCCCCGACCGGCACCATCAGCCTGTCGCTGGCCAACAATGCCTCCAACGGCATCGAGCCCTCGTTCGCGCACCACTACAGCCGCAACGTGATCCGCGAAGGCAAGAAGTCCAAGGAGAAGGTGGACGTGTTCTCCTTCGAGCTGCTGGCCTACCGCGAGCTGATCAACCCGCAGGCCATGCCGTTCTCCGAGGATGCCGCCGCGCAGCTGCCGGACTACTTCATCAGCGCCGACGACATCTCGCCGAAGGAGCACGTTGACGTGCAGGCCGCCGCGCAGAAGTGGGTGGACAGCTCGATCTCCAAGACCGCCAACGTCCCCACCGACTACCCGTACGAGCAGTTCAAGGACATCTACCGTTACGCCCACGAAAAGGGCCTGAAGGGCTGCACCACCTTCCGCTTTAACCCGGCTGCCTTCCAGGGCGTGCTGGTGAAGGAAACGGACCTGGAGAACACCACCTACCGCTTCGAGCTGGAAGACGGCCAGGTGGTGGAGGTCAAGGGCAACGAGCAGATCGAGTACGACGGCGAGATGCACACCGCCGCCAACCTGTTCGACGCCCTCAAGGAAGGCTACTACGGCAAGTTCTGAGCAGCCTGTCGCAACTGCCCCCGGCCATCAGGCCGGGTGGCTTGGCCAGCAGCCAGCGTCATCGGTTCGCTGCGCGTTTGTTCCACGTTGCACCGCTTCGATATAGCATCGCCAGCGTTACAGACCCGATGCCCTGAGGAGGGCTCTATGAGCAATGGTAATGGTGTGACTGCGACCGTTTCCCAGGTTGCCGAAAACGTGAAAGAAACCGCAAGCAACCTGGGTGAATCCATCGCCACCACCGCCAGCGACGCTGTTGCCGCGGTCAAGACCGGTGCGCACAAGGTGGAAGCTGGCGCCAGGAAACAGGTGGCCAAGGTGAAGAAGGCAGTGAAGAAGGCCGAGAAGACCGTGGCCAAGAAAGCCGCTGCCGCCAAGAAGGAAGTCAAGAAGAAGGTGTCCTCGGTGCGCAAGAAGCTGGAGGCCGCCAAGGCCAACGCCCAGGCCGAGGCCGCCGAGCTGAAGGCCAAGGGTGCCGACAAGCGTGCCGCCACCAGGAAAGCGCTGGCCAAGGTCGAGAAGAAGGCTGCTGGCAAGGCCGCTGCGGCCAAGAAGTCGGCCAAGGCAACCGAGAAGAAGGTGGCCAAGGCCGTCAGCAAGAAAGCTGCCGCCGCGAAGAAGTCGGTGAAGGCTGCCGAGAAGAAGGTCGGCAAGGCTGTCGCCAAGAAGACCGCCGCTGCCAAGAAGGCCGTGAAGAAGGTTGAGAAGAAGGCCGCCAAGAAGGTCGCCGCCGTCAAGAAGACGGTGAAGGCCACCGAGAAGAAAGTGGTGAAGAAGGCCACCGCCGCCAAGAAGACGGTGGCCAAGAAAGCCGCAGCCACCAAGAAGACGGTAGCCAAGAAAGCCGTAGCCACCAAGAAGACGGTAGCCAGGAAGGCCGCAACCGCCAAGAAGGCTGTTGCCAGGAAGTCCACTGCCGTGAAGAAGGCTGCCAAGAAGGCCGCCCGCAAGTAAGCCGCACCGCGCGCCCCGTCCCGACCGGGACGGGGTTGCCGCCGCAACCCGCACCGAACGCATAACCAGGACCCGTACCATGGCCGTCAAGATCGACAAGAAAATCAAGGGCTATTCCGTCGTCACGCCAGACGACAAGGCGCGCGAAGCCGCAGCCAAAGCCGCCCCGGTCACGACCGCCCAGGACGCGTCCACGACCGACAACATCGTGCATATGCACGAGCGCATCGAGCGCCCCGAAGTGCTGATCGGCAGCACCTACAAGATCAAGTCGCCGCTGGTGGAGCACGCCTTCTACGTGACCATCAACGACATCGTGCTCAACCAGGACACCGAGCACGAGCTGCGCCGCCCGTTCGAGATCTTCATCAACTCCAAGTCGATGGAGCATTTCCAGTGGATCGTGGCGCTGACCCGCATCATGTCCGCCGTGTTCCGCAAGGGCGGCGACGTGACCTTCATCGTTGACGAGATGAAGGCCGTGTTCGACCCCAAGGGCGGCTACTTCAAGGCCGGTGGCGTGTACATGCCGTCGCTGGTGGCCGAGCTGGGCTACATCGTCGAAGAGCACATGAAGAGCATCGGCCTGCTGCACGACCCGGAAATGAGCGCCCACCAGCGCGCCCTCATCGCCGAGAAGCGCAAGCAGTTTGAAGAGCGCTCAAAAAAAAACAGTGAAGTGACGGTTTCCCCCTCCCTTTCGCAGAGCAAAGGGGAGGGCAGGGAAGGGGTGGATTCTGAAGCCCCGGAAGCCACAGCCGACAACGGCAGCTTCCCCGCCAGCGCCAGCATGTGCCACAAGTGCAGCACCAAGGCCCTGGTCATCATGGACGGCTGCCAGACCTGCCTGAACTGTGGCTATTCCAAGTGCGGATGAGTTGAGTCACGCACCACGTAGCCCGGGTAAGCGACAGCGCACCCGGGGTTTGCGATGATCGAAGAGGCCGGGCATCTGCTCGGCTTCTTTGTTTCTTGGAAAGGCCGCTCGGGTAGATTGGTTGCGGCTGATGATCCGGCGCGGCCGGATGCACCGCCTGGCTCCGGATGCGCTGCGCTTATCCGGGCTACATGATGGTCGCCTGCCGTTGTAGCCCGGGTAAGCGAAGCGCACCCGGGGTTTGCAATGATCGAAGAACCCGGGCATCTCCTCGGCTTTTTTGCTTCTGGAGAAGGCCGCTCAGACAGATTGGCTGGGCCTGATGATTCGGCACAGCTGGATGCACCGCCTGTTCCCGGATGCGCTGCGCTTATCCGGGCTACATGATGGTCGCCTGCCGTTGTAGCCCGGGTAAGCGATAGCGCACCCGGGTTTACAATGATCGAAGAGGCCGGGTGTTCGCCCGGCGTTTTCGTTTCTGGAGAGGGCAGGTTGGCTGCCGCTGATGATTCGGCGCGGCTGGATACACAGTCTGGCCCCGGATGCGCTGCGCTTATCCGGGCTACGTGATGGCCGCGTGCTGTTGTAGCCCGGGTAAGCGATAGCGCACCCGGGGTTTGCAATGATCGAAGAAGCGGGGCACCAGCTCGGCTTTTTCTTCCGGAGAAGGCTGCTCAGACAGATTGGCTGGGCCTGATGATTCGGCGCGGCTGGATGCATCGCCTGGTCCCGGATGCGCTGCGCTTATCCGGGCTACAAATGCGGGGTTTGGCTGGGGGTGTTTGGGGGGGCCTGGCTACAGGCTGTCCGGTGCCGGCTGCGTAGGCTTGGCCGATGGTCAACTACCGGCGCAACCGCGTTCGTGGTGGAACGTACTTCTTCACCGTGACGCTCCGCGACAGGCGGAGCGACCTGCTTGTACGCGAGGTGGATGCGTTGCGCGACGCATGGAGAGCTGCCGCTACCCGCACGCCGCACTTGCTGATCGCGGCGGTGGTGCTTCCCGATCACCTGCACGCGGTGCTGCGCATGGCAGAGGATACGGATGACTATCCGCGCCTGTGGCAGGGCATCAAGAAGGGCTTTACCCGGAGAGTTTGTGCCGGTGGCCGGTCCCCTTGGCAGCCACGCTACTGGGAACGGACGATCCACAGCGAAGCGCAGCTGCAGACCTGTGTGGACTACGTGCATATCAATCCCGTGAAGCATGGCTGGGTATCGAGGGTTGCGGACTGGCCGCATTCGTCCTTCCATCGTCATGTGCGTATGGGTCTGCTTCCGTCTGATTGGGCGGGTGATGCCGATGCGTCTGACCACGGCTTCGGCGAACGCCGATAGCGTAGCCCGGGTAAGCGGAGCGCACCCGGGGCGACGGAGAAAATGGAAGCAAGGCAAGTCGAATCGCCGGATGGAAACCGTGAGCTTCGGAGCAGCCGCTTCGATGGGCACAAGCCCCGGGTGCGCCTCGCTTACCCGGGCTACGGGACCCCCACACCCAACCCCTCACTCGCATAGAACGCCTGCAGCTGCCGGGTGTTTGCCAGTCTCAGCTTGGGCAGTTTGATGCTCTGGTACAGCTCGGCGTAGCGTTGCCGGTTGGAGGGGGTGACGATGGCGATGTGGTGGAGCATCTGCAGCTTCACCGTGTCACGGTTGCCGGGCAGGGCGCCGTGGCGGTTGCGTTGAAGCCAGCTGCGGCGGAAGTAGCGGATCAGGCTGCGTGCGGTTGCCAAGTCCAGCAGGATCAGCCCGGTCGCGCGCTGCAGGCGTTGCGGCAGGCAGCGGGTGTAGTTGCCGTCCATCACCCACCGCTCCTGCGCGATGGCGGCCTCGTGCAGCTGCAGGAACTCCGGCTCGGGGCGCGCCTTCCAGTCGCTATGCGGAAGGTGGAACAGCTGATCCAGATGGATGGCCGGCATGCCGTGCCTGCGCGCGATGGCCACCGCCAGCGTGGACTTGCCACTGTTGGACGGGCCAAGAATGCAGATGCGCGGGCCAAGGTCGGCAAGCGTGGTCATGGGCCGATTATGCAGTGCGTTCATTTCATTCCGCACGGCGATTGCGGATGCACCCGGAGCAGCCGCCAAAGCAGCCCCCTTGGCGGGCTTGACCAATATCAACCTGCGCCGTGCGGGGCCTGCCTACGATGCGCGGACCTCCCGCAAGCTGGCCGCCATGAGCGCCGAAGTACTGCCACCGCCGGGCAACGATGCGCATGCGCTTTCAGCCGCCACGCTGCGGCCAGGGGCGGTGGCGCTGTCGGCGGTGCGCTTTGCCATCGACCAGGTGGACGATGGCATGGTGCACCTGTTTGCCGCACGCCTGCGCCTGGCCGCTGCGGCGGGCCTGCTGAAGCGCGGGCTGGGCCGCCCGCAATGCGATGCCGCGCGCGAGCACCGTGTACGGCTGCGCGCGCGGCGGCTGGCGCAACGGCACCAGCTGGAGAGCGAAGGCGCCATGCGGCTGATGAGCGTGCTGATCAACGAGGCCCATCGGCACCAGTCCAACAACCGTCCGCCCCAATCCCATCAGGGAGAACCCCGCATGTCCGCCACGCCCGCCGCCATCGTCCCCCATCTGCTGCGCCTGCTGCCGCCGCCGCGGTACTGGCGCCCATTGTTCATGGGCCTGCCGGCACCGCTGCGTGAGCAGCTGGTGATCAGGGCACTGGGCCGCACACTGCGTGTGCCTGCGGTGATGGCCACGCTGGGCGAGATCAGCGGGCGGCGCATTGGTATCCAGGTCACCGACCTTGGCATCGGCTGGGTGCTGGAGCTGCACGACAATGGCATACGCTGCAGCCAGCAGCCCGCCGAAACCACCATCAGTGGCAGCGCCACCGACCTGCTGCAGCTGGCCAGCCGCGAACAGGATGCCGACTCGCTGTTCTTCCAGCGGCGCCTGTCGCTCACCGGCGATACCGAGCTGGGGTTGATGCTGCGCAACCTGCTCGACCGCCTCCCATGGGAGGCGGTGCCGCTGGCACAGCGCATCGTGCTGCAGCGCGCCGCGCGGCTGCTTGGCAATGCGCGGGCGGCTTACCGTTCCTAGACCGGCGCCGGATGCGCGCGCCGGGTTCAGTCGGTGCGCGGCACCGGTGCGCTTGAACGCTGCAGTGCGCGCACCGCTGGCATCACGATGGTGTCGTAAAGGGTGTGTGCCTGGTGGCGCTCGAAATCGGTGTGGTGTTTCTTGCGCACGCCGTAGTCGCCCAGCGTGATGTGCGAATCGGCGGTAACGCCGGCCTGCTGCAGGCAGGCACTCACGCAATGCAGGCGGCAGCCGTCCAGTGCCAGGATCGGGCGTCCACTCTGCGCGATTTTCTGCAGGCCCACGACACCGCCGCCCACACCGGCGATGCAGGACATCTCGGCCAGGCCTTCGCGGTCCAGCCACAGGGCCATCTGGTTGGCCATCTGTGCGGCGCTGGAACAGCCCGAGCAGGAATACACAAGAAGACGCGGCTTTACCATGACGCATGCCTCGAATTGCGCTGGGCCAGAGCATAGTCAGCAGCCCGCGTATCAACTTGATATTTGTCAGCCATGTGCCGCTGGCGTTGCAGCGCGCTGATACGCACGCTGCTTGACCAATGTCATGCCCAGCGAACGCATCGCTGACGCACCATACCAGCGCGATGTAATGAACGGGGCGGGGAATGGGTTCCTCATCCTTGAAGGCAGGACACCCGTGCAGGAAGCAGGCCGGCCATACCGGCGCGCAGGTGCCCACCCAAATTGCAGGACACTGCCGGACCCGCCATGGCTTTCCACGATCTGCGTGCCTACCTGCGACGGCTTGCCGAAGAGCAGCAACTGCAGGAAATCGATACCCGGGTGGACCCTGACCTGGAGAGTACCTCGCTGTGCCTGCGCGCACTGCGTGCCGAAGGCCCCGCGCTGCTGATGAACCAGACAGGTACCGCATACCGGCAGCTGGGCAATCTGTTCGGGCACCCGCGGCGCATTGAACTGGCGCTGGACAACCGCCCGCTGTCCTCGTTGGGTGAACTTGGCCAGCTGCTGGCATCGATCAAGGAACCGCAGTGGCCCGGCAGCCTCTCCGCCGCGCTCGCGCAATGGCCGCAGTGGGGGCAGCTGGCCAATGTGGCCATCCGCAAGGTGACCGACGCGGCGTTCAACGAGCAGGTGCTGGAAGAGGACGATATAGATCTGTCCTGCCTGCCCATACAACGCTGCTGGCCGGAGGATGTGGGCCGGTTGATCACCTTCGGCCTGGTCATCACCCGTGGCGTGCACAAGGCGCGGCAGAACGTGGCGGTGTACCGGCAACAGGTGATCGGCCGCAACCGCGTGATCATGCGCTGGCTGGCGCACCGTGGCGGCGCACTGGATTTTGCGGATTGGCAGCAGGCGCATCCGGGCAAGCCGTTCCCGGTGGTGGTGGCCATTGGCACCGACCCGGCCACCATGCTGGCGGCGGTGGCACCCATTCCGGACACGTTGTCCGAATACGAATTTGCCGGCCTGCTGCGCGGCGCACGCTCGCAGGTGTGGCGCAGCCGCCTCACCGGGCTGGACGCGCCGGCAGGTGCGGAGATTCTGCTGGAGGGCTTCATCCAGCCCGGTGACATGGCGCTGGAAGGCCCGTTTGGCGACCACACCGGCTACTACAACGCGCAGGCCTCGTTCCCGGTGCTCACCGTGCAGCGCATGCGCATGCGCAACCACGCCATCTACCACGGTAGCTACATGGGCCGTGCGCCGTTTGATGAACCGTCGGTATTGGCACTGGCACTGAACGATGTGTTCGTGCCGTTGCTGCAGAAGATATTCCCGGAGATCGTGGATTTCTATCTGCCACCGGAGGCGTGTTCCTACCGCGTGGCGGTGGTGAGCATCCGCAAGCAATACCCCGGGCATGCGCAGCGCATGATGATGGGCATCTGGTCCTACCTGCGCCAGTTCACGTATACCAAGTTCGTCGTCATCACCGACGAGGATATCGACGTGCGCGATTGGGGCCAGGTGATATGGGCCATCTCCACGCGCGTCGACCCTGGGCGGGACAGTCTGATCGTTGGCAACACCCCCATCGACTATCTGGATTTCGCCTCGCCCGTGGCAGGGCTGGGCTCGAAGATGGGGCTGGACGCCACCACCAAGTGGCCGGCGGAAAGCAGCCGGCAATGGGGGCGCCCGATCACCTTGAATCCGACGGTGGAACGCAGCGTGGATGCGCTCTGGCAGCAGCTTTGCCAACAGCGCGGCGTTGCCTGAAAGCGCAGCGGGGCCGCGCCGGCCCTGACGACAGCCTGGAGCATTTGATGAAACTCGTTTGTCCCGCCGGCAACCTGCCGGCGTTGCGCGCGGCAGTGGATGCCGGCGCCGATGCCGTCTACATCGGCTTCCGCAACCAGACCAATGCGCGTGCCTTCCCGGGCCTCAACTTCGATGAGGCCGAAATGCGCGAGGGCATCGCCTATGCACGTGCGCGCGGCTGCCAGGTGTATCTGGCGCTGAACACCTATCCGGACAGCGGCCAACTGCCGCTCTGGCAGCAGGCGGTGGACCAGGCCGCGCTGCTGCAGGTGGATGCCATCATCGCCGCCGAGATGGCGGTGCTGGACTATGCCAGCCGCCACCACCCGAAGATGGCGCGGCATCTGTCCGTGCAGGGCTCGGCCACCACGGCGCCAGCCATCCGCTATGCCTACGAGCGTTTTGGCATCGCGCGTGCGGTACTGCCGCGGGTGCTGTCGCTGCAGCAGGTGCAGCGGCTGTGCGAAACCACGCCGGTGCCGCTGGAAGTGTTCGCCTTCGGCAGCCTGTGCATCATGGTGGAAGGGCGTTGCCAGCTGTCCAGCTATGTCACCGGCGTATCGCCCAACCGCCATGGCGTGTGCTCGCCCGCCAGTTTCGTGCGCTGGGAGGAACACGAGGACAACAGCCGCAGCGTGCGCTTGAACGGTGTGCTGATCGACCGCTTCGGCAGCGACGAGCCTGCCGGCTATCCCACGGTCTGCAAGGGCCGCTACGAGGTTGGCAACGAGGTCTTCCATGCTCTGGAAGAGCCCACCAGCCTCAACACGCTGGAGCTGATTCCGCAGCTGGCCAAGGCCGGTGTGGTAGCCCTGAAAGTGGAAGGGCGGCAGCGCGGCGCGGCCTATGTGGCGGCGGTGGCGCGCACCTGGCGGCAGGCGTTGGACCAGTACGCGCAGAACCCGGAAGGCTGGCAGATGCGCAGCCAGTGGCAGCAATGGCTGGCCGTGCATGCCGAAGGCCAGCAGACGACCCTCGGCCCCTATCACCGTGCGTGGCATTGAACCCATGAAACTCAGCCTTGGTCCTCTTCAGTATTTCTGGCCACGCAGCCGCGTGATGGATTTCTACAACGAGGCGGCAACCTGGCCGGTGGACATCGTCTACATCGGCGAAACCGTCTGCAGCAAACGCCGCGAGCTGCGTCTGCGTGACTGGCTTGAACTGGCCAACATGCTGGCTGCCAGCGGCAAGGAGGTGGTGCTGTCCACGCTGGCGCTGGTGGAGGCCGAGTCGGAACTGGGCACCATGCAGCGGCAGGTGGAGAACGGGCGCTACCTGGTGGAAGCCAATGACCTGTCGGCGGTGCAGCTGTGCCGTGAGCGACGGGTCAACTTCGTGGCCGGGCCCACGCTGAACATCTACAACCATGTGGCCCTGCAGCTGCTGATCGAAGACGGCCTGCGCCGCTGGGTGCCGGGCGTGGAGCACGGGAGGCAGCTGCTGCAGACGCTGCGCACCGGCATGGAAGGCGTGGGCCAGCCCATGCCGGAGCTGGAGCTGATGGCCTGGGGGCGCCTGCCGCTGGCCTACTCGGCACGCTGTTTCACCGCGCGCGCGTTGGATGTGCCCAAGGACAAGTGTGAGTTCCGCTGCATCGACTACCCCGATGGCCTGCCGCTGCAGACGCGCGAAGGCGAGCCCTTCATGGTCATCAACGGCGTGCAGGTGCAGGGCAACGAGATCATCGACATGGCGCCGGAGCGTGATGCGCTGGCGGCGGCAGGTGCGGGCATCCTGCGCCTGTATCCGCAGCAGGAGGGCATGGCGGATGTGGTCACGCACTTCCGCAATGCGCTGACCGCTACGGGTGCGGTGGAGCGGCGCGGCGCGGCGAATCACTATTGGGAAGGTCTGCAGGGGCGGGCACCGTAGCCGCCTGCATCATCGCAAGGTCTTGATGCCTTCACGCCGATAGTGCGAACGGGCACAGGAGACAGCCATGAGTGGATTTTTGGAAATGCTGTTCGGCGGCAACATGATTGCCGGCACGGTGAAGGCCGCGCTGTGGATCGCGTTGTTCTCGGTGGTGGGTGGCCTGTGGGCCAATCAGGTACTGCAGTAATTCCCGCAGTCCCGTAGCCCGGGTAAGCGGAGCGCACCCGGGGTTCTTCGCGCAAAAGCCAAAAGCCCCGGGTGCGCTCTGCTTACCCGGGCTACGGGGCCTGTGTTCAGGGCATGCGCTGGAAGGTACTGGTCTGCAGGATCGGCTTGCCTGCGCGGCTGAAGAAGGCCTTGGTCTCGGTGAGTACCTTGCCATCGGCGCTTACCGTGTAGATGCGGGTGGAGGCGGGCGTGCCATGGTCCACCAGCTGCAGCACCAGCACGTCGGGCGTGGGCATCTTCAACGCCGCTTCGTTGGCTCCGTATTCGCCATTCACCGGGCCGGGCGTTCCATCGGTGGCCAGTGTGCTGTGCGCGTGCATCACGTTGCCCTTCGGGTCGGTGATTTCCACGTCGGTCTTCCAGCTGCCGTTGCCTGCATCGTTGAATTCCATGGTCACGGCTTTGGGGCGCGATTCGGGCGGAATGGGCAGGGTGGCGACGTCGATGGCCCAGCGCCCGACCAGTGGCGAGGGCGATGCGGGCGAGGCGGCATGCGCGGACAGGGCGGGCAGAGCGATGACGGCAGCCAGTATGGCGGAGAACCTGTTCATGCAGCCTCCAGAGGTATGGGCGGGCCGTCTTCGCGCGGTGCGCAGGACAGCCACACGGAATGATGCGACGGCCAGGTTTCAGCCCGGGTGAAGGCTTGCTGCTGGGATGCGCAGCGTCATCGACACGCACTTTTATGCGGATTTGATGCAGACGCAGGCTGGTGGCCATCGCGGGTTTACGCGCGCCCACCGAACAATCTGCGCTTCGCCGTGCACGGTGTGCGGCTGCTGCTGGAATGACCATGAAACATCCTGCTTTCCTGCTGCGCGCTGGCGCAGCCCTGTCCATCTGCCTCAGCTGCAATGCGCTCGCTGTCGATACCAGCGGCAGTGCCGCGCTGACCAGTGATTACGTCTGGCGCGGCTCCACCCAGAGCCAGGGCGATGCCGCCGTGCAGGCCGGCTTCCGCGTCGCCGCCGACAACGGCCTGTATGCGGCGGTGTCCGGCTCCAGTGTCGAGTTCGCACCGGAAACCCATGCCAGCAGCGAGCTGGATTTCATGCTTGGCTGGGGCCGTGTGCTGGGCGATGACTGGGCGCTGGACGTGAACCTGCTGCACTACCGCTACCCGTCCACCACGGTGGATCTGAACTGGACCGAGTTGAATGGCACCATCACCTGGCGCAGCAACTACTGGCTGTCGCTGGGCTGGTCGCCGGAGGCGCTGGGCACTACACAGGACGGCCTGTACACCCAGCTCGGCGCGCGCCTGCCGGTGAACGAGCGGTTGCGGCTGGAAGCCATGGCCGGCTACTACGCGCTGCAGGACGCGCAGGGCGGCGGCTATGCGCATGGCCAGCTCAATGCGATCTGGGCGCTGTCCGCACCGCTGGAGCTGCGCCTGAGCGCACACGCCACCGACAGCAAGGCCAAGGTGTTGTTCGGTGACGACTACGCTGGCAGCCGCTGGGAGGCCGCCTTGCAGGCCTCGTTCTGAGCCCGGAAGGGGCGGGCGCCGGTGCAGGCCGCGCCCGCAGGCGTTAAGGTACGCCCCCTGCAAGGCGCGCCGACCGCGCCGTGACCGGATGCCGATGCTCACCGATACCTTCGACCGCGACCACCTGTGGCACCCCTACAGTGCGTTGGGCAGCAGCTTGCCTGCGCTGAAGGTGGCACGTGCCGATGGCGTGCTGCTGGAGCTGGAGGACGGCACGCAGCTGATCGACGGCATGGCCTCGTGGTGGTGTGCGGTGCACGGCTACAACCACCCGGTGCTGAACCAGGCCGCCATCGACCAGCTCGGGCGCATGTCGCATGTGATGTTCGGCGGGCTCACCCATGAGCCGGCCATCGCGCTGGGCAAGCGGCTGCTGCAGATCGTGCCGCAGCCGCTGGATGCGATCTTCTATGCCGATTCCGGCTCGGTGTCGGTGGAGGTGGCGTTGAAGATGGCCATCCAGTACCAGGCCGCACGTGGCCAGCCGCAGCGCAACAACATCGCCACCACCCGTTCGGGCTATCACGGTGATACGTGGAATGCGATGTCGGTGTGCGACCCGGTCACCGGCATGCACGGCCTGTTTGGTGCCTCGCTGCCGTCACGCTGCTTCGTGCCCGCGCCGCGCACGGAATTTGGCGAGCCATGGGATGCCAGCGACATCGCGCCGCTGGAGGCGCTGTTCGCCGAACGCGGCGACGAACTGGCGGCCTTCATCATCGAGCCGGTGGTGCAGGGCGCGGGCGGCATGCGCTTCTACCACCCGCAGTACCTGCGCGAGGTGGCGCGCCTGTGCCGCGCGCATGGCGTGCTGCTGATCTGCGACGAGATCGCCACCGGCTTCGGCCGCAGCGGGCGACTGTTCGCCTGCGAGCATGCCGGCATCACCCCGGACATCCTGTGCATCGGCAAGGCGCTGACCGGCGGCTACATGACGCTGGCTGCGGCCCTCACCCGCCGCGATATCGCCGACACCATCGCCGCCGCCGCGCCAGGTGTGTTCATGCACGGGCCCACCTTCATGGCCAATCCGCTGGCCTGCGCGGTGGCGCTGGCCTCGATCGAACTGCTACTGTCGCAGGACTGGCAGGGGCGGGTGGCCGCCATCGAACAGACGCTGCGCGAGCAGCTTGAGCCCGCGCGCACCTTGCCGCAGGTGGCGGACGTGCGCGTGCTCGGCGCCATCGGCGTGATCGAACTGCATGCACCAGTGCGGCTGGAGCGCATCCAGCAGCGCATGCTGGCGCAGGGCATCTGGATACGGCCCTTCGGCAGGCTGGTGTATGTGATGCCGCCCTATGTGATCAGTGACGCACAGCTGCGGCAGCTCTGCGACGGCATGCTGGCCATCGTCGCCAGCCTGGAAGCGGAGGACATGCGCGCATGAGCGGGCAGGTGGTATTCGTCAGTGGCATCGATACCGAGATCGGCAAGACCGTGGTCACCGGCTGGCTGGCGCGGCAGTGGCTGGATGACGGCCGCAGCGTGATCACCCAGAAGCTGGTGCAGACCGGTTGCGTGGGTGCGTCCGACGACATCCTGCTGCACCGGCGCATCATGGGCACGGGGCTGTTCGATGAAGACCACGACGGCACGACCATGCCGGTGCTGTTTGCCTACCCTGCATCGCCGCATCTGGCCGCGCGGCTGGAGAAGCGCGCGCTTGATCTTGCCGCCATCGAAAAGGCCACCGAATGCCTGCGCGCACGCTACGACACGGTGCTGCTGGAAGGTGCCGGCGGCCTGATGGTGCCGCTGACCGACACGCTGCTGACCATCGACCATGTGGCCGAACGCGGCTGGCCGGTGCTGCTGGTGACGTCGGGCAGGCTGGGCAGCATCAATCACACACTGCTGTCGCTGGAGGCCATTGCCGCACGCGGCATCGCGCTGCATGGCGTGGCGTGGAATCACCGCGACGACAGCAGTGATGAGCTGATCGCCAACGACAGCCGTGGCTTCATCCGCGAATGGGTGCGCACGCGGTTTCCGCAGGCGTGCTGGTATGACGTGCCGAGGCTGGAGCTGGGCTGAGGGCTTTACCCCTCCCCAACCCTCCCCTTGCCTGCGGCAAAGGGAGGGGGCGGGTCATGAGGTGAGGGGCCACTGCTTTTCCCCCTCCCTTTGCCGCAGGCAAGGGGAGGGCCGGGGAGGGGTAGCTTTCGCTTCTGCCCAACCCCGCTACTTCTTCAACTTGTAAGCCAGCACATAGTCACCCATCTTGGTGCCGGTAAAGCCGTGGCCACCGGCCACCAGCAGCACCATCTGCTCGCCCTGGCTGTTGAGGTAGGTCATCGGCGTGGCCTGCCCGCCGGCAGGAATACGCACATCCCACAACACCTTGCCGGTGGCCAGGTCGTAGGCGCGGAAGTTGTTGTCCACCGCCGCGCTCATGAATGCCACGCCGCTGGCGGTCAGCAGCGGGCCGCCGATGCCGGGCACGCCGATCCGTACCGGCACAGGCACCGGTGACAGGTCGCGGATGGTGCCGTTGCGGTACTGATAGGCGATCTTGCCGGTGCGCAGATCCGCCGCGGCGATCGTGCCCCACGGCGGCACCTGGCAGGGCACGCCCAGCGGCGACATGAAGGGGCGCATGTCCACCGAGTACGGCGCGCCCACGTTGAGGTTGACGCCATGCCCGATCTCGCCCGCCGATGGGCCGGCGCCTTCCTTCTTCGGCACCAGCCGCGAGACGAAGGCCAGGTAGGTGGGCATGCCGAACATCACCTGCCGGCGCGGGTCCACCGCCACGCTGCCCCAGTTGAACGTGCCGAAATTGCCGGGAAAGATCAGGCTGCCCTGCACGCTGGGGGGCGTGTAACGGCCGTCATAGCGCAGCGAGCGGAACTGGATGCGGCACAGCATCTGGTCGATGAGGCTGGCGCCCCACATATCGGCCTCGCGCAGCGGCCTGGGCTCGAAGCTCAACGCCGAGAACGGCTGGGTCGGGGAAACGCGCTGCTCGGGAATGTCCACATGCTGCGGGGCGGGGCGCTCGTTGACCGGCAGCAGGGCGCGCCCGTCGCGGCGGTCCAGCACATACACGTCACCCTGCTTGGTTGGCGCCACCAGCGCGGGCGTGCGGCCCTGCGGCAGGTCCAGGTCCACCAGCACCGGCTGCGCGGGCGTGTCCATGTCCCACAGGTCGTGGTGCACGAACTGGTGCACCCAGCGCACCTGGCCGGTGGCGATGTCCAGCGCCACCACCGACGAAGCAAAGCGTTCCTCGGCCGGTGTGCGGTACATGCCCAGCTGGTCCGGCGTGCGGTTGCCCATCGGGAAGTAGGCCAGCCCCAGCGCCTCATCGACGCTGGCCACCGACCAGCTGTTGGGCGAGCTGGCGGTATAGGTCTGTGCCGGATTGTTGGGGTCCAGCGGTGCGGTCTGGTCGGGGTTGCCCGAGTCGAAGTTCCACATCAGCTGGCCGCTGTGCACGTCGTAGGCGCGGATCACGCCGGAAGGCTCGTCCACGGCGGCGTTGTCGTTCACCGCGCCGGCCACGATCACCTTGCCACCGGCCACCACCGGCGGCGAGGTGGAGTAATAGAAGCCGGGCTGCTTGAACGGCATGTTGTGCAGCAGGTCGAGCACGCCGTTGTTGCCGAAATCGGTGCACGGCTTGCCGGTGGCGGCATCCAGCGCATGCAGCTTGGCATCGGCACTGGGCAGGAACACACGCCTGGTGCACGCAGCGGCGGTCTGTGTGGCGTCGGTGGCCGCCGGTGCCGGATCGGCGAAATACGACAGGCCACGGCAGCTCTGGTACTGGCGCTGCGTTTCAACACCGGCCGCCGGATCGAAGCGCCAACGCTCCTTGCCGGTATCGGCATCCAGCGCGATGGCCAGGCTGTGCGGCGTGCACAGGTACAGGGTGTCGCCGATCTTCAGCGGCGTGACCTCGTAGGTGGCGGTGGCGCCATCGGTAGGCACATGCACGTCACCGGTCTGGATCTGCCAGGCCAGCTGCAATTGCTTCACGTTGGCCGGGGTGATCTGCTCCAGCGGCGAAAACCGCTGCCCGTAGCCGCTGCGGCCATAGGCTTCCCAGTCGCCGGGGGGCTGCGCCGTGGTGCCCAGCGCGGCATCGGCGCTGACCACGTCCATCGGCAGCTCGCCACGGGTTTCATGCAGGTGGCGCGGAATGCCGGCCAGCGCCACCACCGCCACCAGCAGCGAGCCCAGCAGCACCGGCCAGCCGGCGGGGCCGGTGTAGCCGTGGCGGCTGGTACGGCGCGAGGCGGGCAGGGCGATCAGCAGGCCCAGCAGCACCGGCACGCCCAGCCGTGTGGCCAGCGGCCACCAGTACAGGCCGGCCTCCCACAGCGACCAGGCCAGCAGCACCAGCAGCCAGCCGGCGTAGAGCCAGGTGGCCCAGCGCCGGTGCCGCCACAGGCCCCAGGCCACGGCGAGCAGCGCGATGCCGCTGAGCAGGTAGAAGGGGCTGCCACCCAGCATCAGCAGGCGGACACCGCCTACCGTCAGTGCCAGGCCGAACAGCAGGGTCAGGAGCACGCTCAGGATGCGCATGGGGGAACCCGGTGCCAGTGGTGGGTGCATTCTGCTCCCGCCCCCTGTCTGCATGGCGTCATGCCAGCGCCTTTAACAAATCACCCCGTAGAATCAGGGATCAAGCCACCGGGAACCCATCAATGAGCATTCTGGACTTCATCAAGAAGGAACTGATCGAGATCATCGAGTGGACCGATGATTCGCGCGACACCCTTTCCTACCGCTGGCCGGACGACGACCGCCAGATCAAGAACGGCGCGCAGCTGATCGTGCGCGAGTCGCAGATGGTGCAGTTCGTGGCCGCCGGCCAGTACGCGGACCTGTTCGGGCCCGGCAAGCACACCCTGAGCACTCAGAACATCCCGATCCTGTCCACCATCATGGGCTGGAAGTACGGCTTTGAATCGCCGTTCAAGTGCGACGTCTACTACCTCAACACGCGCCTGTTCACCGGCAACAAGTGGGGCACCGCCAACCCGGTGATGATGCGCGACGCCGATTTTGGCGTGGTGCGCCTGCGTGCGTTCGGCACCTATGATTTCCGCATCGTGGACCCGCCGAAGTTCCTGAAGGAAGTGGCCGGCACCGACCAGAACTTCCGCCTGGATGAATTTGCCGACACCATGCGTTCGCGCATCGTCAGCGTGTTCACCGAGGCGCTGGCGGCGGCCAGGGTGCCGGCGCTGGATGTGGCCAGCCGTTACAGCGAGCTGGGCGAGGCGCTGCTGCCCCTCATCAACCCGGCCATGACCGGCAAGTACGGCATCGAGATCACCAGCTTCGTGCTGGAGAACCTGTCGGTGCCGCCGGACGTGGAGAAGGCCATCGACGCGCGCTCCAGCATGGGCGTGGTCGGCAACCTCAACGACTACGTCAAGTTCCAGATGGGCAGCGCCATGGGCGAGGGTGGCGACGCCTCGGCCGCGGTGCCGGCGCAGATGGCGATGGGTTTCGGCATTGCCCAGGAGATGATGAAGGGCATGCCGCAGCCGGGGGCCAATGCGGGCGCCGGTGCGGTGCCGCCGCCGCTGCCGGCGGGCGATGCCGCTGCTGCCGGGCTGGATGTGCTCACCCCGGAACAGGCCGCGCAGGCGCTGTCGGTGTCGGTGGAGGACGTGATGGCCGCCATCGATGCCGGTGACCTGAAGGCCCGCAAGCTCGGCAATGCCACGCGCATCAGCCGCGCCGCGCTTGAAGAGTTCCTGCGCGGCTGATGGACAACAGCGCGGTTGGCAAATACCCGTGCCCGGAGTGCGGGGGTGATCTGCAATGGAGTGCGGCCAAGCAGGCCCTGCAATGCCCGTACTGCGGCACCGTGGTGCCGATGCCCAGGGCGGTGCCCGGTGCGGGCGACGGCAGCGTGGGCGTGCGCGAGCTGGACCTGCTGGAAGCATTGGAGGACATGGAGCCGGGCCCCACGCCGCCGCCGCTGTCCGGCGGCGCGGCCGGCAATGGCCGGCTCACCGCCAGCGAGCTGCTGCGCAGCATGGCCAGCACACCGGCCGAGCAGCGTGGTTATGGTGCGCAGCCGCGCGAGGTGCAGTGCCAGAGCTGCCGTGCCATCTCGGTGTTCGTTGATGGCAAGGTGGCCGACCGCTGCGAGTTCTGCGGTTCGCCTTCAATCATTCCGCATGAATCGCTGGGCGATGCCATCACCCCGCAGAGCCTGCTGCCGTTCCGCATCAGTGATGGCCAGGTGCGCGATGCGGTGCGGCGCTGGTACGGCACCCGCTGGTTCGCGCCCAACCGTTTGAAGAGGGCCGCGCTCACCGACACGCTCAAGGGTGTGTACCTGCCGTACTGGACCTTCGATGCGCGGGTGGCGGCCTCGTGGACGGCCGAGTCCGGCTATTACTACTATGAGAGCGAAACCCACCGCGATTCGCAGGGCAACCTGCAGACGCGGCAGGTGCGGCGCGTGCGCTGGGAGCCAAGTTCCGGCTCGTTCCGGCACTTCTTCAACGATGAGCTGGTGCCCGGCACCATAGGCGTGCATGGCGATCTGCTGGCGCAGATAGACAATTTCCCCACCGCCACCGACCTGAAGCCGTATTCGCCGGAGTTTGTGCGCGGCTGGACGGTGGAGCGTTACCAGGTGGACCTGCGCAAGGCCGCGCAGCAGGGCCTGGCGCAGATGCAGGAGCAGACCGAACAGTTCTGCGCGCGCCAGGTGCCCGGTGACACCCACCGCAACCTGCAGGTGAATGCGGACTTCAGCGACCGCACCTTCAAGCATGTGCTGGTGCCGGTCTGGCTGATCACCTACACCTACGGCTCGCAGAACTATCAGGTGGTGGCCAACGGCTATACCGGGGAATTGGCTGGCGAACGCCCCTACAGCATGGTGAAGATCGCGCTGCTGACGCTGTTCTGCGCCATCGTGGTGATGGTGCTGGTGTACCTGGGCACGCTGCATTGAGGATGGCGGGCCGGGCGCGTGGCTTGCTTTTCGCGCCTGAGCCCCCATATCTTGCTGGTTGTAAAGAAACAGGAGAATGGCGAATGGAAGCCAAGACCACTGGAAGGGTCCAGTGCACCCGCTGCAAGGCGGTCTATGAGCCGGCGATCAAGGTGCTGGAGCGGGTCTGCCCGGAGTGCCTTTCGATCAAGACCGTGCCGCTGCACGCCAGCGCGCAGCCCACCGCGCCCACGCGCTGAGAGGTTCCAACGAAGGTGAAGGCCAGGTGAAGTGCCTGGCCTTTTTCGTTGCCGTGCATCGTGTTGCTGAACCGGCGGCATTGCACTGTTTCCGCTGAAAGCCGCATGGCTGCGACGTTTGCGCGATATGCGGCGCGCAATGCACGCGTTTCTCTCTGAACGGCACGATTTGGCTTTGATTTGAATCAGGGCGTGCTGAATCGTGATTCAGACAATTGCCTACATCTAAGTAAGGCAAGCACCATGAGGAAGCTGACAAAAGCGTTGCTGGTGATGGCGGTCGGCACGGCCGTCGTCTATGGCGTCGCGCGTACGACGCCGATGTGGTTTGCACCTGCGCAGCAGGCCACGGTGGATATCCGTGACCCGGAGCTGATCCGCAAGGGCGAATACCTGTCCAAGGTGGCCGACTGCGGCGCCTGCCACACCGCGCCGGGCGGCAAGCCCTTCGCCGGTGGCCTGGGCATGCAGACGCCGATGGGCACCATTTATTCCACCAACATCACGCCTGATGCCACGCATGGGATCGGCAACTACAGCTACGCCGATTTCGAGCGCGCCGTGCGCCGCGGTGTGCGCCCGGACAACCAGCCGCTGTACCCGGCCATGCCGTACGTGTCGTATTCGATCACCTCCGATGACGAGATCAAGGCGCTCTACGCTTATTTCATGTCGTCGGTGACACCGGTTGATCAGGGCAATGCCGACACCACCATTCCGTGGCCGGCCAGCATGCGCTGGCCGCTGGCCTACTGGCAGCTGATGTTCGCGCAACCGCGCACGCATGTGGCCGACGCCGCGATGGACGCCAGCGCGCAGCGCGGCGCCTACCTGGTGGAAGGCTTTGCCCACTGCGGTGCCTGCCACACGCCGCGCGGCCTGGCGTTCCAGGAGAAGGCGCTGGCCGAGGATGGCAGCCGCGCGTTCCTGTCCGGCTCGGTGCTGGAAGGCTGGTATGCCAAGAACCTGCGTGACGAAGGCACGGGGCTGGCGACGTGGAGCGAGGACGACATCGTGCAGTTCCTGCGCACGGGCCGCACCGACCGTTCTGCCGCCTTCGGTGGCATGGCCGACGTGGTCCAGCACAGCACGCAGTACATGAGTGCCGAGGACCTGCAGGCGATGGCGCACTACCTCAAGCAGCTGCCGCCGCGCGAAGGCAGGCAGCAGCAGTGGACGCCGCACGAGGACACGACGACGGCGCAGCTGCGTGCCGGCGACTACAGCACGCCGGGTGCGCTGGCCTATTCGGAACACTGCCAGGCCTGCCACCGTGCCGATGGTCTGGGCGCACCGCGCGTGTACCCGGCACTGGCCGGCAATTCCATCGTGTTCTCCGATGACCCCAGCTCGCTGATCCAGGTGACGCTGGCCGGTGGTCGCACGCCGGAAACGCCGCATGACCGCATGGCCTTCACCATGCCGGGTTTCGCGCACATCCCCAATGCGGAGCTGGCCGACATCATGACCTTCATCCGCAACAGCTGGGGCAACCATGCCAGTGCGGTGAGTGCCGATGACATCGCGCGCATGCGCAGGGTGGTGGCACACAAGCCGCAGCACTACGTGCCGCAGGAGGCTGCGAAATGAAGAAGCTGTTGATCGCCGGCGTGCTGGTTGCCGCCGTGGCCGCGGCTGGTGCGGGTTTTGCCTGGCATGCGTACAACCACCCGGACCTGGACGCACCTGCGCCCACGCCCATGGACATCCTCGACAAGCAGGGCACGGTGCTGGGCCACCATGTGGCGCCCAGCGCCAACGAGATCGCCGGCCTGGCCAACGCCGATTCGGTGATGCTGGGCCGGCGCCTGCTCAATGAGACCGCGCGCCTGCTGCCGGACAACGTGGGCAACGGGCTGAACTGCAACTCCTGCCACATGGCGCAGGGGCGCGTGCCGATGCGCAATCACTACATCAACACGGGCAGCACGTACCCGCGTTACATGCCGCGCCCGGGCAAGGAGATCGACCTGACCGAGCGCATCAACGGCTGCTTCGTGCGCTCGATGAACGGTAAGAAGCTGGCCGTGGATGCGCCGCAAATGAAGGCCATGCTCGACTACATGCACTGGCTGGGGCAGGGCATCCCGCAGGGCGCAAAGGTGTCCGGCAAAACGGAAGGCCCCATCGACAACACGCTGGTGCCGGACATGGCGCGCGGCGAGGCGATCTACGCGGCGCAGTGCGCCAGCTGCCACGGCAACGATGGCGAAGGCATGAAGGACCAGTTCGGCGAATACATCTTCCCGCCGCTGTGGGGCGATGACTCGTTCAACATCGGTGCCGGCATGGCGCGCCTGTACAAGGCCGCCGCCTTCGTCAAGCACAACATGCCGTTGGCCGTGAACCGCGAGCCGCCGTATGGGCAGGGGCTGATGAGTGACCAGGATGCGGTGGACGTGTCCGGCTACTTCACGCAGAAGCCGCGCCCGGATTTCGCCGGCAAGGTCAACGACTGGCCGCGCGACAAGAAGCCCAAGGACGCACGTTACTGACCACGCGTCCGCACTGAACACGATGACCAATGCGCCGGCAGGGGCCGGCGCGCAACCGCAAGGAACCCCCACGATGCAGATTCACTCCCGAAGCGCCCTGGCTGCGGCGTTGGCCGCCCTGTGCCTGCCGGGCTTCGCCCTGGCGCAGGATGCAACGCCGGCCACCCGCGTTTCGGCACAGATTTTCGTCAACGCCAGCCAGCTCGACCGCGATGGTGTGACCACCGATGACGAAGGGCTGGCGATGGAGCTCAAGCGCACCTTCATCACGCTCGACCATCGTTTCAATGAGCACTGGTCCGCGCAGGTCACCACCGATGTGCAGTGGCTGCGCAACAGCGACCCCACCGACGTATGGGTACGCCACGCCTACCTGCAGCGCAGCTTCGGCAACGGCAGCTGGCTGCGGCTGGGCAATGCGCCGACACCGTGGATCCAGGCCGAATCGCAGCGCGAAGGCTACCGTTATGTCGATCCGGGCCTGATCGCACGCACCAAGATGGGCACGCCCGCCGACTATGGCGTGCATGGCCAGTACAGACACGGCGATTTTGTCTACGCCGCCTCGGTGGTCACCGGTGGCGGCTTCCAGAAGCCGCGCCTGGGCAACCGTGCCGACGTGGAAGCGCGGGTGGGCTGGACCCCGGCCAAGGGCGTGGAGCTGGCCGCAGGTGGCTATCGCGGCACGCGCGCGCAGGACGCAGGCAGCCGCCCGCGCGAACATACCGCGCAGCGCTGGAACGTGATGGCCAGCTGGGTGGGTGAGCGCAGCCGCGTGGGCGCGCAGTATTTCCGCGCCGAGGACTGGACACGCATCACCAAGCCCGGCAGCGATGACCAGCGCGGCTGGTCGGCGTGGGCCAGTTACCAGTTCGCCCCACAGTACGCGGTGTTCACCCGCCACGACGAAACCCGCATGAGCTTGGACATCGACCCGCGCACGCGCGAACGCTACGACCAGATCGGCGTGGAGTGGAAGCCGAACAAGCACCTGCGCCTGGCCATGGTGGGCAAGCGCGTGCAGCAGCAGACGGCGAAGAAGAAGCAGGAAAGCCACGAAGCCGGCCTGTGGGCGCAGATCGCGTTCTAGGCCAGCGGGAACACACTCAGAGCCAATGATCATCGCGTCCCTTCCCCCGCATGGCGGGGCCTGCAGCCCCCTTTTCGGGGGAAGGTGCCCGAAGGGCGGATGGGGGGTCGCTTCGCTGTTCCCAAGGTGCCATCCACAGGCACGCGAACAACGCGCGCCGCGCTTACTCGCCCTGGTACTGCTTCTCTTCAACCAGCGCCGAACCGGCCACACGGTTGATCTCGTTCTTCACGCCCACGCGCTCGCCGTTGGTACCGTAGACGGCACGTGCCAGGGTGACGAACTCGTCGCCGAAATCCTGCTGCGATTCCTTCGCGCGCAGTGCATCCTGGATGTCCCACATGCGCTCGTTGATGGCCTTGAGCTGCTGCTTCAGCGCGGTGAGCGAGGGGCGTGCGGCTTCCTGTTCCAGCCACAGCGGCCACAGCCCATCCAATTCGGTGCGCACGTTGGCCAGCTTGGCGGCATCGTCGATGCGCTCGGCCTTGATTTCGAGAATGGTGATCTTGTCGATCAGCTCGCCGATGGAAACCGGCGTGAGAATGGTCTGCACAGGGGTGTCGCCATTGCGGGGGGCACCCATCATACCGCCCACCACGGCAGTGCCGGCCGTAGGGGGCGCGTTGCGGTCAGGCCTGCAGCTGCGGCGGAAAGCCGGCTTCGTCCAGCGCCTTGGTGAAGGCTTCGGCGGGCTGGCTGGACTGGATCTGCACGATTTTGGTGGCCAGGTCGATATCCACCGTTGCGGCGGGGTCTATCTCCTTCACCGTGGCCGTCACGCTGCGTGCGCAGCCACCGCAGGTCATGCCTTCGATATGCAGCTTCATGGGGTTTCTCCTTGGAGGAATGGAGGAAGCATGCAGCTTGCCATGGGGTGAAGGTCAAGGGCTTTACCCCTCCCCAGCCCTCCCCTTGCCGATAGCAAAGGGAGGGGGCTGACCGCGCGAGCGTGGGGAGCAACGGCAACGCCGCTCTTCCCCCTCCCTTGCGCCGCAGGCGGAGGGGAGGGTTGGGGAGGGGTAAGGCCCTTGACCTTCCCATCATGTGAAGCTTTAAGGTGGCCCTGAACCAGGCGCAGAGGAGCCGCTGATGAACACGGCAGAGCCGGGCCACGGCGTGGCCGGCACCCACACTGAAACGCTGGCCATCGAAGGCATGACCTGTGCCTCGTGCGTGGGCCGTGTGGAGCGCGCGCTGAAGGCCGTGCCCGGCGTGCGGCAGGCCAGCGTCAACCTTGCCACCGAGCGTGCCAGCGTCAGCACCGACGGCAGCGTGAGCCGGCAGGCGCTGGAACAGGCCGTGCGCAAGGTGGGCTACGAGGTCATCGCACAGGCGCCGCTGGAACTGGCCATCGAAGGCATGACCTGCGCCTCGTGCCTGGGCCGCGTGGAGCGCGCGCTCAAAGCCGTGCCCGGCGTGCAGCAGGCCAGCGTCAACCTTGCCACCGAGCGCGCGACGGTGCAGGGCGATGCCACCGTGGACGCGGCCATGCTGATCGCCGCCGTGACCAAGGCCGGCTACGAAGCGCGCCTGCTCGACCACAGCCAACAGACGGACGACGCACAGGCGCAGCGCCAGGCCGATGAACTGCGCGTGCTCAGGCGTGATCTGCTGCTGGCCGCCGCGCTCACCCTGCCGGTGTTCCTGCTGGAAATGGGTGGCCACCTGATTCCCGCCTTCCATCACTTCATCGCCGGCACGCTCGGCACCCACAACAGCTGGCTGCTGCAGTGCGTGTTGACCACGCTGGTGCTGGTGTTCCCGGGCCGCCGCTTCCACCAGAAGGGCATCCCCGCGCTGCTGCGCGCCGCGCCGGACATGAACTCGCTGGTGGCTGTGGGCACGCTGGCGGCCTATGGCTTCTCGCTGTTGGCCACCTTCGCGCCGACGCTGCTGCCTGCCGGCACCGTCAACGTGTATTACGAGGCGGCGGCGGTCATCGTCACCCTCATCCTGCTCGGGCGCATGCTGGAAGCGCGCGCAAAGGGCCATACCTCCGAAGCGATCAAACGCCTGCTCAAGCTGCAGGCCAGGACCGCGCGTGTGCGCCGTGACACAGGCGTGGTCGAACTGCCGCTGGATCAGGTGACTGTTGGCGACGTGGTCGACGTGCGCCCCGGCGAGCGCGTCGCCGTGGACGGCGAGGTGATCGATGGCGACAGCTATGTCGATGAGTCGATGATCAGCGGCGAACCGGTGCCCGTGCAGAAGATCACGGGTGACAAGGTGGTTGGTGGCACCGTCAACCAGACCGGCACGCTCGGCGTGCGCGCCACCGCTGTCGGCGGCGCCACCGTGCTGGCGCAGATCATCCGCCTGGTCGAGCAGGCGCAGGGTGCCAAGCTGCCGATCCAGACATTGGTGGACCGCATCACCCTGTGGTTCGTGCCGGTGGTGATGGGGCTGGCGGTGCTCACCTTCGTCGTGTGGCTGGTATTCGGCCCGCAGCCCGCGCTCTCCTTTGGCCTGGTCAACGCGGTGGCGGTGCTGATCATCGCCTGCCCCTGCGCGATGGGCCTGGCCACGCCCACTTCCATCATGGTCGGCGCCGGTCGAGGGGCCGAGCTTGGCGTGCTGTTCCGCAAGGGCGAGGCGCTGCAACTGCTGAAGCAGGCGCAGGTGGTGGCGGTGGACAAGACCGGCACGCTCACCGAGGGCCGCCCGCTGCTGACCGATCTGCAGCTTGCCGAAGGCTTCAACCGCAGCGACGTGCTGGCGAAAGTTGCAGCGGTCGAAGACCGCTCCGAACACCCCATCGCCCGCGCCATCGTCAACGCCGCGCAGGAAGAAAGCCTGTCGTTGCCGGCAGTGACGGCATTTGAGTCGGTCACCGGCCACGGCGTGCGCGCGCAGGTGGACAGCCAGCGCGTGGAAGTGGGTGCGGATCGCTTCATGCACGCGCTGGGCCTTGATGTAGCCGCCTTTGCCGACAGTGCCGCGCGTCTGGGCGAAGAAGGCAAGACGCCGCTGTATGCCGCCATCGACGGCAGGCTGGCGGCGATCATCGCCGTGTCCGACCCGATCAAGCACGACACCCGCGCCGCCATCGACAGCCTGCATGCGCTGGGCCTGAAGGTGGCGATGATCACCGGCGACAACCGCCGTACCGCTGAAGCCATCGCACGCCAGCTCGGCATCGACGAAGTGGTGGCCGAAGTGTTGCCCGAAGGCAAGGTGGAGGCCGTGCGCCGGCTGAAGGCGGCACATGGCGAACTGGCCTATGTGGGCGACGGCATCAACGATGCGCCCGCACTGGCGGCGGCCGACATCGGCATGGCCATTGGTACCGGCACCGATGTGGCCATCGAAGCCGCCGATGTGGTGTTGATGTCCGGCAGCCTGCAGGGCGTGCCCACCGCCATCGCGCTGAGCAAGGCGACCATGGCCAACATCGGCCAGAATCTGTTCTGGGCCTTCGCCTACAACACCGCCCTGATTCCGGTGGCCGCAGGCGTGCTGTACCCGCACTGGGGCATCCTGTTGTCGCCGGTGTTCGCTGCCGGCGCGATGGCCCTGTCGTCGGTGTTCGTGCTGGGCAACGCGCTGCGCCTGCGGCGTTTCCAGCCACCGCGCGCGCACGCTTGAGGAGCTGCTGATGGAAGACGCCATGAACATCGGCCAGGCGGCCAGGGCCACCGGCATTTCGGCCAAGATGATCCGCTACTACGAGGACACCGGCCTGTTCGGCCCGGTGGCGCGCAGCGAATCCGGCTACCGCATGTACAGCGCACGCGACATCCACACGCTGGGTTTCATCAAGCGTTCGCGTGACATGGGTTTCAGCGTGGAACGCATCGCCGAACTGCTGCAGCTGTGGCAGGACCGCTCGCGGCACAGTGCCGATGTGAAGCGCATGGCGCTGGAACACGTGCAGGTGCTGCAGCAACGCATCGCCGAGCTGCAGGACATGGTGCAGACGGTGCAGGCGCTGGCCAACTGCTGCGCGGGCGACGAACGCCCGGACTGCCCGATCCTGCGCGACATCGAAACCGGCGTGCCGCTGCTGCACGCGCCGCTGCCGACACAGTTCGGCAATGCCGCCAAGCCCGTCAAGCGCAGGCGTTGAAGACGTCCACAGGCTGAACGCGGTGCAGCACGTAAGCACGCACTGGACGGAAATCAGCCGCGTGAATGTCGCGCGTGCCAGAAAGCAGCTGAATGCAGGCCAAAATTTGACCGATCAAATTGCAGCCGGTTTCAGGGTTGGTTGGGGTGCATAACGGAAAAATTACATCCGGACGCAAGCAGTGTTGTTTCGCTGCGTGCCTATCGAAATGTAATCCAGAGGTGTACCCCCATGAAGACTTCGTTGATTGCTCTGGCACTGGCTGCCGCCCTCCCGTTCGCTGCTTCGGCTGCTGACGGCCTGTCCTACAACTACGTCGAAGCTGATTACGCCAAGACCGATGCCTCCGGTGGTGACGCCGACGGCTGGGGCGCCAAGGGCTCCTTCGCTTTCCACCCGAACTTCCATGTGTTCGGTGAGTACAGCCGCGTCGAAACCGACAAGACCAACGTGGACATTGACCAGTGGCGCGTGGGTGCCGGTTACAACCGCGAAATCGCCCCGACCACCGACTTCGTTGCCCGCGTGGCCTACGAAAAGTTCGACCCGAAGAAGACCAACCTGGACTTCAACGGCTACAGTGCTGAAGCCGGCATCCGCACCGCCTTCGGTCAGCACGCCGAGGTGTATGCCATGGCGGGCTACGAAGACTTCAGCAAGAAGCACGGCATCAATCCGGATGGCGAGTTCTACGGCCGCCTGGGTGGCCAGGTGAAGTTGAACCAGAACTGGGGCATCAACGGCGACATCAAGATGAACCGTGATGGCGATAAGCAGTGGACCGTAGGCCCGCGCTTCAGCTGGTAATCGCAGGCTGCATCGGCTTCAAGCAGAAAGCCCGGCATTCGCCGGGCTTTTTGTTGCGCGCGAACACACATGCGTTAGCCCCTATCCCGCCAACGGGACCTGATTAACGTCGAGTCTCAGCTGAGAGCCCCTCTCCCGCCAGCGGGAGAGGGGTTGGGGTGAGGGCAGCCTCTGCCTTGAGCAGTCACCACCCCCACCGTCCAACTCCACCAGTCATCAAACCGAAACAAAATTGCAGCATCGTGCCCGCGTCCGGCATCGGCCGGAACCAACGGAACCCCTGCCATGAAGACCCGCCTGCTGCTCGCCGCCATGCTCCTGCTCGTCACGCCGTTGGCGTGGGCTCAACGCTACATGCCCATCGAGCAGCGCCTGAGCGCCGAACAGCTGCGCGAAGTCGGCCTCAGCCCACAGCAGCTGCAACTGCTCAACCGCATGCTGGGCGAGGCTGAAGAAGCCAGCCGCCCGGCCAGCAGCAGTGAGGCCAGCGCCCAGGCCAGTGCCGACGCCGTGCCGGCCATGCATATCGGCCTGGACGAAGGCCCGGTGCACAGCAAGGTACAGGGCGTGGTGGAAGGCTGGGAGCCGGGCACCGTGTTCGTGCTGGAGAACGGCCAGCAGTGGAAGGTGCTGAAGGGCGCGATGCGCCTGCGCCAGGCCATGCAATCGCCGGAGATCGAAGTGGTGCCGGGCATTGCCGGGCGCTGGTTCCTGCAGGTGGACGAAGACCTGCCCAAGGCGCGCGTGTACCGCATCCGCTGATACCGGCAAGGCCATGGCGCGCGGCCACCGCCCGCAGCTTCTGCTCAGGCGTTGGCCGGGCGGACCCGCTGGGTCAGGCCCTTGAGGAAGTTGCGCAGTGCCTGGTCGCCGCAGTCGCGGTAGTTCTTGTGGTCCGGCTGGCGGAACAGCGCCGACAGCTCCGGCTTGGACATCGGGAAGCCGGCCGCATCGAAGATGGCATGCATGTCCACATCCTTCAGCTCGAAGGCCACGCGCAGCTTCTTCAGCACGATGTTGTTGCTGATGCGGCGCTCCGGCGGGCGCGCCGGCTGCGTGTCGTCACGGCCACGGAAGTGGTAGATCAGGCCATCGAGGAAGCGCGCCAGCACCGCGTCGGGGCAGGCCTCGAACAGGGGCTCGTCGTCCTTGCGCAGGAAGTCATGCACCTGTGCGGCGTCCAGCTCGAACGCCGGATCGGCCAGGTGCACGGTGTCCACCACCATGGCGTCGCTCAGGTCGAGCATGTAGCGGATGCTGCGCAGTACGTCGTTGTTGATCATTGCCACTCCGGAACGGCCGCACGGGACTGTCCGGCGGGGCCCATAGTGTAACGCCGGTGCCGGTGGGCCCTGCCCACGGGCACTACAATGGACACGGATTTACCGGGAAACACGAATGAAAACTTCCGCCTATGCCGCGCTTTCGGCCGGTGCACCGCTGCAGCCGCTGGCCATCGACCGCCGCGCGCTGCGCCCGGACGACGTGGCCATCGACATCCTCTACTGCGGCGTGTGCCACTCGGACCTGCACCAGGTGCGCAATGACTGGGGCAGTGCGCGCTACCCGCTGGTGCCCGGCCACGAAATCATCGGCCGCGTGCGCGCGGTGGGTGTCGGCGTCACCACGCTGAAGGTGGGCGACGCGGTGGGCGTGGGCTGCATGGCCGACAGCTGCCTGGACTGCGACCAGTGCCACCGCGGCGATGAGCAGTACTGCCGCCACGGCGCGACCATGACCTACAACAGCCGCGACCGCATCAGCGGTGAGATCACCATGGGCGGCTATTCGCAGGTGATCGTGGTGCGCGCACCGTTCGTCATCGCGCTGCCGGAAACACTGGATCTGGCGCGTGCCGCACCGCTGCTGTGCGCCGGCATCACCTGTTGGTCACCGCTGCGTCAGCTGGGCGCACGTCCCGGTACACGGCTGGGCGTGGCCGGCCTGGGCGGGCTGGGCCACATGGCGGTCAAGCTGGGCGTGGCGCTGGGCTGCGAGGTCACCCTGATCACCGGCAGCGCCGGCAAGGCCGACGCCGCGCGTGCACTGGGTGCACACCATGTGCTCGTCGCCAGCGATGCCGAGGCGATGAAGGCGGCCAAGGCGTCGATGGATATGATCATCGACACCGTGCCCGTGGCGCATGATCTGGCGCCGTATGTGAAGCTGCTGGACGTGGGAGGGCATGTCGCGCTGGTGGGCGCGCTGGAGCCGATGCCGCCGCTGGATGCATCGCTGCTGGTGCGTGGCCGCAGGCAGGTAAGCGGCTCGATGATCGGCGGTATTGCGCAGACCCGCGAGTTGCTGGAATTCTGTGCGGAAAAGGGCATCTACCCGGAGTGCGAGCAGATCGCCATGCAGGACATCAACGCCGCCTTCGAGCGCATGGCGCGCGCCGACGTGAAGTACCGTTTCGTCATCGACATGGCCACGCTGCAGGACAACGCCGCGTGAGCGCGCGGACGAGCCGTCCGTGAGCCTGCGCGCCATCCTGCACCTGTGCCTGCATGCTGTCGTTCCGGCGCTGCTGGCATGGCTGTTCTGGCGGCCGCAGTTCGGCAAGGCCTGGATGCTGATGCTGCTGGGCTGGGTGATCGACCTGGACCATCTGCTGGCCGACCCCATCTATGCGCCGGACCGCTGCAGCATCGGCTTCCACCCGCTGCACACCGCTCCAGCCATTGCCGTCTATGACGGGCTGGTGCTGCCCAGGCGCACACGCCTGTTCGGCATCGGCCTGCTGCTGCACATCGCGCTGGATGCCATCGACTGCGTGTGGATGCGCTGCAGCAGCTGAATCAGCAGAGCTGGATCACCAGCCGCCGTACCACGGCCCCGGGCCATAACCGAACGGGCCGCCACCCTCGCTCTTGCTGAGGTGGATGTTCACATCCACGCGGCGGGTGTTGCCCTCGTCGGTGTTGTAGTTCTTGCCCAGGTTGAGGTCCACCGCGCTCCAGTGGCTGTTGCCATAGGCCTTGGAATAGCCCACGCCGGCGCTGACC
Organism: Stenotrophomonas sp. UBA2124; assembly: GCA_002329155.1. Classification (GTDB taxonomy): domain Bacteria; phylum Pseudomonadota; class Gammaproteobacteria; order Xanthomonadales; family Xanthomonadaceae; genus Stenotrophomonas. The sequence goes on along the minus strand of DCXY01000023.1, from coordinate 143,316 downwards.
GCGCCATGCAGCTGCAGCTTGTCGTCGATGGCCTGTTCGCTTGCTGCAGTGCCCTTCCTGGGCAGGGTGCGGCCGCTGCGGTCGCCGTAGAACGTGCCGGGCGGGTCGGACTGGTAGGTAGGGTCGCCGAGGTAGCGCATCGGCGCCTGCGGCACGCTCAGGTCCAGTGCTTCGGGCGTGGCATCACCGTTCTGCGCCATGGCGGCGGCGGGGGCCAGCAATACGAATGCGAGGGCCAACAGGGTTCGGTTCACGCGCCTTGCTCCGGTATGGGCCACGCACAGGCGCGGCACGAGCTCACGCTATCAGAAGCGGCTTGAATGCGCGCTGTCATGCAGGGGCATGCCGCAGGGTGCAGGCAGCCGCTCAGCCCAGCCGCGCGAAGCCGTACAGCGCGGCCAGCGGGTGGCGCCGTTTCTCGATGGCGGCCTGCACGATGCCGGCGCCGGTCATGGAGTAGGTGATGCCGTTGCCGCCGTAGGCCATGGCGAAGTGAATGCGCGGCCCCCACTGCGGGTGCGGGCCGAAGAACGGCAGCCCGTCCTCGGTTTCGGCGAACGTGCCTGCCCAGGCAAAGGCCGGCATCACCGGCTGCAGGTGGGGGAACAATTTGCCCACCTTGGCGGCCAGCTTGCGCGCCTTGCCGTCCACGCGTGCGTCGCGGCGCGCGGGCAGGTCAACCGCGTCGTCGTCGCCGCCGACCAGCAGGCGGTCATCGGCGGTGCTGCGCAGGTACAGATAGGGGCGCGCGGTTTCCCACAGCAGCGTTTCCTGCAGCGCGCCCAGCTCGTCCGGGTGCAGCGGGTCGGTGACGAAGGCGTAGCTGCTGCGGTTGCGTGCCACGCGCTGGTCTATCCATCCCTGGTTGGCGTAGCCGGCTGCCATCACCACCTGGTTGCAGCGCACGCTGGCACCATTTTCGCAATGGGCCACGACGTGGTGTTCCGTGGGCTGCAGCCGGGTGAGGCGGGTTCGGTCATATACCTGGCAGCCATCGCCGCGCAGCCGTTCCAGCAGCCGGTAGGTGAGGCGGTAGGGGTCCACGCTTGCGGCCAGCTCGCTCAGGATCGCGCCGGACGCGCTGAAGCCGTACTGCGCCTGCAGGCCGGCCGCATCCAGCCAATGCACGGCGAAGCCATGCTGTTGGCGCAGTTCGTATTCGTCGATCAGCTCGCGCAGGTCGCGGGTACGGCTGGCGTAATACAGGCTGCGTGCGTGCTGGAAATCCACCTCGCGCAGTGGCTTTGCCAATTCACCCAACGCCTCGATGGCGTCGGCGCAGGCGCGGTAGGCAAGCAGCGCCTGCTCCAGCCCGTAACGCCGCGCCAATGCCACCATCGGTGTGTCGATTTCGTACTGCAGCAGTGCGGTGCTGGCGGCGGTAGAGCCCCAGCCGATGTCGCGCTGCTCCAGCAGCGCCACGTCATGGCCAGCACGGCAAAGCTGGTCGGCGATCAGCGCACCGGTGATGCCGCCGCCGATCACCAGCACCTCGCACTGCAGGTCGCGCTCCAGATGCGGAAACGCCTGCATCAGGCCGTTCCTGACCGCCCAGAAGGGGTAGCCGCTCTTAAGGTCCACAAGCTGCTCCGTAAGCGGTCTCAGGCCGTACGTTGGCCGGTCTGTGGCGTGTGGATCAAGCGGCTGACATCGAAGCCCTGACGCGCGGCGTATTCGATGTAATGATCGCGCTGCACCGCGTCCAGTTCCGGCGTGCGTGCAAGCAGCCACAGATAGTCGCGGTCGGGGCTGCCGACCAGGGCCACCGAATAGTCCGGCGCCACCTGGAGCACCCAGTAGTCACCCTTGGTGAAGGGAATCCAGCGCAGACCCTCAGGCAGGAACGTGACTTCCAGCTTGCTGTTGGTGTCATCCACAGCCTTGGCCTGGCCGATGGCCTCCTCCAGTTCACCCTTGTGCAGGCAACGGTTCTGTACGCGGATGCTGCCACCTTCCTCCAGCGAATACGTCGCGGTGACATCGGTGGCATCTTCCGGCTCATGGCGCATGGGCAGGCGGGCGATCTCGTACCACGTGCCGAGGTAGCGGGCCAGATCCAGCTTGGGAACAGTGGTCAGGGGCGGATGGGCAGTCATGTGTTTACGTCCTTTCCAGTAAAGCCAGGCACCAGCTATAGGGCAGGCGTGGTGAAGAGGACGTGGCTGTACAGGCGCTCACGCGCCTGAATCCCATCCTGCCTGCAAGCCCTACCTTTACCATCGGCCAACATTCTCGGCGCTAGGCTGCGTGCATCCGATAACGGGAGATAACCATGTACGCAGTGATCCTGCTGAAGGGCCAGAACCGTTTTTCGCGTGAGCGCTGGGAGTCCGTGCCGGAGCTGGTGCAGTACGAGGGGCATGGCTTCTCGCTGCGGGCCGGTCCGCGCCAACCGCAGTCCAATGGCCGGGAGTGGGACCCGGTGGCGGTCTACGCGCCTGATGAGCTGACCGAAGAGGAATTCCAGGAAATCTACGAGGACAACCGGCACCGCATCACCGAATTGCGGCTCAGGTACTGAGCGTTTGCCGGTGCATGGACGTGGCCTGCTTTATAGTCGCGGCCACGCGCGGTGGTCCGCGCATGACGGTGTGTTGCCCTTGTCCGCCCAAGCCTGCCTCCAGCTGCTGCGTCCCGCCCTGCTGACCCTGTTGATGCTGGCTGTCGGCCTGTTTGCCGATGGTGCCGCGCTGGCCGCCGCCGCGCAGGACGGCAGCGGGCCGACCCCGCAGCAGCGCATCGAAGCAGCCGGCAAGGCGCTGGACAAGGTGAAGCGTTCGCTGGGCAATGCCGATGCGCCGGAAACCCTCAAGACCCTGGCCGAACAGGCCAGCCAGGCCCAGCGGGATGCCGAATCCAGCGCGCAGGCGCTGCAGCCCGAGCTGGGCCAGCTGGATGCGCGCATCGAGCAGCTGGGCCCCGCACCGGAAGGCGGCGAAGAGCCACAGATCGCCGCCCAGCGCAAACAGCTGGACGATGCGCGCAGCCAGATAGATGCCGGCATCAAGCAGGGCAAGCTGCTGGCCGAGGATGCCAAGCAGACAGCCGAGTCCATCGAGAAGATGCGCGCCAAACAGTTCGGCGAGCAGCTGGGCCGCAAGGTGGGCTCACCGCTGTCGCCGGCGTTGTGGCGCGAATTTGTCGAACGCATTCCCACCGACATCGCCCACCTGCAGTCGTTGTATCGCCTGGGTGTCAGTGCGCTGAACAAGGCCACCGCCAGGCACGGCTGGACACTGCCGCTGCTTGGTCTGGGGCTGGCGCTGCTGATGGTGTTCCCGCTGCGCCTGTGGCTGCGCCACGTGGGCCGCAACTTCGCCGCCTCCGAGCGTGCGCCGGCAGGGCGCCTGCGCCGTACCGGGCTGGCGGTGTGGCTGCTGCTGGTGGGCACGGTGCTACCGGGCCTGGCAGCCATGGCGCTGATGGAGGGGCTGCGCGCCATTGACGCCATCACCCCGCGTCTGGAGTCGCTGGCCGACACCTTCGTGCTGGCCACCTTCGTGGCGTCCTTCATCGCCGCGCTGGCGTCCTGCCTGCTGGTGCCTTCGCGGCCGTCGTGGCGGCTGCTGGACATGGACGATCTGGCCGCAGGCCGGCTGCGCCGCTTTGCGTGGGGCGCGGCGTGGCTGACGTGGCTCACCCTGCTGCTGCGCGAGATCAACCGCTCGGCACGGACCTCCGATGTGCTTACGGTGACGCTGGATGGGCTGATCGCGCTGACCTATGTCGCGCTGATCAGCGGCATGCTGGTGACCTTCACCGCGCTGCACCGCCGCCGCGCGGCCGAAGCGGCGCAGGCCGAGCGTGATGCGGAGGCGGCCGGCAAGGCCACCGGCAAGCCGCAGACCGTGCGCGCACCACGCAGCGGCTGGTTGGTGGTGGCACGGCTGGGCGGCCACCTGACCATTCTCGCCGCACTGGTCGCCACCCTGCTGGGCTACCTCAACTTCGCCATGTTCACCGCCCAGCAGATGGTGTGGATGACGGTGGTGATCCTGGCGATCTCGCTGCTGATGAAGTTCGCCGACGACTTCGCGCTGTGGCTGCTGGCACCTGACAGCACGCTGGGCCGCACCCTGCGCCTGTCTACCGGCTTGCCCGCGCCGCGCATGGAGCAGGTGGGTGTGTTGATGTCGGCCACCCTGCGCGTGCTGCTGGTGCTGCTGGGCATCACTGCGGTGGTGGCTCCATTCGGCAATGTCAGTGCGTTGTACAGCTGGCTGGAAACATTGGCCGGCGGCATCAAGATCGGCGGCAGCGTGCTGCAGCCCTCCTCGATTGTCTATGCCATCGTGGTGCTGTTGGGCGGGCTGGCGCTGATGCGCGTGGTGCAGCGCTGGCTGGTGGATACCTACCTGCCCAAGACCGAGCTGGACCCTGGTGCGCGCAATTCGATCAGCACCGTGGCGCACTACGTCGGCATCGTGCTGGCGGTGCTGTGGGCGCTGGCCGCGCTGGGCATCGGCTTCGAGAAGCTGGCGCTGGTGGCCAGTGCGTTGTCGGTGGGTATTGGCTTTGGCCTGCAGGCCATCACCCAGAACTTCGTGTCCGGCCTGATCCTGCTGGCCGAGCGCCCGGTGAAGATCGGCGACTGGGTGAAGATCGGTGACCAGGAAGGTGATATCCGCCGCATCTCGGTGCGCTCGACCGAAATCCAGGTGGGTGACCGTTCGACGCTGATCGTGCCGAACTCGGAGCTGATCACCAAGACCATCCGCAACATGACCATGGCCAATGCGCTGGGCCGCATCCAGATCCAGTTCTCGGTGCCACTGGGCACGGATGTGGGCAAGCTGCGGCAGCTGCTGCTGGGCATCTATGCGGACAACGCCACCGTGCTGGAGGAGCCGGCACCGTCGGTGTACATCGACTCGATCAGTGGTGGCCAGGTGGCGATCAACAGCTTCGGCTACGTGCCGTCATCGCGTTCGGTATATGGCACCCGTAGCGAGCTGTTGTTCGAGCTGCTGCAACAGGCGGCCGCCAATGGCATTGCCCTGGTGACGCCCACCGACATCCATCTGGTGCGTGACCCGGCAGCCCCGGAGCCGCCGGAAGCAACGGATACGCCAAAGACCTGAGTGACATGCAGCGACACGTAGCCCGGGTAAGCGAACGCGCACCCGGGGCTGTTCGCGGTGAGGCTGCCGTGTGCGGTGCATTCGGCCAGCTGAGGGCTGGCCGTGTTCCCGGGTGCGCTGGCGCTTACCCGGGCTACAGGGGCTGGGCACCGGTGTGTGTCCGTGCGTGGTTATGCGCCAGAGCGTAGCCCGGGTAAGCAACGCGCACCCGGGGCTGTTCGCGGTGAGGCTGCCGTGTGCGATGCATTCGGCCAGCTGAGGGTTGGCTGTGTCCCGGGTGCGCTGGCGCTTACCCGGGCTACAGGGGTTGGGTGCTGGTGTGTGTTCGCGCGTGGCTACGCACCAGAGCGTAGCCCGGGTAAGCGAATGCGCACCCGGGGTTGTTTGCGAGGAGGCTGTCGTGCGCGGTGCATTCTGGTAGCTGAAGGTTGGCCGTGTTCCCGGGTGCGCTGGCGCTTACCCGGGCTACAGGGGCTGGGCGCTGGTGTGTGTTCGCGTGTGGTTACGCACCAGAGCGTAGCCCGGGTAAGTGAATGCGCACCCGGGGCTGTTCGCGGTGAGGCAGCCGTGCGCGGTGCATTCCGGTAGCTGAAGGTTGGCCGTGTTCCCGGGTGCGCTGGCGCTTACCCGGGCTACAGGGTTGGGCGTTGGTGTCTGCCCGCGCGTGCTTACGAGCGCGGGTGCCTGGGTGTGGTGGGCACCAGTGCGTAGTCGTCCACCGCCAGCTGCTCGGCATGGTTGAGCCATGCGCGAATTTCCAGATCGTCGATCTCCTGGTCCACGCCCAGCGGCATGCGGATGCGGCCCTCGCTGTCCGGTGTCACCCACTGCTGGGCCACCACGACCTGGCGCTTGGAGGACACCGCCTCCACCCAGAACGCACGTTCCGGCCGGCGCGCGGCATACAGCTCCAGCATGTAACTGCCCGGGCTGGTATGGCGCGGCTGGCGGCTGATCATGCGTGACTGGCGCACCAGCGGGCGCGGCCCGGCAAAGGGCTGCAGCGGTGCATCCACCGCGATGCCGCGGCGCAGCTGGTTGTCGCGGTACAGGCGCATGCCTTTATCCGCATCCACCAGCAGCGCGCACCACTGGCCATCGGCCGAACCATCCTCGAACGCGGTGCAGCGGTCCACATAGGCAAGGCGATGGCGCGGGTCGGCTTCCTCGAACTTGCGCGAGGTGTTCTCCAGGTACATCGAGGCCAGCTGCCAATCCTGGTCGTATTCGAGCAGCACCGGCGGCTGCACTTTCTGTACGCCCACCAGCACTTGCTCGTCCTCCAGCCGCAGCATGCGCGGCTGGTCGTTACCCAGCCACAGCGAGCGTGCGAAGGCGCGGTACGGTGCGTACCTGCTGCCGCCATCGGCATGCAGTGCGGCGACGCTGGCGCTCGAGGAGCGCGGCGTGCCCAGCAGTGAGCGGCCAAAGCCGATCGCATCCACGGCAGGGTCGATCAGCTGCAGTACCGTGGCGCCGGAGTCCAGCGTGGTGCCGGCAGCGGCGGTGAGCTGGCGGGGCGCGATGTCCTTGCCCAGGAACACCAGCAGGTTTTCGCGCTGCATGGTCTCCAGCACGTCGCTCAGGTCGTTGGGCATGGCCAGGTGGTCGGAGGCCAGCACCACCAGCGTGTTGTCGCCGAACTCGCTGCTGCGGATGCGTTCCACCAGCTTGGAGATCAGCCGGTCGGTGCACTTGAGTGCATTGAGCAGGCCGATGTTGCCATGCTTGCTGCGGTAGCGCGTGCCTTGGCACGCCACCGGCAGGTGCCCGGCGGGGTGGTGCGTGTCCATGGTCAGCGTGGTCAGCATGAAAGGCTGGCCAGTGCGCGAGAGTTCGATGAAGCGGTCGTAGGTGCGGTCCAGCAGTACATCGTCGTGCACGCCCCAGTTGGAGAAGTGCTTGCGGCTGATGTCCTGCTTCTGGAACCACGCCAGGTCGCGCACGTCATCAAAGCCATGCGTGCTGAGGAAATCCGTCTTGGCCGCGAACTGGCCGTTGGCACCGCCCATGTAGTGATTGCTGTAGCCCTGCTGCTTGAGGTAATCGCCCAGGCAGAAGGCTTCGGGCAGGAAGCTGCCCATGCGGCCCATGCTGTTCTCGTCGCCCTGCGCGGTGGTGAGCGGCACGCCGCACATGGACGAGACCAGGCCGGCGATGGTCCAGCCGCTGCCATCGGCCGAGGCGATGCCGCGCAGGTCCAGGCCTTCGCCTGCAAGCCGCGCGATGTTGGGCATCAGGCCCGGGAACACCGCCTCGTCCAGATAGGTGCGCTCCAGGCTTTCGCCATAGATCCACACGATGTTGGGGCGATTGGCCAACGGTGCCGAAGGCATCACGTACTCCGGCGCCACCGCGCTGTAGTCCACCGGTTTGAACTGCTGGCGCAGACGCTGCACGTCGCCATACAGCGGGCTGGCGGCAACGCAGGCTACCAGCAGTGCGGCAAAGCCGGCGAACACGGCGCCACCATGGCGCGGCATGCGCAGGCGGCGCACACGCAACAGCAGGAACGGGCTGAAGGACAGCACCATCAGGCACAGGAAACCGGCGATATAGCTGCCGAAGTCGGCCACGCCTGCGCCTTCCATGTCGCTGCGCAGGTGGTAGAGCGTGGCCGAGTTGATGCCGTCACCGCTGAGCTTGTCGATCAGCCACCAGGCGCTCAGCGACAGCAGCAGCAATGTGAAAAGGCTGGCCTTGAGCCGCGCCAGCGTAGGGGACAACACCAGCAGGACGACCAGCGCCGCCAGATACAGCCAGATGATCCAATGCATGCGGTCACTTGGGTAGCCGAAGGGAAAGCGTGCGGCCTTTGGCGCGCACGGCCCTGCCATATGACTGTGTCAGGCGTATGACGATGGGTGTCCGGATGTTGCCTGCACGAACCTGACTGAAATGTTCGGATGAAAAAGACCGGTCTGCTCGGTTCATGCACCATGCATAGCCAGCAGAAATCCGGCAGCGGGTTTCAGCCCAATGCGCATGAACCCCGCTGTACGTGTGCTTTGCGTTGCGATGCAGCATTGCCAGTGCTGTTGCAGCACCGCGCAGCTGCATGGTGCAGCTGCAGCAAAGCTCATCGGTGGCCGCGTTCCTCGCGTGCACGTGAGCGCGTGCGGCGGTCGAACAGCAGCGAGCTGATGATCAGGCCCATGCCGATGGCCACACCCAGCAGGAACAGCACGATGGCGAAGGCAGGGTAGCCGAACAGGCTCCAGCGCGTGGGCACGCGCATCATCAATGCCGAGGACAGCAGCAGCGCGGCGGTGATGAGCCCGGCGGCGATGCGGTTGGCGACCTTCTGGATGTTCTCCATCAGCCGCGATTCCTCCAGCCCGGTGACCTTCATCTGCAGGCGGTTCTCGGCCACCAGGCTGAGGATGTCCGACATGCGGCGCGGGCCTTCGCGCAGCAGTTGCTGCACTTCCATCATCTCGCTGGCGAGGTTGGCGCGCGAGAGTGATTTGCGGAAGCGCGCGCGCATTACAGACTGCAGCTGCTTCTCCACCACGCGGCGCGTGTCCATCTCCGGTGCCAGCAGCTGGCACACGCCTTCAAGGTTGAGCAGCGCTTTGCCCAGCAGGCTCAACTCGGGCGGCGTGCGCAGGTTGCTGGCGGTGGCGATGCGCACGATCTCCAGCACCACCTGGCCTTCTGACAAGGTGCCGTTGGCTGCATAGCGGGCGATCATCTGCCCGGTTTCGCGCAGGTGGCGTTCTTCGTTGTAGTCCTCCAGCCGCGTGCTGATGGCGATGATCTCGTCGGTCACTTCCTCGCCCCGGCCATCAACGGCGGCGAACAGCAGCTTGAGCAGGCGCTCGCGCAGGCGCGGCGGCACATGCGCCACCATGCCCAGGTCGAAGATGGCCAGGTGCCCGTCGGGCGTGACGCGCAGGTTGCCGGGGTGCGGGTCGGCATGGATTTCACCATGCACGAAGATCTGGTCCAGATAGCCGCGCACCAGCGCTGCCGCCAACGGCAGCATCGACTGCTCGGTGCGCCGCACCGGCGGAATGGCATCCACGCGCACGCCTGGCACCAGCTCCATGGTCAGCACGCGGCGGCTGCACAGGTCCCACAGCGGTTGCGGCACCCACAGCTCGGGGTAGGGCGCCAGGTGCTGGCCGAAGCGTGCGAGGTTGGCCGCCTCGGCTTCGTAATCAAGCTCCATGCGCAGGGTCTTGGCGAACTCGTCCAGCCAGTCGGAGAAGCGCAGCTTGCGGCCGACGCGGGTGAAGTGGTCGGCGGCGGTGGCGAAGCTGCGCAGCACGCCGATGTCCGAGCGCAGCTGCGTGGCCACGTCGGGCTTCTGCACCTTGATGGCCACTTCGCGGCCATCGTGCAGCACCGCGCGGTGCACCTGTGCGATGGAGGCACAGCCCAGCGGCGCGGGGTCGAAGACGGCGAACAGCTTGCCGACCGGCGCACCCAGGTCTTCTTCGACGATGGCGCGGACCTGCTCGACCGGGATGGGCGCCACCTTTTCCTGCATGCGCTCCAGCGCGGCCACATACTCGGGCGGGATCATGTCCGGGCGGGTGGAGAGCACCTGGCCCAGCTTGACGAAGGTGGTTCCCAGCGCCTCCAGATCGGCGACGAACTGGGTGGGATCACCGGTAGCCGGCTGGCGGCCAAGGCGCGGCAGCTCGCCGTCGAGCGAGATGCCGGAGAACACGCCTGAGTTGCGGTAGCGCAGCAATAGCCGGACGATCTGCTGGCGCCGGTTCATGCCACCGATGGTGGTGGGGCTGTCATTGGTGGTGGTTTCACTCAAGCGGACATCTCCACAGGGCAGTGCCGCCAGTGTGGCCACTGGCGGGTAGGCGAAGGGTGAATGCGGGCCTCACACCTGTTTACGGCCATCCTGAGTGAAAATTACCTCAGTTCCCCCTTCAATGGTGACCCATGGCTGGAGCCAGCCTGTTTGCCCTGCTTGACGATATCGCCACCCTGCTCGATGACGTCTCCATTCTGACCAAGGTCGCGGCCAAGAAAACCGCAGGCGTGCTGGGCGATGACCTGGCGTTGAACGCGCAGCAGGTGACTGGTGTCAGCGCCAACCGCGAGCTGCCGGTGGTGTGGGCGGTGGCCAAGGGTTCGCTGGTCAACAAGGCGATTCTGGTGCCGGCGGCGCTGGCCATCAGCGCATGGCTGCCGTGGGCGATCACCCCGCTGATGATGCTCGGTGGTGCCTTCCTCTGTTACGAGGGCGTGGAAAAGCTGGCGCACAAGTTCCTGCACTCCAAGGACGAGGACGGCGCGCACAAGGCCGAGCTGAACCGCGCGCTGGCTGACGACAAGACCGACGTGGTGGCGTGGGAGAAGCGCAAGATCAAGGGTGCGGTACGCACCGACTTCATCCTGTCGGCCGAGATCATCGTGCTGTCGTTGGGTGTGGTATCCACCGCACCGTTCATGCAGCAGGTGGCCACGTTGATCGCGGTGGCGCTGGGCATGACCGTGTTCGTGTATGGCCTGGTGGCTGGCATCGTCAAGCTCGACGACATGGGGATATGGCTGCTGGAGAAGGGCCGCGCGATGGCGGCCCTTGGCCGCGGCATTCTGTACGCCACGCCGTGGCTGATGCGCGGCCTGTCCATCGCCGGCACCGCGGCGATGTTCCTGGTGGGTGGTGGCATCCTGGTGCACGCGATCCCGGCGCTGCATCACTTCGTGGTCGGCATGGCGCCTTCGCCGTCGCTGGAATGGCTGGCCAACGGCATCGGCAGCGTGGTGGTGGGCCTGGTGATTGGTGCGGTGGTATTGGCCGGCGTGACCCTGTTCCAGCGCCTGCGCGGTGGTGGCAAGCCCGCGCATTGAGTTGTTTTTCTCCCTCTCTTTGCCGGAGGCAAGGGGAGGGCTGGGGAGGGGTAACGCTGTTGGCGATGATGGTGATCGGCGCGGTTGTACATCACGCGCAGAGCACCCCTCCCCAACCCTCCCCTTTGCTGCGCAAAAGGGAGGGGCGTTCCGCGCGAGCGTGAGGCGTCCCGGGAAAGCCGCTTCGCTCCCTCCCTTTGCCGAAGGCAAGGGGAGGGTCGGGGAGGGGTAATGCTGTTGGCTGTTGGCTGTTGGCGATGATGGTGATCAGCGCGGTTGGGTATCACGCGCAGAGCACCCCACCCCAACCCTCCCCTTTGCTGCACAAAAGGGAGGAGGCGTTCCGTGCGAGCGTGAGGTATCCCGGGAAAGCCGCTTTGCTCCCTCCCTTTGCCGGAGGCAAGGAGAGGGCTGGGGAGGGGTAACGCTGTTGGCGATGATGGTGATCGGCGCGGTTGGGTATCACGCGCAGAGCACCCCACCCCAACCCTCCCCTTTGCTGCGCAAAAGGGAGGGGGCGTCCCGTGCGAGCGTGGGATATCCCGGGAAGGCCGCTTTGCTCCCTCCCTTTGCCGCAGGCAAGGGGAGGGAGCCGAAGCAGGCGATGTGATCAATACTCTTTCCCGTAGGCATCCAGTTCGCGCAGCTGCTGTTGCGCGCGAGCCAGTGACTGGCCGGACAGGCCCTCAAGCCAGCGCCGCAGCCAGTGTGCCTCGGGCAGGTGGCGCAGGCCCCAGCGGGCCGCGGCGATGCCGGCAAACATGCCCGCCACGCCCACCGCCAGTGTCAGTACGAACCACGCCGGTGCCATGGCATACAGGTCCAGCCCCAGCCAGCGCACGCTCATCCACTGCAGGGCCAGCAGCCACAGCCAGAACCATGGCAGGCCCAGCCCAAGCTCGCTCATCGCGGTGAAACGCCGCAGCCGGGCCAGGCGCTGCTGCTGCACCAGCACCGCGTCATCGGCGGCATCCACATGCATGGCGAGCAGGGCGCGGGTGACCGAAACCCAGATGGCGGCAATGCCATAGGCGTGCAGGGCCAGGCCGGTGAACAGCAGGTGCGGCACATGGCGGTGCGCAACCCAGAAGCTGGCGGCCAAGGCAGTGACCACAATCCACAACAGCAGCCAGCCCAACTGGCGGCCGCTGAACCAGCGCAGGCGCCGGCGTAGCGCGTGCCTGCGCGGTTGCTGCCATGCCTGCAATGCCGCCGCTTCGAGCCGGTCGATGCGTTGTGCCTGGGCGGCCCAGGCGGCCTTGAGTTCTTCCAGTTCCATGGCGTCAGTCCTGCGCGGTGGGCTCGAATTGCCTGCGCAGCTGCTGGCGCAGCCGGTGCAGGCGGGTGGCGGCGTTGCTGGCGCTGATGCCCAGCACCTCGCCGATGTGGGAATGGCTGTAGTCGTCCAGGTGCAGCAACAGCAGGGCGCGATCCATGGCGGGCAGCGACTGCACCATGGCCTGCAGCTGCACCAGCCGGGCATTGCTTTCGGCCGTGTCGGCGGTGCTGGCCAGCTGTTCCAGCTGGGCCGGCACGGCATCGACATGGTGGCGCTGGCGCAGCTGCCTGCCGCGCTGCTGGGAGATGGCCACGTTCAGGGCCACCCGGTACAGCCAGGTGCTGAAGCGGGCCTTGTCGGCATCGAAGCTGGCGAAGCTGCGCCAGGCCTGGGTGCTGATTTCCTGGATCAGGTCGCGGCGTTCTTCCGGATCAGCGCACCAGGCGCGCGCCAGCTTGAGCACGATGCCCTGGTGCTGGCCCAGCAGGCTGGCGAAGCGTTGCTGCGCGGTGCGGCTGTCGGTGGTCATGGTGAGCTCCATGCCAAGGTGATTCGCGGCAAGGCGCCCGCCATCACAGCCGTTGCCACGACTGCGCGGGCGTGGCTCAGGGGCCTGGCCCTGCGTTGCGGATCTGGTCGCGGCCAGCCTGTTTGGCGGCGTACAGCGCGCGGTCGGCGCGGCGCAGCAGCTGGTCGCTGCTCTCACCGGGCTGGCGCTGCGCCACGCCGGCACTGAAACGCACGTGCACGCGCTGTTCCTCGAACAGGAACGGGCGCTGCGCCAGCACCTGCTGCAGGCCCTGCAGCAGGTGGGTGGCCTGGGCCTGCACGGCGCCGGGCAGTATCAGCACGAATTCGTCCCCGCCCAGCCGCGCTATCTGGCCCTGGTTGCCGAAGCGGGTCTGCACGGTGGCCACCAGGTGGCGCAGGGCGCGGTCGCCGCCGGCGTGGCCGAAGCTGGTGTTGGTCTGGCCGAAGTGGTCCAGATCGAGCATGGCCACGCTCAGTGCGGCGTCCTCGGCAGCGGTGATGTCGGCCAGCAGCTCCTGCAGGCCGCGCCGGCTGAGCGCGCCGGTGAGCGGATCGGTGCGCAGCTCGCTGCCCGCCTGCTCCAGCTCGCTTTCCAGCTGGTGCACACGCTGCTCGGCGGCCTTGGCTTCGGCGCGCGCATGGGCCAGCTGGTCGCGCGCGCGCGCGGCCTGGGCCTGTACCCGCGCGGTGTCCTGCAGCACGTCCTGCAACAGCTGGTTGAGGTCGGCGATGCTGCGCGCCTGGCGCACGGCGATGGCGTAGCTGGCAATGCGGTCGTGGTATTCACCGGTTTCGGTGGCCATGCCATCGACCTGTTCGATGAAGTCCACCATCAGCGTCTTCATGGCCTGCTTGGATTCGCTGATGCCTTCGCGCAGCAGGCTCTGGCGGTAAATCACCGCGCGCAGTTCGGTGCGGGTCTGCTCCAGCGAGTTGGCGTCCAGCGGGCCGGCCAGCAGTTCGCGCACGTTGTGGATCTGGCCGTGCAGCCAGCTGTCGCCATCGAGCAGCTCGGTGATGTTTTCCAGCAGCATGGCGAACAGGCTCAACAGCAGGTCGTGCTGCTCCTGCATGCCTTCGCCACGCACGCCAACCTGGTGGCAGAGTTCGCGCAGTTGCTGGGCCAGCGGCTCCAGTGGCTGGCCGTCGCGCCAGCCACGCAGTTGCCGGCCCATGTGCTGTACCTGCGGCTCCAGTTCGGGCGAGTGCTGCACCAGGTTGGCCAGCACCGCATCAAGCGTGTTGGCCAGCATGTCGCGCAGTTGCAGTGCGTCGCCGTTGCCGCTGGGCTCCAGCTCGATGGTGCGGATGTACTTGTCGATCAGCTGGCGCAGCAGGCGCCCATAGCGTTCCCAGTCCTGCTCGGCATGGGCCGCATGCAGGCGCTGGCCCATGTCACCCAGCTCGCCGGGCAGGGTGCACATGCCCTGGGCGAATGCGCCCAGCAGCTCCGGCGGGGTGCCGGCACCGCTGAACAGGCGTTGCAGCAGTGCCATGCCCGGGTTGGGGATGGCCACCGAGGCACCGGCCTTCGTCGCTTCCGAGCGCCGCGAGAGGATGCGCCCCAGCCCGGGGGCGGGGGGAGTGGTGGGTTCGGTGCGGTCGGTCATGGCGGAAGGGTGGATGGGATGGTGCCAGCGCGTCCAGTTGGGCTGGTAACCGCAGGTCATTATCGGCAAGGTTACAACGGGCTTGAATGGCAGCCGACAACAGAGGACGGGCATGCGGGTATTGCTGGCAGGGGCGACGGGACTGGTGGGCGCGCAGGTGCTGCGGCAGCTGCTGGGCGACCCGCGCTGCACGGGCGTGGTGGCGCCGACCCGCCGCCCCCTGGCTCTGGGAGACATGGCGCTGCCTGCCGGGCGCCTGCGCAACCCGGTGCAGGATTTCGCCGCGCTGCCGATGGACGCGGACTGGTGGCAGGTGGATGCGGCCATCTGCGCGCTGGGTTCGACCATGAAACAGGCCGGTTCGCGCGAGGCATTCAGGCAGATCGACCAGGGCTATCCACTGGCCATTGCCAAGGCGGTCCAGCGCAATGGCTGCACGGTGTTCGCGTTGAACTCGGCGATGGGTGCGCGTGTGGATTCGCGCGTGTTCTACAACCGGGTCAAGGGTGAACTGGAGCGCGATCTGCGCGCGCTGGATTTTGCCTCACTCACGCTGGTTCGCCCCGGCCTGATCGGCGGTGAGCGCAGCGAGCGGCGCACGGGCGAGCATCTGGCCAGCGTGGTGCTGGGGGCGCTGGCGCCGGTGCTGCCGCGTGCATGGCGGATCAACCCGGCCACGCATATCGCCTCGGCCTTGGTGGGGGCGGTGCTTGCGCCGCAGCCGGGCGTGCATGTGGTGGGCTCGGCGCAGCTGGCCTGAGTCTGCGCGCAGGGGAGATCAGGCGGGCAGCGATTGGCCGCCGTCCACGGCAAGCACCTGGCCGGTGATCCAGCGTGCGGCGGGTGAGCACAGGAACAGTGCGGTGTTCGCTACGTCCTGCACATTGCCGAAGCCGCCGAACGGGATGCGCTCGCGGATCTGCTGGTACAGCGCCGGCTCGGTGGAGCGGCGGCGGTCCCACAGGCCGCCGGGGAATTCGATGGACCCCGGCGCGATCGCGTTGACGCGGATGCGTTCGCGCGCCAGCTCGGTGGCCAGCGACACGGTGTAGTAGTTCAGCGCCGCCTTGGCGGTGGAGTAGGCCGCCGCGCGTGGCGTGGGCACGCTTGCATTGATGGAGCTGATGTTGAGGATGGCCGGCAGGCTGCTCTGGCGCAGGTAGGCAATGGCGTGGCGGTTGGTGCGTACGGCGGCCATCAGGTCGATGTCGAAACCCGCCTGCCAACTGGCGTCGTCGTTGCCGTTGCCATAGCCGGAGGCGTTGTTGACGACGATGTCGATGCCACCGAGTTCTGCCGCCGCGCTCTGCACCCAGTGTTCGATCTGTGTGGCGTCGGACAGGTCACAGCTCTGCGTGTGCACGCTGGCTGCGCCGGCATCGCGCAGGGTATTGCCGGCTTGTTCCAGCACCACCGTATCGCGCGCGCAGATGCCTACCTGCGCGCCGGCGCGGGCGAATGCCGTGGCGATGGCCAGGCCGATGCCACGGCTGCCACCGGCTACCAGCACGCGGGCGTTGTCGAGGGTGGCGTGTGGCATTGCGCGGTCTCCGTGATGGGCGCTGCTCATCATTATCGGTGTGTGGGGTGAATGGTGTGCCTTCGGGAGCTACCCCTCCCCAGCCCTCCCCTTTGCTGCGCAAAAGGGAGGGGGCGAAGCGGCTTTGCCGAGTTACATCACGCTCGCGTGGAAAGCTCCCTCCCTTTGGCAACGCCAAGGGGAGGGCCGGGGAGGGGTGCTTCAAGCGAAATGCCCCGGGTGCGCTTCGCTTACCCGGGCTACACGTACCTCGCCATCAACGCGGCGCGCTGGACAGGAACATCTCCACGCGGCCACAACCGGGGCAGGCGTGCAGGTCGAATTCCTCGCGGTTCACGAATAGTTCGCCCAGGTCACCCAGCAGGAACGGCATGGCCTGCGAGCCTTCGTGGAAGCGTTTGCGGCCGATGAATTCCATCGGCGTGCCCGGACAGCGCAGGCAGTTGATCTGGCGTGGCGGCTGCAGCCACGGGCGTGCATCGTCGCGTTGATACCCGGGCGGCGGCGGCGTGCCGTCAGCGCGTGTCCCGCACTTCCAGCACTGCGCGAAGTGGCTGTCGTTTGCTTCCTTGCAGTTGCTGCAGTTCCAGTAGCCCATGGCGGTCTCGATCCGTGGTGCCGGATGCACAGCGTAGCCGCTGAAGCCGGCACGGAGGTGACAGCGTGTTGAACTGGCCCGCGATGGGGCCATCGCCTGCGGCAGGCGTAAAAAAAGCCCGCATCGCTGCGGGCTCAAGTGTTGCTGCGGAAAATCGATCAGTTGGCCATGGCCAGGTCGTCAATCAGCGCGCGCAGGAAGCGGGCGGCTTCGCCACCGGTGCAGGCGCGGTGATCGAAGGTGACCGAGAGCGGGATGACCTTGTGCGTTTCCACGCCGCCCATCACCGGGGTGAGCTGGTGGCGGGCCCGGCCGGCGGCGACGATGGCCACACACGGCGGCACCACCACCGGGGTGGCGTAGCGGCCGGCGAACATGCCGAAGTTGGACAGGCTGATGGTATAGCCGCTCAGCTCCGAGGATGGAATGGTGCGGTCTTCCACCTGCTGGCGCAGGCGGTTGATGCCTTCGCGCACGCCGCGTGCATCAAGCATGTCGGCATTGCGCAGCGCCGGCACGAACAGGCCGTCGTCGGTGTCCACGGCGATGCCGATGTCCACCTGCGCGTGCAGGGTGCGGGTGAGGTTGTCGCCATCGAACCAGGCGTTCATGGCCGGCACGGTCTGGCAGGCGCTGACGATGGCGCGCACCAGGCGCGAGGTCATGTCGTTGCCCGGCACCCAGGCGTGGATGTCGGCGTCATCGCTGAGCGTGGTCGGCACGACCTTGCTGTGTGCGTCGGCCATCACCCGGGCCATGTTGCGGCGCACACCCTTGAGCGGCTCCGGCTGGCCCTTGGCGGCCACGCCCGGGGGAGCGGTGCGCATCGGCTTGCCGGCGGCGGACAGCGGAGTACGCGCGGCGCTGCTGCGCTCCACGGCCGCCTGCGGTTGGGCAGGTGCCGACGCTGCGGCCTGTGCCGGCGCGGCAGAGGCCGCCAGCAGGGTGGATGGGTCCGCCGCGGCCTGCTTCACGTCGTTCATGGTGACCGCACCGTCGCTGCCGGTGGCGCGCACGCGCGACAGGTCAACGCCCAGCTTGCGGGCCATGGCGCGCACGGCCGGCATGGCCTTGACGCCACCGACGGCCACGGCCTGCTCGGTGTGCACGGCATTGGAGCTGACCATCGCGCCGACCACGGTGCCTTCGTCGGCACGCTCGCTGGCGGCTGCGGCGGCAGGGGCCGGTGCGGGCGCCGGTTCCGGCGCGGCGGGCGCGGGCGCGCCGTGGTGATGGCCGGTGTCCTGACCCTCGGCACGCTGCGGCAGGTTCGGGTCGATCTCGAACTGCGCCAGCATGTGGCCGGTCACCACGATGTCACCGGCGGCGCCGGCCAGCTTCAGCACCTTGCCGGAGACCGGCGACGGCACTTCCACCACGGCCTTGGCGGTCTCCATCGATACCAGCGGCTCGTCCAGCTTGATCACATCGCCTTCCTTGACGAACCACTCCACGATGGTGGCGTCCGGCAGGCCTTCACCCAGGTCGGGCAGGTTGAAATTCTTGGTCTGGCTCATGTCAGTTCTCTTGGAGCAATTCAAGTTCGCGCGCCGGCAGCCAGCCCTGCGTGCCATCGGCACGTTCGGACCACCACCAGCCGCCATGTTCGTGATGCAGCCTTACCCGCTCGCCACGGTCCGCGTCCAGCCCGCGTCGCCGGCATCGGTGGTGGCCCACACGAAGGCGGGCCACTCCTCGTCGCGTACGCCGAGCATTACCTGCTGCCCGGCGTGCACATGCAATGGATTGCGGTACTGGCTGCGGTGGCTGCCGATGAGGCGGGCCTGCATGTCAGCCCGCCGTCACCGCGCGTTTGGCCGCGGCCACAATCCGGTCCACGCTGGGCAGGAACTTCATTTCCAGGCGGAACAACGGAATGTGGGTGTCGTAGCCGGTGACGCGCTCGACCGGCGCCAGCAGGTCGTACATGGATTCCTCGGCCAGGCGCGCGGCGATCTCGGC
>DCXY01000023.1:93482-124594 GCA_002329155.1 Stenotrophomonas sp. UBA2124 | reverse complement strand
ATGGTGGCGAAGTCCAGCGGGCGCAGCGTGGCCACGTCGATGACTTCGGCGCTGATGCCTTCGCCGGCCAGCTTGTCGGCCGCTTCCAGCGCTTCCTTCACCTGCGCGCCCCAGGTCACCAGGGTCACATCGGTGCCGTCACGCAGCACGAAGCACACATCCAGCGGCAGCGCTTCGCCATCGTTGGCCACCACTTCCTTGTACTGGCGGTAGATGCGCTTGGGCTCCATGTAGATCACCGGGTCCGGCTCGCGGATGGCGGCCAGCAGCAGGCCATAGGCGCGCTGCGGGCTGGAGGGCAGCACCACGCGCAGGCCCGGCACGTTGGTAAAGATGGCCTCGTTGGCTTCGCTGTGGTGCTCCGGCGCGCGGATGCCGCCGCCCCACGGCACGCGCAGCACCATGGGGCAGTGCAGGCGGCCACGGGTGCGGTTACGCAGGCGCGCGGCGTGGCAGATGATGTGGTCCACCATCGGGTAGACGAAGCCGTCGAACTGGGCCTCGGCCACCGGCTTCATGCCCTGTGCGGCCAGGCCGACGGTCAGGCCGGCGATGGTGGTTTCGTCCAGCGGGGTGTCCAGCACGCGCTGCGCGCCGAACTGCTGCTGCAGGCCGGCGGTGGCGCGGAACACGCCGCCGTTCACGCCCACGTCTTCGCCCAGCACCAGCACCGACGGGTCGTGCTCCATTTCCCACGCAAGGGCCTGGGTGACGGCTTCGATGAGGGTGATGGGGGTGGCGGTCATGCTGGCTTCTCCGCTGTTGCTGGCCGCACCGTGCTCGGTGCCGTGATCGTGGCTGGCCTGGGTGACGGTGGTGTTGCGCTTGATGTCATCCATTGCGCTGCTCCAGTGCGATGGCGGCGGCGCGCTGTGCCAGCAGGTCCGGCGGCGGGTCGGCGTACAGGTAGTCGAACATGGCCTCCACCGGCTGCACCGGGCAGTTGAGGTAGGCGTTGACCTCGTCGTCCACGCGCGTGCCGCATTCGGCATTCCACGCCTTCTCCTCGTCCTCGCTCCACAGGCCCTGTGCGGTGAGGTACTTGCGCAGGCGGATCAGCGGCTCACGCTGCCACGCGGCCTTGACCTCGGCGTCGTCGCGGTAGCGGCGGGCGTCGTCGGCGGTGGTGTGGTCGGACAGGCGGTAGGTGAGGAATTCCAGCACCGTGCCGCCCTTGCCGGACAGCGCACGCTCACGCGCCTGCTCCATGGCGGCGAGCACGGCGATCAGGTCGTTGCCGTCCACCTGCAGGCAGAACAGGCCGCCGGCCAGGCCCTTCTGGGCCAGCGTCTGCGCGCCGGTCTGGGCCGAACGCGGCACCGAGATCGCCCAGCCGTTGTTGACCACGCACAGGATCAGCGGCAGCTGGTAGGCACCGGCCGAATTCAGCGCGGCGTAGAAGTCGGTCTTGGAGCTGCCGCCGTCACCGCACACGGTCACCGCCACGTTCGGCATGCCGCGCAGCTTGAACGACAGCGCCGAGCCGGCGGCGTGCAGGCACTGGGTGGAGATGGGCACGCAGATCGGGAAGTCGCGCGCGGCGTCGCTGTCGCGGTCGTAGTCGCTGCCGCGCTCATCGCCACCCCAGTACATCAGCACGTCACGCGGGCGCACGCCGCGCATGAACATGGCGCCGTACTCGCGATAGCTGGGGGCGAACACGTCGCCACTCTTCATGGCCGCGCCGATGCCCACGTGGGCCGCTTCATGGCCCAGGCAGGAGGCGAAGGTGCCGAGCTTGCCGGTGCGCTGCAGCGCCACGGCCTTGGTGTCGAACACCCGGGTGGCCAGCATCTGCTTGAACAGCGGCAGCAGGCTGCGCGGGTCGCGCAGGGAGGCCGGGAGATCGTCGCGTACCAGGTTGCCGTCGGCATCCAGGTACTGGAGGTATTCGATTTGGAACTGGGCGGAAACCGTCATTGCAGCAACACCTTGGACAGATGGTTTCAAATGATAGGAATTGTGGATGGTAAGGACTTACGCCCGAAAAGCCGTCCTGCGCCGCAGCACGACAGGTCCGTATGGCGCGGGCCTGTCGGGGGAAGCGCGCCGGTGAAGGCATGAAACAAGCGTATTCAGGTAAAGCGGGCGAGAGCGGCACATTGTCGCGCTGGTTGCCGATGCAAGTGTTTCGTTTCCGTTTGCGCAGCTTGATGTTTGCGGGCGGGAAGTGATGCGGGGTGGTCTGGCATATCAGCACACGATTTTTCCCTTCCTTGCGCCGCAGGCGCAGGGGACGGCCGGGAGGGTTGGATTTAGGCTTTTGGCGGTAAGCGAGGTGGGCTGGAACTCCGCGGAGAGCGACCCCTCCCCAACCCTCCCCTTTGCTTCGCAAAAGGGAGGGAGCAGAAGCGGTTGGCTGTGGCCCGACAGATCGCAGCGCAAGCTCTTCCCCCTCCCTTGCGCCGAAGGCGCAGGGGAGGGCCGGGGAGGGGTCGCTTTGGGCTTTGCCGGTAATCGAGGCAGCCGGAATCTCGCCAAGAGCACCCCTCCCCAACCCGTCCGGCCCTCCGGGCGTTCATCAGGCCGCGCACCAGTGGTGCGCAAGCGGCCATCTTCACCCCCTTTGCTCCGCAAAAGGGAGGGGCCGAAGCGGTCGGCCGTGGGCTGACAGATCGCAGCGCACGCTTTTCTCCCTCCCTTGCGCCGAAGGCGGAGGGGAGGGCCGGGGAGGGGTTGCTGTCCGCCGCATCTGCCTGCCCACCCCATTCCCACAGTGAGCAACAGCCGCAAGGCGGGCGGGGGCTGGCTGCGTTACCCTTTGCCCCCCGCGCAGATGGCAAGGCCGATGACCGTAGAGAAGAACCAGCGTGAGCTTGAGGCAGGCATCCACACCGACCTGCATGGCCGGCTCACCTATGGCGGTTATCTGCGCCTGGACCAGCTGCTGGCCGCACAGCAGCCGCTGTCCGATCCGCCGCACCACGACGAGATGCTGTTCATCATCCAGCACCAGACCTCGGAGCTGTGGCTGAAGCTGCTGGCCCACGAGCTGCGCGCAGCCAGGGCACACATGCAGCGCGACGAGGTCTGGCAGTGCCGCAAGGTGCTGGCCCGCGCCAAGCAGGTGCTGCGCCTGCTCACCGAGCAGTGGGCGGTGCTGGAAACCCTCACCCCCTCCGAATACATGGGCTTCCGCGACGTGCTGGGGCCTTCCTCGGGCTTCCAGTCGCTGCAGTACCGCTACATCGAGTTCCTGCTGGGCAACAAGAACGCGGACATGCTCAATGTGTTCGCGCATGACCCGGCCGGCCAGGACCAACTGCGGCAGGTGCTGGAAGCGCCCAGCCTGTACGAGGAATTCCTGGCCTACCTGGCGCGCTTCGGCCATGCCATCCCGGCCACCTATGACGGCCACGACTGGACCCAGCCGCACGTCAGCGATCCGGCCCTGCGCCAGGTGTTCGAGAACATCTACCAGGACACCGACCGCTACTGGCGCGAGTATTCGCTGTGCGAGGACCTGGTGGACCTGGAAACCCAGTTCCAGCTGTGGCGCTTCCGCCACATGCGCACGGTGATGCGGGTGATCGGCTTCAAGCGCGGCACCGGTGGCTCCAGTGGCGTGGGTTTCCTCAAGCAGGCACTGGAGCTGACCTTCTTCCCGGAGCTGTTCGAGGTGCGTACCAGCATCCGCGCCGACGCTCCGGCCTGATCCGGAAAAGCCAGCGTATTCAGTGTTTTGTCACAATTCCGGGGCCGGCTGGCAACACGCCGGCGGTGGCGCGATGTTGCGCCGCACCGCACGCCCGTCTATTTGACGTGAAGCCGGCGCTTCTGTGATCCTCGCCCGTCGCGCCTGTTCTGGCCGATTTTTTTGCACCATCTTTACCCATTGAATCTTCAGGGGAATCCCGCATGAGCGCTGCCGCGCCGAATTCGACACCCACCCCGGCGCCCGTGCCGGAGTTCAAGAACCTCCTTGGTCATCCGCGTCCGCTGTGGATGCTGTTCATGACCGAGTTCTGGGAACGCTTCGCGTTCTACGGCATCCGCTGGGCGCTCACGCTGTACATCGTGGCCCAGTTCGCCGAAAGCCAGGCCGGTGCCAGCAAGCTCTATGGCGCCTACCTGGCGCTGGTGTATG
The DNA here is from genome assembly GCA_002329155.1 of Stenotrophomonas sp. UBA2124. Classification (GTDB taxonomy): domain Bacteria; phylum Pseudomonadota; class Gammaproteobacteria; order Xanthomonadales; family Xanthomonadaceae; genus Stenotrophomonas. Next base: position 120,507 of record DCXY01000023.1, on the reverse strand, counting down.
CGGCGGCGCTGTTCGGCGGGTTTGTCGCCGACCGCATCATCGGCTATCAGCGTTCGATCCTGGTGGGCGCGGCGGTCATGGCGCTGGGCCTGTTCCTGATCGCCATTCCCAATGACCAGGTGTTCCGCATCGGCCTGGCTACCATCATCGCCGGCAATGGCCTGTTCAAGCCGAACATTTCCAGCATGGTGGGCCAGCTGTACGGCATCAACGACACTCGCCGTGACTCGGGCTTCACCATCTTCTACATGGGCATCAATGCCGGCGCGCTGGTTGCGCCGGTGCTCACCGGCATCCTGGCCGAGAACGTCTTCGGCACCCAGGCCATGCCGGCCTACAACTATGTGTTCATCGCCTCCGGCATCGGCATGCTGATCAGCCTGGTGTGGTTCTGGTTTGGCCGCGGCCAGCTGGAAGGCATCGGCAAGCCGCCGGCTGGTGGCGAGGGCATGGGCCGTACCATCGCGGTATTGATCGGTGCCCTGGTGGCCGTTCCGGTGGCCTATGCGCTGTTGTCCATCGACGCCGGCATCCTGGGCTGGATACTGGGCGCGCTGTTCACCGTGTTGTGCGTGATGATCCTGGTCGAGGGCGTCCGCGAGGGCAAGGTCGCACGCGACCGCTCGCTGGCCATGCTGATCATCTTCGTGTTCAACGTGCTGTTCTTCATGTTCTTTGAACAGGCAGGCAGCTCGTTCAACTTCCTGGCCCAGAACATCGTCAACCGCGACCTGGGTGGCTGGACGTTCCCGATCGGCTGGTTCCAGTCGGTCAACTCGGTGGCCATCCTGGCACTGGGCCCGATCTTCGTCTGGTTGTGGACGGCGCTGGGCAAGGCCAACCCGTCGATTCCGCGCAAGTTCGGCCTGGGCCTGATCTTCAACGGCCTGGCGTTCCTGCTGCTGATGTATGCGCTGTCCTCGCTGGTGGACGGCGCCGGCAAGATTCCGTTCTGGACGCTGTTTATGGTCTACGTGATCCAGACTGTCGGTGAGCTGTGCCTGTCACCCATTGGTCTGTCCATGACCACCAAGCTGGCGCCGGTGAAGGTGGTGGGCCTGGCGATGGGTGGCTGGTTCCTGTCCACCGCCATAGGCAACAATCTGTCAGGCATTTTCGCCGCCGTGGTCAGTGGCGAGAGCGGCATGACCGTGGAGTCGGCGCTGAAGGGCTACACCTTCGGCTTCTGGTCGCTGCTGGGCGCCGGCGTGCTGCTGTTCCTGATCGCCCCGCTGGTGCAGAAGCTGATGCACGGCGTGAAGTGAGGATGCAACGATGAAACTGCTGTCCGGAGTGATCCCCGTGGTGCTTGCAGTGGTGCTGGCCGGCTGCGCGCAGCCGGCACCCCCGCCACCTGAGAAGGTGCAGCCGCTGGATACCTCCGAGCAGAAGACCCGGGTGGCTGACCCCAGCCAGCCGGTGTCATCAGGCAATACCCCCACCGCGGCGGACATTGCCGCGGTGGCCGCGCTCAACGCCCAGTTCGACCCGGCGCGTGACCCGGCCGCCGACCTCGAAACCGCCAAGGTCGAGGCCCAGCGCGGCGGCAAGCGCATCCTGCTGGACGTGGGCGGCGAGTGGTGCTCGTGGTGCCACCTGCTGGATGCGTTCATGGATGGCGATTCGGAAATCCGCCGCTTCCGCGATGCGCATTACGTGTGGATGAAGGTGAATTTCAGCGAGGAAAACGAGAACGCCGAGTTCCTCAAGCAGTTCCCTGAAATCAAGGCGTATCCGCATCTGTTCGTGCTCGACGCCCAGGGCAAGCTGCTGCACTCGCAGTTCACCGGTGATCTGGAGAAGGGCAAGGGCTACGACCGCGCCAAGTTCTTTCGTTTCCTGCAGGACTGGGCGCCGGAGGCGCAGTAAGGCTGCGGACCCAGCCCGGCACACACCCCGCAACGGCGCCGCAAGGCGCCGTTGTTGTTTCCATTGCGCGACAGGGCGGTGCGGTGGATGCAGGCAACGGCACCGCGAACACTACGGCCGCCACTTCATTTCCCGCACAGCTGGCCGCTACCGAAGTAATCCCCTGTATTCCGGCCCCGTGGCCGTTGCTCGCCATGCAGCCAGCAGCCATTACCCCGGCGGACAGCGCGTCCGCCAGCGATCAAGCACCCGGCACCCGCCTGCCGACGGTGGAACAGTTGCTGGACGAAGGTGCCGCAGGGCAGGGCAGCACAGGTGCCGACACCCATTCGCGCCTGCCGATGATGGCCGTGCCCGGCAACATCATGCTGCAGTCCGCAGTGGGCCGGCTGGTGGAGCAGAAGGAGCGCATCGACCAGCTGGTGCGCGACGGCCTGCTGGCGGGGCTGCTGCCGGCCGAATGGAGCGCGGCGCCGGGCAATGAACTGCGCGCCTTCGTGGCCTCGGTGGTGCCGTTCGCCTCCGATGCCGCGCGCGGTGATACCCAGCCGGCGCGGGTACCGCTGCGCTTCCTGCTGGGGCATTCACAGCGGTGGTGCATGGCCGATGTGGCCGAGCCGCATTCGCTGGCCGCCTACCTGCACAGCGATGCGCGGGCCGACAGCAGCGGCAGCGACCCGGCCGAGGTGATGCTGCTGGCCTCGCTGGGCCTGGCCTGGGCGCACAGCGGGCGCAGCCGGGTGGGGTTCCTGCGGGCAATGGACAGGCAGACCCTGGCAGCGCGGGTGACGGTGCTGCCTTACCCGGAGCCGGAGCGGCTGGCGCTGTACCAGGCCAACATTGATGGCGTCGTGCAGAGCTGGTGTGTGCTGGACAAGCGCCGACTGCGCGCGCTGGCGGCGCCGTCGCTGAGCCTGCCGCTGCTGGCCGCCTATGGCGTGCAGGCGCCGAAGGCGTGGCCGGGGAACTGGCCGGCGGCGCAGGAAGTGGCCACGGCGCTGGCACAGGCGCGCGGTGGCAAGGGCGTTGCCGAGGTGGATCTGGTTGCGCTGGCCGAGCGCATCGGGCGCAGCCGCGCCGACGATGCCTGGGCAAATGCCAGCCTGATGCAGCTCAACACCTGGGTGCCGCGCTGGCGGGTGTTCCTGGCTTCGTTCATCGGCCTGCCGGCAACGCTGCTGCTGTTGGCCGGGTTGGCCCTGCCGGGCCGCGTGGAAGCGGCCGTGGTCGCTGCGGCGCTGGGCTTTGCCGGTGGTGCCATTGCCGCGCTGGCCGCGCCGTGGGTACATGCACGGCGCCGCCATCTGAGTTGAACCGGAGCCGGGTCAGCCCTCGGTCATGCGCGGCAGCCCGGCATCGGACAGGCGGGTGATAAGCCGCTCCAGCAGCTGCTCCTCCTCCTCGCTGAGCACGGACATCAGCCGCCGGTCCATTTCGATCACCATCGGCGCGATGGTCTCGTAGACCTCGAAGCCCGCTGCCGACAGTGCCAGTACCGAGCGGCGGCGGTCGTCGCCATGGGTTTCGCGTTTGATGAAGCCGCGTTCCAGCAGGCGCGCCACCGCGCGGCTCACCGCCACCTTGTCCATGGCCGTGCGCTCGGACACCTCGCTGGCTGAGGAACCCGGGTACAGCGCCAGGATGGTGATCACCCGCCATTCGGGAATGGCCAGGCCATAGCGTTCGCCATACAGGCGCGCGATGTTCCCGCTGACACGGTTGGACAACACGCTGATGCGATAAGGGAGAAACTGCTCAAGGTCCAACAGGACATGCGAGGCACGGATGCTGGTGGACTTGCTGTAATCAGAAGAACTCATGCTGCAGTGCACCTTGATGGTGGTTTCATGTGAAACTATAACCTCTGGTTCTGACCCGCTTTTGCGTGTCCCCTGTTCCCCCTCGCCACCGTAACCGGTGACGGCCCTGCTCCCCGGAGGCAAGCCATGAACACCCAAGCTCAAACCCACGCGCCCAACCTGGGCATGCAGGTCACCACTTTCGAGAACCCGATGGGCATCGATGGTTTCGAGTTCGTCGAGTTCGCCGCACCTGCCGGCCAGGCCGAACAGCTGCATGCGTACTTCCGGAACATGGGGTTCACCGCGGTACTTCGCCACCGTGACCGCGCTATTACGGTATACCGCCAAGGCGGCGTCAACTTCCTCGTGAACGAGGAGCCGGATTCATTTGCCGCCGACTTCGCCGCCAAGCACGGCCCCTGCGCCTGTGGCTTCGCCATCCGCTTCACCAGGCCGGCTGCCGAAGTGCTGGGCGCCGCGCTGGGCAACGGCGGCGAGGAAGTGAGCCTGCTGGCCGATACCCGCGCCGTGCCGGCGCCGGTCATCAAGGGCATCGGCGACTGCATGCTGTACCTGGTGGACCGCTACGGCGAGGCCGGCAGCATCTATGACGCCGACTACGTGCCGGTCGAAGGTGCCGAGCAGAACCCCAAGGGGTTCGGTCTGACCTTCATCGACCACCTGACCCACAACCTGTACCTGGGCAACATGCAGCAGTGGTCGGATTACTACGAGCGTCTGTTCAACTTCCGCGAGATCCGCTACTTCGACATCAAGGGCGCAAAGACCGGCCTGGTGTCCAAGGCGATGACCGCACCGGACGGCATCGTGCGCATTCCGCTCAACGAATCCTCCGACCCCAAGAGCCAGATCAACGAATACCTGGACGCCTACAAGGGCGAGGGCATCCAGCACATCGCCTGCTTCACCGACAACATCTACGACACGGTGGAAGCGATGCGCGAGCGCGGCATCGAGTTCCTGGACACGCCGGACACCTATTTCGACGTGGTGGACCTGCGCATTCCGGACAACGGTGAGGACGTGCCGCGCCTGCGCCGCAACAAGATCTTGATCGACGCCGACCCGGAAACCAAGCAGCGCAAGCTGCTGCAGATCTTCACCCAGAACTGCATCGGCCCGATCTTCTTCGAGATCATCCAGCGCAAGGGCAACGAAGGTTTCGGCGAAGGCAATTTCCAGGCGCTGTTCGAGAGCATCGAGCGCGACCAGATCAAGCGCGGCGTGCTGTAAGCCAGCGCCAATAAAAGCCCTTGCCTGAGCCCCTCTCCCGCCAGCGGGAGAGGGGTTGGGGTGAGGGGAGGCTTTTTGCAGACAGCAGGGCAGGGTGGTCCGTGGTTCATTGGCGTACCCTCACCCCAACCCCACTCCCGCGTGCGGGAGAGGGGCTTTGAACAGCAGGCACAGGCAGGCAACCATGCTCAGCAACGCGTATCAAACCGGTTTCGGCAACGAGTTCGCCACCGAGGCGGTGGCCGGCACGCTGCCGGTGGGGCGCAATTCGCCGCAGCGCGTGGCCCATGGCCTGTATGCCGAGCAGCTCACCGGCACCGCCTTCACCGCGCCGCGCGGCAGCAACCGCCGCAGCTGGCTGTACCGCATCCGCCCGGCGGCGATGCACGGTGAGTTCACGCCATTCGCGCAACCGCACCTGCATGGTGATTTCAGCCATGCGGCGGTGTCGCCCAACCAGCTGCGCTGGGATCCGCTGCCGCTGCCCACCGCGCCCACCGATTTCGTCGAGGGCCTGTACACCATGGGCGGCAACGGCTCGCCCGAGGCGCATGCCGGCACTGGCATCCACATGTACGCGGCCAACGCCGACATGCGCGGGCGCTATTTCTACAACGCCGATGGCGAGCTGTTGATCGTGCCGCAGCAGGGCCGGTTGAAGCTGCGCACCGAGCTCGGCGTGATCGACATCGAGCCGCAGCAGATCGCGGTGATTCCGCGTGGCGTGCGCTTCGCCGTGGAGCTGCCCGATGGGCAGGCGCGCGGCTATGTGTGCGAGAACTTCGGTGCGCTGCTCAAGCTGCCCGACCTGGGGCCGATCGGCAGCAATGGCCTGGCCAACCCGCGTGATTTTGAAACGCCGGTGGCGGCCTATGAGGACGTGGAAGGCCAGTTCGAGCTGGTGGCCAAGTTCCAGGGGCGGCTGTGGCGTGCGGACATCGGCCATTCGCCGCTGGACGTGGTGGCCTGGCACGGCAACTACGCGCCGTACCGCTACGACCTGCGCCACTTCAACACCATCGGTTCGATCAGCTACGACCATCCGGACCCGTCGATTTTCCTGGTGCTGCATTCGCCCAGCGACACGCCCGGCACCAGCAACCTGGATTTCGTGATCTTCCCGCCGCGTTGGCTGGTGGCGCAGAACACCTTCCGCCCGCCGTGGTTCCACCGCAACATCGCCAGCGAGTTCATGGGCCTTATCCACGGTGCCTACGACGCCAAGGCGGAGGGTTTCGTGCCCGGCGGCGCGTCGCTGCACAACTGCATGACCGGCCACGGCCCGGATGCGGCCACCTTCGACAAGGCGTCCAACGCCGACTTGTCCAGGCCGGACGTGATCACCGAGACCATGGCCTTCATGTTCGAGACGCGTGGTGTGATCCGCCCGACCGAGCAGGCTGTCAACGCGCCGCACCGCCAGCGCGATTACCAGGCCTGCTGGAGCGGCCTGCGCAGCAACTTCACACCGCCCAAGGGCTGAGCCGCGCTCAGCCGGGCTGTGGCATTTCCGGGGTCAGAACCGATGCAAGGTGCTGCTCCGGTAGTACCTCCTCCAGGCGGCCGCGCACGCGCTGTGCATAGCCTTCGGAGGTCATGGCCGGCAGGTGCGCAAGCGCCAGGCGCAGTGCGTTGAGGGTGTCGGCCTCCTCGCGCGCGGCCTGCAGCACGCGGTGCAGCTGGGCGCCGGTGGGGTTGCGCTGCAGCGCCAGGATATCGAGCACATAGATGCGCGCGGCCACCATGGAGCGCCGCCGTTCCACCGTGGTGCGGGCCGCCTGCGGGGCCTGCGCTGCGGCATCGGCGGCGGTGGCGGTGGGCACGGCGTTTTCGAGAGTGACCGGGCTTCCGCCCACCAGGTAGCCATCACGGCGCAGCTGGTCGATCAGGCTGCCGGCATCATCGCCCAGCATCTGCCTCAGCTCGCTGAGGCTGCGCTTGCCGTCGCACAGGATGAGGGCCCGCCGCTGGCGCAGGTCCAGTGGCGTGCGATGGTTCTGCAGCACCTGAACTGCTAGTTCGGTTTTGCGCGGTTGCATGGGCGGGCAGGGTTGCGGCGCGGATGCGGCAGCTTGGGCCGTAAGAGTGAAAGCACGATGACAACGCGCTTGCCGCTACACTCGGCCCCGGTCCCCCGGGAGTACCCGCATGAACCGCATCGCCCTGCCGTCGCTCGCCCTGCTTGCCGCCCTTGCCGCCTGTGACCGCACACCTGCGCCGCCGGCCACGCCGCCCGCACCCGAGGCACCCGCTACGCCCGCCACGCCCAGCGCGGAAGCCACGCCGGCGGCCGCTGTCTCCGGCAAAGCCGATTGGCAGGGCTACAGCGCGGCACAGCTAGGCATCGACGTGGAGCAACTGCGCACCGTGTGGGAAGGCGAACTGCAGGGTGATGCGGCGGCCGACGGCGCCTGTTACTACCTGCAACCGGCCGGGCAAGGCAAGGATGGCGTGGCGCTGATGATCGAGGGCAACCGCTTCATCCGCTACGACCTGCGCGGTGGCGACGAGCCGGCACCGGGCGGCGGCAAGGTGGGCATGGATCTGGCCCAGCTGCAGGCGCTGTACCCGAAGGCCGAGGCGCCGCAGCCACACAAGTACGTGGAAGGCGGCAAGGTGCTGCGCGTGCCTGCCGGTGATGGCAGCGCGGGCTGGCTGGTATTCGAGCTGGGTGCCGATGGCAAGGCCAGCAGCTGGCGGATGGGCCTGCTGCCGCAGGTGGACTACGTGGAAGGCTGCGGCTGAAGGCTACCGGCCCACGCACCGCCTTGACGTAGCCCCGCTCCCCGGGAGCGGATACTGCACCTAGAATCAGCGGCATTGTTGCCGGGAGCGTCGCGCATGTTTGAAGCAATCCTTTGGTTCGTACTCGGTCTGGTGCTGCTGGCGCTGGGCGGCGATTCCATCGTCAAGGCGGCCTCCGGCCTGGCCCAGCGTTTCGGTGCCTCGCCGTTCGTCGCCGGCCTGCTGCTGGTGGCCTTCGGCACCTCGCTGCCCGAGCTGGTGGTCAACGTACGCGCCTACGCTGTGGGGGCGCAGGAACTGGCGCTGGGCAATGCGGTGGGCAGCAACATCGTCAACGTCGGCCTGACCCTGGCGCTGGCGGCCATGGCCTTCCCGCTGCTGGTACGCACGCGGGTGCTGTCACCGTTGCTGGTGCTGCTGGCGGTGGCCACGCTGGCGTTGATCGTCTTCGGGCTGGATGGCGCCATCAGCCGGATTGAAGGCATCGTGTTGTTGCTGGGCTTCGTCGCCGTGCTGGTGTTCCTGCTGCGCCGCGCCCGTCGCGAGCCTGTGGAACTGCAGGAAGCCATCGCCAACTACGCCACCACCCGCACGGTGCTGGGCTTGAACCTGATCCGGCTGGTGATCGCCTCCGTGGTGCTGTACTACGGCGCGCGCTGGGTGGTGCAGTCGGCACCGGTGATCGGCGCCGGCTGGGGTATGTCGCCGTTGCTTGCAGGCCTGCTGCCGGTGGCCATCGGCACAGCACTGCCGGAAGTGGCCGCCGCCATTGCTGCGGCCCGTCGCGGGCAGGGCGACATGGTGGTTGGCCATGTGGTCGGCTCCAGCCTGTTCAACATACTGGTGGTGATTGGCGGCATGGCCGCGCTGCGCCCGATGCCGCTGCCGGCCTCGTTCGTGCGCCTAGAGCTGCCGGCGGCGATTGTTTTCGTGCTGATGCTCTACCCGATGCTGCGCGGTGACCTGAAGGTCAGCCGTGCCGAAGGTGCCGTGCTGTTCGTCGCCTTCCTGGCGTGGGTGGTGCTGGAGCTGGCGTTGCTGGCCTGAGGCCGGGAACAGGGAATCGGGAACAGGGAATCGGGAACAGGGGCGCGGTGTAGCGCCGCGAGGTGACCCGCTTCGTAGCCCGGGTAAGCGCAAGCGCACCCGGGACCTCGCACGGCATGCAGATTGCGGAGCATCCTTTTGTTCGCCTTCATCGGCCTCCCGGGTGCGCTTGCGCTTACCCGGGCTACAGGAGCGGTGTCTGAAGCACGTTTTCCTGTCTTCTTGCGGCAAGGCGCAACCGCTATTCTGCAGGCTCACCAAGGAGGCGGTAATGGCACGGACGCATGGATGCTCCTGAGTGACGCCGCACAGATTCAACTACGCTGCCCCCCCGCGCCACACGCCACATAGCCCGGGTAAGCGCAGCGCTCCCGGGACCTCGCACAACGTGCAGGTTGCGGAGCGTCCTGTTGTTCGACTTCCTCGGCCTCCCGGGTGCGCTGCGCTTACCCGGGCTACATATCGCAACGGCTTACGGTTCCGCGGCTTCCCCGTTTCCACTTTCCGCTTCCCCGCCATCCTGTGGTACCTCGGGGCGGCTTTCCATCATCAGCGACAGCGCGGCCTTGGCCATCAGGTGGGCGCTGACCGGGGCGGTGATGAACAGGAACGCGGTGATCAGCAGCTCGCGTGGCTGCGGGTCTTCGCCGAGGAAGATGTGGTAAGCCACCGAGCACACCAGGATGCAGCCCACGCCCAGCGTGCTGGCCTTGGTGGGCGCATGCAGGCGCTTGAAGAAATCGGAGAAGCGCACCAGGCCCAGCGCGCCCACCAGGATGAAGAAGCAGCCGAAGGCCAGTACCGCGGATAGTGCGATCTGCAGGAAGGTGATCATTCGACGATATCCCGCCGCAGCACAAACTTGCTCAGCACCACGGTGCTGCAGAAGCCCAGCATGGCGATTATCAGTGCGGCCTCGAAATAGATGGCCGAGTTGAGATACATGCCGAACAGCATCAGCTCGGCGATGGCGGTGATGGACAGCGTGTCCAGCGCCAGGATGCGGTCGGGCACGGTGGGGCCGCGCAGCAGCCGCCACAGCGCCAGCAGCATGGCCAGACCCACCACGTGCATGCACACCACCAGAGTGGTTTCAAAGATCATGTGGCCGGTCACGGGAAGATCTCCATCAGCGGGGCCTCGTAGCGGTGCTTGATCTCGTTGATCAGTGCCGCCGGGTCTTCAAGGTGCAGCACATGCACCAGCAGGTAGCGACGGTCGTCGGACAGCGCGGCGGACACCGTGCCGGGGGTAAGGGTGATGAAGCTGGTCAGCGCGGCGATGCCGTGAATGTTGGCGATATCCAGCGGCACCCAGATGAAACCGGGCTTGAGCCTGCTTTCCGGGCCCAGCACCTGGCCGGCCACGCGCAGGTTGGAGATCAGGATGTCCCACAGGATCACCGCCATCAGCTTGGGGATCGGGCGCAGCGTGCCGAGGCGCGCGAATTCGCGATCCAGGCGCGCGGCGAACATCGGGATCACCACGCCCAGCACCAGACCGAGCAGGAGCTGGCCCAGGTCGAAGCTGGAGGACATCACCATCCAGAATACCGTCACCGTCACCGACAGCGGCGGTGAAGGGAACAGCCGGCGCAGCAGCGGACGCTTGCTCATGGCTGCCTCACCTGCGGCGTGGTGCCGCGCACTTCATCGGTATAGCCGGACGGTGTGAGCAGCTGCGTGGCGATGGCGTCGGTCTGGCGCATCAGCGGTGCGGCGAACAGGCTCATCGCCACCACATAGGCCAGCAGCAGGCAGGCGGCGGCGGTTTCGAATGGACGTGTCGGTGCTTCGGCATGCGCCTCGGGGGGGAGCGGGTCGTCCTCGTCGCCCGGCACGCGCCAGAACATGCGGATGCCGGTGCGGGTCAGCGCGGTGATGACCAGCAGGCTGCTGCCCAGGATCGCCGCCCACACCACGCCGGTCAGCGCCTGCGGCACCGAGGACAGCAGTGCGGCCTTGGCAAGGAAGCCGGCCAGGGGCGGCAGGCCCGCCACCGCGACGGCGCCTATCAGGAACAGGGCGCTGGGCACGGTCTTGGCCGGTGGCAATGCGGTGAGATCGCCTTCGTGGCGCGCAGCGTTGCCGATGCGGCGGCGACGGATCAGGTCAGCCACCAGGAACAGGGCGGCAGCGGTGAAGGTGCTCTGCGGCAGGTAGTACAGACCGGCGGAAATACTGCCGGCATTGCCGAGCGCGAAGGCGACGAACAGCGTTGCCGCTGATACCACCACCAGGTAGGCCACCAGCACGCGCATGCGCGCGGCGGCGACCGCGCCCAGCGCAGCCACCAGCAGCGTCGCCAGGCCCGCCCACAGCAGCCAGTCGGCACCGTAGCCGGCCATCGCGCCGCTGGTTTCCGGGAACCACAGCGAACTCACGCGCAGCACCGCGTACAGGCCCACCTTGGTCATGATAACGAACAGCGCGGCCACGGCGGCCGGTGCGCGCGCATAGGCTTCGGGCAGCCACAGGTACAGCGGCAGCAGCGCGGCCTTGGAGCAGAACACCACCAGCAGCAGGCCCACCGCGGCCTTGGCCAGCTTCAGGTGCGACGGCGGCAGCGCGGCGATGCGCTGGCCGATCTCGGCCATGTTCAACGAACCCAGCGTGGCGTACAGCATCGCCAGCGCGATCAGGAACACGGTGGACGCGGTGACGTTGAACACCACGTAATGCAGGCCGATGCGCATGCGCAGGCCACGCCCGCCGGACAGCAGCAGGCCGTAGGAGGCGATGAGCAGCACCTCGAAGAACACGAACAGGTTGAAGATGTCGCCGGTCAGGAACGCACCGTTCAGACCCATCAGCTGGAACTGGAACAGCGCATGGAAATGCGGCGCGCGGCGGTCCCAGCCGGTGCAGGCATACAACAGGCAGGCGATGGCCAGCAGCAGGGTGGTGAGCAGCATCCAGCCGGCCAGCCCATCGGCCACCAGCGACACGCCCAGCCGTGCCGGCCAGTCACCCAGCAAATAGACCGAGGTGTGGCCCAGGCTGGTCTGCGCGTACAGCAGGCCCACCACCACCGCCAGTGCGGCCATGCTGGCCCACGCCACGCTGCGCTGCACCTTGGGGCCATAGCGGCGGTGTTCGACGAACAGCGACAGCGACGCGCCCAGCAGCGGAATCAGGATCGGCAGGATCACCAGATGGTTCATGCGTCCGCCTCCGGCCGGCGCTTGCCCGCATCGGGCTGCGGCTCGGGCTCATGCGCGTCCACATGGTCGCTGTGGTTGTCGCTGCGGCTGCGCATGGCCAGCACGATGCTCACCGCGGTCATGGCGAAGGCGATGACGATGGCGGTCAGCACCAGTGCCTGCGGCAACGGGTCGGTGTACTGGGCCAGGGTGAAGGACGTGCCGTCCTTGAGCACCGGCGCCTTGCCGGTGACCAGCCGCCCCGCGCTGAAGATCAGCAGGTTGGTGGCATAGGACAGGAAGGTCATGCCGAGAATGACGTCGAAGCTGCGCGCACGCAGCAGCAGGTACACGCCGATGGAGGTGAGCACGCCGATCGCGCTTGCCAGGGCCAGTTCCATCAGTGCATCTCCCCGGTGCGTGCCGAACGGCGGTGAATGTCGATCTCGCCGTGGCGGGCGTTGCGTGTACGCGATGGTTTGACCGTGCCCATCATCGACAGGATCAGCATCACGCCACCGAACACCACCAGATAGACGCCGGTATCAAAACCGATCGCACTGGCCAGCGGTACCTCGCCGATCAGCGGAATGTGCAGGTCCAGGTGGCCGCTGGTGAGGAACGGCACGCCGAACAGCATCGACGCCATGCCGCTGAGCACCGCGATCAACAGGCCCACACCGATGCAGCGGATGTAGTCGAAACCGAAGCGCGATTCCACCGAGGCCGTGCCCTGGATCACGTACTGGATCAGCAGCGGCACCGCCAGCACCAGGCCGGCGACGAAGCCGCCACCCGGCGCGTTGTGGCCACGCAGGAACAGGAAGATGGAGACCGTCATGGTCAGCGGGAACATGATCTGCGCCAGATCGGCAGGCACCGGCAGCTTCACCGGCGGCCCCGGCATGATCTGTTCCGGCGCCATGCGCGTGCGCCGCAGCAGCGCATGCACCACCAGCGCGGCGATGCCGAACACAGTGATCTCGCCGAAGGTATCGAAGCCACGGAAGTCCACCAGGATCACGTTGACCACGTTGTGGCCATAGGCTTCCGGCAGCGAGCGCAGCAGCAGCTCGCCGGCCATGGTGTTGGGCGGCAGCGTCATCATGCTGTAGGCCAGCGCGGCGATGCCTGCACCGACAACGATGGCGATCAGCGCATCGCGGCGTTTGCGCCACGGCGCGCGCTCAGGCGGCGAGCGTGCCGGCAGGTAGTTCATGCCGAGCAGCATCAGCACCAGCGTCACCATCTCCACCATCAGCTGGGTGAGGGCAAGGTCGGGTGCGGACAGGAACACGAACGTCAGCGCCACCATCAGCCCGGTGCCGCCCATCACGATCAGCGCCAGCAGGCGCTGCTGGTACAGGAACAGCGCGGCACAGGCGCAGGCCAGCATCACCAGCCACAGCATCCAGCCGAGCAGCGGCATCGCCTGCGGCGCCGGCCATGCCGGTGCCTCGGGCTGGGCGATGAAGGGCGCTGCGGCCACCACCATCGCCACCAGCACCAGTGCCAGCAGCATGCGCTGCAGGCTGCCGTTGGCGATGACTTGGGTGAAGCGCTGCGCGATGACGAACAGCACCTCCAGATTGCGATGGAACAGCATCTTGCCCAGCGGCCGGTTGCGCGCGGCATAGAGGTTGGTGAAACGGCGGATGCACAGGTACAGCAGAGCGCCACCGACCACGCCGATGGCGCTCATCGCCAGCGGCAGGTTGAAGCCATGCCACACGGCAAGGCTGTACTGCGGCAGCTCGGGGCCGAGGATGGAGCGCGCGGCGGTTTCCAGCATCGGCGCCACGGTCAGCGCGGGCACGATGCCGACGGCCAGGCAGATCACCACCAGGATTTCCACCGGCACCTTCATCCAGCGCGGCGGCTCGTGCGGCACAACGTCCAGATCCAGCGGACCCTTGCCGAAGAAGGTGTCGTGCACGAAGCGCAGGCTGTAGGCCACCCCAAGAATGCCGGCCAGCAGCGCGGCGATGGTCACCGCGGTACGCATCCAGTCGGGGCCGTGAGCGCCCAGCGCCTCGGCGAACAGCATTTCCTTGGACAGGAAGCCGTTGAGCAGCGGAATGCCCGCCATCGCCAGCGAGGCGATGATGGCCAGCGCACTGGTCCATGGCATCAGTTTGTAGAGGCCGCCAAGCCGGCGCATGTCGCGGGTGCCGGTCTCGTGGTCGATGATGCCCGCGGCCATGAACAGCGAGGCCTTGAAGGTGGCGTGGTTGAGGATGTGGAACACGCCGGCCACCACCGCCATCGGCGTGGACAGGCCGAACAGCAGCGTGATCAGGCCCAGATGCGAGATGGTGGAGTAGGCCAGCAGGCCTTTCAGGTCGTGCTGCAGGATGGCGTTCCATGCACCGATCAGCAGGGTCAGCGCGCCGATGCCGCTGACCACGTAGAAAAACAGTTCGGAGCCGGACAGCACCGGGTGCAGCCGCGCCAGCAGGAACACGCCGGCCTTCACCATGGTGGCCGAATGCAGGTAGGCCGACACCGGCGTGGGCGCGGCCATCGCGTGTGGCAGCCAGAACTGGAACGGGAACTGCGCGCTCTTGGTGAAGATGCCGCCCAGCACCAGCAGCAGCGCCCACGGGTACAGCGGGCTGGCGCGGAATACATCGCCCGAGGCCAGCACCACATCCAGATCGAAACTGCCGACGATGCGGCCGATCATCAGCACGCCGGCCAGCAGCGCCAGGCCACCACCACCGGTGACCACCAGCGCCATGCGCGCGCCTTCACGCGCGTCCTTGCGGTGGGTCCAGAAGCCGATCAGCAGGAACGAGCTGATGCTGGTCAGTTCCCAGAACACCACCAGCAACAGCAGGTTGCCGGACAGCACCATGCCCAGCATCGCGCCCATGAACAGCAGCAGGTAGCTGTAGAAGCGGCGCGCGCTGTCGGTGGGCGACAGGTAGTAATGCGCGTACATGACCACCAGCGCGCCGATGCCCAGCACCATGCTGGCGAACATCCAGGCCAGGCCATCCATGCGCAGGCTGAAGTCCAGCCCGAGCTGCGGCACCCACGGCCAGCTGGCGCGCAGCACCTCGCCGTCGAGCACTGCAGGCGTCATCGCGCCCAGCAGCACCAGCCCGAGCAGCGGCGCCGCCGCGGCAAGCCACGCAGTGGTGGCACGCGAGGCGCGCGCGAACAGAGCGATGAGCGCGGCCAGCACAAAAGGCAGCGCAAGGAGCGGCAACAGGAAGGGCGCCATGCGGTAAGGCTGGGGTGACAAGCAGGCTTTTGAGTCTAACAGGCCCTTTTTTACGCCCGAAGATTTTTATGAACGAGCTGTTCGGGTTCAGCCCGCCAGCTCGCCATCCTCTTCGTCCGTGCTGCGTGCGCGCGGGTCGCGCACCAGCAGGGTGTCGATTTCCAGCGTTTCCACCAGCCGCCGCGCGATGCTGCCGATCAGCAGGTCGTATAGCGCGCCACGGCCATGCGTGGCCACCACCACCAGCTCGCTGCCGGCCATCACGGCCTGCTCGCTGACCACGCGCGCCGGCTCGCCGGGCACGATGAGGGCCTGCACATGCGCCTGCCCCAGCTGCCCGCGCAGCAGTGCCAGGCTGGCCTGGCCCTGTTCGCGGGCACAGGCCATGGCCTGCTCCTCCAGGGTTTCGCGGTTGCCGCCGGGGCAGCAGGGTGCCGGGCACATCCAGCGCATGGATCAGCGCCAGCTGCAGCGGCGGCCCGAACAGCGCCAGCGCGTCGCGGGCCGACTGCAGTGCGCCTTCGGAAAAATCACTGGCCACGGCCAGGTTGCGGTACGGGCCACGCACGCGCTCATGCACGATCAACACGGGCAGCGTGCTGTGGCGGATCAGCCAGGACACCGGCGAGCCGAGCAGCGGCAGCTCGAACAGCGGATCGCGGGCGATACCGGTGACGATCAGGCCGCACTCTTCCTCCATCGCCAGCTGCAGCAGGGCACGGCCCACATGGCCGTGGCCGATGCGCACATCCACCGTCAGCCCTTCGGCCTCGTCATCAAGCAGCCGCTCCAGGCGGCGTTCGGCCAGCTGCCGCGCCTGCTCGTCCTCCAGCGAGGGCAGGGCAGGCAACAGATTGCCGCTGATGCTGGTGGCGGCCATGTCCGGCAGCACCGTCGCCACCACCAGCCGTGCCTGCCATTGCCGCGCCAACTGCAGCGCACGCGAAAGCGCGCGGTCGCAGCGCGCACTCAGGTCGGTGGCGAGCAGGATGGTATTGGGCGTGGCAGCGGCGATGGTCATGGCGTCCTCGATGCGGTTGCTTCGAGTCTACCCGTTATGGCGTGCACGCCCGATCGCCTATCCTTTGCAGATGGAGAACAACAAGCAAGGTGAGCCCGGACCGCGCCACGCGCTGGTATTCGGCGGCAGCGGCCAGATCGGCGAGCGCTTGTTGGCCAACCTGCTGTCGGAAGGCTGGCGGGTGACGGCGGTATCGCGCACGCCGCGTGCGGCGTCACCGGGGCTGGAGTGGCGAAAGGGTGATCTTTCCGGTGCATGGCAGGGCGAACCGCGTTTCGATGCGGTCATCAGCTGCGGCCCGCTGGATCATTTCGCACGCTGGTATGCAGCGTCGCAACTGCAGGCACCGCGTGTGCTGGCATTTGGCTCCACCAGCGTCGAGGTCAAGCATGCGTCCAGCGAATGGGCCGAGCGCGATGTGGCCCGTCGTCTGCGTGAAGCGGAGGAGCTGCTGTTCAGTACGGCCCTGCAGCGCGGTGTGGCGGCCACCGTGCTGCGGCCAACGCTGGTCTACGGCGCCGGCCGCGACAAATCGTTGAGCCAGATCGCCGCACTGGCCAGCCGTACCGGTTTTTTCGTACTGCCCACCTGCGCCACGGGCCTGCGCCAGCCGGTGCATGTCCAGGATCTGGCCGACGCTGCCATGCAGGCGCTTGCATCGAGCGAAACGGCCGGCAATGCCTATGCGCTCGGCGGTGGCGAAGTGCTTGGTTATGGTGAGATGGTGCGGCGCGTGCTGGCCGCACTGCCAAGCCGCCCGCGTCTGCTGCATGTGCCCACGGGCATGTTCGCGCTGGCACTGGGCATCGCCCATCGCCTTGGTCGCCTGCGTGGCATGAACAAGGCCGCACTCGCCCGCATGGCCGACCCCTTGGCCTTCGACATCGAACCCGCCCGCCGTGATTTCGGCTACGCCCCGCGCGCCTTCATCGTGGACGCCGCGATGGTGGGGATGAGCGGGGAAGCAAAACACCCGTAGCCCGGGTAAGCAAAGCGCACCCGGGGCCTCGCATATCGTTCTGCTGGCGGAACCGCATCCACCTCACGGTTGAAGCTTCCCCGGGTGCGCTTACGCTTACCCGGGCTACAGAAGCAGCTCCGTGCGGGAACCACTCCATCCCCGTTCCCAGACCCCGGCTCCCCGCCTCAAATCAGTAGCGCCACCCGAACTGACGGAACAGCTTGGCCAGCACCCAGATGGGGCCGATCAGCAGGTAGGTGAGGTCGGTGAGGAAGCTGGGGCGGCGGCCTTCGATCTTGTGGCCGATGAACTGCGCGATCCACGCCACCACGAACACGCCGATGGCGATGCGCAGCAGCATGGGGATGCCCAGGCGGTCTTCCAGCAGGCGGCAGATGCAGCCGCTGACGAAGAACAGGATCAGCATGCCGATGCCCAGCGGGCGCGAGAGGCGGTTGTAGTAGGCCCAGGTGCCGAACATGGCCAGGGCCGCCCAGATGCCGTACTGGAACCACGGCAGCAGTGGCGGAATGCACCACAGCAGCGCGATCACCGACCACAGGATGGCCGGCACCGCCACCACATGGATGGCCTGGTTGGTGCTGTTGCGGTGGTCGCCGGAGTAGCTGGCGAAATAGCGGTCCACCGCGCGGGCGCTGCTCGTGTCCATATTCCCCTCCAGGAAGTGACCGCCACAGCATAGCGTGGCTTCCCTACGCGTGCGCACGGTGGCCCATGCGCACGCGGGAGGCAGCTCAGCCGATATCGATCCCGGCCAGCTTCTGCAGCGCCTCGGCGTACTTGGCGCGGGTGCGCTCGATGACCTCGGCCGGCAGCGTCGGGCCCGGGGCGGTCTTGCCCCAGTCCAGCGTTTCCAGATAGTCGCGGACGAACTGCTTGTCGTAGCTGGGCGGGCTGATGCCCACCTCGTACTCGTCGGCCGGCCAGTAGCGCGAGGAATCCGGCGTCAGCATCTCGTCCATGATGTACAGGCGGCCATCGGCATCGGTGCCGAACTCGAACTTGGTGTCGGCCAGCAGGATGCCGCGCTCGGCCGCGTATTCGGCGGCGAACTTGTAGATGCGCAGGGTGGCGTCACGCACTTTCTCGGCCAGTTCCGCGCCCACCGCCTTGACCATCGCGTCGAAATCGATGTTCTCGTCGTGGTCGCCCACGGCGGCCTTGGTGGACGGGGTGAAGATCGGCTCAGGCAGCTTCTGCGCCTGCTGCAGGCCGTCGGGCAGCTGGATGCCGCTGACCTTGCCGGTGCGCTGGTAGTCCTTCCAGCCACTGCCGATCAGGTAACCACGTGCGATTGCCTCCACCGGCACCGGCTTGAGCTTCTTGGTCACCACTGCGCGTTTGGCATACAGCGCCGGGTCCACGCCTTCGGGCAGCACCGCGGCCACGTCGATGCCGGTCAGGTGGTTGGGCATCAGGTGGGCGGTCTTGGCGAACCAGAAATTGGACACCTGGCACAGCATTTCGCCCTTGCCAGGGATCGGGTCGGGCAGCACCACGTCAAACGCGGACAGGCGGTCGGTAGCCACGATCAACAGGTAATCGCCCGGAGGAGTGCCGGCGGGCAGCCTTTCGCGCGGGATATCGAACACATCACGCACCTTGCCGCGATGGCGCAAGGGCAGGCCGGGAAGATCGGATTGCAACAGCGTGGTTGGCACGGGCACTCCTGGATACTTGGCAATGAAACCGCCGGCTCAGGGGACCCTTGGGGCCCGCAGCAGGTCGGCGGGCGGCCTAGTGTAAGGCCGGATGGGGCCGCTGTGGCATAAAATGGCCCTTCGACCTGCTCCCGGACCCTACGCCCGACCATGCGCTGGTATGGAAAACTGTTTGGATTCATCGCCGGCGCCCTGCTGTTCAGGCCCAATCCGCTGTTTGGCGCGGTGATCGGGCTGCTGCTTGGCCACGCCTTCGACAGCGACTGGTTCCGCCTGGGCAAGGACCTGCCCTACCGCGAGCTGGGGGTTACCCGGGATTCCACCGATGCCGAGATCGACCTGGCCTACCGCCGCCTGATCTCGCAGTACCACCCCGACAAACTGGCCGGCGCCGCGCCCGAGCTGCGCGCCCAGGCCGAGAAGAAGGCCCGGCAGATCAACGCCGCCCACGACCGCATCAAAACCCTGCGCAAACGCTGAAAGGCCCCCGTCATGTCCAACTGCATCATCGCCCCGTCCATTCTGTCGGCCAATTTCGCCAAACTCGGCGAAGAAGTGGACAACGTCCTCGCCGCCGGCGCCGACTGGGTCCATTTCGACGTGATGGACAACCACTACGTGCCCAACCTGACCATTGGCCCGATGGTCTGCCAGGCGCTGCGCAAGCACGGCGTCACCGCGCCCATCGACGTGCACCTGATGGTGGAGCCGGTGGACCGCATCGTGCCGGACTTCGCCGAGGCCGGCGCCAGCATCATCAGCTTCCACCCGGAGGCCAGCCGCCACGTTCACCGCACCATCCAGCTGATCAAATCGCACGGCTGCAAGGCCGGCCTGGTGCTGAACCCGGCCACCCCGGTGGAAGTGCTGGACTGGGTGCTGGAAGACCTGGACCTGGTGCTGCTGATGTCGGTCAACCCCGGTTTCGGCGGCCAGGCCTTCATTCCCTCCACGCTGGACAAGCTGCGCGCGGTCCGCGCCATGATCGACAAGCTCGGCAAGCCGGTGCTGCTGGAAGTGGACGGCGGGGTCAAGGCCGACAACATCGGTGAAATTGCCGCCGCCGGCGCCGATGCCTTCGTCGCTGGCTCGGCCATCTTCAACGCCCCGGACTACGCCAGCGTGATCGCGCAGATGCGCGGCAACGTGGCGGCGGCACGCGGGTAAGCCTGATGGCCGCGCCGGGTGTCCATATCCGCAGTGCCACCGCAGACGACGCGGCACTGATCCTGGGCTTCATCCGCGAGCTGGCCATCTACGAGCGCGCTGAACACTCGGTGCAGACCGACGAGGTGGGCATCCGCGCCAGCCTGTTCGGTGCCGATGCCAGGGCGCAGGCGCTGGTCTGCGAGCGTGATGGCCAGGCCATCGGCTACGCGGTGTATTTCCATAATTATTCGACCTGGCTGGGCCGCAACGGCATCTACCTGGAAGACCTGTACATCAGCCCGGAACACCGTGGCAGCGGCGCCGGCAAGGCGCTGCTGCAGCACATCGCACGGCTGGCGGTTGCACAGGGCTGCGGCCGCTTTGAGTGGTCGGTGCTGGACTGGAACACGCCGGCCATCGATTTCTACAAGGCCGCCGGCGCGGTGGCGCAGGACGAGTGGACGGTCTACCGCTTGCAGGGCGACGCCCTGCGCAGATTCGCCGAGTAGCAGGGCAGCCCCCATAGTGCCGAGCCACGCTCGGCAGGAGCCTTCCCGCTAACGCCCAGCGCAGCATGGCTGCGCTCTACATGCGAGGGCCGCCATCGTCGTAGTGCCGAGCCATGCTCGGCAGGGGCCTTCCCGCTAACGCCCGGCGCAGCATGGCTGCGCTCTACGTGCAGGGGTCGCCCCCCTTTTGGCTGTGCCCACCACGGCCCGCAGTTTCCGACAGACAAAAAATAGCCGCAGCGTTTCCGCTGCGGCCGGGGAATACTCGGAGGCTGATCCTGCCTCCATCCATCGTCCCTGCTATGGCCTTCAATTCTCCGGATGCTTGATGACGCTGGTATGACATTCATCGGCACGGAACACGATGTTGCTAGCCTGTTCGCCATTCCCCGGAGAACGGCATGGCAAAGGCGCAGTGGTTCCTGATCCTCAACGGCAAATCCGCAGGCGACGAGGCCGTGCGCGAGGCCGTGAACACACTGCGCGAGAGCGGCCAGCCACTCGCGGTGCGGGTGACCTGGGAGGCGGGCGATGCAGGGCGCCATGTCGGCGAAGCGGTGGCCGCAGGCGCGGCGGTGATCGTGGCCGGTGGCGGCGACGGCACGCTGAGCGAAGTGGCCGAGGCCATGGCCAACACCGGGCTGGACGCGGGCGCGCTGCCCGAGCTGGCGCTGCTGCCGCTGGGCACCGCGAATGATTTTTCCTGTGCGGCCAGCATTCCGTTGGAGCCGCTGCCGGCGCTGGAACTGGTCAGCGCCAGCAACGGGCGCCCCATCGACCTGCTGCGCGTGGAGGGCGATGGCAAGGTGCACTGGTGCGCCAATCTGGCCAGCGGTGGTTTCGGTACCGAGGTCACCGTGGAAACCCACGACGGCCTGAAAAAGATGCTCGGTGGTCTGGCCTACGTCATCACCGGCATCGCCAAGCTGGGGCGGATCGAGCCGGTACGCGCGCGCTTCCATGGCGAAGGGTTCGCGTGGGAAGGCGACTTCATCGCGCTGGGCGTCGGCAATGGCAGCCAGGCCGGTGGCGGGCAGGTGCTGTGTCCGGGCGCGCTGCTCGACGACGGCCTGCTTGATGTGACCATCGTGCCGGAGCTGTCCGGGGAGGTAATGGCCACCCTCGGCACCCTGTTCAGCGAGGGCAAGCATGCCGCGCTGGAGCAGGTGGCCGAGCGTGCCCGCCTGCGCGAGCTGTGGATTGAAGCCGCGCAGCCCATGACGCTGAATCTGGACGGTGAGCCGCTGCAGGCGCGGCGCTTCCATATCCGCTGCGTGGCCGGGCGGGTGCGCATGCACCTGCCGGCAGGCGCGCCGCTGCAGGGCGGCTGATTCGTTGCCGATGCAAGCAGACGCCGATGCTGCGGATGCACACCGGCCATCGATCTTGCGGTACAGTTGGCCGGTGTCCATTCTGACGACCAAGCGTTCCCTTTCTTCCGCTCGCCGCTGGTGGCGATGGTGGCCCGTTGCCGTCGTCCGTCCCGCCACCGTCGTTTCCCGGAAGGAAAGCCGTCTTGATCTCGTTCGAGCAGTTCCAGCAGCAGGCCGCTGAAGGCCACACCCGCATCCCCGTATACCGCGAAGTGCTGTCCGACCTGGACACGCCGCTCTCGGTCTATCTCAAGCTCGCCGACGGCCCGTTCACCTATCTGTTCGAGTCGGTCGAAGGCGGTGAACGCTTCGGCCGCTATTCCATCATCGGCCTGCCCGCACGGCGCATCTACAGTTTCCGTGGTCACACGCTGGAAGTAAGCGAGCTGGGCGAGGTGGTCGAGCGCCGCGAGGTAGCCGACCCGCTGGCTGAAGTGGAAGCGCTGCGCGCCCGTCATTCCGTGCCCAAGTTCGACAGCCTGCCGGGCTTCACCGGGGGCCTGGTCGGCTGGTTCGGTTTCGAGTGCATCCAGTACATCGAGCCGAACCTGGGCGCGGGCGACAAGCCTGACGAACTGGGTACGCCGGACATCCTGCTGATGCTCTCCGAAGAGCTGGCGGTGTTCGACAACCTCAAGGGCCGCCTGTACCTGATCGTGCACGCCGACCCGTCGCAGCCGCAGGCCTGGGCGCGCGCCAACCGCCGCCTCGACGAACTGGCGCACCGCCTGCGCCAGGGCGGCGCCGGTTACCCGCAGGCGCAGGTCAGCGATGCCATCGACGAGCAGGATTTCCAGTCGTCCTTCACCCGCGAGCAGTACCACGCGGTGGTGCGCAAGGCGCAGGAATACGTGCGTGCCGGCGATATCTTCCAGGTGGTGCCCAGCCAGCGCCTGCGCGTGCCGTTCCGCGCGCGGCCCATCGACGTGTACCGCGCACTGCGTGCGCTGAACCCGTCGCCGTACATGTATTTCATCGATGTCGGCGGCACCCAGGTGGTGGGCTCTTCGCCCGAAATCCTCGCGCGGCTGCGCGATGGCGTGGTCACCGTGCGCCCCATCGCCGGCACCCGCCCGCGCGGCGCCACGCCGGAGCTGGACAAGGCGCTGGAAACCGAACTGCTGGCCGATCCGAAGGAGCGCGCCGAGCACGTCATGCTGATCGACCTTGGCCGCAACGATGTGGGCCGCGTCGCCGAGCCGGGCACGGTGAAGGTGGGCGAGCAGTTCGTCATCGAACGCTACAGCCACGTCATGCACATCGTCAGCGAGGTCACCGGCACGCTGAGGGCGGGCCTGAGCTACAGCGACGTGCTGCGTGCGACCTTCCCGGCCGGCACGGTCAGCGGCGCGCCGAAGATCCGCGCGCTGGAGATCATCCGCGAGCTGGAGCCGGTCAAGCGCAACGTATATTCCGGCGCGGTCGGCTATATCGGCTGGCACGGCGATGCCGACACCGCCATCGCCATCCGCACCGCCGTCATCCAGGACGGCCACCTGTATGTGCAGGCCGGTGGCGGCGTGGTGTACGACTCCGACCCGGATGCCGAATGGCACGAAACCATGAACAAGGGCCGCGCGCTGTTCCGCGCCGTGGCCCAAGCCGCCAAAGGCCTGTGAGCCCGCGTCCCCCACCGAATTTCGCCAGGAAATCCCCATGCTGTTGATGATCGACAACTACGACAGCTTCACCTTCAACCTCGTGCAGTACCTGCAGATGCTGGGTGCCGAGGTGCAGGTGGTGCGCAATGACGCCATGAGCGTCGAGCAGATCGCCGCGCTCAAGCCGTCGCACATCGTGGTATCGCCGGGGCCGAAGACGCCCAACGAGGCCGGCGTGTCGCTGGAGGTGATCCGCCAGCTGGGGCCGACCATCCCGCTGTTCGGCGTGTGCCTGGGCCACCAGAGCATCGGCCAGGTGTACGGCGGCGATGTGATCCGCGCGGGCAACATCATGCACGGCAAGACCTCGCCCATCCGCCATGAAGGCAAGGGCGTGTTCGCTGGCCTGCCGGATCGCTACGAGGCCACCCGCTACCACTCGCTGGTGGTGGACAAGAACACGCTGCCGGCGGAGCTTGAGATCACCGCCTGGACCGAGAACGCTGACGGTTCGATGGAGGAGATCATGGGCCTGCGCCACCGCCAGCATCCGGTGGAAGGCGTGCAGTTCCATCCCGAATCCATCCTCACCCAGCACGGTCACGCGCTGCTGAAGAACTTCCTGGAACGCACGCAGCAATGACCGGCCTTGCTCCGCTGCGGCTGTTCGTCGTGATGCTCGGTGGCCGCCATGCGCGGGCCAATACCGAGGTGCACGACGTGGTGTTCGCGGTGGCGCCCACCATCGAGCAGACCCACGCGCAGCTGCGCGCGCAGTGGTTTGGTGAAGCCGCTGGCCTGCACATCGATTCATGGATGGCGGTCGATGGCGTGGCGCAGTGGCAGGTGCGTTTCACTGAAACACCGCCGGAGGAAGGCACGCCGACGCTGTACTTCGTCAACCTTGGCGGCTACCTGCCGGATACCTTCGGCGAAGACCACCGCTACCTGCTGGTGGTGGCCACCGATGCCGTGGAGGCCAAGCGCATGGCCCTGCAGCAGGCGCACGCGCAGTGGCTGAAGCCACACCGCGACGCGCTGCTGGAAGTGGACAGCTGCCTGCCACTTGGCCCCATCGGTGGCCTGCATGTGCAGCTGCAGCCCGACGCCCACACCGGCATCGCCTGCCACAGCGACTACATCGTCATTTCCTGAGCTACTGGAGCTTTCATGACCATCACCGCGCAGGAAGCCCTGCAACGCACCATCGAACACCGCGAAATCTTCTTCGACGAGATGGTCGATCTGATGCGCCAGATCATGCGTGGCGAAGTCTCGCCGACCATGACCGCCGCCATCCTCACCGGCCTGCGGGTGAAGAAGGAGACCGTGGGCGAGATTGCCGGTGCGGCCACCGTGATGCGCGAATTCGCGCTGCCGGTGGCGGTGCCGGACAAGCGCCACCTGGTGGATATCGTGGGTACCGGTGGCGACGGCTCGCACACCTTCAACATCTCCACCTGCTCGATGTTCGTGGTGGCTGCTGCCGGTGCCAAGGTGGCCAAGCACGGCAACCGCAGCGTGTCGTCCAAGTCCGGCAGTGCCGACGCGGTGGAGGCACTGGGTGCGGTGATCGAACTCAAGCCCGCGCAGGTGGCGCAGGCCATCGAACAGACCGGCATCGGTTTCATGTTCGCGCCCATGCACCACCCGGCGATGAAGGTGGTCGCCCCGGTGCGGCGCGAAATGGGCGTGCGCACCATCTTCAACATCCTGGGCCCCCTGACCAACCCGGTGGGTGCCACCAGCATCCTGATGGGCGTGTTCCACTCCGACCTGGTCGGCATCCAGGCGCGCGTGCTGCGCGAACTGGGCGCCGAGCGTGCGCTGGTGGTGTGGGGCCGCGACAACATGGACGAGATATCGCTGGGCGCCGGCACCCTCGTGGGTGAACTGCGCGACGGCAAGGTGCGCGAGTACGAGATCCACCCGGAGGATTTCGGCATTGCCATGTCCGCAAGCCGCAACCTCAAAGTCGCCAATCCGGAAGAATCCATCGCCATGCTGCGCGGCGTGCTGGACAACCAGCCCGGCCCGGCCAACGACATCGTCGCGCTCAACGCAGGCGCGGCGCTGTACGTTGCCGGCGTGGCCGACAGCATCGCCGATGGCTTGGCCCGCGCCCGCGCGGTTATCGCCGATGGCAGTGCGCGTGCGCGCATGGAACAGTACGTGGCCACCAGCCGCGCGCTGGCCGGCATCGCCTGACCCTTCACCCCTTCATCGCCCTGCAGGCGCTGCCCGTTTTCCAGGACACACGATCATGAGCGACATCCTCAACACCATCCTCGCCCGCAAGTCGCAGGAGGTGGCCGAGCGCAGCGCCCGCGTGCCGCTGGCCGAGCTGAAGGCGCGCGTGGCCGACGCCTCGCCGGTTCGCGGCTTCGCCAGTGCGCTGCAGGCGGCCATCGCCAATGGCGACCCAGCGGTGATTGCCGAGGTCAAGAAGGCCAGCCCCTCCAAGGGCGTGATCCGCGCGGATTTCCGTCCCGCCGACATCGCGGTGAGCTACGAGTTCGGCGGCGCCAGCTGCCTGTCGGTGCTTACCGACGTGGATTTCTTCCAGGGCGCCGACGCCTACCTGCAGCAGGCGCGTGACGCCTGCACGCTGCCGGTGCTGCGCAAGGATTTCGTCATCGACCCCTACCAGGTGGTGGAAGCGCGCGTGCTGGGCGCCGACTGCATCCTGCTGATCGTCTCGGCACTGGACGACCGCCAGCTGGCCGAGCTGTCCGACCTGGCCATGCAGCTGGGCATGGACGTGCTGGTGGAAGTGCACGACATCGACGAGCTGGAGCGTGCCATCCAGGTGCCGGTGCCGCTGGTGGGTATCAACAACCGCAACCTGCGCACCTTCGAGGTGTCGCTGGACACCACGCTGTCGATGAAGGACGCCGTGCCGCGCGACCGCCTGCTGGTCACCGAAAGCGGCATCCTTGGCCCGGCCGACGTGCAGACCATGCGCGATGCGGGCGTCAACGCCTTCCTCGTCGGCGAGGCCTTCATGCGCGTGGAAGAGCCGGGCGAGGGCCTGCGTCAGCTATTCTTCCCGGCATGAGCGATACCTACCCCGTTCCGCGCGATGACGCGCCGCTGGTCGTCTTCGATTTCGACCACACCCTGTACGATGGCGATTCGGGCAGCCACCTGTTCGCGTGGCTGATCAAGCGCAATCCGCTGCGCATGCTGGGTGCGCTGCTGATCACACCGCTGTTCGGGCCGCTGGTGGCGATGTTGCCAACGCGCCGCTTCGGCATTTCCGGCTATGTGTGGGTGGCCACCTTCGGCCTGCACAAGGCGCGTGATTTCAACAGCATCATCGACCAGTACGTGCTGCGGCATGAAGCCGAGATCCGCACCAAGCTGCTGCCGCATGCGCTGGATGTTTTCACCGCGCACCGCAAGGCGGGCGACCGCGTGGTGGTGGCCACCGGCGCACCGCCGGAGCTGGCCCGTGCCATCCTGGCCTTCGTGGCCCAGCAGGGCGTGCCGGTGATCGGCAGCGAGGTCGGCCCGCGTCTGGGCGCGATGGGCGCCACCCGCCACTGCCACAACGAAGAAAAGATGCGCATGCTGCGCGAGCGGGGCTATGGCGACATCGCCATCGCCTATTCGGACAGCACCGCCGACCTGCCGCTGCT
>DCXY01000023.1:38816-93317 GCA_002329155.1 Stenotrophomonas sp. UBA2124 | reverse complement strand
CCCGCCACTGCCACAACGAAGAGAAGATGCGCATGCTGCGCGAGCGCGGTTATGGCGACATCGCCATCGCCTATTCGGACAGCACCGCCGACCTGCCGCTGCTCAAGGCCGCCAAGGCCCCGGTGGTGGTCAACCCCAAGCACGCGCGCGTGGACTATTTCCGCAAGGTGCTTCCGGCAGGCACGCCCATCCTCAACTGGGGCTGCCCCGGCCGCGGCGGCGCGCCGCTGTAAGCCGCCGATGAGCCCCTCTCCCCATGGGAGACCTGATCAGCGTCAAGTCTCAGCAGAGAGCCCCTCTCCCGCACGCGGGAGAGGGGTTGGGGTGAGGGCCTGAGGGCCGGCAGCTGAAGTGCCGCAGAGGCGTGCAGCTGAGCCCGCTCAGCCCCGCAGCTTGGTCAGGGCCAGCCCGATCTGGAACAGGCTGATGGACAGCACCATCACGCCCACCGCGATCAGCACCCAGCGTTCCTTGACCCGCTTCACCAGCAGTGCTGCCACCGGCGCGGCCATCATGCCGCCGATCAGCAGGCCGGCCACGATGGAAAGATGCTGCAGGCCCATCGAGAGGATGAAGGTCGCCGATATGGACAGGGTCACGATGAACTCGGCCGCGTTGACCGTACCGATCGTGGTGCGCGCCTGGCCGCCGCGCGCCAGCAGGGTGGAAGTGGCCACCGGCCCCCAGCCGCCGCCGCCGCTGGCGTCCAGCAGGCCGGCGAAGAAGCCCAGCACCGGCACCCGCTTGACCTCCTGCTTGGGCGTGAAGCGGCCAAAGGCACGGGCCAGGATGAAGATGGCCAGTGCCAGCAGGTAGAGGTAGATGAAGGGGCGGATCACATCGCCGGGCAACTGGGTGAGTACATAGGCACCAATCGCGCCGCCCACCGCGCCGGGCAGGGCCAGGCGCAGAAACAGACGCTTATCGACATTGCCGGCGGCCAGATGCGACACACCCGAAGCACCGGTGGTGAACACTTCGGCGGTGTGGATGCTGGCGCTCACCGCCGCTGGCGGCAGGCCAAGACTCAACAGCACCGATGACGAGATCAGCCCGAAGGCCATGCCCAAGGCGCCGTCCACCAGCTGCGCGCCGAGCCCGACCAGGATGAACCAATAGAATTCGCTGCCAATCTCCATGCCTGGAAGCCTGCGGGCATGGGCAAGGGAGGTCAAGGTGAAATGGCGTTATGACAGCAATACTGATCAGATGCGACTTCATCGCGCACAGTCTGCGCAATCGCTGCAATGCCTGTAACAACCAAGGGTTCCGCCGTAATGGCGTGTCATCCGTATTCGCTGCATGTGATGGGCGGATGAAGTCGGCATGGTTGGTGGTTGATTTTGTTCTGGCTGCGCACGCCCAGCGCACGCAGCATCACCCATGCGCGGCAACCGGCGTGCTGGTAGCGAAGCAAAGCCGCCTACAACAGCGCGCAATGGCCATCGCTGCGCCAATGCGGCGGCATGCTGCTGGCGTTGCGGCGTTGCGGCGTTGCGGCGTTGCGGCGGCTGCGCAGGCTTGTGTAGCAGTGCACAAAAAGAAGCGGCAGGGTGAGGTGCGCGGCCGCGTTCATGCCAGATCCGGCGCAGCTTGCGGCCAGATCGCGCACGTCATGTACGTGCTTGCAATAGCCCGGGAGGGGATTTCAGTGCAGGTCCGCGCCTGGGCGGAGTGGCCGGCAGGCGGTTGGCCGTGCGCTGCGCAGGCGCCGGGTGCACTTGCCTGCCTCGGCTGCAGAGTTGCTGCAGCCCTACGGGAAGCCCCGTGACAAAGCGCGCAGGCTGGCTGAGGGAGAAGGGACCGGGCGGCCGATGCCAAGCCCCAAAGCCCGACTTGCGGGCCTTGGGGCAGCTGGATGAATACGGGTCAGCGGGTCCCGTACAGCACCACGGTCTTGCCGCGGGCGTGCAGCACGCCGTCGGCCTGCAGCTTCTTCAGCACGCGGCCGGCCATTTCCCGCGAGCAGCCCACCAGGCGGGCGATCTCCTGGCGGGAGACGCGCAGCTGGGTGCCCTGCGGGTGGCTCATCGACTCCGGCTCCTTGGCCAGGTCGTGCAGAGTGCGCACGATGCGGTCGGTCACGTCCAGGAAAGCCAGGCGGCTGGCCTTGCGGCTGGTGTGCAGCAGGCGCCGGGAGATCTGCGAGCCGATGGCGTACAGCAGCTTTGGGGCGTCGGTGGACAGCGGCCCCAGGAACAGCTGGTGCAGCCGTTCGTAGCTGATCTCGGCCAGTTCGCAGGGGGTGCGGGTGCGCAGGATGACCTCGCGCCGGTCCGATTCGATGAACAGGCCCATCTCGCCGACAAACTCCCCGGCGCCGAAATAGCCCAGCACCAGCTCACGGTCGTCATCTTCCTCGGCAATGATGCTGACCGAGCCGCTGACCACGTAATACATGGTCCCGGCCGGGTCCCCCGGGCGGAACACGTCCGTACGGGCAGGGTAGCGGCGGCGGTGGCTATGGGCCAGGAACCGGTCGATGGTGGCTATATCCAGAGCCAGCGGACTGGAAGCGAGGCGCACGTTGGACACGGTAGGTAGGTTCCCTGGGCTCATGATGTTCACACTGCTAATGAACTTACTTAATGGCCAAGCTTAACCAGCCCCATGGTACGGGGCAAACGGCCCTTTCGGGGGTACGTATCGCAGGGGGGAACTTTGCCCCATAATTCGCCCTTTCCACCAACTACAGGATCGACCGCCGTGGTCAAGCCTTTGCCTCGCCTGAGGTTGCAAGGATTCAACAACCTCACCAAGGCCCTGAGCTTCAACATCTATGACGTCTGTTATGCGCGTACCGAAGAGGAGCGCCAGCGTTATATCGAGTACATCGACGAGGAATACAACGCCGATCGTCTCACGCAGATCCTTACCGATGTGGCCGAGATCATCGGCGCCAACATCCTCAACATCGCACGCCAGGACTACGACCCGCAGGGTGCTTCGGTGACCATCCTCATTTCCGAGGAACCGGTGATCGACAAGAAGGCCGCCGGCAAGGAGCTCATCTCCGACGCCGTGGTCGCGCACATGGACAAGTCGCACATCACCGTGCACACCTACCCGGAAACCCATCCGCAGGAAGGTATCGCCACGTTCCGTGCCGATATCGACGTGGCCACCTGTGGCGTGATTTCGCCGCTGAAGGCGCTCAATTACCTGATCGAGAGCCTTGAGTCGGACATCGTGATCATGGACTACCGCGTGCGTGGTTTCACGCGTGACGTGAAGGGCAAAAAGCACTTCATCGACCACAAGATCAACTCGATCCAGAACTTCCTGGCCAAGAACATCAAGTCGCGTTACGAGATGTTCGACGTCAACGTCTACCAGGAAAACATCTTCCACACGAAGATGCACCTGAAGGATTTCGACCTGGACCAGTACCTGTTCGAGGAAAAGGCCAAGAACCTTTCGTTCAAGGAGCGCATGAAGATCGAGGCGCTGCTGCGCCGGGAGATCGAAGAGCTGTTCCACGGCCGCAATCTGGTCGAGTAAGCACCGCCTGCAGCACCAGACAGCGACGGCCCGGTACCTGCGTACCGGGCCGTCGTGTTTTGCGGGCCGCGCTGGGCCGGCCTGGCGGCGGCGGGGGCTCAGAGCCGGTAGGCAATGGCCTTCATCGCCCTGGAAGCCAGCGCCATCACCGACGGGATCGGGAACGGCAGCTTGCGTGCGCCGGCGTGCTCGGCATGGTCGGCGTGGCGGGCCTCGTCGATCTTCATCACCCGCAGGATCTGGCGGCTGCGCTGGTCGGCAACGGGCAGGGTTTCCAGGTGCTCGTCCAGGTGCGCCTCCACCTGGCGCTCGGTTTCCACCACGAAGCCCAGGTTCCAGCCGTCACCGCGCAGGCCGGCCAGGGTGCCGATGGTGTAGCTGCCGGCGTACCAGAGCGGGTTGAACAGGCTGGGGCGGCTGTCCAGCTCGCGCAGGCGGTCGGCGCACCAGCTCAGGTGGTCGGTTTCCTCCTGCGCGGCGGCCAGCAGGTGGGCCCGCGTGGCCGGGTCGCGTGCCACTGCGGCCTGGCCGAAATACAGGCCCTGGGCGCAGACCTCACCCACATGGTTGATGCGCATCAGGCCGGCGGCATGGCGGCTCTCGGCCGGCTCCAGCACCACGTCGGGCGTGTCCCCGGCCGGGTTGGGGCGGGCCGCCGGCGGGTTGCCGAACACCGTATCCAGCGCGCGCTGGGCTTCGGTCAGCAGGTGGTCCAGGGGCGTGTTGACGCGGGCAACGGTCATGGTGGGGCCGGGCAGGTGGGGGTGTCGGGATTCTCGCCGCTGCCCGCTGGCCTGCCAAGGCAGCTGCCTGCCCCGGTCAGTCTGGGTTGCGCCGGGGTGCCTTCGCCGGTACAATTCCGCGCTTCTGTTTCACCTTCACAACGCGTGGCAGAGTTCCGGCAGAGCACCGCCGCAATGAGCCCGACCTACCTTGAGTTCTTTATGAGCACTTTCACTGCAAAGAACGAGACCGTCCAGCGCGACTGGTACCTCGTTGACGCCGCCGGCAAGACGCTGGGCCGTCTGTCCACCGAGCTGGCTCGCCGCCTGCGTGGCAAGCACAAGCCGACCTACACCCCGCACGTTGACACCGGTGATTACCTGGTCGTCATCAATGCCGACAAGATTGCCGTCACCGGCAAGAAGCTGAAGGACAAGAAGTACCATCGCTTCACCGGCTACATCGGCAACCTGAAGACCGAAACCCTGGAACAGGCGCTTGAGCGTCACCCGGAGCGCGTGATCGAGATCGCGGTCAAGGGCATGCTGCCGAAGGGCCCGCTGGGCCGCCAGATGTACCGCAAGCTCAAGGTCTATGCCGGCACTGAGCATCCGCACGCCGCACAGCAGCCGCAGGTTCTGGATATCTAATCATGGCTATCACTCAAAACTACGGCACTGGCCGCCGCAAGTCCTCCACCGCCCGCGTGTTCCTGCGCAAGGGCTCCGGCAACATCACCGTCAATGGCCGTCCGCTGGACGAGTTCTTTGGCCGTGAGACCGCACGCATGATCGTGCGCCAGCCGCTGGAACTGACCAAGAACACCGAAAGCTTCGACGTTGTTGTCACCGCCACCGGCGGCGGCACCACCGGCCAGGCCGGTGCGATCCGCCTGGGCATCGCCCGCGCGCTGGTCGAGTACGACGAAGGCCTGAAGTCCGAGCTGCGCAAGGCCGGCTTCATGACCCGTGACGCCCGTGAAGTCGAGCGTAAGAAGGTCGGCCTGCACAAGGCACGTCGCGCCACCCAGTTCTCCAAGCGTTAATCGCCTTGGGGTGGGGTTCTGCGGAATCCCACTGGGAAAGCAAAAGCCCGGCTTCGGCCGGGCTTTTGTCGTTTGGGGGTCAAGCTGATCCGCGTAGCCCGGGTAAGCGAAGCGCACCCGGGGATGTTGGAAGGCTGAAGGGTCGTTGCAATTGTTCGGGCGCAGATTCCGTACCGCGGGCGCCTTGGAAATCTGTTGCCGTCTGGTGGTCGCCTGCGGATCCCGGGTGCGCTTTGCTTACCCGGGCTACGGGCGTGGCGTGGGCTGGAAATTCCGGGCAAAAGAAAAGGCCCGATCTTTCGATCGGGCCTTTCATGTTTGGCTGCCCCGGATGGATTCGAACCACCGAATGCCTGAGTCAGAGTCAGGTGCCTTACCGCTTGGCGACGGGGCAATGTAGGCGATTATTATCGCATTTCCCTGTACGGATGCCAATGTTGGCGAACCGTGGTGGCTATGGGTGGACTCGAACCACCGACCCCAGCATTATGAGTGCTGTGCTCTAACCGGCTGAGCTACATAGCCTCAGGGAGCCCGCAATTTTGGGGAACTTGCGCGGGGCTGTCAATAGATTTCTTTCACGCTTGTGGCTTGCAGCGGGCCATGGCAGAGTCCAAGGCAGTAGAAATATTAGGAGTCCGCATCGTGATCGATCCGGACGGCTATCGACCGAACGTCGGCATCGTGCTGATGCGCGAGGATGGGCAGGTGTTCTGGGCACGCCGAGTGCGCCGGGATGGCTGGCAGTTCCCGCAGGGTGGCATGAACACCGATGAGACGCCGGTCGAGGCCATGTATCGCGAGCTGCAGGAAGAAACCGGCCTGTTGCCTGAGCACGTGGAGGTGCTGGGGGCAACCCCGGGCTGGCTGCGTTATCGCCTGCCCAGCCGGGCCATACGCCGCAACGAGCGGCAGGTCTGCATTGGCCAGAAGCAGGTGTGGTTCCTGCTGCGGCTGACCGGCGACGAGGCCCATGTGAAGCTGGACCACACTGAGAGCCCGGAGTTCGACCACTGGCGCTGGGTGGATTTCTGGTACCCGGTGGAGCATGTGGTGATCTTCAAGCGCGGTGTTTACGCACGTGCGCTGCGGCATCTGGCGCCGCTGGCACGCGGTATCGCCGGTGCCGGTGTGGAGTCGATGCCGGCCTCTGCCCAGAGCGCCTGGCTCCCGGGCAACACCGCAGGGCACGAGCGCCCCCGCAAGCGCCAGCGCCGGCAGGGCCCGTGGCGGAAAAAGATTAATAATGATTAACGGGTGGAATTGACAATCATTCTTGTTTGCGGTGGAATGCTGGCAGCCAATCAAACCTGCCGTGAGAGCACCCATCCGTGTACGTCTGCATCTGCAACGGGGTTACCGACAACCAGATCCGAGAAGCCGCGCTTGCCGGCTGTGACAGCGTGTCCGAGCTGACCATGCGTACCGGTTGTGGTTCCAACTGCGGCTCCTGCCTGGACATGGCCGCTGGCCTGCTGGAGCAGGCGCGCGCCACCCGCGATCTGCCGTTACCACTGCTGCAGGTTGCTGCCTGATTGCTTCTGCTGCCGTTGTGCCATTGAGCCAACGCAGCTAATGATCACGATTCGCGTTCCTTCATTGCCGCGCGGCAACGGGTAAAGTGCGCCCGTCTACACCGCCGGAGCACGCACCATGAAGGGCGACGCCAAAGTCATCGAATTCCTCAACAAGGTCCTCTACAACGAGCTGACCGCGATCAACCAGTACTTCCTGCACGCCAAGATGCTGAAGAACTGGGGCTTGAAGGAACTGGCCGAACACGAGTACAAGGAATCGATCGACGAGATGAAGCACGCCGATGCGCTCTCCGACCGCATCCTGTTCCTTGAGGGCCTGCCGAACTTCCAGGCGCTGGGCAAGCTGCGCATCGGCGAGAACCCCACCGAGATCATCAAGTGCGACCTGGCACTGGAGATGGAAGCGGTGAAGGTACTGCGCGAGGCCGTGAACCATGCCGAATCCATTGGTGACTACGTCAGCCGCGAGCTGTTCGTGAAGATTCTGGATTCGGAAGAAGAACACATCGACTGGCTGGAAACCCAGCTGGACCTGATCGAGCGCATTGGCGAGCCGAACTACCTGCTCACCAAGATCGAAGACTGACCACACGCGCATGTTTCGACAACGCCCTGCACGGCAGACACCGTGCAGGGCGTTTTGTTTGTCAGCGGCCCTGCAGGCTGGCCTGGTAGCCGGCCAGTGCGATGCGCGCGCGGGCGAACTCGGCAATCACCAGCGCCACCATCACGGCCGGTCGTTCCAGCGTGCCGGTGCGCGCGGCGTGTTCCACCCGGCGCGCGGCTTCGGACAGTGCCAGCGCGCCCAGGTTGGCGCTGGCCGACTTCAGGCTGTGCGCCTGTTCGCGTAGGGTATTGGCATCGCTGATGGCCGCCGCTGCCTGCAGCTGCGCTACCTGTGCGGGCGCCTCGTCCAGGAACACCGCGATGATGGCGCCGGTCTCGTCACCGGCAATCTCGAACAGGTCGTCCAGTACGGCCTGTTCCAGCACCGGCAAGGTGATGCTGTCGGCCTGGGGCACGAAGTTCTGGGTGTCGTTGCTGCTGGGGTCGGTGGCTTGCATGGCGGTAGTGATGGCGGCGGGCGGCGGAAGGCGCCGGTGCGACTGCAGGCAGGCCTGCAGCTGCTGGCGTGAAATGGGTTTGGAAAGGTAGTCATCCATGCCGATGTCCAGGCAACGCTCGCGGTCGCCGGCCATGGCGTTGGCGGTCATGGCGATGATGGTCAGCCGCGGTGCGCCGCTGGCTGCCTCGTGCTCGCGCCAGCGCGTGGTGGCGGTGTAGCCGTCCAGTACCGGCATCTGGCAGTCCATCAGTACTGCGTCATAGCGCGCGGCGTGCAGCTTGTCCAGCGCGATGGCGCCGTTGATGGCGGTGTCGGTTTCGCAGCCCAGTACCTTGAGCAGCTTCTGCGCCACCATCAGGTTGACCGGGTTGTCTTCGACAAGCAGCACGCGCATGCCGGCAAGTTCGGCCTGCGGGTTGTTGGTGGGTGCCGGCGTGGCGGGCGCAGCGGTGACGGATGCAGCTATGGCGGGCGCAGCGGCAACAGCTACAGGTGCGGGCGCCGGGTTGACTACAGGCTGCACGGTGTTCGCCGTGGCTGCTGCTGCGGTGCCGGTCAAGGGCGCTGCTGCGCCGTCGGCCATGGTTGTGGATGAGCGTTCGGCCAGTGCATCGCGCAACTCCGCATCGCTGGGCTGCCGTGACAGCAGGGTGGCGTGCTCGCGCAGCGCCTCGCTGACCGGGCCATCGTTGCACAGCCACAGCAGGTGTGGCGCGGTGTTGCCGATGCGTTCAACCGCACGCTGCAGGGCGGTGGCGCCCTGCTGCAGTGAGGGCAGATCGCCGATGACGGCATACAGGCGGCTGCTGCCCGGGCCGCGCAGGTAGTCCAGGGCTTCCTGAAGGTTGGTGGAGGTGTTGAGCTGGTAGCCCCAGGTGGGCAGCACCCGCTGAAGGCGCTGGTGCAGGCGCGCGTCGTCGCTGACCAGAAGCACCTGGCGTGCGCGGCGCAGGTGTTCGGGCTGATGCAGGTCGCCGATGACCTTGAGCAGCGGAATCTCGAACCAGAACGTGGCGCCCTGGCCCGGCCGTGAGCTCACGCCGATGCTGCCGCGCATCAGTTCGACAATGCGTTTGCAGATGGCCAGGCCCAGCCCGGTGCCGCCGTACAGGCGCGTGGTGGAGGCGTCGGCCTGGGTGAAGGCGTTGAACAGGCGCTGCTGCTGGGCATCGTCCAGACCAATGCCGGTGTCACGCACTTCAAACCGCAGCTGGTGCTGGGCCGGTGTTTCGCCCAGCCGGGTGACGCGCACGTCGACGCTGCCGCGCTCGGTGAACTTGATGGCGTTGACCAGCAGGTTGCCCAGCACCTGGCGCAGCCGCACCGGGTCGCCGCGCACCGGCAGGCGCACGGCCGGGTCGATCTGCAGCGCCAGCCGCAGGCCCTTGTGCTCGGCCGCGCGGCCCATGAGCTGCAGCATGCCTTCCAGGGTTTCGCGCAGGTTGAAGGTGGTGACTTCCAGCTCCAGCCTGTTCGCTTCGAGCTTGGAGTAATCCAGGATGTCATCGACGATGCGGAACAGCTGCCGCGAGCTGTCGGTGGCGGTGCCCAGCATGCTGCGCTGTTCAACATCCAGCGGCCCCTGCGCGATCATTTCCAGCATCGGCAGGATGCCATTGAGCGGCGTGCGGATCTCGTGGCTCATGGTGGCCAGGAACTCGCCCTTGGCCAGCGTGGCGGCCTCGGCGGCCTGCTTGGCCTGCAGCAGTTCCTGCTCCAGCTTGCCGTGGCGTTGTTCGGCCTGACGCAGGCGCTTGGCTTCCAGCTGCAGTTCTTCGTGCTGCCGCTGCAGCGTGCTGGCCTGACGATACTGGCTGCCGCCATGGATGGCCGCCAGCAGGGCGGCCAGTGCGGCGGCGCCGGCGGTTGCCGGCGCGGTGGAGGGGGGCAGCTGCGGCAGAAATGCGCAGCCAACGGAAACCGCGGCGCAACCGGCCGCAACCCAGGCCCAGTTGCGCGCTGCCCCCCGCGGCGTCACTTCAGAGCACCGCGTTCTGGAAGTCGAAGTTGAGTTCGTTGCCGGCGCGCTGCACCACGTTGCCCTGGATGAAATCCACCCCGCCCATCCACATGGCGGCGGCGGCCTGCGGGTCTTCGATCTGCTGGCCGATGATCTGCAGGTTGGCCCGGTGGGCCTTGTCGATGATGCCGCGCAGTTCGTCACGCAGCTTCTGGTTGGCATGGCTGCCGGCGTAGCGTGAGGCCACGCGCACGAAGCCCAGCGGCAGCTGGGTGAGCAGGGCTTCGGCCTCGTCGCCCGGCTCGAACTGGCTCAGGCAGAACTGCACGCCAACCGGCATCAGCCGTGCGCAGAACTGCTGCAGGCTCACCGCGTGCACCAGTGCATCGGACAGGCGCACGTCTATGACCAGGCCCTTGCCCGGAATCTGCCGTTCCTGCAGCGCGGCCAGCAGCCAGTCGGCATAGGCACCGCGTGCCAGCGTGCGCAGTGACTGCGAGACGAACAGGCGCATTGGCGGCGTGGCGAACTGGTAACGGTGCAGCAGGCCCAGTGCGTGTTCGACCACCTGCTGGTCCAGGTCGGCGATGCGCCCGGCCGCTTCGGCGGCAGGAATGACCTGGCCGGCCGAGAGCAGCGTGCCGTTGCCCTGGCGCAGGCGCAGCAGCACCTGGTACTGCGCGGTGTCACTGCCGGCCACCGCCACGATGGGCTGGTAGGCGAGCTCCAGCTGGCCTTCGAGCAAGGCCAGGTGTTCCTTGTTCTGGGCGGCGTTCTCGCTGACGTAGGCGGCAACGCCGTTGTTGGCCAGGCGCGCCTGCAGCGCGGTGCGCTCCACCGCTTCCAGCCCGGCGTCAGCATCGGCCAGCCCCTGCGAGAGGTTGGCGTAGCCCACGGCGCAGCGCAGGAATACCGATTCCTCCTCGCGCACCGCGAACGGCTGCGCGGACAGCGCGTCGCGTACCTGCGACGCCAGCGCGGTGACGGCGGCTTCATCCAGCCCGCGCGCCAGCAGCAGGAAGCTGTTGTCATTCAGGCGTGCCAGCAGGTGCGGCTGCAGTGCCTTGGACAGGCGCTGGCCCGCCTGCACCATCAGCCGCTCGAAGCTGGCATAGCCATAGCGTTCGCGCAGGCCGAGCGCGCTGGCGATCTCCACGAACATCAGGCCACCGGGCTGCTTCTCAGCCAGGGCCGTCTCCAGCTGCTGCATCACGTTGTGACGGGTGGGCAGGCCGGTTTCCGGGTTGTTCAACAGCGGGCCGGCATCGCCGCGACCCTGCGCCTGCATGCGGTTGCGACGGATGCGGTTGGCCACGGCCGCCACCAGGTGGCGCGGGCGGATGGGTTTGACCAGCACGTCGTCGGCGCCGCAGTCGAGCACCTCGAACTGGCGATCCGGGTCGGCCTCGCCGGTCAGGAACACGATGGGCAGCAGCTGCTGGTGCGGCTGCTGGCGGATCATTGCGGTAAGGCGCATGCCGTCCAGGCCGGGCATGTGCAGGTCCATCAGGATCAGGTCGGGGCGGTGTTCGGCAATGGCCTGTTGCACGCCGTCGGCGTCCATCTGCACGAAGGCCTGCATGCCGGCGCCATGCAGCACGCTCTGCGCGAACAGGGCCTGCGAGCGGTTGTCCTCGACGATCAGCACCCGGTACGGGGTGTCATCACCCGCGGCGTCCGTGCTGGGCACGCTGGCCGCGCCGCCGCTTGCCTTCAGCTGCGCCTGCACGACCTCGGCCGGCGGCGCGTTGCGCACGCTCCAACGCTGCCAGTAATCGGCAGGCGGGGTTTCGGCACGAACGGGGCGGCCGCTCTGGGTAAGGGTGTCGGTGCTGGCCATCTTCACTCCCGGTAGGCCGGGGATTATGCGGTCAATGAGGCGGCGGCAGCGAATGATCGCCGCTGCCGGTGACAGGGGTGCCTGCTGCGGCTGGCGTGCGGAACAGGCGCTTGATGCCACGCCACAGCATGCGCCACACCAGCCATACCACCAGCGCGCCGATGATGCTGGCGCCGAGCACGAAGATCAGCGCCAGCCACGGGTGCGCCAATGCCAGCGCAAGCCCGCCGATGACCACGCCATCCTCGGCGGCGGAGGCGATCCAGTTGCTGGCCGGCTCCGGCGAGGTGTTGAGCAGGGCGCGGGTGCCAGCCTTCAGCCCGTGGCTGGCCAGGGCAACGCCGGCACCTGCGGCAAGCACGCCGGTACTCAACTCGCCATCGGTGGACAACGTGGCTGCGGCCAGGAAAGCGCCCGCGGGAACGCGCGCCAATGTCTGGAACAGGTCCCAGATCGAATCCACGCCGGGAATCTTGTCGGCAAAGAACTCGGTAATGGCCAGGGCACCGGAGGTACCCAGCACCCACCACGATTCGGTGGCCTGCAATGCCGGTGGCAGGTCCACCCAGCCCATCAGCCCGGCCAGGCCAACACCGAACACGGTCAGATAGACGCGGATGCCAGCCAGCCAGGCCAGCAGGATGCCGATGACGAATACATGGGCTTCGGTCATGGGAATGGGTCCGGCAAGGGAACTGTGAGCAGGATCGCAACTATCGGGTATGCCCGCGATGATTGCCAGATGCCGCCGCGCAGCATTCAGCCGCGTACTGTCGTTTACACTGCCCCGCTGACCCAGACGGAGCATAGGCGCGCTTCCTGCCCGGAAGCTGCCCAAGCCTGCCATGACACCGCGACCTTCTTCCCGATTCCGGATCACCCCGCGCGACGGCACCACCGAGCGCCCGCGCTGGCTGCCGCTGGCGGCGCTGGCCGTTGCCTGGCTGCTGTCGCTGCTGCTGGTGGGCTGGCTGTCCGCACGCTACGCCTCGCCCGATGGGGGCGGCCTGCGCCAGAAACTGCGCCAGACCGAACAGCAGGTGCAGGCGCAGCTGAAGCAGATCGAGGAGCTGCGCCAGCGCCAGGCCACGCTGGAGGCGTCGGACAAGATCAGCCGTGCCGCCAATACCGAAGTGCAGGCTTCGCTGTCCGAGCGCGATGAGGAAATCGCCGGGCTGCGCGCCGATGTGGCCTTCTACGAGCGGCTGGTGGGGGCCACCAGCCAGCGCAAGGGCCTGAATGCGCATTCGGTGGAATTCACACCCGAAGCCGCAGGCAGCTGGCACTACAACGTGGTGCTGACCCAGAACCTCAACCGTGGCGCCATCAGCCAGGGGCAGATGCGGTTTTCCGTGGATGGGGTGAAGGACGGCAAGCTGGCGACGCTGAGCTGGGACGAGCTGCACCAGCGCAAGGCCGAGCCGGGCAAGGACTATTCGTTCCGCTATTTCCAGCAATTGGACGGTAGCGTGATGTTGCCCAAGGACTTCACACCACAACGTGTGAGAGTCTCCCTAAGCGGCCCCGGGGGGAGTGCCAACCAGACCTTTGACTGGAAACTCGCCGGCAACGGCAGAGGGGAATGATGATGTTCGGAAACAAATCCAGCCGCGACAACCAACTGGTCGTGGACGCGTTAATCGGGCCGCAGGTGGAGATCCGTGGCGACGTGGTGTTCAGTGGCGGCCTGTACCTGGAAGGGAAGGTGCTGGGCAAGGTGATTGTCGAAGAGGGCGCCAGCGGCACCCTGACCGTGGCCGAGCAGGGCCAGATAGAAGGCGAGGTGCGTGCCACCGTGGTGGTGCTCAGTGGCCGGCTGGAAGGCGATGTGCACGCCAGCGAGCGCATCGAGCTGACCCCGACCGCACGGGTCACAGGCAACGTGCATTACCAGGTGGTGGAGATGAGCGCCGGTGCGCAGCTCAACGGCCGCCTGGTGCATACCACGACGGTGGCCGCGCTGCCGGCACCGGATGGCAAATCGCCCGCTGTGTTGCAGCGCGTGGAAGCGGCCAACGCTTGAAACCGTCACCGGTGGCCCCCATGCTGGGCGCATGAGTACGCTAGTTTCCCTGCCGGGTGCCCAGCCGGTGCCTGATTACCAGTCCCTGGACCGCCCGCTGAATTTCACTGCGGCTGCGGCGGCCAAGGTGCGTGAGCTGATCCAGGGCGAGGGCAACGATGCCCTGGCCCTGCGTGTCTACATCCAGGGTGGCGGCTGCTCGGGCTTCCAGTACGGTTTCGAGTTCGACGAGAACCGTGCCGAGGACGACCTGGCGGTGGTCACCGAAGGGGTGACCCTGCTGGTCGATCCGCTGAGCCTGCAATACCTGATGGGGGCTGAAGTGGATTACAGCGAAAGCCTGACCGGCGCGCAGTTCGTGATCCGCAACCCCAACGCCCGCACCACCTGCGGCTGCGGCAGCAGCTTCGCGGTCTGAGCCGGCACGCGGTGCATGCCGCGTGGCTTGCGGCCGCCGCACTTTGGCGGCAGGCTCTGAACGATGCTGACAGCTGACACTTCCTTTGCAGGCTACGCCTTCGCCGGGGCGCCGCTGGACCGTGCCGACGCGCTGCGCGATGACGCGCAGGCGCTGGCCGGCTTGTGGCCCGAGGCCAAGGTGCTGGTACTTGATGCCGATGGCACCGCGTTCGCCGACGATCACGGGCAACCCTTCCTGGCCACGGGCCAGCAACTGGGTGCCGGGCCGGGTGCGTCCATCTTCCTGGGGCGTGACGACAATGGCGTGCCATGGTTTGTGGCCGAGGCTGCCAGCCTGACCGTACAGGCGCCGCAGCGCATTGATCTGCGCCAGGCCGCAGCCAACTGGCCGGCCGAGGCGGCCGACATCTTCAGCTATGCCCGGGGCATGTCCTACTGGCATTCGCGCAACCGCTACTGCGGCGTATGCGGTGCTACCATCCGCTTTGGCCGTGCCGGTTTCATTGGTCACTGCGACCAGTGCGGCACCGAACACTACCCGCGCGTGGACCCGGCGGTGATCGTGGCGGTGGAGAACCAGGGCCGGCTGCTGCTGGGCCGCCAGCCCAACTGGGCACCGCGCCGGTACTCGGTGCTGGCCGGCTTTGTCGAGCCGGGCGAGAGTTTCGAGCAGACCGTGGCGCGCGAGGTGTTCGAGGAATCGAAAGTGCGGGTGCTGCAGGCCCGCTACCTGGGCACCCAGCCGTGGCCGTTCCCGGGCGCGCTGATGGTCGGCTTCATGGCCACCGCGCAGGACGACACCCCCACGGTGAATGGCGAGCTGGAGGACGCGCGCTGGTTCAGCCTGGCCGACATCACCGCCGCGATGCAGCGCGAGCAGGCCGACGATGGCCAGGGCATCCTGTTGCCGCCACGCATTTCCATCGCCCGCAGCCTGATCGAGCACTGGGTCCAGCGTCAGCAGGCCTGACCGCACCGCGGCCATCGCCTGGGCCTACAATCACAGGCCGGAGGGAATGCATGTTCACGACGCTGGTAGCAGTGATCGCAGCACTGGTGCTGGGCCATCTGGCTCCCGTATTCATGGCCGCGGCAAGAGACTGGCGCTGGTACGGCCGTTGGCTGGGCTGGCTGCAGGGCCATGCGGGCGATGATGAGCGCGGCGGTGGCCGATTCTGGCTGGCGCTGCCCATCGTGCCCTACGTACTGCTGGTGGCGCTGCTGCAATGGGCGCTGGACGGGCGGCTGTACGGCCTGCCGTCGCTGCTGTTCGGCGTGATGATGCTGGCGCTGTGCTGGGGCCCGCGTGATCTGGACCGTGATGTGGAAGCGGTGATCGACGCCGAGGATGCCGGCAGCCGTGACACCGCGGTGGGGCACCTGCAGGCGGCGGGCGGCAGCATGCACGAGAACGCGCCGACGCTGGTGGAAGCCACGGTGGTGGACGCACTGCGGCGCTGGTTTGCGCCGCTGTTCTGGTTCCTGCTGCTGGGCCCAGCCGGCGTGCTGGGCTATCGCCTGCTGGCGCAATCGGTGCAGGGGCCGCAGTCGGCTCAGGTAAGCACCGCCAGCCTCGAGGGCGGGCAGTGGCTGCTGGGCCTGCTGGAATGGCCGGTGGCACAGCTGATGACGCTGGCCATGGCATTGGTGGGCAACTTCGACACGGTGTTCGCGGCCTGGCGGCAGTCGGCCAGCCGTTGGCGCACCGGGCTGGAAACCCTGGGCAAGGCCGCGCGCGCCAGCGTGGGCGCCGAGCTGGTGGAAGAGGCCGAGGAAGCGCGGCTCTCAGGCCAGGCGCCGGTGGATGAACGCTACCCGGAACTACGCGATGCGATGAGCCTGGTCTGGCGCATGCTGCTGCTGTGGATGGTGCTGCTGGCCCTGCTGGTGATTGCCGGCTGGGTGGGGTGAGTTCCTGGCGTCAGTGCGCGCCAAAGCCTGTGGGGCCCATGCTCACGGCACAGGGCTTGCGGTAAGCGGTTCACGACAGGCAGCGGTGCTGCACCATCAGAGGGGTGCCAGCGTGGTGAATGGGAACCAGGGCAGATTGCGCGCGATCCAATAGCCAGGCAGCAGGATGAGCCACAGCTTGGGCTCCATCACCCAGCGCATGATGGGGCGCAGCCAGCGGGGCTGCCAGTTTGCCGACCACAGCACCATCAGTGGGATCAGTGCGAGCACGATCAACCCCAGCGGATTCATCGAGAACGCACGCGGCAGGTCGCCGTGCACCAGGGCATGCAGTGCGCGCGTCAGCCCGCAGCCAATGCAGTAGTAGCCGGTGAATGCATGGAACATGCAGGGAGGGAACGGATTTCCCGCTACGTTGGGGTCGAAGCTGGTCAGCAGCCACACACCTGCCGGGATGGCGGCTGCCACCCCGGCAAGTGCGATCTTGTGACTGGTTTTCAGTTCCAGAGCCAATGGATTACTGCATCTGCTGCAGCGCTTCCATGTAGCCGGCGCTGCCGACCATGCTGAAGTACGCGATGTTGATGATCAGGCCCAGGATGGCCAGGCCGGTGGCAACCCAGCACCAGGTCTTGGCATTCTTGGAGGCGCGCCATGCGCCATCCACATCACCCTGTGCCAGCAGCGAGTTGACCTTGCTGGAGAACACGATGGCAACGATGCCCACCAGGCCCAGCGGGCAGCACAGGCAGGTGGCCAGAACGGTGGCGATGATCGACCACGCCAGGTGGTTGGGGATGCTGCCGGTGGGGTTGACGGTACTCATCTGTTTCTCCGAAGGATGTTGGAAGCTTTCAGCGTGACTTGCAGGAATTTGCCGCAAGCAGCGGCGAGATGATCATTGCCGACACCCAGCACAACGGCTAGGTGATCAGACCAATGAAAACGAAACACAGCAGGAAGTTGACGAACGTCAGCGCCCA
The DNA here is from genome assembly GCA_002329155.1 of Stenotrophomonas sp. UBA2124. Classification (GTDB taxonomy): domain Bacteria; phylum Pseudomonadota; class Gammaproteobacteria; order Xanthomonadales; family Xanthomonadaceae; genus Stenotrophomonas. The sequence continues at coordinate 76,307 of DCXY01000023.1, read as the reverse complement.
GTAGCCGAACATGATGAGCAGACCGGTTGCCACGTTGCCGGCATACAAGTGGCCAATGCCAAACACCTGGAACAGGCCCGGCACCACCTCCAGCAACGCGGCTACACCCCCCGACTTATGCGGGTGGTAGTAGTGATGAACCTGTTGCGGTGGCGGCGGCGGTGGCGGTGCCGGGCTGCGCACCACCGGCAGCGGCGGCGTGACGTCCTGATCCATGACTCCCCTTGTAAAGACCTGCCGCAGTACCCCCTGACGGCATGGCTGTGGGGTAGCGTAGCTAGTTGTCTTACATCTTGGAAGCAGGGATTCCTACGCTTCACTTCCCCGTAACGTCCGGACAAGTGTTTCCAGCCGTTGCGCGTCGGTATCGCGCCCATTCACCGGCGGGGCGGCGTCCACTTCCACATGCGCGCGGAAGCGGCGTGGCACGCGCATACGGCCCAGTCGGGTGTCGCGGCGGCTCCACATGCTGGCCCACATGCCCTTCAGCGCCATGGGCACCACGGGTACCGGGCGACGGGCGAGGATCTTCTCCACGCCGCTCTTGAACGGGGCAATCTCGCCATCGCGGGTCAGTGCGCCCTCCGGGAAAATGCAGACCAGTTCGCCGGCAGCCAGCGCGGCGTCCACCTCATCGAAGGCGCGCTGCATCAGCGCGGCGTCTTCCTTGGGGCTGGCGATGGGGATGGCCTTGGCGGTGGTGAAGATCCAGCGCATCACCGGGATGTTGAAAATCCTGTAATACATGACGAAGCGCACCGGGCGCGGGATCACCGCCGACAGGATCAGCGCATCCATGTAGCTGACGTGGTTGCAGACGATCAGCGCCGGGCCTTCATCGGGCACGTTCGCCTCCACCCCGCGTACCTTCAGCCGGTACAGGCCGCGCACCATCAGCCAGCTGAGGAAGCGCATCAGGAACTCGGGCACGATGCTGAAGATGTAGATCGCCACCACGGCGTTGGCGATGGCCAGCGCCAGGAACAGCTGCGGGATGCTCAGGCCGGGCAGTGGCAGGGTGTGCCCGGCCACGCTGAGGCTCTTCATCTGCAGCACGATGCCGACGACCGCGGCCAGCACGATGAAGCCGGAGTTCTGGATGTTGAGCGCGGCAAACACGCGCGACATTTCCGACTTCGGCGAGCGGCTCTGGATCAGCGCGAACAGCGGCACCACGAAGAAGCCGGTGAACAGGCCGATGCCGAGCAGGTCGATGGCGATGCGCCAGCTGCCGGGTTGCTGCATGAAGCCGGCCACGTCCAGCCCGGTGACGGGCACGGTGCCGGTGCGTGCGAAGTACAGGTCGAACAGGAAGGCGCTCATGCCGAACGCGCCCAGCGGCACCAGGCCGATTTCGACGGTACGCCCGGAGAGCTTTTCGCACAGCAGCGAGCCGGTGCCGGTGCCCAGCGAAAACAGCGCCAGCGCGAAGATGTACAGCGTGGGGCCGCCGCCCAGATTGACCACGGCATAGGTGGGCAGCTGCGAGGTGAGCATGGTGCCGAAGAACCAGAACCAGGACACGCCGAGGATCGAATTGCGTACCGCCACCTGCTTCTTGGCCAGGCGCAGCACGGCCAGCGATTCGGTGATCGGGTTCCAGTTGATCTTCAGCTCGGGGGCGCCGGCATCCACGCGCGGAATCATGCGCGAGACGACATTGCCCAGCACCGCCAGCGCGATGATGGCCACCGCCGCCACGATGGGGCCCTGACTCCCGGCAAGGGCGAAGATCAGGCCACCGGCGATCATGCCGGTGAGGATGGAAATGGAGGTGCCCATTTCCACCAGACCATTGCCGCCGGTCAGCTCCTCTGGTTTGAGGATGGAAGGCAGTACGGAGTATTTCACCGGGCCGAACAAGGTGGACTGCAGGCCGGTGCAGAACAGCGCCACCAGCAGCACCGGCATGTTCTGGGTGAGGAAGCCCACCGCCGCCAGGGTCATGATGACGATCTCCATCGTGGTGGTGATCACGATGAGTTTCTGCTTCTCCAGCTTCTCGGCGATCTGCCCGGCCAGGGCGGAGAACAGGAAGTAGGGCAGGATGAACAGCGCCGGCGCCAGGTTGGTGTAGAGCGTGCGCTCCTGGCTGCTCACCCCGAGGTAGAACAGCAGGCCGATGATGGCCTGGCGGTAGATGTTGTCATTGAACGCGCCCAGCGCCTGGACGATGAAGAAGGGCAGGAAGCGGCGTTGCCTGAGCAGGGCGAACTGGTTGTGGCCGGACATCGGGTCTCCTCGGTGCTGCGCGGCACATTAGCAGAGCCGCGTCATGCTGCCTGCATACGGGGCGGTGTCCGTGCGCTTCCGACAACGCCGGCGATGATGAACGCGCGTTTGTGTCATCACGCCGACGGGGCCAGACTGGCGCACCGGTTTTCCCCACAGATCGCGCATGTCCCCCACCTCCGACCGCCCCGTGGCGCTCAGCCACGCGCGGGTACTGCTGCTGGCCACGGCCACCGGCCTGATCGTTGCCAGCAACTACTACGCGCAGCCGCTGCTGCAGCTGCTCTCGGGCGTGTTCCAGGTCAGCGCCACGCAGGTGGGCTGGGTGGTCACCGTGGCGCAGCTGGCCTACGCCGCCGGTCTGCTGCTGATCGTGCCGCTGGGCGACCGGCTGGAGCGGCGGCGGCTGATCGTGGGCCTGTTCGTGCTGGCTGCCGTGGGCCTGGCAATCAGCGCCAGCGCCCGGCACTTCAGCCAGCTGCTGCTCGGCACCGCGCTTGCCGGGCTCAGCGCGGTGGCCGCGCAGGTGATCATTCCGCATGCGGCCACGCTGGCCGCGCCCGAGCACCGGGGCCGCGTGGTGGGCACGCTGATGGCCGGCCTGCTGCTGGGCATCCTGCTGGCGCGCACGGCCTCTGGGGTGATGGCCGGGCTGGTGTCATGGCACAGCATCTACTGGCTGGCCTGCGGCGTGCTGCTGGTGCTGGCGGTGGTGCTGGCGCGGCTGCTGCCCCCGCATCGGCCAACGGCGGCGCTGTCCTACCCACGCCTGCTGGGCTCGGTGCTGGGGCTGTTGCGTGACGAGCCGGTACTGCGCCGCCGCTCGCTGCTGGGCGCGCTGCTGTTTGCCGGTTTCAGTGTGTTCTGGACCGCCTTGACGTTTCTGCTCTCTGGCCCGGACTACGGCTATTCGCTGGCCAGCATCGGCCTGTTCGGTCTGGTGGGGGCGGCCGGCGCCCTGGCTGCCAGCCGCGCGGGGCGGCTCAGTGACCGGGGGCTTGGCGATTGGGTGGCGGGCGGCGGACTGGTGATGCTGCTGGTGTCGTGGCTGATACTGCTGTTCGCGCCGTTGTCACTGCCGGCGCTGATCGTGGGCGTGGTGCTGCTGGATGTGGCTGCACAGGCGGTGCACATCAACAACCAGAGCGCGATCTACCAGCTGGATGAAGCGGCACGCAGCCGCATCACCTCGGCCTATATGACCTGCTACTTCATCGGTGGCGCGGCGGGCTCGGCGTTGAGCACGGTGGTGTGGACGCGCTTTGGCTGGAATGGCGTGTGCGCGCTGGGCGGGTTGCTGGCGCTGATGGCGGGGCTGGTGTTCCTGCACGCGCGGGCACGGCGCGGCTGATGCACCGCTAGGCCGCGCTTGCCCGGCCCGCCGCGGTTGACTGCGGCAGTACCGCTTCGGCGGCGGTGGCGCGCAGCCGGGGCAGCAGGCGCAGCATCAACGCCAGCTGGGTGCGGACAAGGCGGGTCTGGTCGTCGATGTCATCCGGCAGTTGCTCCAGTGCATCGGCAAGTGCGATCTCCTCTTCCTGGGCAGGTGCGGCCTCGCGCCTGGACAAGGCCTCGGCCAGCTGCGACAGCGACTGCTGCAGGCGCTGATGGCCGGCATTGATCAATGGATCGTCGTTGACCGCATCCGACTGCGCACGGTGCGCGCCCAATGCCGACAGGTAGCCCAGCAGGGTGTTGGACAACGCCAGGAAGCGGAAGCCGCCATCCAGGTTGCCGCGTGCATAGCCCGGCTCGCGCAGCATGTTGGACAGGGCGACCGACAGGGCCACGTCGGCGTTGTGCATGTCGCGGCGGGCGATGCGGTAGGGCAGGTCGTCGCGCATGCCGCTGCGGTACTGGCCCAGCACTTCATCCAGATACGCCGTGCTGGTGCTGACCACCTGCGCCATCACCCTGTGCAGCCGCCGGCCTTCCCAGTCGGGCAGGATCAGCAGCGAGGCGATGGCGGCGATGGCGCAGCCGATCAATGTGTCGAACAGCCGTGGCCACAGCAGCACGAAACCATCGCCAAGCAGGTTGAAGCACAGCAGCGCCATCACCGTGATCGCGGCGGTGGCAATGAGATAGCGGTCGGTGCGGGTGAAGAAGAACAGCAGCGCGGCGGCCAGCGCCAGCAGCAGCTGCAGCTCGGTGCCGGGGAACAGCTGCATCAGCGCCCACGTCGCGCCAAGACCCAGCAGGGTGCCGGCGATGCGTTCCACCAGCCGGCGGCGGGTGGCGCCGAAATGCGGGCGGCACACGAACACGATGGTCAACAGAATCCAGTAGCCATTGTCCGGGTTCACCAGCCGCAGCAGCGCATAGCCAGCGATGAGGGCCAGGGCGATGCGCACGCCATGGCGGAACAGCAGCGAGCCGGGCGTGAGCGCCTGGCGCAGGCGCCTGCCCATTTCGCGCAGCGTGTGCGGTGAGGAATCACGCAGGCGGGTGTCGATGCCTTCCAGCGGCGTGTCGGCCAGCGAGGCTTCGGACAGCTGCCGCTCGATGCTGCCCAGGTTGTGCGCCAGCAGCTGCAGCGAGCCGAGCAGACGCGCCCACTGCGGACGCTGCTGCTCGCGCAGGAACTGCAGGGATTCGTGCAGGTCGCGCCCGGCCTGACGTGCCTGTTCGCCGTAGTCGAAAGGCTGGCGCAGGCGGATGGCCTGGCCCAGCGCCTGGCAGGCCTTGCCCTGCAGCGACAGCAGGCGGCGGCAGCGGTACAGCACGTCGCTGTGGAAGAAGGCGTCGGCCAGTTGTTCGTAGGGGTAATGCGAGGAGCTGGCGCGCTCGTGGAAATCCTGCGCCATGTAATACAGCCGGAAGTACAGCCCGGACTGCACACCGGGGCGCCCGGAGCGGCCAAAGCGGCTGAGGATGGCGGTCTTGGCGGTGTTGAGTGCCTGCACCACGCGCACGTTCTGCTCGGCCAGCGCCAGCCGGCGTGCTTCGAGGTTGCTGTTGCGCACCGGCTCGAACAGATCGGCCTTGAGCTGCAGGTAACGGCCCAGCTCATCGAACAGCCGCGCCAGGCGTTCGCGCACCGGGCGGTTGGCGAACATGGCCGCCCACAGCACCGACAGCGCGCCGTACCACGCAGCGCCCACCAGCAGCGGAATCATCTCGCGCCATGCCGCCGGTGCCGGCGCATGCTGGTCCAGCGCGATCATCGCGTAGATCGCCAGCGTTACCGTGGCCTGGCCGATGGAGGCATAGCGTTCGCCCAGGGCGCCGAGCAGGGTGAGGCCGAAGGAGGCCAGTGCCAGCGTGGCGATGAACGGCAACGGGTGCGGGAACAGGTACACCACCGTGGTGGCCGCGGCGCTGAAGCACAGCAGCGACAGCAGCACCGATTTGCAGCGGCCCCACCAGTTGTCGTCGGTTTCGGCAATGGCACTGGCAATGATGCCGAGGAACAGGCCGGGAATCGCCGCCAGCTGCTGCTGGTGCCAGCCGTAGGCCAATACGGTGGTGAGCGCGACGAAAACGCGCAGGCCATAACTGGCCTTTTCATGGGCCCAGAGATGGCCCAGCTGGCGTTCTAGAGGGGGCATGCCGCGGCGGTTGGCCTGATGGTGCATTCAAGCCCCAGCTTGCTGTGTGCATGTGACGCTGGCAAGTGATGCGCTTCCACTCCCTCCCTTGCGCCGCAGGCGCAGGGGAGGGCTGGGGAGGGGTCAGCCTTTCGCGCCCGCTCCACAGACAAAGAGCGCGACTCAGCCCTGGCCCTGCTCGCGCGCGATCGCACGCCAGCCGATGTCGCTGCGGTGGAACTCGTTGGCCCAGTGGATTTTGTCTACGCCGGCATAGGCATGGTGCTGGGCGTCGCCCACGCTATCGCCCAGCGCGGCCACGCACAGCACGCGGCCACCTGCACTGACCACGTTGCCGTCGGCATCCAGCGCGGTGCCGGCATGGAATACCTTGGCACTGCCCGGCACGTCGGCCAGACCGCTGATGACATCGCCGGTGATCGGCGTTTCCGGGTAGGGCCTGGCCGCCATCACCACACCCAGCGAAGGACGCGGATCCCACTGCGCCTGCACACCGGCCAGCGCGCCGTCGATGGCCGCTTCCAGCAGGTCCACCAGATCCGACTGCAGACGCAGCATCACCGGCTGGGTTTCCGGGTCGCCGAAGCGGACGTTGAACTCGATGACCTTGGGCGCGCCACTGGCATCGATCATCAGCCCTGCGTACAGGAAGCCGGTGAACGGCACGCCATCGGCAACCATGCCGGCGACGGTCGGCTCCACCACCTCGCGCATCACGCGGGCGTGCACCTCAGGGGTGACAACCGGTGCCGGCGAGTACGCGCCCATGCCGCCGGTGTTGGGGCCGGTGTCGCCGTCGCCCACGCGCTTGTGGTCCTGGCTGGTGGCCATCGGCAGCGCCACGCGGCCATCGACGATGGAGATGAAGCTGGCTTCCTCGCCTTCCAGGAATTCCTCGATCACCACGCGCGCGCCAGCGTCGCCGAAGGCATTGCCGCTGAGCATGTCGCGCACCGCGGCTTCGGCTTCGTCCAGCGTCATCGCCACGATCACGCCCTTGCCGGCAGCCAGGCCATCGGCCTTGATGACGATGGGTGCGCCCTTGTCGCGCAGGTAGGCCAGCGCGGCTTCCACGTCGGTATGCACGGCGTAGAACGCGGTGGGGATGCCATGACGCGCCAGGAAATCCTTGGCGAAGGCCTTGCTGCCTTCCAGCTGCGCGGCGGCGGCGGTCGGCCCGAAGATGCGCAGGCCGGCCGTGCGGAATGCATCGACCACGCCGGCCACCAGCGGCACTTCCGGGCCAACCACGGTCAGGCCGACGGCTTCGTCCTGCGCCAGCTTCAGCAGGCCGGCGATGTCGCTCACCTTCACCGCCACGTTGCGGCACTTGCCTTCGGTGGCGGTGCCGGCATTGCCGGGCGCGACGATGATTTCGCTCACGCGCGGGCTCTGCGCAAGCTTCCAGGCCAGGGCGTGTTCGCGGCCACCGGAGCCGATGACGAGGATTTTCATGGGGTCAGTTCCTGTGGGGCATTCAATGGGGGAGGCAATGCGAAGGCTTGAGTTCAACTTCAAAGAACGTGGCGCCTTTGGCATCGACGAAGCGGCGGTGCACGCTGCCACCGGCGGCATAGACCGGCGCCAGCGCAGGTTCGGCGCACAGTTCGGTGATGGCTTCATCCTCGTCGCGGCGCAGGGCCTCGAACAGTTCCGGCTTGGCCTTGGCCATGTCCACGCTGGCCTCGGGGAAGCGGATCACGAACACGAGTTCCCTGCCGTTGCGGTGCACCGAATCCACGATGAGCCCATCGCGGTACGGTGCCGGCAGCTGCTTGCCGAGCGTACCGATGGCGCTGCGCTGGGCATCGGTCAGCGTGCCGTTGCCGCAACCGGAAAGCAGCGCGACGCAGGTGGCGGCGACAAGCAGAAACAGGGTGTTGCGCATCGGCAGCCCTCGCGTTGGACGGAATGGGGAATGCAGTGGTGCAGGTGGTGGACTTCAGTGCGGGTGTGCCAGTGCGCGCTGAAGCACGCAGCCCGGTGTCTGCCGGGCTGCGCTGTGGTGTGACTCAGTGACGGAAGTGACGCACGCCGGTGAACACCATGGCGATGCCGTGTTCGTCGGCAGCGGCAATCACTTCGGCGTCGCGCATCGAACCGCCCGGCTGGATCACCGCGGTGATGCCGGCTTCGGCAGCCGCATCCAGGCCATCGCGGAACGGGAAGAAGGCATCCGACGCCATCACCGAGCCCGGCACCACCAGCCCTGCGTCGGCGGCCTTGATGCCGGCGATGCGGGCCGAGTAGACGCGGCTCATCTGGCCGGCGCCCACGCCGATGGTGCGCTGGTCCTTGGCATAGACGATGGCGTTGGACTTGACGTACTTGGCCACGCGCCAGGCGAACAGCAGGTCACGCAGTTCGGCCTCGCTCGGCGCGCGCTGGGTGACGGTCTTCAGTTCATCCTGCGACATGCCACGGGTGTCGGCGCTCTGGATCAGCAGGCCCGAACCCACGCGCTTGGTGTCGTAGTTGTTCTGCGCCGCGCCGGCCGGGATGCGCAGCACGCGCACGTTGGCCTTCTTGGTGCAGTAGTCCAGTGCCGCCGGCTCGTAGTCCGGGGCGATCAGCACTTCGACGAACTGGCGGTCGAGGATGGCCTTGGCAGTGGCCGCGTCCAGCGTGCGGTTGAAGGCGAGGATGCCGCCGAAGGCGCTGGTCGGGTCGGTACTGTAGGCCAGCTCGTACGCCTCGCCGACATCGGCGGCCACGGCCACGCCGCACGGGTTGGCGTGCTTGACGATGACGCAGGCCGGCACGTCGAACTGGCGCACGCATTCCCATGCGGCGTCGGCATCGGCCAGGTTGTTGTAGCTCAGCTCCTTGCCCTGCAGCTGCACGAAGGTGGCCAGCGTGCCCGGCACCGGGTACAGGTCGCGGTAGAACGCGCCGGTCTGGTGCGGGTTTTCGCCGTAACGCAGGTCCATCACCTTCACGAAGCTGGAGTTCATCTGCGCCGGGTATTCATCGCGCGCCGGCACATCGGCCGTGGTGTCGCTCACTGCCGAGAGGTAGTTGCTGATCGCCGCGTCGTACTGCGCGACGCGGTTGAACGCGGCCACGGAGAAGGCGAAACGCTTGGCGGCGGACAGCTGGCCGTTGTTGGCGTCCAGTTCGGCCAGCAGCTCGGCGTACTGGTCCGGGCTGGTGGCCACGGCGACGCGGGCGAAGTTCTTGGCCGCGCTGCGCAGCATCGCCGGGCCGCCGATGTCGATGTTCTCCACCGCATCGGCCAGCGTGCAGCCTGCCTTGGCGGTGACCGACTCGAACGGGTACAGGTTGAGCACCAGCAGGTCGATCGGCGCGATGCCGTGCTCGGCCATCACCGCATCATCGGTGCCGGCGCGGCCCAGCAGGCCGCCGTGCACCAGCGGGTGCAGGGTCTTGACCCGGCCATCCATCATTTCCGGGAAGCCGGTGACATCGGATACGTCCTTCACGGCCAGGCCGGCATCGCGGATGGCCTTGGCGGTGCCGCCGGTGGAAAGCAGCTCGACGTTGCGCGCGGCCAGCGCGCGGGCCAGTTCGACCAGACCGGTCTTGTCGGAAACGGACAGCAGGGCCCGGCGGACGGGCAGCAGATCAGCAGACATGGGGACAGGGGGGAAGCGGAAGCGGGCCGGTATTGTAGCCGCGCGGTCACATCCAGGCCCGTGCCGCAGGTCCACAACGGGCGCGCGGGGCGGCCCTGCAGGCACCGGTTGGGGGCGCAGGGGGCGGTTGTGGGACGCGTTGGAACAGTGCGGGGTGGAACCCTGATGGCCGGCGGCAGTGGCCGCTGAAATTGCCAGAACGCCTGGCCGGGGCCAGCTGGCGGGCTCAGGCCAGCCCGTATTCCTTGAGCTTCTTGCGCAGGGTGGCGCGGTGGATGCCAAGCATGGCCGCGGCGCGGCTCTGGTTGCCTTCGCAGTGGTTCAGCACTTCCACGAACAGCGGAATTTCCATTTCGCGCAGCACGATCTCGTAGACATCATCCGCCTCGCAACCGTCCAGATCGCGCAGATAACGGCGCACGGACTGGGCGACGTGTTCACGAAGCGGCGGCTTCGGAGCGCCACGACTGGTGTCAGGACGGGTGGGGGCAGCGTTCAAGGAGATTCCCGAAATTCGGCGGTGGCCGTGCTCGGCTGGCACGGCAGGAGGGATGGGAGTCTAGCGCGTGGGCCGCCGGGCTGCCACGCCATTGTCCCCCGGTTACTGGAATTCGAAGCTGAAGGCGACCGTGCCTGCCGCCGGTTCACGCAGGCGGAAAGACACCTGTGCGCTCTGCCCCGGCTCCAGCCGCGCCAGCGGGTCGGCAGCCGGGCCAAGGTATTCAGCCGGCTGCAGCGTGCGGCGGCCGATCACCCGCCCATCGGCATCGGACAGGGCCAGGCTCAGTGCCGGCCAGGCCTGCGCCCAACGGGCCTCGTTGCGGAAGCTGGCCTGCACCTGCAGCACGCCGGGCAGGCCCGGCACGGGGCGGATTTCACGGCTGAGCATGGCGTAGGCGCTGGGCTCGTGCCAGGCAGGCAGGCTGCAGCGCAGCACCGCGCACAGGCCACTGACCAGGGGCCGGGTGCTGGCATCGGCGGCCAGCCGCGCACGGTCGGCCACCAGGATCTGCACGGTCAGCAGCAGCGCCAGTGCCGCGACCACCAGCCATTGCCAACGCGGTGTCGCACGCGGCTGGGCGACAGCCGGGCGGCTGCCACGCATGAAGCTGGGTGCGACAACGGCCGGGATGTCGGTGCTGTCTTCGCCGGGCGCACCTGCCGCAGCGGCATCGCGGGCGGCTGTCGGCACTTCGACAGTTTCAATGGCGTGCGTTGTCCCATGAGCCATGGGCGCGTCGCCCCGGGGGGGCGTGCCAGCGGCAGCTGACTGCGCACCGGCAGCGGAACTGGGCTGGCCCTGCAGGAAGGTGGCCAACGAGGGCCGCGAAGGCGTGGTTTCGTCGCTCATGTCAGGCGTTGGCGGGGTGTTGCCGCCATTCAAGCACGGCGCAGGCCGGTGATGCGCATCCAGTCACCGTCCTGTACGGCCTCCAGCTGCTCGAACCACGGCGCGTACCGCTGCAGCAGTTCACCTTCCTGGCCATGCAGGATGCCGGACAGCGCGATGCGCCCGCCCGGGGCCACGCGCGCGGCCAGCAGTTCGGCCAGGGCATCCAGCGCCGAGGCCAGGATGTTGGCCACCACCACCGGGTAGGTGGCCGCCGGCTCGTCCTCGGGCAGGTAGGCGGCGATATGCACGCCGTTGCGCTCGCCGTTGTCGGCGGTGGCGATCAGCGCCTGCGGGTCGTTGTCCACGCCGGTTGCGCTGCCGGCGCCCAGCTTCAGCGCGGCCAGCGCCAGGATGCCGGAGCCGCAGCCGAAATCGAGCACGTTGCGGCCGGCCAGCTCGCCGTCGCCGGCCAGCTGGTCCAGCCAGCGAAGGCACAGCGCGGTTGTGGGGTGGGTGCCGGAGCCAAAGGCCAGGCCCGGGTCCAGCCGCACCACGGCGGCATCGGCGGCGGTGGCCGCTTCGGGCAGTTCATGGTTCCACGGCACGATCCAGGTGCGCTGGCCGAACTGCATGGGCTGGAACTGGTCCAGCCAGGCGCGCTCCCAGTCTTCATCGGCCACCTTGCGGAAGCTGGCGGTGCTCCAGTCAAGGCCGGCGTCGAAGGCCTCCAGCGCGGCCAGCAGGGCCAGTGCGTTGGTGTCGTCGGGGAACAGCGCGCTGAGCACCAGTTCGTTCCACAGCGGGGTCTCGCCCACGCCCGGCTCCAGGATGGCGCGCTCGTTGCTGGTGTCCGCCTCGGCGTCGAGCATGGTGACCGCCAGCGCGCCCACGTCCTCCAGCGCGTTTTCATAACGGGGCTGGGTGGTTTCGGAGCAGCGCAGGGTCAGTTCGAGGAAGGGCATGGCAGCGGACGGCAACAGCGGGACAGGGCAGGCATCGTACTAGACGCGGCCCGCGCGGGGCGGTTTGCCGCTGGCGGGCGGCTTGCCAGCTGAACGCGCCTTGTCATCAAGGCATTGCTAAAATGGCCGTTATACGCCTGCTCTTTGCCCGCCTATCGCATGTTCTCGCTGCTGGCCAGAAAACCCTGGTATCTGCTGGTGCTGCCTCTGGCGGTGCTGTTGGCGGTGCTTGGCTATCGCAGTGGTGGCCTGCTGCTGGTGCAGGGCGATGCGGGTGCGGCCGGCGCTGAGCTGGCCGATGCGCTGGGCAAGCGCACGCCATCGCTGGTGGTGGCGCCGGCTGCTGCGCAGGCGCCGCTGGAACAGGGCGCGGGCAATGCCGTGGCACCGGGCTTCCCGGTGGACCTGCGCGCCGCCTTCGAGAGCGGGCAGGACCTGTTCCGCTATTCGCGGCAACTGCAGGCTGCCGCCGAAGCCGGTGATGCCGAGGCGGGCTGGGTGGTCAGCCGCATCTACGACTACTGTGGCGTGTATGCCATGGACCCGGCCGGCTATGCCCTGGACAGCAATACGCTGGCGCGCATGGGGCTGAGTGATGTGCCCGGGCTCACTGCCGCGCGCGAGCAGGTGAGTGCCGGCTGTGCCGGCTTCACCGCCGCCGATGCGCTGGGCCGTGGCAAGGTGCTGCAGCAGCGGCGCATGGCCGCCAGCAGCGGCAACCTGGCGGCCGAGGCAGCCCTGCTGTCGATGGGCGAGCCGCTGAAGGATGACCCGGCATACCGGCGCGAGCTGGTCGAGCGGGTGCTGCATTCGCAGGACCCGGAGGCGTTTCTTGCGGTGTCGCCAGCCATGGGTGTGGCTGCGGCCGGCGATGAGGCCTACACCGGTCTGGTGGCAGGTGACCAGTTCGCCCAGCTGGCCTGGCAGGTTGCCGCCTGCCAGCTGGGCATGGCCTGTGGCCCGAGCAGCAAGCTGATGATCAGCTACTGCGCCAATGGCGGCATCTGCTCGCGGGTGCCCGGGCAGGATTTCGAGACTTTCGTGTTTGACGCGGCAGTGCCGCAGCAGGGCGTGAAAAAGATGAATCAACTGGTTAGCAGCCTGCGTGCGCCGCAGGGAGGGAAGCCATGAATTACCGTCGATTCCTGCATGGTGCCAAGTTCTGGATATGGGTGGTGCTGTTTGTGGCCTACTCCGCCGGCGCTGTTGGCGTGGTGTTGATTGATACCTATGAAGACCGCTACCGGGCGCTGAGCAAGGTCAAGCTGACCACGGTGAAGTCCGATGCCGACCTGCGCCGTGCCGGTGCCAGCCAGGCCGCTGCGGTGTACCGCGCGCAGAGTGGTATGCCGTTCTCGACACTGCCGCCGGGCAGCAGCTTCCAGATCGTCTGGCCCGATGGATCGGTGGAGACGGTGACGGTGGTGGACCCGTCCTCGCCATTGGGTACCGAGCCGGTCAAGGGCACGGTGGTGCAGGCCCAATAAGCCTGCAGCGCCTGCGGTTGAGGGATTGAGCAGAGGGCGGGGCAACCCGCCTTTCTGCTGCCTGCGCACATGCAGCCGCGCCGGTGCCGTGCAGGGTAGGTGCGGGGCAGGGGCAAAGAAAAAGGCGGGGCTGGGCCCCGCCTTTTCTGTTTTCAGTCGTGGTGGCGCGTACCGGTCAGGTCAGTGCGATCGACTGGTTCTTGCGTTCGGCCAGGCGCTTTTCCAGGTAGTGGATGTTCTGCCCACCGGCCTGGAAGCCCTTGTCGCGCATGATGCGCTGCTGCAGGGCCACGTTGGTCTTGATGCCGTCCACCACCATCTCGCTCAGCGCCACACGCATGCGCGAAATGGCGGTCTCGCGGTCCGGGCCGTGCACGATCAGCTTGCCGATCATCGAATCGTAGTTCGGCGGAACGCGGTAGCCGCTGTAGATGTGCGTATCCACGCGCACACCGGGGCCGCCCGGCGGGTAGAAGCCGGTGATCAGGCCGGGGCTGGGAATGAAGCTCTCCGGGTCCTCGGCGTTGATGCGGCACTCGATGGCGTGGCCGTTGAGCACCACGTCGCTCTGCTTGATGCTCAGCTTCTGGCCGCTGGCGATGCGCAGCTGCTCGGCCACCAGGTCGATGCCGGTGACCATCTCGGTCACCGGGTGTTCCACCTGCACGCGGGTGTTCATTTCGATGAAGTAGAAACGGCCATCCTCGAACAGGAACTCGAACGTGCCGGCGCCGCGGTAGCCGATGCGGATGCAGGCTTCCACGCACACCTTGCCGATCTGCTCGCGCAGCTCGTCGGTGATGCCCGGTGCCGGCGCTTCTTCCACCACCTTCTGGTGGCGGCGCTGCATCGAGCAGTCACGCTCACCCAGGTGGATGGCGTTGCCCTGGCCGTCGGCCAGCACCTGGATTTCCACATGGCGCGGGTTTTCCAGGTACTTCTCCATGTAGACCTCGCCATTGCCGAACGCCGCCTTGGCTTCGGACTTGGTGGTCTCGATGGCGGCCCTGAGCGCGCCTTCCGAATGCACCACGCGCATGCCGCGGCCACCGCCGCCACCGGAGGCCTTGATGATGACCGGGTAGCCGATCTCGCGGGCGATCTTGGTGTTGGCGACGATGTCCTCGCCCAGCGGGCCGCCCGAACCGGGCACGCACGGCACGCCGGCGGCCTTCATCGCGCGGATGGCTTCGACCTTGTCGCCCATCAGGCGGATGGTTTCCGCACGCGGGCCGATGAAGATGAAACCGGACTGCTCCACGCGCTCGGCAAAGTCCGCGTTCTCGGACAGGAAGCCGTAACCGGGGTGGATGGCCTGCGCGTCGGTGACTTCGGCCGCGGCGATCAGCGCCGGGATGTTGAGGTAGCTTTCCGACGACGGCGCCGGGCCGATGCAGACCGATTCGTCGGCCATGGCCACGTGCTTGAGATTGCGGTCAACGGTGGAATGCACCGCGACCGTGCGGATGCCCAGGGTGTGGCACGCGCGCAGGATGCGCAGCGCGATTTCACCCCGGTTGGCGATAACGACCTTGTCGAGCATGGCCGGCGCCTCAGGCGATCACGAACAGCGGCTGGTCGAACTCCACCGGGCTGCCGTTCTCGCCCAGGATGGCAACCACGGTGCCGGAGACTTCGGCCTCGATGGGGTTGAACATCTTCATCGCTTCGATGATGGCGAGCGTTTCGCCGGCCTTGACCGACTGGCCCACGCTGACGAAGGCCGGCTTGTCCGGCGATGCGGAGGCATAGAAGGTGCCCACCATGGGCGCGCGCTGCACGTGGCCGTCCGGCAGGGCGTTGCCCGGCTTGGCGGTGCCGCCGGTGGACGCCTCGGTCGGCGAGCTCATCGGCATGGCCGGGGCGGCAGCGGCCGGTGCGGCGTAGACCGGTGCCGGCGCAGGCGCGGCCACGTAGCCACCTACCGGGGTGCGCGACAGACGCACGGATTCTTCGCCTTCCTTGATCTCGATCTCGGCCAGATTCGACTCTTCCAGCAGGTCGATGAGCTTCTTGATTTTGCGCAGATCCATGAGGGCCTCTTTGGTTGCAGTAAGTCGGTAAGGAGTGGGCGCGGTACGCCCGGTCAAAGTTCGTAGAACGCGCGCAGCTGCCGGGTACGGTCCTGCGTGAGGGTGGTCTGGCAATGTGACCGCGCACTGTTGCGCGAGGTTCCATCGGCGTTGAAGGCGTAGACCGCAGCGCAATCGTCGTCGCGCAGCTGGATCCACGCACGTTGGGCGTGGATCAGTTGTTTTTCGGCATCGGCGCAGTGTGTGCAGCTGCCATCGGCGGCCTGTTGCTGCAGCTGGCTGCGGGCGTGCCTGTAGGTGGTGTTCAACAGCGCATCGGCTTCGTCGGCGCGGTCGGCAGCGCACAGGTCCAGCGCCAGGGTGCTGTCCGGGGCGTTGCAGTCGATGCCATCGGCGGCGCGATCAAGCGCCTGCGCGTGGGCAACTGCAGCCGGCATGCAGGCAGAGGTCACGGCCATGCCTGCATGCAGCGGCAGCGCGTTCACGCGGCGGCCCCCACGCGGGCCAGTGCGGCGTCCATCGCATAGCGGTAGCTGTCGGCACCGAAGCCGCAGATCACGCCCACCGCCTTGTCACTCAGATAGCTGTGCTGGCGGAACGGTTCACGGCTGTGCGGATTGGACAGGTGGATTTCGATGAACGGGATGGCCACAGCAGCCAGCGCGTCGCGCAGGGCCACCGAAGTGTGGGTGAAGGCGGCAGGGTTGATCAGGATGAACGCGGTCCCATCGGTCCGCGCGGCCTGTACCCGGTCCACCAGCACATGCTCGGCGTTGGACTGCAGGTGCTCGCTGACATGGCCGCCGGCCTGGGCCTGCGCGGCCAGCGCCGCGTCGATCTGGGCCAGCGTGGTGTGGCCGTAGACCTCCGGTTCGCGGGTGCCCAGCAGGTTCAGGTTGGGGCCGTGGAGGACCAGCAGTTTTGCCATGGGCCGGAGGTGGGCGGGAAAGGGCGGCAGTGTGAGGGAAGCAGGCAATGCTGTCCAGTTCGGCGAAATTAGCGGTGTTTCAATTGGTTGTTTGAAATATTGGAGCGGTTGATCGGCCGCCCGCGCAGCCGTTGTGTGGTGGGAGGGCTGTTGCTCGAGCAGCGGTTGGCAGGAGCTGACGCAACAGGGTGGTGGCGGGCCGGCGACCCGCAAGATCGCCGCTGATATGCGCAGATTGGAGTCCGTTGCCGCCTGACCAGCGCGGAATGCCCCCCCTTGCGTCGAAGGCGCAGGGGAGGGCCGGGGAGGGGTGCTTTTGGCGGTAGTGATCGACGAAGCAGTAATCATCGCTTGCCCGCGAACGGCACCCCTCCCCAACCCTCCCCTTTGCTCCGCAAAAGGGAGGGGGACAAAAGCGGTTGATCGGGGTCTGTCAGATCGCTGCGGAGTGCTCTGCCCCCTCCCTTGCGCCGAAGGCGCAGGGGAGGGTCGGGGAGGGGTGCTTTTGGCGGCAGTGACCTAACGAAGCGGTAATCATTGCTTGCCCGCGACCGGCACCCCTCCCCAACCCGCCCGGCCCTGCGGCATTGCCTTCGGGCGTTCATCAGGCCGCACGCCAGTGGCGTGCAGACGGCCTTCTTCACCCCCTTTGCTTCGCAAAGGGAGGGAGCCGAAGCGGTTGCTCCGCGGTCTGTCAGCTCGTCGCGGCGCGCTCTTCTCCCTCCCTTGCGCCGAAGGCGTAGGGGAGGGCCGGGGAGGGGTGCTTTTGGCGGTAGTGATCGACGAAGCAGTAATCAGTGCTTGCCCGCGAACGGCACCCCTCCCCAACCCGCCCGGCCCTGCGGCATGGCCTTCGGGCGTTCATCAGGCCGCACGCCAGTGGCGTGCAAGCGGCCTTCTTCACCCCCTTTGCTTCGCAAAAGGGAGGGGGTCAAAAGCGGTTGGTCGCGGTCTGACAGATCATGGCGGCGCGCTCTTCCCCCTCCCTTGCGCCGAAGGCGCAGGGGAGGGTCGGGGAGGGGTGCTTTGCAAAAGGGAGGGAGCCTACTTCGCCCAGCCCTCGATCTCGCCCGCTTTGAACGGCCCCAGCTTCTGTTTGACGATGCGGCCCTGCGTGTCCAGCAATACGGTGTAAGGCAGCAGCCCCTGCGTATTGCCCAGACTGACGCTGGCATCGGCCGGACCGGGGCTGTCGAGCACGATGGGGTAGTCCACCGGCACGCGGGTGAGGAACTCGCGCACCGCCTCAGGGGTGTCCAGCGCCAGGCCGATCACCTGCGGGCCGCTGTCGCCCTGCTGGCTGGCGTAGCGCGCAAGCTCCGGCATCTCTTCCACGCAGGGGCCGCACCAGCTGGCCCATACGTTGATCAGCAGCGGCTTGCCGGCGTGGTCACCAGGAAAGCTGACCGGCTTGCCATCCAGGTCCATCACGCTGAAGGCGGGCATGGCCTCGCCGGGCTGGGCCGCGTGCACCGCAGGGCGGGGCGTTGGTGTGGCCGGCGCAGGGTCCTCCATGCGTGGCAAGGGCGCGGTGAGCGAGTGGCTCAGCCAGGCACCTGCGGCAAGGCCGGCTGCCGCCGCGACGGCGGCTGCCCACAGCAGCGCCGCGCGGCCCACCACGTCAGCGCGCCGCGCGCAGCAGCGCGTCTTCGACGATGGACTGGGTCAGCACCGTGGGCAGCACGCGCGGCGGCGCGCCCGGGCCATACACCACGTACAGCGGCACGCCCACCGCCTTGTGGCGTTCGAGGAAGGCGCTGATCTGCGGGTCCACGTTGGTCCAGTCGCCGCGCATGTACACCGCGTCCACCCGCTTGAGCGAATCACGGAAGGCGTCGCGGCTGAGCACGCTGCGCTCGTTGGCTTTGCAGGTGACGCACCAGTCGGCGGTCATGTTGACGAACACCACGCGGTTGTCGGCGCGCAGGCGGTCGAGCATTTCCGGCGAGTACACCACCGCGCCCTCGCTGGCGGCAGCTGCTGCCGGCGGTGCCAGGCGGGTGACGCCCCACACCGGCACCAGCGCGGCGAGTACCAGCAGCGCGCCCAGCAGCATGCCGCCCCTGCGGCTGTGCCAGCGGCTGCGCTCGAACCACCACAAGCCCAGCGCCAGTACCGCCGCGCCGCCCAGCAGCAGGGCCATCGCGTCGATGCCGCGCTGCTTGCCCAGCACCCACAGCAGCCAGATGGCGGTGAGGTACATGGGGAAGGCCAGCAGCTGCTTGAAGGTCTCCATCCACGGGCCCGGCTTGGGCAAGCGGCGGGCCAGCGACGGCACGAAGCCGATCAGCAGGAACGGCAGCGCCAGGCCCAGGCCAAGGAACAGGAACACCAGGAAGGCCAGCGCCGCCGGGGCGGTGAACGCATAGGCCAGCGCCGAGCCCATGAACGGTGCGATGCACGGGCTGGCCACCACGCAGGCCAGCACCCCGGTGAAGAAGTCGCCGCTGGGGCCACTGCGGTTGGCCAGCTTCTGGCCGACGCCGCCGAGATTGCTGCCCAGGGTGAACACGCCGGTCAGGCTCAGGCCGACCACGAACATCAGGTAGGCCAGGGTGGCGATGAACCACGGGTGCTGCAGCTGGAAGCCCCAGCCCGCCGCCTGCCCGGCCGCGCGCAGCGCCAGCACCAGCGCGCCGACGACGGCGAAGGCCACCAGCACGCCGGCGGTGTACCAGAGCGCATGGCTGCGGGCATGGGCGCGGCTTTCACCACTTTGCGCCACGCCCAGCACCTTCAAGGACAGCACCGGCAGCACGCAGGGCATCAGGTTCAGCACCAGGCCACCGGCCAGTGCCAGCAGCAGCGCCCACAGCAGCGAGCCGTTGTCTTCGCTGCCGCTGGTCTCCGGCGGCTGGCTGCGCTCGGCGTTGTCCGCGGAGGCATCGGGTGCGGCTTCGGCCAGATTCGGCGCACCCGGGTCCTGGCGCACCACCAGCGGCTGCGGCGCCACTGCATTGGCCGGGTCCACGGCCGGCAGCACCGGCGCATCGCCCTTCCTGCCGCTGGGCAGCGGCGGGATCACCAGCGGCGCGATGGTGGCCTCCTCGCGCGAGGACACCCGCCCTGCAGGCAGCTGCAGCTTTACCCGGCGGGTCATCGGCGGGTAGCAGATGCCGTCGTTCTGGCAGCCCTGGAAGGTGACCACCAGTGTGGCAGGAGCCGCATCAGGCCGCTCGCGGCGCAGCGGCAGCGGCACATCCACCTGGTCGAAATACACCACCACATTGCCGAAATGCTCGTCGCGGTGGGATTTGCCGGCAGGCCACTCGGGGCGGCCGGTACGGATGCCATTGGCGCCTTCCAGCGCCACCGAGGTGCGGTCGCGGTACAGGTAATAACCCGGTGCCGGCGAGAAACGCAGCAGCAGGCGGTTGCCGTTGTCCACGATGGCTTCGAAACCGAACGCCTTGTCCGCCGGCAGCGGCAGGTTCTGGGCTGCGGCGGTGCCGGGCAGGTTCAGCCCACCGCTGTTGCCGTTGGCGGCGGCCAGCGGGTTGAACAGGGGCGCAGCCGGCTCGGCGGCGGCACTTTCCGCGCCGCTGGCCGCCGGCAGGCGCACTTCAATGGTGCGCTTCTGCGGCGGGTAGCAGACGCCTGCGTCCGCGCAGCCCTGGTAGCGGACTTCCAGGGTGACGCTGTCCGCGCCGGCCTGGGCGGTGCCGGGCAGGGTGGCATGCAACTGGCGGTGGTAGGTCTCCACGTCACCGAAGAATTCGTCGTGCTTGGCCTCGCCCTTGGGCAGCTGCAGGCTGCCGGCGCTGAAGCCGGGGCCGACCTTGACGCTGGTGCGGTGGCGGTAGAGGTAGTAGCCGGGGGCGATGTCCCAGCGCAGCTCGATGCGGTCGCGGCTGCTGGCGGTGACCTGCAGGGCGAAGGCCTGGTCCACGGGCAGCAGGTCCTTTTCACTGACCGCCAGCGCCGGCAGGGTGAACAGGGAGAGCAGGCACAGGGCAATAAAACGTCGCAACAGCATCATCAACTCAGCTTTCCTCCCGGGTCTGGGCCCGGATCCAATCCAGATACGCCGGCAGGCCGGCACTGGGGGAGACCGCGACGATCTCCGGCAGTTCGTAGGGGTGGTGCTCGACGATGGCGGCGCTCAGCGCCTCCATCCGGTCGGCGCAGGTCTTGATCAGCAGCTGGACCTCCTCGGCCCGCTCGATCTGTCCCTGCCAGCGATAAACAGACTGTATCGGAGGCAACAAGTTCACGCAGGCCGCCAGCCGCTGCTGCACCAGCAGTTCGGCCAGTGACTGGGCGCTGGCGGTGTCGGGGCAGGTGCAGAACACCAGCCGTACCTCTCTTACGTTCATGGGCGCCATTGTCGCAGATGCGAATGCGGCCCGTTCCGCTGGTTTGCGGGCCACAGTGTCCGGCCAGTGTCGCCCGTGCTTCCACACGGGGGTCATCCTGTCTGGCCTAAGCTGGCCAGCCTGTAGCGGGATGCAGGCAGTGCATGGAGCAGTACATGGAACGTGGGGATGCGGGGGAGTACGAGGCCGAGATTGGCCGCCGGCTTGAGCGCCTGATCGACGGGCGTGAGGTTGATCTGTCAGGTTTGATGGCCGAAATGCAAGGCGAACTGCGCCAGATTGCCCGCTACCGGCGGCGCCGTGGTGCGGTGGGCGAAACCCTGCGCACCACCGCGCTGGTCAACGAAGCCTATCTGAAGTTCGCGGCCTCGCCGGAACTGTTCGAGCACATCGACCGCAACCACTTCCTGGCCATCGCCGCGCGCGCGATGCGCAATATCGTCATCAACCATGCGCGCGACCGGGTGGCGCTCAAGCGCGGTGCCGGTGCCCGCCATGAAACCCTGGGCGCCGTCGCGCTTGCCGAGGCCGAGGATGTGGCCGAGGCCAGCCACCTGCTGGAGCTGGACGACGCCCTTGAGCGGCTGGAGAAGCTGCGCCCACGGCTGGCGCGGGTGGTGCAGCTGCGCTACTTCGCCGGCCTCAGCGAGGAGGAGACCGGCGCCGTGCTCGATATCGACCGCAGCACCGTGCGCCGTGACTGGCTCAAGGCGCGCGGCTGGCTCTACGACCAACTGCATCCGGACGCATGATGGGCACGCATGCTGACGACTGGCTGCGCCGCGAGGCGCTGCTCGACCAGCTGCTGGACCTGCCGCAAGACGCGCGCGAGGGTTTCATCGCGCAGATTGCACAGGACAGCGAGGAGGACGCCGCTGCGCTGCGTGGCTGGCTCAACGGCATCGAGCGTTCGGCCGACTACCTCGCCCTGAAGGACGACGCCACGCCCATCGGCCATGCCGGCGAGGTGATAGGCAACTGGCGCGCGCTGCGCATGATCGGACGTGGCGGCATGGGCGAAGTGTGGCTGGGCGAGCGCGCCGATGGCCTGTTCACCCGCCAGGTGGCGATCAAGTTCATCCGCGACGACCGCCCTGCGCTGGCCCGCAACCTGGAATCGGAGCGTCGCGTGTTGGCTGGCCTGCAGCACCCCGGCATCGTGCGCCTGCTGGATGCGGGCACGCTGGCCGACGGCCACCCCTATCTGGTCACCGACCATATCCAGGGCAGCACGCTGGATGCATGGCTGGCCCAGCACGAGCCCACGCTGGCGCAGCGGCTGGCGCTGTTCGCGCAGGTGGCCGCCGCCGTGGCCTACGCGCATGAGCAGCTCGTGATCCACCGTGACATCAAGCCCGGCAACATCCTGGTGGACGGGCAGGGCAACGCGCACCTGCTGGATTTCGGCATCGCACGCATGCTGGCCAGTGAGGACGCCGACGCCGCCAGTGCCACACAGGTGGCGCTGACACCCGAGTTCGCCGCGCCGGAACTGATCGCCGACAACAGTGCCAGCGTGCGTTCGGACATCTACGCGCTCGGCGGGCTGTTGTACTTCCTGCTGTGCGGGCGTGCGCCGTTGCCGCTGGCCGGGCTGTCGCTGGGGGCAATGCTCACCCGCATCCGCGAGCAGCAACCTGCTGCTTCCGGCGGCCAGCTGCTGCCCGCCGTGGCCGCCAGTGGCAGCAAGGCGCTGCTCGACGATCTGGATGCCATCGCGCAGAAGGCGCTGGCCAAGCAGCCCGCGCAGCGTTATGGCTCGGTGGAAGCACTGCAGGCCGACATCGACGCCGCCCGGGCCCGGCGACCGATCAGCGCGCAGCCGCCGCACTGGCTGGACCACAGCCGCCGCTACCTGCACCGCCACCGTATCGGCGTGGCGGTGGCCAGCCTGCTGGTGCTGAGCCTGCTGGCCGGCATGGCGGGTACCTTGTGGCAGGCACGCGAGGCGCGCCTGCAGCAGCAGCGTGCCGAAGCCGAAGCACTGCGTGCAACCGAGCAGGCCTCTGCCGCCGATGCCGTGCGCGATTTCCTGATCGAAGTATTTGAATCGGCCAACCCGGAGCGCACCGGCGGCACCACCCCCACCGCGCTGGAACTGGTGGATGCAGGTGTGCGCCAGGCCGAGACCAATCTGACCGGGCAGCCGGCGATGCAGGCGCGGCTGTTCGATGCGCTTGCGCGCACCTATATAGGGCTGGGCGAATACGCCAAGGCCAATGCGCTGGCCAAGCGCGGCTACGAGGCTGCCGTGCAGGCGGCGGGCGAACAATCACCGCTGGCCTTGGAGCTGGCGAACACCTATGCGCTCAGCGCCGGCGCAGGCAGCGCGCCCAATGACGAGGTGGCGCAGTTGCTGGAAAACATCGTCGCGCGTCCAGCGCCCACCGCGCCGGAGGCGGCGCGGCAACACGCGGTGGCGCTCTATCAGCTGGCCACGCTGCGCAAACGCGCCGGCGAGCTGGATGGTGCCGAGCAGGGCTTCCAGCAATCGGTGCGCGAACTCGGTGCATTGGGCGCGATGGCGGAGCCGCAGCTGGCCGAAGCCCTGCATCAGTACGCAGGGCTGGATGAAGCGCGTGGCCGCAATGAAGAGGCCATCATGCACCTGCGCCAGGCCATCGCCATCAGCGAGCGCCAGGTGCCGCAGCTGACCAGTGATCTGTCGCAGATGCGCGAGGATCTGGCGGTGATGCTCAGCGCCAGTGGCCGTGCCGACGAGGCGGTCACCCTGATGCGCCAGGTGCTCGATTCCAACCGCGCCATCTACGGGCCCGCGCATCCGCGCAGCCTGAGCAGCGCCGCGTGGCTGGGGCGTGCACTGGTGCGCAAGTCAAACTATGCCGAAGCCGACGCCATCCTGGTGCCTGCGCTGGAACAGGCGCGCCGCGCGCATGGCGAGGAAGCCGAAGCCACCGCCAGCACCGCCATCGCACTGGCCGCCTCCAAGCTGGCGCAGGGCGATCTGGATGCGGCCATCGAACTGGGTGAAGTCGCCCACCGCTATGCCGTGGCCAATGACGGCGAGGGCAGTTTCCGCGCGCTGCTCACCACCCAGAACAGCGCACGCCTGCATCTGTACAAGGGCGACTACGCCAGCGCCGAACGCATCACCCGTTCGGTGCTGGAAGGATTGCAGCGGCTGGGTTCCAACGGCACCAACGACGCACTGGAACTGCTGGGCAACATCCGCCGGTTCACCGGTGACGCCAGCGCCGCGCGTGGCCTGCACCTGCAGGCGCTGGAAGTGCTGCGTGGCAACGGCGATGAAAGCAGCGTGGATGTGCAGATGCTCAAGGGCGAACTGGCCGAGGACGAGCGCGACCTGGGGCGGCTGGACATCGCCCGTCAGCATGCCAACGAAGCATTGAGCGGCCTGCAACAGCTGGGGCAGACGCAGAAGGATGACCTGTTCGTCTCCACCCGCTTCCAGCTGGCCGAATTGGATGTGCTGTCAGGCCGTTGCACCGCGCTGGCGGATATCGATGCACAGGTCACGCGCAGCGCCGCCAAGCCGCAGCGGACGCCGATGGGCGAATGGCGCCTGGCCTATGCGCGGCTGATCCAGGCGCAGTGCCGCAAGCAGCAGGGCCTCGATGTGGCCGCGGCGCAGGCGGTGATCGCCAGCACTGCGCGCCAGTTGCAGGCCTCGGCCATCGCGCCGCCGCAGATACGGCAGACCGCCAGGCGCGCGGCACTTGGCGGGCCGCTCGCACCGCCGATGCAGCCGGCGCATGACGATGATGCTACCCGCTCGCCGGCACTGGGCGCCCGTGCCGGCGATTGAGGCGGGAGGCCGCTCAGGCCTCGCTGTCTTCCTCCTGCGGCGCGGTGCTCTGCAGGATGTAGTTGTGCTTCCTGGCGTAGGCCTCCTGCAGGCGGTCCAGCTCATCGGTGAGCACGTCGAGCTTATCCGCCGCCGCCTCGCTGGCATCCATCAGCGGCTGCGCCTTCGCCGCGTCGAAGCCATCGGGCAGTTCGCTGAGCTTGAGCAGCGCATCGAACCAGACCACGGCCGCATCCAGCGACGCCATCGTCTTGGTGTGCAGTGCCCCGGCATCCTTCGGCACCGGCTGCTTCTCCATCGAAGCGCGCATGTCCGCCGTTTCCCTGCGTGCGTTGTCCAGGCGGACCTTGAAGCGCGCCATGTCCCTGCGCTGCTCCAGCGCCTGCGCCATCTGCTCGGCGTGGGAGCCGCCACCCCAGTCGTTGAACTTGGCGATCAGGCTGTTCCAGACGCTGACGTTGCGGTCCAGGTAGTGGGAAGCGGACGGGCCGAGCAGTTCGCTGCAGCCGGCCAGCAGAATCAGCAGCATCAGCGGGGCGAGGCGGAACAGGGGTTTCATGGTGTTTCTCCTTGAAGGTCGGGATGGAGCAGCGCCAGCCGGTTCAGGCGGCGGCGCGGGCCTGCCCCTGCAACGTGCGCCATGCACGCTGCAGGGCGAACGCATAGACCACGTTGAACAGGAAACGCCCGCCCAGGGTGAACATGAAGCCGCCCAGGAAGGTGGCCCTGCTGGTGTCATCGAGCCCCTCCAGGCTGCGCTGCAGCACCGGCACGCTCAGCAACATGCCCACGCAGGCCACGGCCAGCGCCCAGCATCCCAGCCAGAAGCCGAAGGATCGGCGGCGCAGCAGCAGCACGTCGGCGGCGATGCCCAGGCCGATGCCGGCAAACTGCAGCACGACCCGCAGCACCGCCATCTGCTGCGTGTCACCACCGGTTTCACCGCGCAGCAGCGCCAGCGTGCCCAGCACTGCGAACGGCACCAGCAGCGCACAGATGGCCAGGTCGATGCCCAGCACCGCTTTCACGAACAGGGAAAGCCCCGGCGCGGCGTGCGTCTGCGCGGGTAGTGCCACCGGGGCGGCAGGAGAAGGCGTGCTCATCGCGGGCCGCTCCCGGTCAGCCCGGGCGCACCGGCAGCCAGCCGGTATCGTTTTCTACCTTGAAGGCGTAGTAGTCGCGCGGGGCCATCATGCCGAAGATGGCCGCCCCCAGGAAATTCACCGCCTTGGCCAGCATGTCGCCGCCGACCATGTACAGCACCGTGCCCAGCACGATCACGATGGCGGCAACGATCGCGGTCAGCACCAGGCCCTTCTTCCACATGCCCTTGGCGATGTAATAGAACAGGCCGAACACGAACGCCAGCAGGAACGAGGCGAAGGGCGGCTGGATCTGCTTGAACGCGGCCTTGCGCTGGTCCTTGGGCAGGGCCTTGAACAGCGGCAGCTGCAGCCCGCCGTTGGCCTGGATGGCCTTGAAGTACTGCTTCCAGCGGTCGGACACGTCCAGCGCGTCGATGTTGGTGCCACCACCAGCACTGGCAGCGGCGCTGGCGCTGGTGGTGGTCGAGGCGGCGTAGGGGTTCTCGTTCATGGTCATCCTCCGGTCGGTGATTGGGTCCGGGCGCATGCCCGTCCCATGGGTAATCACCAAACCCGGGCCGATTGCGTCATTTATTTTTCCGGGGCCCGGCAATGGCCCTGTGGTGGCCCGCCAAGGCCCCGCCAGGGAGCGGCTGCGGCCGCATGAAAAACTGCCCGCTCCCCCCTTGAAAGCCCCGTGGCGGGCCCCATCTCCGGAACAAGCCCGTTCGACGGGCCTTTTTACGCGCCGCGCCAAGGCCCTGCCAACAGGGTGGAGGGGTGGCCGAATTTTCAGGCCAATCAAATACTTAAGAGGTCCTTCATGAGCATCAAGCCGCTTCACGACCGCGTTGTGGTCAAGCCGATCGAAGCCGACGAAATCTCCGCCGGCGGCATCCTCATCCCGGATTCGGCCAAGGAAAAGTCGACCAAGGGTGAAGTCGTGGCCGTGGGCCCGGGCAAGCCGCTGGACAACGGTTCGGTGCGCGCGCCGTCGCTGAAGGTCGGTGACAAGGTCATCTACGGCCAGTACGCCGGTTCGACCTACAAGGCCGACGGCGTCGAGTACAAGGTGCTGCGCGAAGACGACGTGCTCGCCGTCATCGGCTGAGCCGCGCCCGCTCCATCTCCCCCTTAAGAACACTTATCTACTGAGGTAACGCAATGGCTGCCAAGGATATCCGTTTCGGTGAAGACGCCCGTTCGCGCATGGTGCGCGGCGTCAACGTACTCGCCAATGCCGTCAAGGCCACCCTGGGCCCGAAGGGCCGCAACGTCGTGCTCGAAAAGAGCTTCGGCGCCCCGACCATCACCAAGGACGGCGTGTCCGTTGCCAAGGAAATCGAACTGGCTGACAAGTTCGAGAACATGGGCGCGCAGATGGTGAAGGAAGTTGCCTCGCGCACCAATGACGACGCAGGCGACGGCACCACCACCGCCACCGTGCTGGCCCAGGCCCTGATCCGCGAAGGCGCCAAGGCCGTGGCCGCCGGCATGAACCCGATGGACCTCAAGCGCGGTATCGACAAGGCCGTGGTTGCCGCCGTCGCCGAGCTGAAGAGCATCTCCAAGCCCACCACCGACGACAAGGCCATCGCCCAGGTCGGCACCATCTCGGCCAACTCGGATGAGTCGATCGGCAACATCATTGCCGAAGCGATGCAGAAGGTCGGCAAGGAAGGCGTGATCACTGTTGAAGAAGGCTCGGGTCTGGAAAACGAGCTGGACGTCGTGGAAGGCATGCAGTTCGACCGCGGCTACCTGTCCCCGTACTTCATCAACAACCAGCAGTCGCAGACCGCAGATCTGGATGACCCGTTCATCCTGCTGCACGACAAGAAGATCTCCAACGTGCGTGACCTGCTGCCGGTGCTGGAAGGCGTCGCCAAGGCAGGCAAGCCGCTGCTGATCATCGCCGAGGACATCGAAGGCGAAGCGCTGGCCACCCTGGTGGTCAACACCATCCGTGGCATCGTCAAGGTCGTGGCCGTCAAGGCCCCGGGCTTCGGCGACCGTCGCAAGGCGATGCTGGAAGACATGGCCGTGCTGACCGGCGGCACCGTGATCTCCGAGGAAGTGGGCCTGTCGCTCGAGAAGGCCACCATCAAGGACCTGGGCCGCGCCAAGAAGGTGCAGGTCTCCAAGGAAAACACCACCATCATCGACGGTGCCGGCGATGCCGCTGCCATCGAATCGCGCGTCAAGCAGATCAAGACCCAGATCGAAGAAACCTCTTCGGACTACGATCGCGAGAAGCTGCAGGAGCGCGTGGCCAAGCTGGCCGGTGGTGTTGCCGTGATCAAGGTCGGTGCTTCGACCGAAATCGAAATGAAGGAAAAGAAGGACCGCGTTGACGACGCCCTGCACGCTACCCGCGCCGCAGTGGAAGAAGGCGTGGTCCCGGGCGGCGGCGTCGCCCTGGTGCGCGCTGTCACCGCACTGGCCGGCCTGAAGGGCAACAACGAAGACCAGAACCACGGCATCCAGATCGCCCTGCGCGCCATGGAAGCCCCGCTGCGCGAAATCGTTGCCAACGCCGGTGAAGAGCCGTCGGTCATCGTCAACAAGGTCAAGGAAGGCAAGGGCAGCTTCGGCTACAACGCCGCTTCGGGCGAGTTCGGCGACATGCTGGAATTCGGCATCCTGGACCCGACCAAGGTGACCCGTTCGGCTCTGCAGAACGCCGCGTCGATCGCCGGCCTGATGATCACCACCGAAGCGATGGTGGCCGAGGCGCCGAAGAAGGACGAGCCGGCCATGGGCGCCGGTGGCATGGGCGGTATGGGTGGCATGGGCGGCATGGACTTCTAAGTCCGCCGCAGCCAGCCGGCTGCTTGTGTTGCACAGATAAAACCCCGCCCAAAGGCGGGGTTTTGTTTTGGGTGGCTGCTGGTGTGTAGAGCGACCCCTCTCCCGCCCTTCGGGCACCCTCTCCCGCAAGGGGAGAGGGGAGGCTTCCCGCGCGTCGGAGCGACACGGACTCAGTCACTCTCTTGCACCTTCTAGGCAGCCGGTCAAAACGGCACAGGACCTAACCGCTCTTCCCCTCTCTCCCTGCGGGAGGGCGCAGGATGCAATGCTCTTCCCCTCTCTCCCTGCTGCGGGAGGGCGCAGGACGCAATGCTCTTCCCCTCTCCCCCTGCGGGAGGGCGCAGAATGCAATGCTCTTCCCCTCTCCCCCTGCGGGAGAGGGTGCCCGAAGGGCGGGAGAGGGGGTTGCGGCATGCCGCAGGTACCAAGACCGCTACCGCCTCCGGCCCATCATCCCTGAAGCAAGGCACCCATCCTCAGCCCCGCAACTGCGCACTCGCCCACTGCACGATGCTGCTCGCAGGCATCGCACCGGACTGGCGTGCGATTTCGCGGCCATCCTGTATCAACACCATCGTCGGAATGCTGCGGATGTTGAAGCGCGTGGCCAGCGCCGGCTCGGCCTCGGTGTCCAGCTTGCCCAGGCGCATGCGCGGCTCCAGCTGCGCGGCGGCCTTGGCGAACTCGGGTGCCATCTGTCGGCACGGCCCGCACCAAGCCGCCCAGAAGTCCACCAATAGCGGAAGCTGCGAGCGCTCGGCATGTGCGGCGAAGGCAGCCGCATCCAGCGTCACCGGCGTGCCAGCGAACAAGGGCTGGTGGCAGCGCCCGCAGACCGGCGCCTGGCCCAGCCGCGCAGCAGGCACACGATTGATGGCATTGCAGTGAGGGCAGGCGATCTGCATCAGGTCGGCAGCGGTGTTCATCGGGAGGCCTTGTGCCATGGGCATCTGGGGGGTACGGCCAAGTATCGCGCGGCGTGCCTTAATCTGCGGTTGCGGCTGAAACTGTCGCACCGCAAAAAAAACCGTGTTATCAATGTTGCCCATGAACGCAGCCCGCGCCAGCTTTTACTTTTGGTATTACTTTCCGAAGCCGCTGGCGGAGGAAGGACTGCACTCACCCTGAAGAACCCTTCAGACGCATTCCCGAAAGCCGCCAGCGAACCTGGCGGCTTTTTTCATGCCGCCACGCTGGGGGCAGACCTTTGAAGCCTTGAACCGGAGACCCCCGCAATGCCCCCGCACACCGATGACCTTCGCATCCGCAGGATGGAGCCGTTGACCCCGCCGGCCCAGCTGCTCTCGCTGCTGCCCTGCGACGATGAAGCCTCGCAGACCGTGGCCGATGCCCGCGCCGCGCTGCACCGCATCCTGCATGGCCAGGACGATCGCCTCGCCGTCGTGGTCGGCCCGTGCTCCATCCACGACCCGGTGGCCGCGATGGACTACGCCCAGCGCCTGCGCCCGCTGCGTGAGGCACTCGGTGGCGAGCTGGAGATCATCATGCGCGTCTACTTCGAGAAGCCGCGCACCACGGTGGGCTGGAAGGGCCTGATCAACGACCCCGACCTGGATGGCAGCTTCAACATCAACAAGGGCCTGCGCGTGGCGCGTGGCCTGCTGCGCGACATCAACCGCATGGGCCTGCCGGCAGGTGTGGAATTTCTGGACGTGATTTCGCCGCAGTACATCGCCGACCTGGTGGCCTGGGGCGCGATTGGTGCGCGCACCACCGAAAGCCAGGTGCACCGCGAACTGGCATCGGGGCTGTCGTGCCCGGTGGGCTTCAAGAACGGCACCACCGGTGACGTGAAGATCGCCGCCGATGCGGTGGGCGCGGCCTCGCACCCGCACCACTTCCTGTCGGTGACCAAGGAGGGCGGCACCGCCATCGTCGCCACCCAGGGCAACCCCGACTGCCACGTCATCCTGCGCGGCGGCAAGCTGCCCAACTTCGACGCGGTCAGCGTGCAGGCCGCCAGCGATGTGCTGGGCAAGTCGCAGTTGCCGGCCCGGTTGATGATCGACGCCAGCCACGCCAACAGCAGCAAGAACCCGGAAAACCAGCCCAAGGTGGTGGAAGACATCGCCGCACAGCTGCGTGGCGGCGAGCAGCGCGTGGTCGGGGTGATGATCGAAAGCCATCTGGTCGCCGGCAGGCAGGAGCTGGTCGAAGGCCAGCCGCTGGTTTACGGCCAGAGCATCACCGATGGCTGCATCGACTGGGACAGCACCGTGCAGGTGCTGGAAAATCTGGCCGATGCCGTGCGTCAGCGCCGCCGTGCACAGCTGGAGGCCGCTGCCTGACATGCGCCTGATGTAGGGGGCATTGGGTAGGGGGCATTGGCAAGCCGCGCCGGCCCCGGTAGCGTAGCCGCGCGGGGCATCGCCCCCGCCGGCTGCGGTGGGCGAGCAATGCATCACCGGGCAGGAAGCCCTTTCGATGAAACCTCAAGGAGTGGATGTGATGCGTAAGCGTATTTGTACGGTGGCCGTGGTGCTGGCACTGGTGCCGTCGATGGCAATGGCCGCGCGCCAGCCGGCCGCCAGCGCCTCGGGCAGTTCCTGCCTGGCCAACCTGGAAGTGGCTGGCGGCTTCAGCACCGGCAAGCAGTACCTGGCCTCGCAGGATCATGAAGGCGTCAGCTACGCCGAAGCATTCGCCAAGACCGTGGCCGCCATCGAGGCCGAGGGCATGGTGTCGATATCGCCGAACGAGCGCACCGGTTACATCGCCGGCGAGAACCCGGTGCGCGGTGGCGGCAGCGTGCCGCTGCGCAGCACCGTGCGCCGCCAGGACGACGGCAGCATCCGCGTGGAAGTGCGTTTCACCACCAAGGGCGGCCAGATGAGCTCGAAGAAGGCAGTGGGCGAAGGCATGTGCAAGATCGCCGACGCCGCCAGCATGTAAGTGGAAAGGCCGTGTGTGCACCCGTGAAGCCCTGGTTTCTATACCTGCTTGAATGCCGTGACGGCAGCTATTACGCAGGCATCAGCACCGATGTGGAGGCCCGCTTCAAGGTGCACCTGGCCGGCAAGGGTGCCCGTTACACGCGGGCGCACCCGCCGCTGCGGGTGCTGGCCAGCCGTGCCTATGCCGACCGCGCCGGCGCCGCCCGCGCGGAGTGGCAGATCAAGCAACTGCCACGCGAACGCAAACTGGCATGGCTGGAACGCGGCGGCGATTGAGGTAGAGTCATACGGACGGTCGCCGCCGCAGCGGTGGCCGCAACAAGCCCGGCAATGCCGGGCGTCCAGCCAAAGCATGTGGCTGTGGTGGTATCCAGCGGTTGCATGTCGGCATAACCCTAAGCAGGGGAACAGCGATGGCAGGTTGGTATGAGTTGGAAAAGAGCAAGGACGGCCAGTTCTATTTTGTGCTCAAGGCGGGCAACGCCGAGGTGATCCTTACCAGTGAGCGTTACACCACGCGCGCGGCGGCCGAAAACGGCATTGCCTCGGTGCAGAAGAACAGCCCGGAGGAAGCGCGCTTCGAGCGCAGGACCGCCACCGACGGGCGCCACCATTTCAATCTGAAAGCGGTCAACCACCAGGTGATCGGCAGCAGCCAGCTGTACACCTCGCAGGCCGGGCGCGAGGCGGGCATCACCAGCGTCAAGGCCAACGGCCCCAGCACCACGGTGAAGGACAAGACGGAGGAGTGAGGCGCGGGGCCACGCCTCTGGCAGCTGTGTACCGCGCAGCAACAGAAAGCCCGGCAATTGCCGGGCTTTTTGTTGCATGCAGCCTGCAGCGGGGATTCAGCGTTTCATGCTGCCGGTATCAATGTACCGCTGGTGCCAGGACAGTGCTTCGGGCAGCAGGTGCGGGGTGTGCAGGCCGTAGCTTTCGCGGCAGGCGCGGTCGAAGTAATCGTTGAGCTGGTCGCGGAAATCCGGATGCGCGCAGTTGTCGATCAATGCACGCGCACGGGCACGCGGCGGCAGGCCACGCAGATCGGCCAGGCCCTGCTCGGTGACGATGATCGACACGTCGTGCTCGGTGTGATCCACATGGCTCACCATCGGCACGATGGACGAGATGCTGCCGTTCTTGGCGGTGGATGGGCTCAGGAACGTGGACAGGAAGCCGTTGCGGGTGAAGTCACCCGAGCCGCCGATACCGTTCATGATGCGGCTGCCCATGACATGCGTGGAGTTCACGTTGCCGTAGATGTCCACTTCGATCATGCCGTTCATGCCGATGCAGCCAAGGCGGCGCACCAGCTCCGGATGGTTGGACATCTCCTGCGTGCGCATGATGATGCGGTCGCGGTAGAAGTGGATGTTGCGCTTGAACTCCTCGTTCGCCTCCGGGCTCAGCGCGAAACCGGTGCACGAGGCGTATTCCAGGACGCCGGACTTGAGCAGGTCCAGCATGCCGTCCTGGATCACCTCGGTGAAGGCGCTCAGGCCACGCAGGCCGCTGTCGGCAAGGCCGGCCAGCACGGCGTTGGGAATGTTGCCCACGCCCGACTGCAGCGGCAGCAGGTTCTGCGGCAGGCGGCCCTTGGCCACTTCGTGCTTGAGGAACTCGATCAGGTGGCCGGCGATCAGCTTGCTGTCCTGGTCGATCGGCTTGAACGGGCTGTTGCGGTCCGGCCCATTGGTACGCACCACCGCCACGATCTTGTCCGGGTCCACATTGAGCGTGGTCTGGCCGATGCGGTCGTTGCCGTGCACCAGCGGGATCGGCTTGCGGTGCGGCGGCAGCGCGGTGCCGTAGTAGATGTCGTGCATGCCCTCGATGCCCTCGGGCTGCCACTCGTTGACCTCGATGATCACCTTCTTGGCCAGGTCCAGCCAGGTCTTGTTGTTGCCGACCGAGGTGGACGGCACCAGCGCGCCATCCTCGCGGATGGCCGACACTTCGACCACGGCGGTGTCGATGTCACCGTAGAAACCAAACCACACATGCTGCGCAACGTGCGAAAGGTGGATGTCGATGTAATCCAGCTTGCCTTCGTTGATGCGCTTACGTGCATCCGGGTCGGTCTGGAACGGCATGCGCATCGCGATGCCATCGGCCTTGGCCAGTGCGCCATCCAGCTCCGGAGCCGTGGACGCACCGGTCATCAGCTTGATCTGGAATGCCTGGCCGGCCTGGTGCGCCTGCTCGATGCGCTGCGCCAGCGCCATCGGCACCGCCTTGGGGTAACCGGAACCGGTGAAACCGCTCATGGCGACGGTTTCGCCCGGCTGGATGAGGGCCGCGGCTTGCTCGGCGGAAACGATGCGGTCGCGCAGGCGCGCGTCCAGAATACGTTCTACAGGCATGACGACTACAGATTCTTGGGGGGACCGCTGATTATCCCGGATCGGCGGGGGCAGGGGGGTGCTACCTTCGTGGAATGGCTTTTGCGGCCTGCAGGCTCTTGTACCGGCGGGTACTGTTTTGCACTGCAGCGTGCAAGTTGCTCGCCGACCCCGCAGGATCGACCTGCATCCCGACGTGGGGGAGGGAGCAAAGCCCGCTGACAGCTCGCTGTCAGTGGGCTTTTTTATTGCCCGTTCTGCGTAGATGGCAGCTCGATACCGCCTGCGGATGCCAGAATTGGGGCATGACTGTCGCCCCCACCGCCGTACCCGAACTGCTTGCCCCGGTCGTTGATCGCGCCCTTGCCCGCTTGCGCCTGGCCCAGCCAGACCCGGCCGCCTGGCCCACGGCGCCCGGTTTCGAGGCTGGCCTGCGCCAGTTGGCCATCGCCAGCGACTTCGCCATCGACACCCTGTGCCGGCAGCCGGCGCTGCTGCAGGCGCTGGCCGAAGCCGATCCGGCCCCGTTGCCCCTGCCCGAACTGGATCCCCTCCAGCCCAGCGCCTGGCCCGCCCAGCTGCGCCGCTACCGTGCGGCGGCCTCCACCCGGCTGATCTGGCGCGACGTGCTGGGGCTGGACGACGTGGATGCCACGCTGGCCGGCGCCACCCGTCTGGCCGAAGACTGCCTGCAACTGGCGCTGGGTGCGCTGGAGCAGGAGTTCGCCGCCCGCCATGGCGTGGTGCGTGCCGAGGATGGCAGCGCGCAGCGGCTGGTGGTGTTCGGGCTGGGCAAGCTGGGCGGTGGCGAGCTGAATTTTTCCTCCGACATCGATCTGGTCTACGCCTACCCAGAAGCAGGGGAATCCGATGGCGCGCGCCCGCTGGCTGCCGAGGAATACTTCGCCCGGCTGGGACAGCGGCTGGCGCGGCTGCTGGATGAAACCACCGCCGACGGCTTCTGCCACCGCGTGGACCTGCGCCTGCGCCCGTTCGGCACCGCAGGCCGCGTGGCGCTGTCCTTCGCCGGCATGGACCAGTATTTCCAGCGCGAAGGCCGCGACTGGGAGCGCTACGCCTGGATCAAGGCACGCGCCGTGGCCGGTGACATCGCTGCCGGCGAGGCCTGGCTGGAGACGCTGCGCCCCTTCGTCTACCGCCGCTATCTGGATTTCACCGCGCTTGATGGCCTGCGCGAGATGAAGGCGGCCATCACCGCCGAGGTCGCACGCAAGGATCGGCTGGACGACATCAAGCGCGGCCCCGGTGGCATCCGCGAAATCGAATTCCTGGCGCAGGCGCTGCAGCTGATCCGTGGGGGCCGCGAAGCCGAACTGCGTGAGCGTCGCCTGCTGCCTGCGCTGCGCGCGCTGGTGGTGTCGGGGCAGATGGCACCGGCCGATGGCGAGGATCTGATCACCGCCTACCGCTTCCTGCGCCGGCTGGAAAACCGCCTGCAGATGCTGCGCGACGCGCAGACCCACTGCCTGCCGCACGACACGCTCGACCGCGCGCGCATCGCGGTGGCTCTGGGCCATGCCGATTGGGCCGAGCTGCTCTCCGCACTGGATGCACAGCGCCAGCGCGTCAGCACCGAGTTCGACGCGCTGCTTGCGCCGCGTCGCGGGCAGGCGGCACCGGATGCACTGGCCAGCTACTGGCGCGTGCTGCCCGGTGGCGGCAGCGCCGAGGTGCTGGCCGAGGCGGGTTTTGCCGACGCCGCCAGCGCCGACCAGCTGCTGCGTGAATTCGCCCAGTCGCTGGGCGTGAAGTCGCTCTCCGACACCGCGCGTGCGCGGCTGGACCGCGTGCTGCCCGCACTGCTGCACGCCGCCACGCGCTCGCCGCAACCCGGTGCCGCGCTGCGCCGCGTGCTGGGCCTGCTGCAGGCCATCCTGCGCCGCACCAGCTATCTGGCATTGCTCGACGAACAACCCAGTGCGCTGACCCGGCTGGTCAACGTGCTCGCACGCAGCGCATTGCTGTCCGAGCGGCTGGTCGCCTTCCCGCTGCTGCTGGACGAACTGCTCGACACGCGCGTGGCCGGCCCCATGCCGGACGCGCAGGAAATGCACGACGCCTGCGCCGCCGCACTCGCCATCGATGATCCCGAAATCGCCCTGCGCTCGCTCAACGAAGTGCGGCTGGCGCTGAGCTTCCGCATGGCGCTGGCGTTCCACGATGGCCGCCAGCGTGCCGTGGACTGCACCCACCAGCTCGCGCTGCTGGCCGATGCGGTGGTGGTGACGGTGCTGGAAATGGCGCGCGCCGACATGCTGCACGCCCATGGTGACGTGCCCGGTGGCCGCTTCGCCATCATCGGCTACGGCAGTCTGGGCGGCCTGGAGCTGGGCTTCGGCTCGGATCTGGATCTGGTGTTCCTGTACGACCATCCGGCCGATGTCGAAGGCAGCGATGGTGCCCGACCGCTGGAAAGCAGCCGCTGGTATGCGCGGCTGGCGCAGAAGGTGATGGCGCTGCTCGCAGCGGTCACCGCCGCAGGCCGCCTGTACGACATCGACGTGCGCCTGCGCCCGGATGGCGGCAAGGGCGCGCTGGTCTCCTCGCTCGCCAGCTATACCGAGTACCAGCGCGAACGCGCGTGGACATGGGAGCACCAGGCGCTGGTGCGGGCACGCGGCGTGGCCGGTGAGCCGTCACTGCTGGAGGATTTCGAGCAGGTGCGCGCCACCACGCTGAGCCGCAGCCGCGACCATGAAACGCTGTTTGGGGACGTGCTGAAAATGCGTGGCCGCATGCGTACCGAACTGGACCGCAGCGATGCCGGGCGCGTGGACCTGAAGCAGGGTGCAGGTGGTCTGGTGGATCTGGAATTCCTGCTGCAGACCGGCGTGCTCTCGCAGGCCTCGAGCAACCCGGCGCTATGCGAGCCGCGCGAAACCCCGCGTCTGATCGCCGCATTGGCGGCGGCCGGCTGGCTGCCCGGCGACACCGCCGTGGCCCTGCACGATGCCCACGCCACCTTGCTCGACGTAGGTCTGAGCTGCACGCTGGACCGCCGCCCACGCATGGCCATCCCCACGCCCGAGATAGACGCGGCACGCGCTGTGATCACCGAGGCGACGATAGCCGCAGGGTTGGCGTTTTGAGCGGGGAACAGGGAATTGGGAAACGGGAATGTGAGAGCGCGCGAGCGGTGCGCTTCTCACGGTAGCGCCACCGGAGGTACAGAGCATGCAGCAACAGGAATCTCACATTCCCCGTTCCCACCACCCCGTTCTCTAGCCTTTGACCGGCGCCATCTTCCACAGCAGCGCACGAAACGGCACCAGCAGGCACACGCCGATACCCAGCTTGACCAGCCAGTCGCCGACGGCCCAGCTCACCCATGGCAGCTGCGAACCAGCGAAGGCCACCGACCAGAAGATGGCCGTGTCCAGCGTGGCGCTGCAGGTGGTGGCGACCATGGGCGCGCGCCACCAGTTGCCCACGCGCAGGCGGTCGAACACGGTGATGTCCAGCAGCTGCGCGCAGATGAAGGCCAGGCATGAGGCCACCGCGATGCGGGGTGTGGCGATCCAGATCGACAGCAGCACCGCCACCGCGAAACCGGCCCACGCCACCCGCCGCGCGGCTTGCGGCCCGAAGCGGCGGTTGATCAGGTTGCTGACCAGAAACGCCACCGGGTAGCTGAAAGCACCCCAGGTAAGCCAATCGTTGATCGGGTATTGCACCAGCACGTTCGAGCCCAGCACCACGGCCCCCATCGCCAGCACTGCCAGCAGCAGCGAGGTGGAGGTAAGCGGCGCGAAGCGGATGGAAGAAGGCTGGGACATGGACGGCAACGCAGCGCCATGCGGCGCTGCACAGAGATGTAGTGAAAGAAGTCGCCGTGCCAGAACAGGCAGGCGAGGGCGCATTGTAACCGGGTGAAACCGGCTGGCAGGTAAAGACGCCGTGCCGAGCCCCGTAGCCCGTAGCCCGGGTAAGCGCAGCGCACCCGGGGATTCACCGGGGCGTTCACATCACCAGACGCAGCGCCGGCGGTTCACCTGCTTCCCGGGTGCGCTGGCGCTTACCCGGGCTACGCGCAACGGTGAGCGAGGGGCAACATCAGCAACCGCAGCTGTAAAGCCCCTCTCCCCTCGCGGG
>DCXY01000023.1:0-38651 GCA_002329155.1 Stenotrophomonas sp. UBA2124 | reverse complement strand
CTCCCGCGAGGGGAGAGGGGCTGAAGCTGCAATCGCTGACAATGCCTGGATTGCTCGCGCTTGAAGCCCCTCTCCCCTCGCGGGAGAGGGGTTGGGGAGAGGGGGAGACACCAAGCCCCCTCAACCTCAAAAACTCCCGCGAACGACTCCCCGCCACCGTTTCGACGGTCGGCGCGAAGGCCAGCACCCAGCACCGCTGCCATCTTCCGCACGCAGCATCCAACCCGTGCCGTCCTTGGGGCTGGCAGTGAACCCCACACCAGCTGCGCCGTCGGCAGGTTCACCTTCTTCCCGGGTGCGCTGACGCTTACCCGGGCTACGGACAACGGTGAGCGAGGGGCAACATCAGCAACTGCAGCCTTCAAAGCCCCTCTCCCCTCGCGGGAGAGGGGTTGGGGAGAGGGGGCGAGCCAATTCAGATGCCCAGCCGCTGTTTCACTTCGGCGGCGATGCGCGTGGTTTCACGCAGTGGCTCGATGGCGGTATCCGCGTTGGCATCAAGCACTGCCAGCCCATCCAGCAGCCGCCCGCGCTCGCGCAGTGCCTGCTGGAACAGGCGCATGCGCCCCTGCGCGCGCTGGCCCAGCAGCGCGCCCACCGGTACGCGGGTGGCGCAGGCTTCGGACAGCAGGTTCACCGAATCGGGCGTGCAGACAATGCGGTTGGCCCAACCCAGCAGGCCACCATAGGGATTGGTGCCATCGCCGCCATCGCTCCATATCACCCCGGGCACATCGTCGAAGGCGCGCAGCAGCGCAGCGGTCACCGCGCGTGGTGTGCGTCGCGAGGTGGTGGCCAGCACGCTGCCGCCATCGGCGCGGATGCGCGCGGCCAGCTGGGCGAACAGGGGCTGGATGTCCTGCTCCTGCCACGGCGCATGGTCGGTGGGCCCACCCACCAGCAGCGCAGTGCGCGGCCCCGGCAGCTGCTCGAAACTGGTGAAGGCGGCGCGGCCCCAGGCCAGCCAGTCGTCGTCCACGGGGTTCAGGCTGCCCAGCAGAGTCAGCACATTGCCGCCACGCAGGCGGTCGTGCCCGGGCACCACCACCAGGTCCCAATGCCTTGGGTTGATGCGCGGGTCCAGAATCTGCACGGTGCGCGTGCCGCCCCGGCCCAGCAGGCGCAGGGCGCCAGCGGCCTGGCGGCCACAGCCGATGGCCAGCGCAGGCGGTTTGCCAGCCAGTTGGGCGAATGCTTCCCCAAACCCATGTTCGGCCCCCGGCAGCAGGCGTGGCGTGAGCCAACGCCAAGGTGCCTGCGGGTACAGTTGGAGGCGCTGCTGGCCACCCAGCCGCATTGCCGAAGCCAGCGCCACGGCTTGGCGCACGTTGCCGGCGCGGCCATCGGTGATCGTCCAAGGGAGCGTCGATCGTTTCGCTAGTGGCATCAATTCATTTCATTAAGGCTGGATGTTGCAGCTATCGATGCGTTCTACACTGCGGGTTCGCATCGCGGTTGCCATTGTCCGGCGCTTTCCGGCGCAATGCCACGACCGTAGCCCAAACCACCCTGGAGTTTCCATGTCCGACGTCTTCAACGATGCCGATCTTGACCAGCTGTTCCGTACCGCCCGCACCCAGAATGCCTTCCAGGACCGCCCGGTCGAGGACAGCCAGCTGCGTGCGCTGTACGAGCTGATGAAGTGGGGCCCCACCGCCGCCAATTCCTGCCCGGTGCGGCTGGTGTTCGTGAAGTCGGCCGAAGCCAAGCAGAAGCTGGCCCCGGCGCTGTCGGAGGGCAACCTGGCCAAGACCATGGCCGCCCCGGTCACCGTCATCGTCGGCTACGACGAGGATTTCCACGAAAAGCTGCCCTACCTGTTCCCGCACACCGACGCCAAGGCGTGGTTCGACGGCCCGCGTGAGGGCCGCCACGAAGCCGCCTTCCGCAATGGCACGCTACAGGCGGGCTACCTCATCCTGGCCGCGCGCGCGCTGGGCTTGGATGCCGGCCCGATGTCCGGCTTCGACCCGGCCAAGGTGGACGAAGCCTTCTTCGCCGGCACCGCCATCAAGTCCAACATCCTGGTAAATCTGGGATATGGCGACCCGTCCGGCGTGTTCCCGCGCCTGCCGCGCCTGTCCTTCGACGAAGCCGCACGCATCGCCTGAGTGTTTCACCGGCGCTGCCATCACACGGCGCAGCGCGACCCTGCCGAAACTTGCCCCATCCCCCTTCCCGTTCTAGGAGAGTCATCATGTCCACCCTGTCCAAGCTGCTGCTCCCGCTGGCCCTGGCCGCCGCCATCACCGCCTGCTCCAAGCCGGCCGACGTGCCGGCCCCGGAAGCCGCCCCGACCGAAACCTCGGCACCGGCTGACGCTGCTGCTACCGCACCGGCTGCCGAAGCCAGCGCCATCCAGGTTGCCAGCGGCACCTACACCATCGACCCGGCCCACACCGACGTGCTGGTGCAGTGGAACCACATGGGCTTCTCCAACCCCAGCGCCCACTTCGGCAACGCTGACGGCACCGTGGTGTACGACGCTGCCGACGTGAGCAAGTCCAGCGTGCAGGTGACCCTGCCGCTGAGCGGCCTGAACAGCTTCACCGCCAAGTTCGACGAGCACCTGCGCAGCGGCGATTTCTTCGACGCGGCCAAGTTCCCCACCGCCACCTTCAAGAGCATCAGGGTGGAAGCTGCCGGCACCAACAAGCTCACCGTTACCGGCGAGCTGACCGTCAAGGGTGAAACCAAGCCTGTGGTGCTGGATGTGACCATCAACGGCGCCGGCGAGCACCCGATGACCAAGGCCCCGTCGGTTGGCTTCGACGCCACCACCACGCTCAAGCGCAGCGATTTCGGCGTGGGCGCTTACGCCCCGGCCGTGAGCGACGAGGTGAAGGTGCGCATCACCACCGAGGCCTCGCTGGCCAAGGAAGAAGCCCCGAAGGCGGAGTAACAAGCCTGTGCAACAGGCGCACACCGCGCCGGTTGCAACGCAAAGGCCCGCCATTGGCGGGCCTTTGTCGTAATGGGGCCTGGCAGTGCTCAGCCGCAACGCACGGCGGTGATGACGTTGTTGGCATCGACGAACACGCGCAGCCGGTCGTGCCGGATATCGCGCGAGGTGATGGTGGTCGGCCCGATGGGATTCACGATACCGGCCCCGCTTTCCTGCTTGAGCCGGCGGATGGTCGCCTCGTCATTGGTCTTGCCAACGGCCCATTGAATGGCCGCATCGCTGCAGCGGCCAAACTCGTCGGTGCTTGTGGCGTTGCTGCTGGAGGCGGGCGGCGATGTAGTCTGGCAGGCGGCCAGAGCGGTGATGAGAGCAGCGCCGGTGAGAAGTGGGCGCAGTGCTGCGAAAGGCAGGGAAGACATCGCGGGACTCCCGAGTGGATCGAGCGCGAGCATAGCGGTGGAGTTGTGGGAGGCGAGGTGAAGAGGGGTCTGGCAGCTCCTCGCCAGAATCTGCACAGACATGATTCATCCCTCCCGTTCACTCACGGAACAATTCCCCTCTCCCGTCCACGGGAGAGGGGTAGGGGTGAGGGCAGCCTTTCGCTTCAGTCCATCCTTTCGCGCAGAACCCTTACCCCTCCCCAACCCTCCCCTTTGCGTTGCAAAAGGGAGGGGGCGTGAGATTTCCAGTTGACCTATGGCGTCGGTCGTTCCAGTCAAGCAGGTGTCAATCCCCTCTCCCGTCCACGGGAGAGGGGTAGGGGTGAGGGCAGCCTTTCGCTTCAGCCCATGCTTTCGCGCAGAAAGCTCACCCCTCCCCAACCCTCCCCTTTGCGTTGCAAAAGGGAGGGGGCGTGAGATTTCTAGTTGACCCATGGCGTCGGTCGCTCCAGCCAAGCAGGTGTCAATTCCCTCTCCTTTCACGGGAGAGGGGTAGGGGTGAGGGCAGCCTTTCGCTTCAGTCCATCCTTTCGCGCAGAACCCTTACTCCTCCCCAACCCTCCCCTTTGCTTTGCAAAAGGGAGGGGGCGTGAGATTTCAAGTTGACCTATTGCGTCGGTCGCGCCAGTCAAGCAGGTGTCAATTCCCTCTCCCTTTCACGGGAGAGGGGTAGGGGTGAGGGCAGCCTTTCGCTTCAGCCCATGCTTTCGCGCAGAAAGCTCACCCCTCCCCAACCCGTCCGGCCCTCCGGGCGTTCATCAGGCCGCGCACCCGTGGTGCGCAAGCGGCCATCTTCACCCCCTTTGCTGCGCAAAAGGGAGGGGTAACGCCCGCCATTACCTGCATCCACTCACTCCCCATCATCCGCATGCGCCTTCCAATACCCCGTCGCGCGTATCCATTCCTTCGGCACCTGCATATGGCCTTCAATGAACTTGCGCATCATGCGGGCGCGGCGTGATTCCACTGCAATCCAATAATGCGCGTCGCCATCGGGCTGCTCGAAATCCACCAGCGCGTCTTCCAGCAAGGTACTGCTGGCCGCATCAAACCCGTTGCGCTCGAACCAGCTCACTGTCACCTGCGCATCACTGTGCAGTGGCTGCCGGTCGGCTTCCTCCGGTATCTCGATGAACACCTCCGCCTGCGCGCCGGCAGGCAACTCCTCCAGCCGCCGTGCAATGGCCGGCAGCGCGGTTTCATCGCCAATCAGCACATAGGTGTCGAAGTCATCGGCCAGCAGATGCGAGCCGCGCGGGCCGGCAACCACAATCTCGTCACCGGGCTTGGCCTGTGCCGCCCAGTTGCCGGCAACACCATCGCCATGCAGCACGAAATCCAGCACCAGCTCACCGGCTTCCACATCATGCAGGCGTGGCGTGTAATCGCGCGCAGGGGAAGGCTGCGCACCCGCCGGGTAATGCATGCCCTGCTCGCCGACTTCCGGCAGTACAAACGCGCCCTGGGCATTGGCAAAGAACAGCTTTACGTGGTCGTCGGGGGATGGGCTGTGGAAGCCCTGCAATGCCTCACCGCCCAGCACGATGCGCTGCATATGCGGAGTCAGCCGCTCGCTGCGCATCACCTGCAGCTGGCGGAAGTGGAGTGGGTGGCGGATCAATCGGCTTTCGTGCAGTGACATGGTGGTGTTACCTGTGGTCGATGGCGCAACGCGCCGTGGTGACCTGGCTGGGCGCTGCTGGCTCGGTCGTGGGGGTAGGGTTCAAGGTGCCTGCGCTGGCTGCCGTACCAAGGCGGTGGCCTGTTCCAGTACGGCGACGATGCGTTCCACATCAGCGCCCTGCCAGCGCCCGTGGCGCAGCATCAGCGCATGGGTGAGCTGGCGCATGGCATCGCGCACCGGCGGCGGCAGGTTGCTCTTGGTGATGACGCGCGCGCTGTGCCGTGCCCGCAACAGCGCGTCATCCACATCGGCTTGGCTGCGTTTTAGCTGGGCTTGGCCCAGCGCGGTGATGTGGTAACGGCGGCGCCCACCATCTTCCTCGGCGCGCACCCAGCGGCGCGCCTCGAAATCGGCCAGCAGCGGATACACCGAACCGGCGCTGGGCGTGTACACGCGCACGAACATTTCGCTGATCTGCTGGATCAGCTCATAGCCATGGCGCGGTGCCTGGCTTATCAGCGACAACAGCAGCAGGCGCAGGTCGCCACGGCCCAGCGGGCGGCTGGAAGGGCGGCGCGGTTCGTGCTCGGGCATGGTCGTTTCGATATATCGAATAGGCCTGAAACGATATATCGAAAACAGCCGGGGGACAACGCCGCTGGCATTCAGCCGTAACACCAGTCACCGGTTGCCAGCGCGGCAACGCACATTGCGGCTGATATGTTGCGACGCAGCATCAAGCCCCTGTCACCACGCTGACCTGCCGGCGTGCCAGCCTGCATGGCTGCAATGCAGGCGCACGGGTGCG
Organism: Stenotrophomonas sp. UBA2124; assembly: GCA_002329155.1. Classification (GTDB taxonomy): domain Bacteria; phylum Pseudomonadota; class Gammaproteobacteria; order Xanthomonadales; family Xanthomonadaceae; genus Stenotrophomonas. The sequence goes on along the minus strand of DCXY01000023.1, from coordinate 32,874 downwards.
GCGCATGTCCTGCCGTGTCCATGGCAAGGCATTGGCGATGTCGCCATTTGTCTTGCGGACACCGGCAGTGCAGGGCTCCATACCCCAGCGTAGCCAGCTTCGTAAGGGGCCGGGTGCGCTACACTTTGGGGCTCAAAACAAACGAACAAGCGCGCGCGTGCGTGCAGTAACTGGGAGCGCTAATGAACTGGTTGAACGAGGTGCTGAACAACGACCCGAACCCCCTGGAAACCCAGGAGTGGATCGAGTCGTTGAAGGCCGTTATCGATGTCGAGGGCCCCGAGCGCGCGCATCAGTTGCTGGAAGGCATGGTTGAACTCACCCGCCGTTCGGGTGCTTACCTGCCGTTCTCCCCCACCACCGAATACGTCAACACCATCGAGCCGCAGCTGGAGGCCAAGAGCCCCGGCAATGCAGAGCTGGAATGGCGCATCCGCTCCATCATCCGCTGGAACGCGATGGCGATGGTGGTGCGTGCAAACCGCAAGCCGGGCGACCTGGGTGGCCACATCGCCTCCTTCGCTTCCGGTGCAACGCTGTACGACGTGGGCTTCAACCACTTCTGGCGCGCCCCGAGTGAAAACCACCCGGGCGACCTGCTGTTCATCCAGGGCCACAGCGCCCCGGGCATCTACGCACGCGCCTTCCTCGAAGGCCGCATCAACGAGCAGCAGTTGGACAAGTTCCGCATGGAAGTGGACGGCGGCGGCCTGTCTTCCTATCCGCACCCGTGGCTGATGCCGGACTTCTGGCAGACCCCCACCGTGTCGATGGGCCTGGGCCCGCTGGCGGCCATCTACCAGGCACAGTTCATGAAGTACCTGGAGCACCGCGGCCTGATCGAGAAGAGCGACCGCAAGGTGTGGTGCTTCATCGGTGACGGTGAGTCGGACGAACCGGAAACCCTGGGTGCCATCGCGCTGGCCGGTCGCGAAGGCCTGGACAACCTGATCTTCGTGGTCAACTGCAACCTGCAGCGCCTGGACGGCCCGGTGCGCGGCAACGGCAAGATCGTGCAGGAACTGGAAGGCGTGTTCCGTGGCGGCGGCTGGAACGTCATCAAGCTGCTGTGGGGCTCGTACTGGGATCCGCTTCTTGCCAAGGACAGCAACGGCGTCCTGAAGAAGCTGATGATGGAAACCGTCGATGGCGAATACCAGAACTGCAAGGCCTTCGGTGGCGCGTACACGCGCGAGCATTTCTTCGGCAAGTACCCGGAAACCGCCGCGATGGTGGCCAGCCTGTCCGACGACGACATCTGGCGCCTGAACCGTGGTGGCCACGATCCGCACAAGGTGTACGCCGCCTACCACCAGGCCGTGAACACCAAGGGCATGCCCACCGTTATCCTGGCCAAGACGGTCAAGGGCTACGGCATGGGCAGCGCCGGTGAGTCGCTCAACCCGACCCACCAGACCAAGAAGCTGGATGACGAATCGGTGCGCCACTTCCGCGACCGCTTCAACATCCCGGTCACCGACGAGCAGCTCAAGGACGGCCAGGTGCCGTTCTACCACCCGGGCCCGGACTCGCCGGAAATGAAGTATCTGCAGGAGCGCCGCAGCTCGCTGGGCGGTTACCTGCCGCAGCGCCGCCAGAAGGCCACGCAGTCCTTCGTCGCGCCCAAGCTGGAAACCTACGAGCGGCTGCTCAAGGAATCGGGCGAGCGCACCTACTCCACCACCATGGCCTTCGTGCAGACGCTCAACATCAGCCTGCGCGACAAGGAACTTGGCCCGCGCCTGGTGCCCATCGTCGCCGACGAAGCGCGCACCTTCGGCATGGAAGGCCTGTTCCGCCAGATCGGCATCTACGCGCCGTACGGCCAGAAGTACAAGCCGGTCGATGCCGACCAGCTCATGTACTACCGCGAAGACCAGAGCGGCCAGGTGCTGCAGCAGGGTATCAGCGAACCGGGCGCCATCGCCTCGTGGATGGCGGCTGGCACCAGCTACTCGGTGTCCGACGTGCCGATGCTGCCGTTCTACATCTACTACTCGATGTTCGGCTTCCAGCGCGTGGGCGACCTTGCCTGGCAGGCCGCGGACATGCGTACCCGTGGCTTCCTGCTCGGTGGCACCGCTGGCCGCACCACGCTCAACGGTGAAGGCCTGCAGCACGAAGACGGCTTCAGCCACATCGTGGCCGGCGGCATCCCGAACGTGCGCAGCTACGACCCCACCTTCGGTTACGAAGTCACCGTGATCCTCCAGCATGGCACCAAGGCCATGATGGAAGACCAGATCGACGAGTACTACTACATCACCCTGATGAACGAGAACTACACCCACCCGGCCATGCCGGAAGGTGCAGCCGAAGGCATCATCAAGGGCATGTACCTGCTCACCGACGCAGGCAAGCCTAAGAAGGGCGAGCTGCGCGTGCAGCTGCTGGGCAGCGGCACCATCCTGCGCGAGGCCATTGCAGCGGCCGAACTGCTGGACAAAGATTTCGGCGTCACCGCCGACATCTGGAGCTGCCCGAGCTTCAACGAGCTGCGTCGTGACGGTTTCGACGCCGAACGCTGGAACCGTCTGCATCCGGAAGCCGAACAGCGCAAGCCGTACGTCACCCAGCTGCTGGAAGGCCGCCAGGGCCCGGTCATCGCCGCCACCGACTACGTGCGCGCCTACACCGACCAGATCCGCGCCTTCGTGCCGGCCACCTATTCGGTACTCGGCACGGACGGCTTCGGCCGCTCCGACACCCGCGCCAACCTGCGCCGCTTCTTCGAGGTTGACCGTTACTACATCGCCCACGCCGCCATCGCCGCGCTGGCGAAGGACGGAAAGATGACGGCCAAGGATGTCGCGCGCGCGATCAAGCAGTACAACATTGATCCGGAGAAGGCTAATCCTGTTGGGGTTTGAGACAGTTGATCGATTGATAAAAAAGGCGACCGTTGGTCGCCTTTTTTATGGGGGAGGGGGCTGGTTATTGTTCCAAGGTGGCTTCGATAGCCTTAAGGTCTCACAAATCTACGTGACTCCAGCGGGGTGAAGTTGTTAGTGATGCGCTCCTTCGCCTTCCGCATTTTATAGAGTGATGGGGGCGCCTAGAATACGTGCATGGATGATTGTTTGCGCAATATACGTCAAGAGCTGGTGTTAAGAATCGTATGTGAAGAAGTCTAGTTCGTCTCAATAGAATTTGAGGGTGTCTTATTCAAAGGGGGATTGATGAGCTATCGGGAAAGTCAAGTGGATAAATCGTTGCGGGCGTGGTTTGCAACGGATTACTCGAGGGCATTGTTGAAGGGTATCAGACTATCCAGGGGGGCGATTCGTGGGATTAACTCTCTATCGCTCGAATTTTCTTATCCGATATCTGCATTCTCCGGAGTGAACGGGGCGGGAAAGTCAACTATTCTTGCGCTGGCGTGCTGCGCCTTTCATAACGGCGCAGATGGTTATCGGCTTCGAAAGCGGGCGCTGTCATATTATACGTTCAAGGATTTCTTCATTCAGCATGCTGATGAAGTGGCTCCGCAGGGAGTCGAGGTGCAGTATGCGATAGCTCATAACAACTGGAGGAAGACGGAAAGGTTTCCGGATGGGACTGGTGTGGGAGTTCAGTCTAGGAAGAAGAAGAGGGGGGGTAAATGGAATGATTATGCCGAGAGAGTGAGGCGTAATGTGGTCTTCTTGGGGATCGAGAGAATCGTTCCTCATAGTGAGCGAAGTCAGTCAAAATCGTATTCGCGCTCTTTTAAGGATGCGGCGCTTAATGGTTGGGAGGGCAAGGTTAAAGATGTTGTGGGGGCTATTTTAGGCAAGGCATATGACGATTTTAGGTATTTGGAATATTCGAAGTACAATCTTCCGCTCGTTAAGAGTGGGGGCGTTGTGTACTCCGGATTTAATATGGGGGCTGGGGAGAATGCTCTTTTTGAAATATTCTCAACTATATATTCCTGCGGGAAGGGTGCGCTTCTCGTATTGGATGAAATTGAACTCGGGCTTCATGCGCGAGCCCAGCGGGCGTTTATCAATAAGCTTAAGGATGTTTGTAATGAAATGAGGGTGCAGGTTATTTGTACGACTCATTCGAGAGAGATATTCGACTGTCTTCCTGATGATGCAAGATTCTTTGTTGAATCTGTGGCTGGGCGAACGCGTGTGTCTGAGGGGGTGTCTGCAGATTTCGCGTTTTCTAAGCTGGGTGGACAGATTGGTTCAGCTTTGGATATTTTTGTGGAGGACCCCGTTGCTCAGTGCTTAGTCCTCTCATGTCTTCCAGCATCAATCCGTGCGCGGGTAGATGTGAAGGTGATAGGTTCTGCTACGGCAATATCTAGGCAGCTGGCGGCTCATTATGTCCGTAAAGAAAGTAAGCCTGTGCTTGCGATATTTGATGGCGATCAGAAGGCCAAAGCGTCGGAAAATTTGAGGCATGCAAGATCAATGGCAGAGGCGCCAGATAAGGGCTTTGATGCTTGGTTTAAATCATCTTGTACTTATCTTCCTGGAGAAACCTGGCCGGAAGCTTGGATGCTGCAGAGTTGCGCTGATGCTGCGATCAAAGAAGTAGCTAGTTCGCTTTTTATCGACGAAGATGAGGTTAGGGATGTTATTGAGTACGGCCTGCAAGCCGGGAAGCACAATGAGTTTTATGAAATTTCACAGCATGTTGGTCTTGGTGCAGAGCAGTGCATGAGCAAAATGTGTGACGTGGTAGTGAGGGCCTTGCCGAATGAGTTCGAATTAATCAGGGATGAAGTTTCACAAAAGTTGAAATAGTTGCATTCCAAGGTGACAATGGGGTCGGGTTCTAAGGTCTCCCCACGTTCTGAGTCGTCAGAGTCATCTGTTCCAGAACGCCTGACAGCAAAGATCGCGTCCTATCCAGCCACTTGAGCACCGGTTCCAGTGGCCATTGCCTGACCAATGCGCAGTTAGATCCGTGCACTAAACAGGTTCGGATTGCTGCGGGTCAGGCCTTAAATCGATTTTCTCGATGCCATCGCAGATAGGTCGCATGCGGCTGGTGCTCGACATGCTCTGGAAGAATCAGTTTCCGGTGCGCGGGAATGAGTTTATCCAAGTCATCCGGAACGCCTGCAGGTGAGAGCAGCACGTTGTACTGATCGTCAAAGCTGATAAGGCCGCGATCAAAGAGCCAATGTACGGTGCCCGTGAGCGCAATGCCGTTGCGCACCGTGTCTGGCCCATCTGCTTCCACCGGGCGAATATGAGCAGCTTGTACTTCGGGGCGGCCACCGCCATTGATCAGGCGTAGGCCGGTGACAGCACAGGTATTTCCGTAGGCCTGCCGCACATGACGGCGAAACGATACGTCGCGGAACTTGCGGGAAATCACCTGCTGAATGATCGGTCGCGGCGTGTATTCGGGCGGGTCATCTTCACGGACCATGCCTAGTTCCCAGGGGTCGCGCTCAGTGGCGAGGCCAGCCCTTAGGAGTGCATCAAACTCATGCGCGGGAATGAGCCGGACAGAGCGGCCGAAAGCCCCTCTGTTTGTACTTCCATCTTCTTTTTGCAGCGCCGATTCATAGTAATGGCCATTGACCAGGAGGGGTACGGGGTGATCGAACTCCAGGAACTGGTCGAGATAGGCGTAATAGTGGTCACCGCGAGCCGGGTCTGCTTCGATGCGAAGAAGCCGGGCTACGGCAAAGTAGGCTTGGCGCCCACCGTTGCTACTTGGGCCAGCATTGCGGCGATGCTCGTAGTATGCGATCAGCTCGCCAATGGCCTCTTTGGCTTTGGCAAGGTAGGCCCTAGGAAAGTGATAGCGCGTCTCAATCAGATCGTCGTAGCTCGAGCTTTCGGAAGCGGTAAATATCGCATTGGCCATTCAGACATCCCCCTCTATGGCGGGAGGATATCAGCCGATCATTGCGGGCAGGCAACCTGAGCAGTAAGTCCCGCACTTGGCTGATGCGGCAGGCGGTTGTTCATTGGATGAGCACCGAGCCGGATAGGGCCTCTTGCCAGTCTTGCAGGCATTGTGCGGCAAACGTGTCTGGCCAAGATCTAACTGGTTGATTCATAAAGAATGGCGCGGTGCTGTTGCCCGACTGTCGCGGTGGTTCTCGCCCATCATCTCCAAGCATCGCCGCTCCGCTACCATTGGCAGGAAGGACGCAGTGAACGCGGGAACCATGAAGGTCGATTCAGCCCGTATCCGCAACGCGAGCGGCGGGGATGGTCGCAAGAGCATCTGGCCAGCGTTGCAGGCCTGAGTGCGCACAGCGCAGCGGGTGGAGGCTGAAGGTAATGCCTCGCATGAGTCACGCATGGCGTTGGCGGCTGCTCTCGGCCTGAGTGCGGAGGAGCTGCTGCAGCCACCAGTAACTCCCGCACAATCGGCTACGCCTGCCGCAGTGCCGAACAATGCCTTTCAGATCAGCCTGGTCGCCATCATTCTGGCAGTCGCATTCGTGGCAGCGGGGGTCTACAACGTCGGCAAGGATATGGCCAAGCGCGATGCTGCGCTCTGCAAGGCAAACCCTGTGGGTTGCGGAAAAACAAACCAGGTATCTGGGATAAACTGCCGGTGGAGAGGTACCGCCATCAAGGCGAAACCTCTTCCATCTGTATGGATTCGCTCAGCAGCTGTTCGTAGGCCTGTACGCGTACGCGCAGGTGTATGAGATACCAGAAGCAGGCGTAGGCCACCATCAACATGAAAGCAAGCATGCCCTGAACAAAGTTGACGCTGCCGATGCTGGACCAGTCACCCCATTGCCAGTCCTTGAACTGCAGATACAGGGCGACAAGCAGCGGAACGATGCCGAGCCGTTCCATCCCGCCAGTAAACAAACCCAGCCGCTCATGCATTGTTGCCTGGCGGTAGCGGATATAGCGCAGCCGGCTCTGCCGCTGCGCCAGCGGAAACGCACGCAGTTGCTGCACAAGGCTTTGGTATTCCAGATAGCCCAGCTCAATTTCCTCCGCATGCTGGGTACGAGCATGGCGGAAATGGCGCCAATCGCGCGTGAGCTGCAGAAATGCGGAGGTCAACAGCCCGATAACTTCGACCAGCACGCCCAGGCTTGCCGCAATCAAACCTGCTTTACCCGGCAGCACGGTACCCAGCAGCATGGCAGCGCCCGCTCCGGCAATGCCAATCAGAAAGAGCCGGCGTTCCCAAGGGCTGGGCTTGGATCCGTTCAAGGCCAGTGAACTCTGGTCCAGTGCAAGGTTGAGCTCGGGGAAACTGATGCCGCTTAGCTGGGAAGCCGCTTCCTCGGGGCTTGCAGTCTGCGGTACGGCGAGGGTGTCTGTTGTTTCCATGCTTTACCCGTGTCCTGTGGATTGTTGAAGGCACCAGCACTGGTCGATTCCCGTGGTGCCTGAAAGTGGGGCGAACACCGAGGGCGCATCCTTCCGCAACCGGCTTCTGGCCGATGTGTTGCTGCAGCATATCGGTCATCGCGCCCGTATGGATGCCGGCGGGGTACTGGATTTTTGTCGTACCCGGCCGCTACGGAATATGACGCAGTGCGGAGGTGGCCTTTGGTTTGTTTCTGGAAACTTCATGGCAGACGTCAATATTCCGCCACATCCATTCTTACGTTCCGGTGCCCATAATGGCCTGCAAGCTTTCAAGTAGCCGAGCAGCAAAGTGCCGCGCCAGAATTCCTGAACCCACCTGCCCATGATCGCCTCCCTCCTGGTCGGCATGCTGTGTGTCTACCTGCTGACCTTCGCCGTGATGTTCATGCTCATCAGCCAGCGCCTGCGCAGCGAGAAGATGGGCATGGATGCGTTTGCGGCTGGCAACCTGATGCTGGGCGGCGCCTATGTACTGCAACTGCTGGAAGGGCCGGGCTGGAGCACGATGGGCGTGGCCAACCACACGCTCACGCTGTGTGCCGTGCTGGCGTACTGGGTGGGCGGCGCGCGTTTCTTCGGGCGCCCGGTGCCGCTGCTGAAGCCGCTGCTCACCTTGGCGGTGGGCTACAGCCTGATGCAGCTGCTTGTGCACTGGATGGGCGGCCCGGTGGCGCGTTACTCGATGCTGGCAGCAATCTGTGCGCTGACCTTTGCCGCCATGGTAGGGGTGCTGGTGTATGGCATGCGCAGCTTCGCGCGCGATCTTCGCGGCGAAATGCTGCTGTTCGCCGTCCTTATCAGCGGCATCTGCGTGCTGAACATCATCAAGCTGGGCAAGCTGCTGGGCGGTGGCCTGGAAGCGTTGGACATGGACGAAAACTTCCAGAAAGTTTTCTACATCTACATGTGCTCGCTGGCCACCATCCTGCCACCGGCCATCGTCTGGCTGGTGCTGCGCCGTTTGACCGATGCGCTGCGCACCATGGCCGCGCGCGACCCACTGACCCAACTGCTCAACCGCCGCGGCCTGCGTACGGCGCTGCAGGGCTGCTTCCGGAAGCCGGGTGCCACCGCACGCCTGCTGCTTGTCGATATTGATCATTTCAAACGCATCAACGACACCCACGGTCACCATGTGGGTGACGCCGTGTTGTGCGGTGTTGCCGATGCGCTGCGCGCAGCGGTGCGCAAGGATGACCTGATCTGCAGGTTGGGTGGCGAGGAATTTGTCGCCATCTGCGTGGGCGCGGACAGTGCATCGGCATTGCGCGTGGCCGAGCGTATACGCAGCAGCGTCGAGCAGAAGCAGATGGCGCAGGAGCTGCAGCGCGGCAATCTGCGCTGCACGGTGACCATCGGCGTTTCCCATTGCTTTGAAGGCGAGGCCGCCCTGGAGCAGGCCATGCAGCAGGCCGATGCCGCGCTGTACCGGGGCAAGAGCGGTGGGCGGAATTGCGTCGTTATTGCATGCGAAGGTAGGGGTGATTCGGCGGAGGTCATGCCGGATGAGCCCCGGCCGAGCATAGCCCGGCACTACACGCTGGGCTTATAGAGCTCCGTGGGACTTTACTGGCAAGGCTTCTGCCGGGCGCGGCTCGGCGTTACGGGGTTGCGGCCTTCTTCCACGCACGCAGACCCATGACTGCCAACCCGATGAACAGCACGTACAGCGCGGCGGTGACATGCAGTGACTTCACCATGTACATGCCCACGTAGACCACATCCACCACGATCCATAGCCACCATGTCGCGGTGTGGCGGCGCGCCTGCCACCACTGCGCGACCAGGCTGAGCGCGGCGAGCATGGCGTCCAGCCAGGGCAGGGCGGCGTCGGTGTGGTGGTGCATCAGCGCTCCCAGTGCGATGCCGGACATCACGCCGATGCCAAGGTCGCGCACCAACAGGCGCACGGGCAGCGGGGCGATGATCACGCGGCCATCCTGCAACGGCTGCCTGCGCCAGTTGAACCAGCCGTAGACCAGAAAGCCGCCGAACACCAGCTGCAGCAGGGTGTCCGAATAGAGCTTCGCTTCGGCGAACACCAACGCATACAGTCCGACCGACACCAGCCCCACCGGCCAGGCCAGCAGGCGCCGCTGCGCCATCAGCCACACGCCGAGGACGCTGAAGACAACCGCCGACCATTCCAGCACCGCAGGGTTCATAGCGCGATGGTCACCGACAGCCGGGCCTGACGCGGTGCGCCTGGGAACAGGTAGTAGTCACCGTAGCTGCTGCCGGTGTCGCGCCAGTAGAAACGGTTGAAGACGTTGTCCACCGAGAGATTCCAGTTCACCGAGTGATCGCGCAGCTGGTGCCGGAAGCGCAGGCCGGCATCGACCACGCTGTAACCCGGTGCGCGCACGCGGCCATCAGCGGTGGCCACGTTCGACGAGGCGTAACGCAGACCGCCGGTGAGCGCGAGACCGGGCAGGGTGGGCAGCTGGTAGTCGGCATGCAGGCTGGCGCGGCGACCTGGTACGTTGACCAGTGCATGGCCTTCGAAGCTGGGCGTGCCGGTATTACGCGCCCGTGCCTGCAGTACGCTGGCGCTGGCGGTGAGCTTCAGGTTCCCAGTGACATTGCCCTGTGCGCCAAGTTCCAGCCCGGTATGGGTCTGCTGGCCTTCCTGCACGAAGGTGTAGCCGTAGTCGCTGCCGTCAGGCTTGGCGTACTGGAACGGGCGGCTGATGCGGAACACTGCAGCACTGAGCGTCAGCGCATCCGAAGCAGAATATTTGACGCCTGCTTCAAGCTGGCGCGAACGCACCGCAGGCAGGAACGTGCCTTCGTTGGAGGTCCAGAACGGTGCCTCCTGGCCGAGCGAGATGCCCTGCACGTAGCTGGCGTACAGGTTGGTCTGCGCATTGGCACTCCAGATCAGCGCGGTCTGTGGCAGGAAGCGCGACAGCCGGCTGCTGCGCTCCGGGATGCCGCGCTTGGTGTAGGCGCGCTCGTCCAGCTGCACGAAACGGCCACCGGCCAGCCACTGCCAATCATCGGCAAGGCTCACACGGTCCATCACGAACAAAGCCTTCTGGCGGCTGTCCAGGCGCTTGGCCGATGGGCCCGGCTGCAGCGGCGACGGCAGGTACTGCGGCACCCGCTTGTCATGGATGTTCGCACTGCCGACGTACTCGTTGACGTTGATGCGCTTGTCGATGCTGCGGTCGTAGTAATCGGCACCCAGCGTGACCTGATGACCTACCGCGCCGGTGTCGAAGCGGCCGCGCAGTTCCGCACGCAGCTGGCGGTTGCGGCGCGTGTCGTCCGGGCTGCGGTAGTCATAGATGTCGTAATCACCATTCGGCGCAAAATAATTGCCCGGCACGCTGCCATCGGCGCAGCTGGCGGTGTAGTAGCAGCCGTAGGCGAAGGCGACGTTGTCGTCGATCACCGAGCGGCTGTAGCCCGCCGACAGGCGCGACTGCCATGCAGGGCTGAAATCGTAGGTGTGCAGCACGGTGACGTTGCTGCTGGCGATGCCTACCGGCTGCTGCCATGTCTGGTAGCCGAGCATGTGCTTGCGGTCCACATTGCGCGGCAACGTGGTGGCGCCGAGCAGCTGGTAGCCCGAGGCGGATCGCTGTGCGCTGGTCTGGTAGTTGGCATCCACCTGCAGCCTGCCGTGCTCGCCCATCAGCCAGTCGGTGGCCAGCGCATAGAAGTTGCGGCGGCCATCGGCATGCTTGATGTAGGACGCACTGTCATCCCAGGCGGCGTTGAAGCGCACACCGAAACGCGGTGTCAGCCAGTGGCCCACGTCGATGGCGGCGTAGCGGCTGCCTTCCGAATCCGTGGCGAACGTGACGGTGCGCACTTCGGCGGGGCGCTTGGCCACGTAGTTGATGACGCCACCGGGTGCGATCACGCCTGCTGCCAATCCTGCTTCGCCCTTGAGGATTTCCACCTGCTGCACGTTCTCCAGTGCAAGCCGCTGCTCACCGGCAATGCTCATGCCGTTGAAGCGGTAGCCGGTGGCGGCATCCAGCGCGAAGCCGCGAATGGCGATGTTCTGGTAATAGCCCACGGGTGCGTAGCTGTCGCCCAGTGCGGCATCGTTGTAGGCCAGTTCGCTCAGCGTGCGCACCTGGCGGCTGTCGAGCACACTGCGGTCCAGCACGCTTACCGAAGCAGGGGTGTCCTTCCAGTCGCCGGCACCGAAGCTGCTGGATTGCGGGGCCTTGGCAGCCAGCTGTGTAGCCTGCACGCGCACTGCGGGCAGTTCGGTAGCCGAACGCTGCGGCGCGTCGTTTTCCGCGTTATTGGCGTACAGGGGCAGCGCCGCGCTCAGGGCGGCAGCCAACAGGGAGATCTGGTAGCAGCGGTTCATTCGGTTCGTCATCAGCCGTGAGGGGAGACGAAGCGAAGGCGCGCATGCGTTACCGGCCACGAAGGCGGTATGCCTGCTGCTCAAAGCTCCCTACGCCGGTGCAAACCGGATCAGGTTCCAAGGGACTCTCTCAGCCTGGTTACGCCAGGCACCCCCGCTTCAGTTGGCTATTTGACCACAAGTGGCAAGGTTTGGCGCCTGCCGCCGTTCAGGCGGCGGCATGCAGGGCCGCCAACAGGGCCTGGCCGTGGACACTGCCGAACCATTGCGCGTGGCCAAGCAGGAATGGATGGTAGGCGACATCGGCATTGGCGGTCGAGCCGGTGATGCCGTGGAAGTACTCCACCTCGGACAGGGCGAAATCCAGGTGCACCAGCGGCAGCAGGTCGGCCAGCAGGTGAACCTGTGCTGGGGTCAGTGGCCGCACCTGTCGATAACCGGCGAGCAGCGCAAGCGCCGTATCCGTATGTACGGCCTGCGCGCCGCGCTCCAGCTGCAGCCAGGCAATGGCGTTGCGCTCGATGGCGGTGGCCAGGTCGAACAATGCACAGGTGGGCGATGCCAGCCCGAAGTCGAACACGCTTGCCACCTGCGCCGCATCACCGTGCCCATGCCACAGCAGATTGGAAACATGCCAATCGTTATGCGCCCACAGCACAGGCTCGGCCTGCAGCCGCTCAGGCAGGCCCACATGCCACGGCAGCACAGTCTGCTGCAGGTCCTGCCGCCACGGCCTGCGTGCGAGGTAGTCCGCCAACGCGGGCCGTTCGCTGAACTGGCCTTCCAGTAGCGCGATGGGATCGGCGGCACGGATCAGGTCGTCACGTGCCACCAGAATATGTGTGCTGCGCTGCGCTGCCTTATAGCTTTCAGCGGCCAGGTGCAGTTCCGCCAGCATGCGGCCTGCGGCAATGGCCTGTGCCTGGTTGACCAGTGGCTCCCAGGAGGGCGCATCGCGGTAGAGGTCCTGGCCCTGCGCAAGCGCATGCAGCTCGTAGGTCCAGCCATCGTGCTCGATGGCCGTGGTGCCGGCTGCATTCTCCAGCACGCGCACAACGGGCACGCCGGCAGCTGCCAGGTGGGCGATGAAGCGGTGTTCCTCTTCCAGCGTTGCCGCCGTGCGCACCAGGTGGTGGTGGCGTTTGATGAAGAGCGGGCCATCATTGCCTTCGACAATGGCCGCCGCCGACATCGGCCGCGGGCTATGCCAGCGTATGCGCCCGGCACCTGCAAGCTGCGGATAGCTGCGGCCAAGCCAGGTGATCTCCTGCGCGCGAATGGCCGGCCAGTCGGCGGGCACCTCGTCGTTGTTGAGGCCTTGGACGTGGTGCTGGGTGCTCATGGGGCGCGCTGTGCAGGCACGGTGCTGGAGGCGGGCCGCTAGCGTAGCCCAAGCGCGGTTGCGACGGCGCACTGGAACGTCTCGATTGCCAACGCTGTGCCGGCTTTCCAGGCATCCAATTGGTGCATGATTGCGCCATGCCGCTCACTCTTGACCACCTCCGCCGCTACGCCATCGCCCGTTCGCTGTTCAAGCCGACCACACTGCGCCGAGCAATTGAACGGCTGGGCTTTGTGCAGGCCGACCCCATCCGCGCACCGGCGAGGGCGCAGGACCTGACCCTGCGCCATCGGGTGGCCGACTACCGTGCAGGGGAACTGGAGCGCCGTTATCCGCGCCTGGAACTGGAAGAGGATTTCTTCGTCAATTATGGCTTTCTGCCACGCGCGCATCAGGCGCTGATGCATCCGCGTGAAGCGCGGGTGGAGTGGACGCCTGCGCGTTGGGAGCAGGCACGGGCAGTGCGTGATTTCGTTGCCGAGCATGGCGTGGTGCATCCGCGCGAAGTGGATGCGCACTTCGCCCATGGCAAGACCACCAACTGGTTCGGTGGCTCCAGCAATGCCAGCACCGAGTTGCTGGACGGCATGCATTACCGTGGCCTGCTGCGTGTGGCGCGGCGCGAGGGCGGCACGCGCCTGTATGCCGTGCGCGAACCCGCGCAGGCGGTGGATGCCACCGAAGCAGCTGCGCGCATGGATACGCTGATCGACCTGGTGGTGGGCAAGTATGCGCCGCTGCCCGTGGCGAGCCTGAATCAACTGGTCGGGTATCTGGCACGCGGCGTGCCGCAGTGGCGTGCCGACTGCAAACACGCGCTGGAGCGCGCACGGCAACGGCTGCCGTCTGCACGGGTTGAGGGTGTGGATTGGCTGTGGCCGGCAGACGAGCGTGTGGACAGCCGCCGCTGGAAGCTGGACGGGGATGTGCGCCTGCTGTCGCCGTTCGACCCGGTGGTATGGGACCGGCGCCGGTTCGAGCTGTTCTGGGGCTGGGCATACCGCTTCGAGGCGTACACGCCGCCGGCCAAGCGCAAACTCGGCTACTACGCACTGCCCCTGCTCTGGCAGGGCAGGGTGATCGGCTGGGGCAACCTGTCGGTGGCCGACGGGGAGCTGCAGGCGGACTTCGGCTTCGTGGAGGGCCGCGCGCCACGCGAGGCCGCCTTCGTTCAGGCACGCAATGCCGAGCTGGAGCGCATGCGGGCATTCCTGGGCCTGCGCGACTGAACCGGGGGTGGCTTGGCCGCCCTTTGAAATTTCCCGTGTGTTCGGCCTGCGCAGGCCCTAGAATCCGCGCAGGGGACTGACCAATCGCAGTGAGCGCATGACGCGCTCGTGGGGTGGTGTGCGCCTCTACCCACCCACCTGATCGACAAGGAGTCACCGAATGCGCTTGCAGTCGCTGTTCATGGCCATGGCCGTGCTGGGCATCACCGAAGCATCGGCCGCCGAGGCCACCCCCGATGTTGCTGCCAATGTGGAGCGCCCGGCGCGCGTGCGCGTGTTCGGGCAGAAAGGCATCGCCTTGCACACGTATACCAATGCGCGCTGCGAGGACGAGTACGACGATGAGATCGAGGGGGAGGCGCCGCGCGAGGTCAAGACGGCCGCTGGCAGGAGCCGCTTGAACGAGAGCATCGGCATGCCGGAGACCGACAGCACCCGCAGCTTCGCGCAGAAGGCGTCGGTAAGCCCGTACTACAAGGAATACCCGATGGCACCGGGTCAGCCGGTGATGTTCGATGCACAGGTCGGCAGCGGCTCCGGCCTGCGTTGTGCCCGCCCGCTGCAGACGACCTTCGTGCCGCAGGCCGGCATGGATTACGAGGCCGATGTGGCGCAGGACGCTGCAACCAGGGCCTGCACGCTGCAGATCCGCAGTGTGGCCGCTGACGGTACGCTTGCGCCGGTGCAGACCGCACCGCTGCCGAAGTACTGCCCACGCGAATCGGCATCACCTGCACCGGTGATGACCATGCTGTTTGATGGTGAGGCGGTGTTCTACCGCTACGTGGAAGCCAATGCAGGCGTGGACGAGCTGGAGAACGACAAGGGCGGCGTGGAAGACCTGGAAGAGGCCATCGGGGAAGCCCCGCTGTTGTCCACCACCACCGTATGCGTGGTGTCGAGCAGGCAGACCGAGCAGAGCCCGCTTGCCAAGGCCTTGCCAGGCCTGTTGGCCGCGCGCGGTGTGCAGGGCAGGGTGTTGCGCGTCAGCGCCGAAGCCATCTCTGCGCAGTGGCAGCTCACCCCGGCACGCCCGCTGAACTTCGCTCTGGCCGAGTACTACTGCCGTGCTGCGGTTGCTGCGGTTGCTGCGGTTGCTGCGGAGTAAGCGTTTGCTGCTAGGGCAGGAGTTGCTGGCAATCGTTCCTGTCCGCGCTTTGTTGACGATACGAGGCGGTGGCGTGTCGTATCGCCTCAGCGACTAGAGGGATGACGTGAAACGATGATTTATAGGCAGGCAGCACGCAGCAGCGCCATGCACATGGCGTTCGCCTTCATCGCGATGGGCAGCTGGGCTGCGTTCGCCAACAGCGCCCACCCGATGCCACGCCCGCTGATTGCCGGTGTGGTGCAGGGCACGCTGTCGGCACTGATCACGTTGTTCCTGAAGCGGATGCTCGAAGCCTTGTCCGCGCGGCTGCCGGGCAGCACGGGAGTGTGGCTGCCACCGTTGGTGGCCGTACTGGTGTCGTTGACGCTGCTGGGCAGCATCCACTGGCTGGCAGGTACACCGGAGATTCTGCGCACGATCGCAGTGCCGATCTCGGTAACAGCGGTATACGCGACCGCATACAACCTGACGCTGCGCCGGAGTGCCGGGACACGGTGAGATGGTGTGCCGAGCCAGGTCGCAGCACAGATGGCGCCAAACCGTAGCCCGGGTAAGCGCAGCGCACCCGGGGCTCTTGCTCGGAATCGTTGCCCAGAGCGGCGTACATCAAGAAGCAGGCAGGGCGCCTGATGATTCAGCGGCTCCTTGGGTGCGCTGCGCTTACCCGGGCTGCGTGGCTACAAGCCTTCCTGAGCCCCTCTCCCTTTCAAGGGACCTGTTAGCGTCGAATCTCAGCGGAGAGGGGTTGGGGTGAGGGGGCGCAACCTCACTGCCCCAGATGGCAATACACGTCATACCGCTGAATCCTGCCCACCTTCTCAATGGCGGCCCTCACATCCGCACGCCCAAGGAAGTCCGCTTCCCGTTGACGCGCCGCGATCTGTCCGGGCAGTGCATCCGGTTGCCGGCAGTCCTGGGCCCAATCCAGCGCCTGATTGCGCTTGGTGGGTGAATCCAGCAGCTCCTGCATGAAGCGCAGGGCTGCTTCCTGATCGTCCTGGATCAACGCATCCAGATAGGGCATGGGCGCGTCGTCACGCAGTTCATGCAACTGCGCCAGGGACTGCCGGCGCAGGCGCGTATTGTTGTCCACCACGCCGGCGCAGTGGCGGATGCTGGCGGCAACGGCCTTGCCGTAGCCGCTCAGGTTGGCCGTGGGTGCACTTTCGGCCAGTGCTGCTGCCTGCTTGGCGTTGCCGCGCATGCACGCCATGTCGCCCAGGTTCAATACCTGACTCACGTTGTCGGAGCCGTTCTCACCCAGTTGGCTTGCTCGCTTCATCTCGGCCTCGGCCTCGTCGATGCGGCCCATGCGACGCAGTGCGATGGCCCTGTTGTTCATCAGCCACACCTGCTTGTCCAGGTCTGTGAAAGCAGGTTGCTCGCTGTTGGCTGCTGTGATGCGGGTAATGGTGGCATCACTCAGATCCAGGGCTTCCTGGTCGCGGCCGGCAAACAGCAGCATGTAGCTCAATTGCAGCAGCGGCTCCAGCCTGTCGGGGAACACCTGTGCGCGGGTGCGCAGCAGCTGGATCTGGCGTTCGGTGGCGAGCATCACATCGGCACGGGGGCTGTTGGGGTCGAGCAGGGCATCGAAGCGGCGGTCGGCACGCATCGAGATCAAGCTGTCCGGCTCCTGGATGCGGCGCACCACCATGCGTGCGGCCTCGGTATCGCCCTGCTCCAGGCGTGCGCGTGCCAGCAGGAACCAGATGTTGCCGGGCGTGCTGGAGTCGCCGCCCTTCCAGTTGGCATCGAACAGCGCCTGCTGGAAACCGATGCGTGCAGGGCTGCTGGTGTCGCCCTGTGCGGCGAGCAGATTGAGCAGTTCGCTGCTGGTATTGTCCAGGTACTCGGGCCAACGCGCGGCGAATTCGGTCATGGCCTCGGCGGCGCCATTCTTGTCGCCCTGTTGCAGGGCAACGCCGGCCATGCGGTACCAGTCGTCAGGGTTGTCACTGCCCTGGCGGGCCAGCTCGGCATAGCGTTGCCGGGCCACGTCGACGCGCTCGTTCTGCCAGGCAACCAGGGCCGCGCGGGAAAGCAGATTGCTGCGTTCGGCAGCGGGCAGTGACTGGAAGCCGGGCGCCGCCAGAATCTGGTCCATGAGCTTGTCCGCGCGCGCATGCTGGTCGCTGCCGGCAACGGCCAATGCCTCGGCGATGCGTTGTCGGTAAAAGACATCCTGTGCCGCTTCTTCGGCATTCACCGCGCCGGCAATACAGGTGCCCATCCAGGCCAGCATGGCCACGATCCTGAGATTCATCCGCATCCCCCATCCCCCTTGGTGTCGGCCGATTGTGGCATGGCCGCAGGCGGATGCGCGCACCCGGCCTGACAGGCAGAGCGCCGGGACATTGCGCCCCTGCTTGGTGCAGGCGCCGTACAGCTCGGCACGTATGGGTGGCCTGTGCGGACCGCACGGGCAAGGGCGCCCACGCTGGCTTCAATGCACCCTGAGCGGCTTCACTTCCACCTTGTCCATCAGCCGGCGGGTGAAGTAGCCATCCTTGTAGTAGCGGATCTTCCGGCACAGCACCGGGTGGGCCAGCCCCTCGTAAAGCACGATCTCCTTTTCCGGCCCCATCGCCTTGAGTTCCTGGGGCTCTGCTGCATGGTGTAGACACCATGTTCGCCATGAGTGTGCTTTCATCCGTGGTGCTTGATGCCGGTTTCCACGGAGCTCGTTGGAATTGTGTCCGCTGCGTATGCAGCTTCATGGTTGGAGTCTTGAGCTTTTTTGTGGTGGCTTGTGTCAGTCGCCATCCAGCAGAGTGGTATTGGCTTGCTCATTTCGTATTCCTGCTGATGCACCACCTCTGGCCATCACATTCTTGAATGGAAGTCTGGGCCAGAACAACACCAGTCGTATGCCGGGCTTCAGGCAGAATTGGTGCTGGACCAAAAAAGCACGGTGACGTGAAGGGGGCGAAACGAAGTAGTCATTGATGGTGGTAGTTTGATTGCTGTCGCTTCGGCCTAAGTGAAACCGGACACGGAGGATAAGCACATGCGGATATTCATGAGCTTGGTTGGTGTAGGGCTCCTGGTCCTTTGGATGCCTGGCCCGGCCTATTCCCAACAGCCGGGGTCGGCCGCTTACAACAGCGTTTACCTGCCGGCCCATGGCGTGGGCGATACCCGCCGGCAGGGAGTTGAAAACTGGGGAGCATTCGCCTCGGGTGTAGGTGATGTGGTTGGCTGGACCATGGATGGTGCTACCGAGGATGAGGCCGAGCAGATTGCAATGTCCGAATGCCAGTCCAGTGGAGGCACGGCTTGTCGTATTGAGGGCACCTTCGTGAATGAGTGTGCAGTACTGGCATCCGGCCCCAGTGACTACGGGTGGTCGCATGGAAACCGCGGCATGCGATTCCATCGGAAGCGTGCGCTGGCGCAGTGCGGTGCAGGCTGCAGGATCATTCGGGAAGGGTGTACCGGGCGTTGAAAGGAACCGTGAGGTATTGCGTCAGCGGCATCTGCGACTGCGAACTGGCGATGATCGCCCCTTTGTGCGGCATCGGCTGGGAGGAGGTGATGCAGTGAACGGTGTGACTTCCAAACTTCTGATTGCAGCAGTGTTTGCTCTGCAGGCGGAGCAGGGGTTGGCGCAGCAGCCCGGCTCGGCGGCCTATAACTCTGTCTATCTTCCTGCCCATGGCGTGGGAGACACGCGGCGCCCCGTGGAGGAGAGATGGGGAGCATTGGCGCTTGGAAAGAAGGATGCGGTGGGCTGGACGCTGGATGGAACCAACGAAGAGGATGCGGCGGGCACTGCCCTGGATGCATGTCGTGCCAGTGGCGATGGCTGCCGCGTGATGCTCACGTTCGTCAACGAGTGCGCTGCGATTGCGCTAAGTCCTACGAGGTACGAATGGGTGAAGGGCAACAAGAGCCTCCGTTCCCTCCGCAGGCAGGTGCTTGGCCAGTGTGGCGAGGAGTGCTTCGTTGTACGCGATGGATGCGCATTGCCAGGGAGGTGAGGTGTGCTCGGATCATCAGGTTTAAAAGGGTATTGGTTCCTCATTCCAGCAGCAGCCATGGCCCTGGTGTCCACTCCCGCTCCCGCCCAACAACCTGGTTCGGCTGCCTATAACAGTGTCTATCTGCCCGCGCACGGCGTTGGTGACACCAGGCAGAGGCATGTGCCGGAACAATGGGGCGCGTTTGCCACCGGTAAGGGAGGGGTGATCGCCTGGGTCATGGAGGGAGAAACCAGAGAGAGTGCCGAACGGGCTGCGATGGATGAGTGTATTTCCACCGGTACCGACGACTGTTCGGTTGAGGCCACCTTTATGAATGAGTGTGTTGTATTGGTAGCCAACCAAGACATCTATGCCTGGTCCAGCGGGAGTGACAGCATGCGCTCGCTGCGGAGAACAGCAATGCGGAAATGCGGGACCACCGACTGCCAGGTCATCCGCGAGGGTTGTACGTTGCCTGTGCGTTGATGGCCGGTGTCTGGGTTGCAGTTACTTGAGATGAGTGTTGTGGAGGGTTGGCAGGTGCGGAGCGAGTCTTGTCCATCCTGATGTGTCAATGCTGCCAGGGAGGTGAGCTGTGTTTGGATCACTGAAGTTGAATGGCGGCTGGATGCTGATTTCCTGGGCGACCTTGATGTTGGTGCCGACCTTCGCACTGGCACAGCAGCCCGGTTCCGCTGCGTATAACAGTGTGTACCTGCCTGCGCACGGCGTAGGAGACACAAGGCAGGCCGGTACGGCCTGGGGAGCGATGGCGCTTGCCGACGGGCATGAGATTGGCTGGGTCGTGGATGCCGACTCCGAGAATTCTGCCGCTGACGCGGCCATGGAGGATTGTGTTTCCGCCGGTGGCAGCAACTGTGTGGTCGAGTTCACTTTCAGCAACGCGTGTGCTGTGGTGGCCACGGGGCCGAAGGATACAACCTGGGTCCACAACGGTAGCCGCAGCATGAAGTGGATCAGGAAGGAGGCACTACGGGATTGCGGTAGCGGATGCCAGATTGTGAGGGAAGGCTGTGCTGGAAAGTGAAGCTGCGCTCCCATGCCGGATTGCTCAAAGGCGCACTGTAGTGGGAATGGTTGCTGCGACGAGCCTGCCATTGTCGCTGGGCGTTGATGAAATAGTGATCGGAGGAAATGTAATCACCATGATGAAGGAGGGCGCTATGGAGGTAGCTGCCCACTATTCGTTCATATCGGCCGGACGCTCGGATGCCGGTGTTGATGGAGAATCATCCACATGCTGATTATTGGGAGAGCCGCCTATATACGATGCCCGAGAGCGGCTTCAGTGCTTTTCGTCTGCATCCTGGGCCTTTCAGTCGCAGCCTGTGGTGGCCAAAGTGGAACGAGCAAGTCCGTGAGTGCATCACCCTCGTCCGCCGATAGTCTGGTGCCGCTGCGCATGCTGAATCCGAAGCCGACACGCGCCTATGAAATTCGCTTGGTGGTCGAGGGGGCTCCGGGGCCATTCGCCAGTGTTGGGGGCGTTGCGCAGTACGACGTACAGAACCCGCAATGCGGGGATATCAATCCAGTCATTGGCGCCATTCCGCCGATTAGAAGCAATGAGGTCGTGCAGCTCCGGAAGATTTCGGAGCGGGAGTATGTGGGCGTTGTCTACGCCGATCGCATCATGGATGAGGACTACTACGGCAACGGCGTGTGCCATTGGGCGCTCACAGAGGTACGTGTGGCACTGAGAGGGATGGATACCCCGGAGAGCAGCCGGTTTGTGGCCACCATGCCGGCAGAAATGATTCAGGCCGGTGGCGAGGAAAAAAAATACTACTGGACGGGATATTACCCGCGAGCCGAACGAACCGAGGGCTTCCCCGATTATGGGGAAGCGGACCTGAGTCAGATCCCCGAGTCCAAGCATGGTGAGTTCTTCATCATGAGTCTCACGTCCAGAGGCTTGCCGGAATGAGCATTTCCTCTCGGGAATATTCGGGGCTGGCCAATGATTCCTATGAGGATCGAAAAGTCGGTCGGCGGGCCCCGGATGAGGATGAGCGCGTCTCGATCGAGGGTGTCGAGTACCGCATGCGTTCGCACGCTAAGGAGGAGCCATGAAACAGGTCTTGCTGGTACTGGCAATGATGTTTGCACTTGGAAGCGCCGGTTGCGGGCAGCAAGGGGCTGGCAGTGACACGAAACCACGGGAAGCGGCAGCCCAGGGCACGGGTGTGGTCGCAGATGACAAGAAGAACATAGCAGGTGCCGCAGTCAAGGTTCCGAGTCCCGGCAGTGTGCTGTACGTGATCTACCAGCGTGATGGCGGCGGTGCTGCCACCTACAAGGTGGATGGCGGCGCCACCGTGAGCTTCTGGTATGGGCAGGCTTTCGACCTGAAGGGCCGCCACTACTTCACCGGGTTCTCCACCCGTACCGAGGGTAAGGGCGAACCCGAAGCCGACGAGGGCATGATGGAGCCGGGGCACGTGGCCCTTGGCCAGGCTACCTTCGTGCAGGCGGACGAAGCAGGCAAACAGACATGGTCGAAGGTGGATACCGATGGTTATGTGGGTGAGTTCGGCAGCAACGACCAGGGCGATGCGGTGGATGAAACGCGCAAGGCGCAGACCCACGACCTGGGTGATGGCCGCCTGATGCTTGCCGTGCCCACCCGCACTTTTTCCGGCGGCGTGGCATCCACGGCGTTTGCGATGTTCCTGTTCGACCCGGACAACGTGGATGCGCTTTCCTTCCGCAAATGGGGCTATCTGGGCTCGGTGGCGGTGGGCGAAGACAATTCAGCCTCGTGTGAAGACGGCAAGGTGACCCCGTGCGCCATCAGCAGCGGCACGCTGGCGTTCGAGCCGGTAGCTGGGACGGGGCTCCCGCGGCTGAAGGTAGCGCGTTCAGGGACAATCATCTCCGGGCCGGGGAAGGTGCGCGAACTTGTGGCGGGCGACGCAGTAGCCTATACCTTCGACACGAAGGCAGGGCGCTATCAGCCCTGAACCATTTCGAGTTGATTGATTTGTACATGACTCAGGCGTTGAGTCCGGCCGGCATTCAGCAGTTGAGCGCGGCTGCGCTTCACCATAGACCCAAAAATGGCCAGTGCTTGCAGAATCATGGCCCCCAATTTCGACATGGTTGAATGGGGGGCAGCACGATGGAATTCCATGTGAGAATTTCCTATGCGGTGCATGGATCGAAATTGGCATGACGCATGACACGCCCCTGCATCAGCAGGGTCGCTGCCTGCGCATTGCGCGCAGGCGCCAATATTCGGGAATGGTTACGAAACAGCCACGGGCTGATAACTGTTGCGGGGGCATGCTGAGCCTGCGGCGAAACGCCGTGCTGGTGGAGCAGGCATATGTCCAGGCTTCCGATGAAACCCGATACACCGAAGCAATCGCAGACGCGGCCGGGGCGACCCGGTGTGGATGACCCGCGCAAGAGTGATCCGTCGCGGCAGGCATCGCGCCTGGAGCCCAGCCACCAGAAGAACGGCCGGGCCGACGACAAGCGCCCTGCCGACGGCAAGGATTGAGACACCGCCAGGGTTGTTGGGCCTGCGCCCACCTGCGCGAGACGGCGGTGAATGCATCCGCGCGATGCCGCAGGCATGGCTTTGCGCGCTGGGAAGGAGGCAATGATGAAAAAGCGCCATGTGTTCAGCGCCGAAGGCTTGTCGTTGGCGCGCGAAGCGGTGGACGCCGCCCGTTTTGCCGGCGTCGCCGACGATGACATTCTGTTGGTGGCCAATTCGGAGATCGAGAAACATGCCATCGCCGACAAGCGCAAGATGGCCGATACCGATCTGATGAATGCCACCGCGCGCGGTGCCGGGTATGGCGCCACCACTGGCCTGCTTGCCGGCTTGGTGGCAGTGGCGATCCCGCCCTTGGGCATCACCATTGCCGGCGCAGCGGCGCTGGGGCTGGCGGGTGCGATGGTTGGCAGTCTTTCCTCGGCCCTGCTGGGTGCAACCGTGCCTGATCCGGTGCGCCAACAGTTCGAGGACGAGATTGCCGCAGGCCGCATTCTGGTGGTGCTCGACGGCGATGACACGCAACTGGCCGATGCCGGTGCCGCGCTGGCCCGCCTTGGATTGCGGGCGATGCCTTATGAAGCAGCTTCGGCGATGAGCTGAGCGCGGCCATGCATGCGTCCATCAATCCATTGCTGTGCCCGGCGCATTGCGGCTGCATGCCGGTGGCTGAAATGGGCGCTGGAATGCGGTCGCCGCTCACGCTGCAGACCCCGCAACCGCACACGGCATGCGTGATGTGGCGCAATCCTTATCAGAGTGATCACCGGGAACGGTGTGCCGCTCCCGGCGGAACAAGCAGGAGATATGAGATGACACGCGGTGACAAGAGTGCCTATACCGGCAAGCAGAAACGGCAGGCCGAACATATTGAGCAGAGCGAGCGCGAGCAGGGGCGCTCCAAGAAGGATGCCGAGCGCATTGCCTGGGCCACGGTGAACAAGCAGGATGGCGGCGGCAAGCGTTCCGGCTCGGGACGCGCGCGCAGTACGCATCACTAGCGCGGGCATTGCGAACCCTGGAAAGCCAACGCCCTGCTGCCGGCATTGGCGCCGGCAGCAGGGCGGGTACGGGTTGCGATGATCGGATGATCAGCGGTGCAGCGCGTCGATGATCAGGCCGGTGGCGATTTCCACCAGCAGGTATTCGGCATCGGACTGGCGTATCCAGCGTTGGCCGCGTGCCGGGGCGCGCAGGTTGTAGTGATCGTAATCGTCCACCCAGTAGCGGCGGTCGATCTCGACGATGGGTAGGCGCTCACCACGGCGCCACGCCTTTTTCTGCCAGCCCGGCGGCGGTGCATGGCGCTTGCCCGGGCCACCGGCATGCGCGGGCGGGCCATTGCCACGGGCGTGATGCGGCGGGTCGGCCCATGCCGGACCAATGGTCATTGCGGCGCTTACGGCAACGGCAACACTGAGCAGACGAATGGATTTCATGGCTGTGCCTCCATGGGTAAGCCGCGAGTACGTGGCCTTGCCTGCGGAATCTATGACAGGAGATGTGAACGAATCCAGAGCCCGGGCTGCGCGGCTGCCTTCCCATTCAGGGTTTGCGATTCGGCCTTTGCGCTGGCTACGGCCAAGGGGTATCACTGCACACTGGACACTGGCGGAGGCCCCGTTGCGTTATGGCGATACCAACCATCGTTGAAGCCATGACCCATATAGGCCTGCGTCGTGTGGCGGGGAGGCGGTGCTGGTCCGGCCATCGGTGCACCGGAAGCAGGCTGCCAAAACTCCCGCTGCTTGCGGCCGGCGAGGGCGTGCTGTGGCGCGGCACGCGCCTCACGCCTGTGCCCGTACGCGCATGAAAAAGCCCGCATGCAGTACCGCATGCGGGCCTGGCATTCAGGCCGAAGGCGGGGAGGCTCAGTCCTCGTCTTCTTCCTCGTCTTCCTCTTCTTCTTCGTCCTCTTCTTCCTCTTCCTCATCTTCGTCCTCGAAGGCTTCAAGCTCTTCGACGCGTACGAAGTTGGGCAGGGTGTCGGCCAGGCTGATGGCCTTGCCGTTGGCCAGCATCGGGCGCACGGCGCGCTTGCCGGCGTCCTCGACCACGGCGAAGCACACCAGCGACTGCGCGCTTTCCTCGCCGTTTTCCTCGAATACCGCGACCCAGCCGGTTGCCGGGATGATCTGGATGATGTTGTCTTGCATGGAAGGACCGTTGCCGTAAGGAGCCCAGAGCTTGCGTGAAGCCGGTGTGCCCATGCAATAGGGTGCGCGGCGGGCCTGCTTTACCTGGCCATGGCATAGGATGGACCATGCTGGCCGAGTCCTTCCGCAATAGGTGTTTCCATGTTGCAGTGCCACCCGTTGGCCGTACCCGGCGCCGCTCCCGCGCTGTGGGTGGATATGTGCCAGCCCACGTCCGAGGAACTGGCCCAGGCCTCGCGGCAGGTGGGTTTCACCATCCCCGACCGCGCCGATATCAGCGAGATCGAGTTCAGCAGCCGGGTGCGGCTGGAAGGCGATGCGCTGATCCTCAACCTGCCGCGCTTCCAGTACGAGAGTGTGCATGTGGTGGCGCCGCTGGGCTTTGTGATCGCCCCGCATGCGCTGGTGGTGCAGCGCGAACACCATGTGGATGCCTTCGATACGCTTGATGCCGAGTTGGCGAAGCATCCGTGCAAGGGCTCGGCGGACCTGTTCCTGCGCCTGCTCGAGCGCATCGTGGACCGCCTGGCGGATCTGCTGGAGTCGCAGGAAAGCACCCTGAGCGATTTCTCTCGGCAGGCGTTCAATCACCCCAAGGGCCGCCGCGCGGCCTCGCGCCAGCTGGAAGGCATGTTGCATGAAGTGGGCACCATGGGGCGCCGTATCGGTGCCCTGCACAACACCGTGCACGGCCTGTTGCGCATGGTGAACTACCTTGAGGAATCGCCGCCGGCATGGTTTGGTGATGACGCGGCGAAGCGGATCAAACTGCTGCTCAAGGATCTGGCCTCGCTGAGCGAGTTCGAGCAGCAGCTGGGCGACCGCAACGAGTTCCTGCTGGACAGCGTGCTGGGCCTGATCAACATGGACCAGAACGAGGTGATGAAGGTGATGGCCGTGGCCTCGGTGGTCGGCATCCCGCCCACCGTGCTGGTAGGCATCTGGGGCATGAACTTCGCCAACATGCCGGAGCTGCATTGGCACTACGGCTATGTCATCGCCATCGCCGCGGTACTGCTCAGCATCGTGGTGCCGCTGGCCTGGTTCAAGGGGCGTGGCTGGGTGTAGAAGGGCCATGAATCCGTGGTTCGCTGGCACTTGGCAAGCCCTTGCAGGCACTGCGCTTCACTCATGCCGGGCCAGCCCCTACACTCCGCGATCCCCTGCAAGCCTGTGATGAAACTGGAATGCCTGCCAAGCCGATGTCACCTGCTGGAAAGCTGTTTGCCGCCGCCGCGTTTATCGAAGGCATCACCTGGGCCGGCCTGCTGATCGGCATGCTGCTCAAATACGGCACGCAGACCACCGATATGGGCGTGTGGCTGTTCGGCCGGCTGCATGGCGTGGCCTTCCTGTTTTATGTTGCAGTCAGCCTGTATGCATGGGGCAGGCTGCGCTGGCCGCTATGGGCGATGCTGGTGGCATTGCTGGCAGCAATCCCGCCGCTGGTCACCGTGCCGCTGGAAATATGGTTCCGGCGCATCGGCCTGTTGTCCAACCCGCAGGCTTGAGCCCTGCGACCGGGCTGAAAGCCAACCCCAACGGGCGCGCGCTGGCTTGCGGCTGGCGCCCTTCGTAACAGAAGTGGGCATGGTGCGCTGCCTTGGGCCGGCGCTGTCCATGGTGGATAATCCACCCTGATGCTGGCCAGCGACAGGGCCGGTTTATGGCCCAGGGCAGGGCCGGGCAGTGCGGTCGAGGGGGCTCCCGCGCTGTTGGTGGCGGTGTTTTCCCGGTGTGGTGCCTAGCGCATTTGCCGCCGGTTTAGGTTTGATCTTCTAGTTTTCCCGCAGGCTTCATACACCCATTCAAGGATTTCTGGTGCAACACCGAAGCAATCAGCGGTACGCGGCAACGGCAGGCCCAGCCCGAAACAACACAGCTGCCATGGCACGCACGGTGTCTGCGCGATGACTGACAGCGCCGTCACTTCTCGAGAGCGGCTGGACGCCGGCATCGCCACGCTGCCCGCCGAGCATCCGCTGCAGATGCCCGAGCAGTCGCTGCGCGAAGGCGCGCTGCAGGTAGCGCGGCAGCAGACCTCGCCGGCCAATATCGGCCTGCGTCGCCTGTATGTGTTCGGTACCACCGCGCTGATGACGCTGGGTGCGACCTGGATGATGGCCCGCGTGCTGATGAATGGTGGCCTCAACGTGCTTGAAGGCTGCCTGCTGCTGTTGTTCGTCGCGTTGTTCGCGTGGGTGTCGCTGTCCTTCGTCGGTACCCTGGCCGGCCTGCAGGCACTGCTGCGCGGGCGCCGCAAGCTGGGCATCTACCCGGACACACCGCTGCCGACGCTGAGCACCCGCACCGCGCTGCTGATGCCCACCTACAACGAAGACCCGCGGCGCATGATGGCGGGCCTGCAGGCCATCTATGAATCGGTGGCCGCGACCGGGCAGCTGCACAACTTCGATTTCTTCGTGCTCAGCGACACCACCCGCGATGACATCGGCCGCGCGGAAGAGCAGGTGTTCGAGCGTCTGGTGAAAGCCACCGGTGGCGAAGGCCGGCTGTTCTACCGCCGCCGCGCCAACAATGCAGGGCGCAAGGCCGGCAACATCGCCGACTGGGTACGCCGCTTCGGCGGTGCCTACCCGCAGATGCTGATTCTGGATGCCGACAGCCTGATGATCGGTGATGTCATCGTGCGGCTGGCGGCGGCGATGGAGCAGCACCCTACCGTGGGTTTGATCCAGTCGCTGCCGGCGGTGGTCAATGGCCGCACCGCGTTCGCCCGCATGCAGCAGTTCGGTGGCCGCGTATATGGCCCGGTGATGGCCTATGGCGTGGCCTGGTGGCACGGTGCCGAGAGCAACTACTGGGGCCACAACGCGGTGATCCGTACCCAGGCCTTCGCCGAGCAGGCCGGCCTGCCGGAACTGCCGGGCCGCAAGCCGTTCGGCGGGCATGTGCTGAGCCACGATTTCGTCGAGGCGGCGTTGATGCGCCGGGGTGGCTGGGCCGCGCACATGGTGCCGTACCTGCAGGGCAGCTACGAGGAAGGCCCGCCGACACTGACCGACCTGCTGATCCGCGACCGCCGCTGGTGCCAGGGCAACCTGCAGCACTCCAAGGTGGTGGGCAGCGCCGGCCTGCACTGGCTCAGCCGTGTGCACATGATGATCGGCATCGGCCATTACTTCACCGCGCCGATGTGGGCCATGCTGATGCTGATCGGCATCGCCATTCCGCTGATCCACGGCGGCATCGATCTGGCCCAGAACCTGGACCTGCGTTACGCGCCGACCAAGTACTGGCGTGGGCTGGACCAGGACGGCGTGGTGTGGGTGTTCGCCCTGACCATGGGCGTGCTGCTGGCGCCCAAGCTGATGGGCTATGTGGCCATGCTGACCTCGCGCAGCGAGCGCATCGGCTGTGGTGGCGCGGTGCGTGCCTTCGTGTCGATGCTGCTGGAGACCGTGCTGGCCGCATTGATGGCGCCGGTGGTGATGTACGTGCAGTCGCGCGGTGTGGCCGAAGTGCTGGCCGGCAAGGATTCGGGCTGGGATGCGCAGCAGCGTGACGACGGCAGCATCTCGTGGAGTGCGCTGCTGCGCGGCTACGGCGGGCTGAGCGTGTTCGGCGTAGTGATGGGCGTGGCGGCGTATTTCGTTTCGCCGTCGTTGGCCGCGTGGATGGCGCCGGTGGTGATCGGCATGGCGCTGGCGGTGCCGGTGGTGGCGTGGACGTCTTCACGCAAAGCCGGCGACTGGCTGCGCCGGCTGGGCCTGCTGTGCATTCCCGAAGAGCGCAACCCGCCACCGCTGCTGCTGCGTGCCGCCGAACTGCGTGCCGCTGCATTGCGCGAGCCGCTGCAGGACTGAGCCGTTCACCGGGGACAGGCATAATGCCAGCCTGTCCTTGGGAGTGATGCAGATGTTGGAAACGGTGGAACAGGAAACCGGCGCCTCGCCGCAGTGGTCGATCATCTGGCTGCACGGCCTGGGTGCCGACGGCCACGACTTCGCCCCCATTGTGCCGGAGCTGGTGCGGCCGCAGTGGCCGGCCATCCGCTTCGTGTTTCCGCATGCGCCCAAGCGCCCGGTGAGCATCAACGGTGGCATGCCGATGCGCGCGTGGTACGACATCGTCAGCATGGATTTCCGCAGCCGCGCCGACGCGGCGGGCGTGGCCGAATCGGTGGCGCTGGTGGAGGAACTGATTGCACGTGAGGAGCAGCGTGGCATCGCGCGCGAGCGCATCGTGCTGGCCGGTTTCTCGCAGGGCGGCGCCATCACCCTGTCCGCTGGCCTGCGCCGCAGCGCGCCGTTGGCTGGTCTGGTGGCGCTGTCCACCTATCTGCCGGAAGTGGATGCCGCTGCCTCGCAGCTGGCAGACGGCGCGACCGCGCAGCCGGTGTTCATGGCCCACGGCAGCGCCGACCCGGTGATTCCGGTGCAGGTGGCCGAGCACAGCATGCAGGTGCTCAAGGAGCTGGGCTTCCACCTGGAGTGGCACCGCTACCCGATGGCGCACCAGGTCTGCGCCGAGGAAATTCACGCCTTGGGCGACTGGCTGCAGGCACGCTTCGCGCAGGGCTGAGGCCGGCTGGTTAAAGCCAGTGCCGGGTAGGGCGGTTGGGGCACTGCTGCCTACGCGGAGGTGCCACCTGCTCCGGCAAGGGCGATAATGGCCACATGACGACGCTGCGCATTGCTACCCGTAAGAGCCCGCTCGCCCTGTGGCAGAGCGAACATGTTGCCGACCGCCTGCGCCAGGCCCATCCGGGGCTGGAGGTGGTGCTGGTGCCCATGAGCACCCGTGGCGATGAAATCCTCGACCGCTCGCTGGCCGCCATCGGCGGCAAGGGCCTGTTCCTCAAGGAGCTGGAGCTGGCGATGCTGCGCGGCGAGGCCGATTGCGCCGTGCATTCGCTGAAGGACGTGCCGATGGAACTGGAGGCGCCGTTTGCGCTGCCGGCCATCCTGACCCGCGCCGACCCGGCCGATGCGTTTGTCTCCAATACCTACGAAACGCTTGATGCCCTGCCGCAGGGTGCGGTGGTGGGTACGTCCTCGCTGCGCCGCCAGGCACAGTTGCGCGGCCTGCGCCCGGACCTGCAACTGCGCGACCTGCGTGGCAACGTCAATACGCGCCTGGCCAAGCTGGATGCGGGCGACTACGACGCCATCATCCTGGCCTGCGCCGGGTTGGAGCGGCTGGAACTGGGCGCGCGCATCCGCAGCCGGCTGCTGCCGCCGCAGTGGTTGCCGGCGCCGGCGCAGGCAGCGGTTGCCGTGGAATGCCGAGCCGGCGATGAGGCGGTGATGGCGCTGGTGGCTGCGTTGGATGACGCGGGCACGCGCAGCTGCGTGGAGGCCGAGCGCGCGATGAACCGTGCGTTGGACGGCAGCTGCCATGTGCCGGTGGCGGGCCTGGCGCAGTGGCGCGGCGATGACCTGTGGTTGCAGGGAATGGTGGGCGGCGTGGCCGACGGCCGCAGCGTGCGTGCCGAGGCACAGGGCCCGGCCAGCGACCCGGAAGCATTGGGGCGCGATGTGGCGCGGCAGCTGCTGGCCGGCGGTGCGGCCGAGCTGTTGCGCTGAGCGAAGCCTGTAACCTGCAATCCATGGCGCCGGGCCATTCCCGGTGCCGGGTTTGTCGCCAAGGCGGCAGCAGAGCGGGACTACGCGCTGCGGAGCCAGGGTGCAAAAAAATGGCCGGTGCGCTGCCGGCTTTCACCTGCAGCACCCGGCCATCGGACGCGGCACCGTTTCCGGTGCCCGCCGTGAACTTACTTGAAGCTGTAGACCACGTTCATGGTGGTCAGGGTGTCGGTCTTGCGCTTGTCTTCGGTGACGTCACTGTTGTGGCGGGCCTGCCAGCCGGCCTTCAGCGCGAAGTGCTCGTTCATGTTCACCGCCACGCCAAAGTCGTTCTGGGCGAAGGTGTTGTACGAGCCCGATTCCACCAGCAGCGTGTTGACCAGCTCGGTGTTGTCGGTGATGACGTACTTCAGGTCGAACAGGCCGCGGCCGATCAGGCCGGTGCGGTCCTCATCGGTGTCCGCGTTGTGGGTGCGGCGCACACCGGGGCCGATCTGCGAATCCAGGGTGAGGCGCTCGCCGTCGATCCAGCGCGAGCCATAACCCAGACCAAAGCTGGTCTGGCGGTCGTAGGTGGCGAAATCATCGATTTCATGGCGCACGGTGGCCGTGATCTGGCGGTGCTCGCCAAGCTGCAGTGCGCTGCCGGCACTGCCGCTGAAGCGGTTGGCGGTGGTCTGGCGCTTGCGGCTGGTGCTGCCGTCGTCGGAGGTTTCGGTGTACTCGGCGCTGGAGCGCAGGCCGAACAGGTCCATGCTGTGCACCCAGTCATCATCGGTGTAACGCAGCTTCAGGCGGCCGTTGAAGCTTTCGGTGGTGCTGTTGCCGCGGGCCGAGGCAAAGCCCAGCTCGCCGCCGCTGCCGCTCCAGGGCGAGGTCATGGCGGCCAGCTCGGAGGCGTCGTCCGCCCAGGCCAGCGGGGCGCACAACATCAGTGGCAGGAACAGGGAAACGCGCAGGGACATCAGCAAATCTCCGGGAGCGGATGTAGGAATAAGGGATGAAAACGCTTTCATGATACCGGAAGGCTTGCTCCGGCCCGCTTTTGCCGGGCGAGCCCTTCATTTGCCGTTTGGCAGCGAAAGCATGATGGCCATCGCCATTGCGGTTCAGACTCGGACATAATCGGCCCATGGACCGCTATGAACGCATCAATGCGCTGCATCGCCTGCTCAAGTCCGCCCGCTACCCGATCACGGTAGTCCGGCTGCAGGAGGAACTGGGCTGTTCCCGGGCCACGGTCTACCGTGATCTGGCCTTTCTGCGCGATGCGCTGATGGCGCCGGTGGAAGGCGATGGCGAGGCCGGTTTCCGTTACCAGAGCGGGGAGAGTGACCGTTTCGAGCTGCCCGGCCTGTGGCTGAGTTCGGAGGAGCTGCACGCCCTGCTGGCCTCGCAGCACCTGCTCTCGCGCACGGGTGGCGGGGTGCTGTCCTCGGTGCTGGCGCCGCTGCAGCAGCGTATTGAAGGCCTGCTGGCCGCCCAGGCCGGTGCCGCCTCGTGGCCGGTGGAGCGGGTGCGGGTGATTCCGCACCGTGGCCGCAAGCTGGACGAAGCCAGCTTCCGTACCGTTGCTTCCGGTGTGCTGGAGCGCAAGCAGCTGTCCTTTGAATACCGCGCGCGTTCCACCGACGAGGCCACCCGCCGCACGGTGTCGCCGCAGCGCATCACCCATTACCGTGACAACTGGTACCTGGACGCCTGGGATCACACCCGCGAGGCGGTGCGCAGTTTCGCGGTGGACCGCATTCATCAGGCGCGGCTGCTGGACCATCCGGCGCGTGACGTGCCGGATGAGGAGCTGAACGAGCAGCTGGCGGCCAGCTACGGCATTTTCTCGGGTGCGCCCAAGGGCTGGGCAACCATCGTGTTCAGCGCCAAGGCCGCGCGCTGGGTGGCCGACGAGCATTGGCATTCCAAGCAGCAGGGGCGGTTCCTGGCGGATGGCCGCTATGAGCTGAAGGTGCCGTACAGCGTCTCGCGCGAGCTGCTGATGGACGTGCTGCACTATGGTTCGGATGCGGAGATCGTGGAGCCGCAATCGCTGCGCGAGCAGGCCAAGGCCCTGCTTTCGCTGGCGTTGAGCAATTACGACTGAGTGTCGTGTGGCTGCGCTTGTTCTGATGCGCAGCGGGGAAGCCTCAAAAGCACCCCTCCTCAATCCTCCCCTGCGCTTCGCGCAAGGGAGGAGGTTAAAAGCAGCTTCCTGCTTGTTCTGATGCGCAGCGGGTAGCCTCAGGAGCACCCCTCCTCAATCCTCCCCTGCGCTTCGCGCAAGGGAGGAGGTGAAAGCGATTCCTGCTTGTTCTGATGCGCGGCGGGGAGCTCAAGAGCACCCCGCCTCAATCCTCCCCTGCGCTTC
>DCXY01000029.1:68013-135092 GCA_002329155.1 Stenotrophomonas sp. UBA2124 | reverse complement strand
TACGGCATCCCGGTCCCGGCCGGCAAGGTCGCGGCAACCCCGGACGAGGCGGTTGCAGTCGCCCAGTCGCTGGGCCAGGGCCCCTGGATGGTCAAGGCTCAGATCCACGCAGGCGGCCGCGGCAAGGCCGGCGGCGTCAAGTTCTGCAAGACCGTCGAGGACGTGAAGGCCGCTGCGGCCAAGATGCTCGGCACCAAGATGGCCACCTACCAGACCGCCGGCGTCGAGCTGCCGATCAACCTGGTGCTGGTGACCACCGCCGGTGAGATCGTCAAGGAACTGTACCTGTCGGTGCTGGTCGATCGTGGCACCCGCACCATCAGCTTCATCGCCTCCTCGGAAGGCGGCATGGAGATCGAGCAGGTTGCAGCCGAAACCCCGGACAAGATCCACACCCTGAACGTGGACTTCGTCGAGGGCGTGCAGGGTTACCACGGCCGTGACATCGGCTTCAAGATGGGCCTGACCGCCAAGCAGGCCGGCCAGTTCGCCAACATCATGGTCAACCTGTACCGCATCTTCAACGACAAGGACCTGGCGCTGGTTGAGATCAACCCGCTGGCCATCCTGGACGACGGCAACCTGTACGCGCTGGACGGCAAGTTCAACAGCGACGACAACGCCAACTTCCGCCACAAGGAACTGGTCGCCATGCGCGACAAGTCCCAGGAAGATGAAACCGAAGTCACCGCTTCGGAGCTGGACATCAACTACGTCACCATGGACGGCAACATCGGCTGCATGGTGAATGGTGCCGGCCTGGCCATGGCCACCATGGACGTGATCAAGCTCAACGGCGGCGAGCCGGCGAACTTCCTGGACGTGGGCGGCGGTGCCAACAAGCAGCGCGTGATCGAAGCGTTCAAGCTGATCCTGTCCTCGGACAAGGTCGAAGGCATCTTCGTCAACATCTTCGGCGGCATCGTCCGCTGCGACATGATTGCCGAGGGCATCATCGCCGCAGTGAAGGAAGTCGGCGTCAAGGTGCCGGTCGTGGTGCGCCTGGAAGGCACCAATGTGGAAGAAGGCAAGCAGCTGCTGCGTGACAGCGGCATGGCCATCATCCCGGCTGACAACATCAACGACGGCGCCAAGAAGGTCGTTGAAGCTGTCAAGAACGCCGCCTGACCCGACACCGAAGGAAATCCAATGTCTGTTTTGATCAACAAGAACACCAAGGTGATCGTGCAGGGCTTCACCGGCCAGCAGGGCACCTTCCACGCCACCCAGATGATCGAGTACGGCACCCAGGTGGTCGGCGGCGTCACTCCGGGCAAGGGCGGCACCACCCATATCGACCTGCCGGTGTTCAACACCGTGGCCGATGCGGTGAAGTCCACCGGTGCGAATGCGTCGGTCATCTACGTGCCGCCACCGTTCGCCGCTGACGCGATCCTGGAAGCCGCAGCTGCCGGCATCAAGGTCATCGTCTGCATCACCGAGGGCATCCCGGTGCTGGACATGCTGCGCGTGGACAACGTGCTGAAGGCCTCGCACCCGGACACCGTGCTGATCGGGCCGAACTGCCCCGGCGTGATCACCCCGGGCGAGTGCAAGATCGGCATCATGCCGGGCCACATCCACATGCCGGGCAAGATCGGCATCGTGTCGCGTTCGGGCACGCTGACCTATGAAGCGGTCAAGCAGACCACCGAGGTCGGCCTGGGCCAGTCCACCTGCATCGGCATTGGTGGTGACCCCATCAACGGCCTGAACTTCGTTGACTGCCTGAAGCTGTTCAACGAAGACCCGCAGACCGAAGGCATCATCATGGTGGGCGAAATCGGCGGCGACGCCGAGGAAGCCGGTGCCGAGTACATCAAGAACCACGTCAAGAAGCCGGTTGTCGGTTTCATTGCCGGCGCCTCGGCCCCGGCCGGCAAGCGCATGGGCCATGCTGGCGCCATCGCTTCGGGCGGCA
Organism: Stenotrophomonas sp. UBA2124; assembly: GCA_002329155.1. GTDB lineage: Bacteria > Pseudomonadota > Gammaproteobacteria > Xanthomonadales > Xanthomonadaceae > Stenotrophomonas. The sequence goes on along the minus strand of DCXY01000029.1, from coordinate 133,171 downwards.
AGGGCACGGCTGAAGGCAAGTTCGCGGCGATGGAAGCCGCTGGCGTCAAGACCGTCCGTTCGCCGGGCGACCTGGGTGCTGCCATTGCTGCGCTGGTCAAGTAAGACCGGGTTGTAGCGTGATGGGAAAGGCCACCTTCGGGTGGCCTTTCCTGTTTTGGGGGTGGTGAAGGTAGAAGCAGAAGTAAAAGCAGAGCCAAGAGCGCCCTCACCCCTACCCCTCTCCCGCAGGCGGGAGAGGGGAAAGCCGAAGCCGAAGCCGAAGCCGAAGCCGAAGCCGGAGCCGGAGCCGGAGCCGGAGCCGGAGCCGGAGCTTGAGATGACGTGTTGCTGCGAGCGATTGGCCGAACAGAGGCATGGCCTGACACGTGCGTAGATCCATCCCCTCTCCCGCTTGCGGGAGAGGGGATGGGGTGAGGGCCGCTTCTGGCGTTTTCCCATGAACCTGGAAGGGATTTCCCTGTTTACCCGCAACACTGCTCCTTCGATCGTCCAGGTTTCCCCCTGTGGACGACGACGTGATGCGAAAGCAAAACAAGACCAACACTGCCCGCGCGCTGCGCGGCCGGATGACGGATACGGAACGGAGGATGTGGTATCTGCTCCGTGATCGCCGCCTGATGGGGTGCAAGTTCCGGCGCCAGCACCCGGTTGGCCCGTATGTCGCCGATTTCGTCTGCCTGGAGCATAGGCTAGTCGTCGAGCTGGACGGCGGGCAGCATGCGGATGACCCCCATCAGCCGGCCCGCGATGCTTTCCTGGTCGCCAAGGGCTACCGCGTGCTGCGCTTCTGGAATAATGAGGCCCTGAAGGACAGTGCCGCGGTCCGCGAGGCCATCGCCCGCGCACTGTCGCCCGAACCAAGCCCCCGCAGGCTGCGGGGCCAAGCAGAAGGTTGTTGATATGTCCCAATCGCTACGCATCGCGCTGGCCCAGTTTGATTTCCCGGTGGGTGACGTGGCCGGCAACACCGGCCGTATCGTCCAGCTGCTGCAGGAGGCGCGCGACGAGTACGGCGCTGACGTGGTGGTGTTCCCGGAGCTGGCCATCAGTGGCTACCCGCCAGAGGACCTGCTGCTGCGCCCTGCCTTCCTGCGCGATTGCGAGTTGGCCATCGCGCGCATCGCCGCCGAGACCACCGGCATCGTCGCCGTGGTCGGTTGGCCGCAGAGTGCGGGAGCGGTGGTCTACAACGCGGCCAGCGTGCTGCGCGAAGGCAAAGTGGAAACCACCTATCGCAAGCGCGAACTGCCCAATTACGCCGTGTTCGATGAGCGCCGCTATTTCGATGTGGACCCGGACGGCGACAACTGCGTGTTCGAGCTCAACGGCGTGCAGGTGGGCGTGGTGATCTGTGAGGACCTCTGGTATCCGGAGCCGCTTGCCGGCACCGTCGCCGCGGGTGCCGAACTGGTGCTGGTGCCCAATGCCTCGCCCTATGAGCGGGGCAAGCATGCCCAGCGCGATGCGCTGCTGGCCGAGCGCGGTGCCGCCAGTGGTGTCGGCCTGGCCTACCTCAACATGGTGGGAGGGCAGGATGCGGTGGTGTTCGATGGCGCCTCGGTAGTGGCTGACGGCGATGGCAGCGTGCATCCGGCGGCGGTGGCGTTCTCCGAAGAAATGCTGGTGGTCGAGTACAACGTGGAGGCCCGCAGCTTCATGCCGCTGCGCTGGATCGACGATGGCGACGAGAGCATGGACGCGCTGGCCTGGCGTGCGGTGACCCGTGGCATCCAGGACTACTGCCGCAAGAACCGCTTCGAGAAGGTGTGGCTGGGGCTGTCCGGCGGCATCGACTCGGCGCTGGTGCTGGCAATGGCGGTGGACGCGCTGGGCGCGGACAACGTGACCGCGGTGAGCCTGCCGTCGCGCTATACCGCCGATCTGTCCAACGATCTGGCCGTGGAGCAGTGCAAGGCGCTGGGCGTGAAGCTGGAGACGGTTCCGATCGAGCCGGCCTTCCAGGGCCTGATGCAGTCGCTGTCGGCCATGTTCGAGGGGCAGGAAGCCGATGTCACCGAGGAGAACCTGCAGTCGCGCAGCCGTGGCGTGATCCTGATGGCGCTGTCCAACAAGTTCGGCGGCCTGCTGCTGACCACCGGCAACAAGAGCGAATACGCGGTGGGGTACGCGACCATCTACGGCGACATGTGCGGTGGCTACGCGCCGCTGAAGGACCTGTACAAGACCGAGGTGTACGGCCTGTCGAAGTGGCGCAACACGGTGGGCGGCGCGCCGGTGATCCCGCCGGCGGTGATCTCACGGCCGCCATCGGCCGAGCTGCGCGAGAACCAGACCGATCAGGATTCGCTGCCGGCCTATGACGTGCTGGACGGCATCCTGTACCGCTACATCGACCAGGAGCAGTCGCGCGAGGACATCATCGCCGCCGGCTACGCGCCGGAGGTGGTGGACCGGGTGCTGAAACTGGTGCGCATCAGTGAGTGGAAGCGCCACCAGGCCGCGCCGGGTCCCAAGGTGTCACGGCGTGCGTTCGGGCGCGAGCGGCGGTATCCGATCACCAACGGGTATATGGGCTGATCAGGCGCCCTCACCCCAACCCCTCTACCCGAGGCCTGATCAGCGTCGAATCCCTGCTGAGAGCCCCTCTCCCGCGTGCGGGAGAGGGGTTGGGGTGAGGGCAGCGAAGTCAGATGGAATGAATGCGCTGCCGGTGGTGCCCAGAAGTGGACTTCAATCTCCAAAACACCAATAGCGCCCTCATCCGCCCCTTCGGGGCACCTTCTCCCGCAAACGGGAGAAGGGAGTGATCTACGCTTTCCAGGCTTCCTGGCAGTTCGGCGGAGATTCGACGCTGATCAAATCTCCCGGGGGAAAGGGGGCGCAGGCCCAACTGCTACTTCATCAAAGAACTACTCAAAGCAAAAGGGGCCCGAAGGCCCCTTTGCTGTTTCATGCGTGGCGATGGCGCTTACTTGCGGCCCATCGTCGCGTTGCTCTGGCCGGTGGCCACCGAACGCTCGCCCGCGAACGGGTTGAGCTTGCGGATCATCCATGGGTACTTCGGCCAGTCGCCGGTCAGCCACGGGTGATCGGGCTGGTTCAGCTGCAGCACGCGGCGGGCATCGTCGGCCAGGGTCTTGTTGCCGGTATGGGTATAGGCCTCGCCCAGCACCGCCACGGCGTCGTACTGGAACGCGCTCTGCGGGTAGGTTTCCAGCAGGTAGTTGGCACGGCCGGCAGCGGAGACCCAGGCGCCGCGACGGGCGTAGTACAGGGCGTTGTCCAGCTCGTGCTGGGCGAACACGTCACGCAGCTCGATCATGCGCTGGCGCGCGTCGGCGGCGTAGCGGCTGTTCGGGTAACGCTCGGTGACGATGTTGAAATCGGCAAAGGCCTGGCGCGGGGTGGACAGGTCGCGGCGGCTCGGGTCCAGCGACCATACGCGGCGCAGGAAAACCGTATCGCGGTTGCCGTTGGCCAGGCCGCGCAGGTAGTACATGTAGGCGATGTTGCGGTGGGTCGGGTAGGTGCGGATGAAGCGGTCGATGCTGGACACCGCGTCATCGTTCTTGCCGGCCTTGTACTGGGCGTAGGCGCTTTCGATCATCGCCTGCTCGGTGTACGGGCCATACGGGTACTGGGCGATCAGGCGCTTGAAGCTGGTTTCAGCCCCGGACCAGTTGCCGCCCTGCATGAGCTTGTGGCTCTTTTCGTAGAGCTGTTCGACCGGCATGCCTTCGTCAGCATCCTTGCCCTTGGTGCCGCGATGGCAGCCAGTGGCAACGAAAACCAGGACCAGCAGCAGGGCGGTGAGGCGGACGGGCGCGGACAGCAGGTGGCGTCGAATCATGGGTTCAGGGCGGGACGCGGCAGGAATACGAAGTTGCGATGATAGCCTAGTGGCCTGTCCTGCGACTGACTGTTGCGGCCAGGACCCCCGAATTCGTCATCCAGCCGGTCTGAACATGTCCCAGAACACCTCCCCCAGCCAGCGCCAGGCGCTGGTGCCCGATACCGCCGCAGGCCGTCGTTTCGACGCCGTGGTGGCCGAGCTTTTCCCCGAATTCTCCCGCTCGCGCCTGACCGAATGGATCAAGAGCGGGGCGGTGCTGATGGACGGCGTGCCCGCCCGCCCGCGCGACCCGGTGCGCGGCGGCGAGGCGGTTTCCCTGAATGCGGTGCTGGAAATCGAGACCAATGCCCTGCCGGAGGACATCCCGCTGTCCATCCTGTACGAGGACGAGCATGTCTTCGTGATAGACAAACCCGCTGGCCTGGTGGTCCACCCGGGCGCGGGCAACCCGACCGGCACCCTGGTCAACGCGCTGCTGTTCCGCGACCCGGAAATCGCCAAGGTGCCGCGCGCGGGCGTGGTCCATCGCCTGGACAAGGACACCAGCGGCGTGATGGTGGTGGCGCGCACCGTGCAGGCGCAGACCGCGCTGGTGGAGCAGCTGTCGGCCCGCGAGGTGCACCGCCAGTATCTGGCCGTGGTGGTGGGCGCGCTGGTGTCCGGTGGCACCGTGGACGCGGCCATCGACCGCCACCCGCGCGACCGCCTGCGCATGGGCGTGCGCGAGGACGGCAAGGACGCGGTCACCCATTACCGCCTGCGCGAGCGTTTCCGCGCACACACCGCGCTGGAGTGCCGCCTGGAAACCGGCCGCACCCACCAGATCCGCGTGCACATGGCGCACATCAAGCACGCCATCGTCGGCGACCCGCTGTACGGCGGCGCGCTCAAGCTGCCCAAGGGCGCCAGCGACGAGCTGGTCGCGCAGCTGCGGGGCTTCAAGCGGCAGGCGCTGCACGCCGAGACGCTGGAATTCGTGCACCCGGTGACCGGTGAGGCCATCCGCAACACCGCACCGGTGCCGGCGGACCTGCAGGCGCTGATGAAGGCGATGCGCGAGGACACCGCAGCTTTTGAAGAGCGCGAGCGGGACCGCTTGTGAGCCGCGCCGCACTGCCAGCCCTGTTGGCCGATTGGCCGGCGCCGCCGGGGGTGCATGGTTTCACCACCCTGCGCCATGGTGCAGGGGGCTCGCAGCCGCCGTTCGACAGTTTCAACCTGGGCAACCGCAGCAGTGCCGAGGGCGATGACCCGGCGCAGGTGCAGTGCAACCGCGACCAGCTGCAGCAGCTGGGCGGCTTGCCATCGGCGCCGCATTGGCTGCGGCAGGTGCATGGCACCGGTGCGCTGCGCTTCGATGCACCGCCCACGGCGCAGGGCGTGGACGCCGAACCGGTGGCCGATGCCGCGGTGACGTCGGTGCCGGGCGTGGTGCTGGCCATCCTCACCGCCGACTGCCTGCCGGTGCTGTTCGCCGCGCGCGATGGCAGCGAAGTAGGTGCCGCGCATGCCGGCTGGCGCGGTCTGGCCGATGGCATGCTGGAGAACACCCTCAAGGCGATGCACACGCCAGCCAGCGAGGTGATCGCGTGGCTGGGGCCGGCCGCAGGGCCGGCACATTACGAGATTGGTGTGGACGTGCATGACGCCTTCCTCGCGCACTCGGCCGATGCCGAAGCGGCCTTCACTGCCACCCGGCCGGGGCACTGGCGCGTGGACCTGTATGCGCTGGCACGCCAGCGCCTGCTGGCTGCTGGCATGCAGGCCGCGGATATCCATGGCGGTGACCAATGCACCATCGCCGATCCCGCGCGCTGGTTCTCGCACCGCCGCGACCGCCGCAGTGGCCGCATCGCCACGCTGGTGTGGATGCAGCCATGACCGCGCCGCTGTTCGCGCAGGTGCTGGGCGCGCCCGCGTTTGAACAGCTGCCGCCGTTGCTGCGCGCGTTGCATTCGGTGCAGGGCACCCAGGACTGGAGCGGGCAGGGCGAGGTGCTGCGTGGCACCCATTGGCTGGTGGCGCCCTGCGCCTGGCTGGCGCGGCTGCCACCGACTTCGACCGTGCCGGTGAGCGTGCAATTCGTGACCGATGCTGCGGGCGAACGCTGGAGCCGGCGCTTCGGTACGGCGCGCATGGCCTCGCGGCTGTGGCAGCGGCACGGACGCTTGCATGAGCAGCTGGGTGCCGTGCGTTTCCGCTTCGGCCTGCGTGCCGAGGCAGGGCAGATACTGTGGCGTGCCGAGCGGGTCTGGGCATTCGGCCTGCTGCCATTGCCGGCGCGCTGGTTCGCGCAGGTGCACTGCCGTGAGCGTGAGCAGGCGGGGCGCTATGAATTTCTGGTGGATGTGTCGATGCCGCTGATCGGCAGGTTGATCCGTTACGAAGGCTGGCTGCTGCCGGAAGGCGAGCACGGATGAGTGCGGTGCAGGCGCCGGTGATTGTGTTTGATGGTGTCTGCGCGCTCTGCAGCCGCTGGGTGGGTTTTCTGCTGCGTTTCGACCGGCAGGGGCGCTACCGTTTCGCCGCCATACAGGGTGCCAACGGCCGTGCGCTGCTTGCCACGCACGGGCTGGACCCAGACGATCCGCTGTCGTTCCTGCTGGTGGAACAGGGCCGTGCCTACACCGACAGCGATGCCATTCTGCGTGTGCTGGCAGGCCTGGGCGGGTTGTGGCGGCTGGCCACCATCGCACGCTGGTTGCCGCGTCCGGCACGCGACCGCAGCTACCGCTGGCTGGCGCGCAACCGCTACCGCTGGTTTGGTCGGCACGATGCCTGTTACCTGCCCGCGCCGGAGCAGCAGGGGCGCTTTCTCGATTGAGTGTGCAGCTGCATCGCCCATTGCTTTCGCGGATGCTGCCGTGTGAGCGTCCTTCAGCTCAGTAGTCTGCTTCCAGCGCATGCAGGTAATCACGGCGCCAGCGGTTGATGTCGTGCTCGCGCAGGTGTTGCATCATTTCCTGCCAGCGTTCGATGCGTTCGGCACGCGGCATGTTGGCGGCCGTGGCGATGGCATCGGCCACGCCATCCAGATCGTGCGGGTTCACCAGCAGTGCCTGCTTCAGCTCGTTGGCGGCACCGGCCAGCAGTGACAGCACCAGCACGCCGGGGTTCTCCGGGTCCTGCGATGCCACGTATTCCTTGGCCACCAGATTCATGCCGTCACGCAGCGGCGTCACCAGCCCGACCGCCGCCTCGCGATAGAAGCCGGTGAGTGTGCGGTGCGCGTAGTTCTGGTTGACGTAGCGCAGCGGTGTCCAGTCGGCTTCGGCATGGCTGCCGTTGATGTGGCCCGCCAGCCGTTCCAGCTCGCTGCGCAGCTTGCGGTACTCGCTGACCGTGCCGCGTGACACCGGCGCGATCTGCAGGAAGGTCATCGTGCCCTTCTGCTGCGGGTAGCGGCGCAGGTAGTTCTCGAAGCCGTGGAAGCGTTCGGGCAGGCCCTTGGAGTAGTCCAGCCGGTCCACGCCGATGGCCAGTTTGCGGTGCTCCAGGCTGGTACGCAGTGCGCGCACGGCGTTGCTGCTGGTGGCCGTGCGTGCCTGCTGGGCGATGTGCCCGGTGTCGATGCCGATGGGGAAGGGCGCGGTGCGGATGCGGCGGCCATCCGGTGCCAGTATCCACTCGCTTTCCAGCAGGCTGCCGCCGCCGAACTGGCGCACGTAGGACTGGAAGCGGTCCACATCGCGGCGGGTCTGGAAGCCGATAAGGTCATAGGCGTAGAGCGCGGTGAACAGGGCGCGGTGGTCGGGCAGCGCCTGCACCAGATCGGCCGAGGGCATCGGCACATGCAGGAAGAAGCCGATGCGGCAGCCGATGCCACGTTCGCGCAGCAGCGCGGCCAGTGGAATCAGGTGGTAGTCGTGAATCCAGACCGTGTCGTCTTCGCGCAGCAACGGTGCCAGCTTGTCGGCAAACAGACGGTTGACCTTCCAGTAGCCCTCGCGTTTGCCGCGGTCGTAGTCCACCAGGTCCAGACGGAAGTGCAGCAGCGGCCAGAGCGCGCGGTTGGCGAAGCCGTTGTAGTAGGTCTCCAGGTCTTGTTTGGAGAGGTCCATGGTGACGTAGCGGATGTTGCCGTCGGTCTGCTCGTGCAGGTGGCCGCTTTCCTCGGTGACGCTGCGCCCGCTCCAGCCGAACCACAGCCCGCCACGTTCCTGCAGTGCCGCCAGCAGGCCCACCGCAAGGCCGCCTGCGCGCGATTCGCCCGGTACCGCCACGCGGTTGGACACCACCACCAGCCGGCTCATGAGGCGTCCTGCCAGTTGCGCGAGAGCCGCATGGCCGCCGTGATCAGGCCCACATGCGAGTACGTCTGCGGGAAGTTGCCCCACATTTCGCCATCGCTGAAGGCCAGGTCTTCGGACAGCAGGCCCACATGGTTGCGGCGCGCCAGCACGCTCTCGAACAGGGCGCGCGCTTCGTCCATGCGGCCGATGGCGGCCAGCGCGTCGATGTACCAGAACGTGCAGATGGTGAAGCTGGTTTCCGGCGCGCCGAAGTCATCCGGCGCGATGTAGCGGAACAGGGCATCGCCGTGTTTGAGATCGCGGCCGATGGCTTCCACCGTGGCGATGTAGCGCGGATCCATGGGGTCGATGAAGCCGATGTCGGCCAGCAACAGCAGCGATGCATCCAGGTGCCGGCTGCCCCAGGCATCGGTGAAATGGCCCAGTTCCTCGTTCCAGCCACGTTCCAGCACGCGCTGGTGGATGGCGTCGGCGCGCTGGCGCCACAGTGCTGCGCGTTCGTTCAACTGCAGGCGCAGGGCGATCTTGGCCAGTCGGTCGCAGGCAGCCCAGCACATGGCAGCGGTATACGTGTGCACGGAGGTGCGACCACGGAACTCCCACAGGCCGGCATCAGGCACGTCGTGCAGCGCATAGGCGCGTTCGCCGAGTGGCTCCAGCCGCGCGAAGGTGGCGGCATCGCCGGGTGCCTCCAGCCGCTGGTCGAAGAACAGCTGGGTGGAGGCCAGCACCACCGAGCCATACACGTCATGCTGCTTCTGCACCCAGGCCAGGTTGCCGCGCCGTACCGGGCCCATGCCGCGATAGCCGGCCAGTGATGGCACCTCGTGTTCGTCCAGCCGGTCCTCCATGGCGATACCGTACAGGGGCTGCAGGCTGCCGTCGTTGCTGGCCAGGTTGAAGATGTAGTGCAGGAAGCCTTCCATCGAGCGGGTTGCGCCCAGCCGGTTGAGTGCGCGCACCACGAAGGCGGCATCGCGCAGCCAGCAATAGCGGTAATCCCAGTTGCGTGAACTGCCCGGTGCCTCCGGAATGGAGGTGGTCATCGCCGCGATGATGGCGCCGCTGTCCTCGTACTGGCACAGCTTCAGGGTGATCGCGCTGCGGATAACCGCGTCCTGCCATTCCAGCGGAATGGACAGGTAGCGCACCCACTCGCGCCAGTATTCGGCGGTGCGCTGCTGCGCATCCTGCGCGTAGCTGGCCAACGGCTGGGTGAGGGTTTCATCCACGCCCAGCACCAGCTCCATCGGCTGGGTCAGCGCGAAGGGCAGGGCGTCGCGGATGAAGCGCACCGGCACATCGGTGGTCAGGCGCAGGGTGAAGCCCGGCAGCAGCCAGCGCAGGTGATTGCTGCCCCAGGTGGTCTCAGGCACACGCGCGCCCCAGTCGGCCAATGGCCGCGCCAGTACGCGGATGCGCGGCGAGCCAGCGAGCGGGCGGATGCGGCGGATCACGCTTGGTGGCCGGTACAGGCGGCCATTACGCTTCCAGCGTGGGGCGAAGTCGATCACCTCCACTGCGCCGCCGTGCGCGTCGTGCAGCACCGTGCGCAGGATCGCGGTATTGGTGAAGTACTGCTGCTCGCTGTGGCTGAAGTCTTCCAGCTCGATGCTGAAATCGCCGCCGTCGTGATCGGTGGGCGAGAGCAGCGCGCAGAAACCGGGGTCACCATCAAACGCTGGCAGGCAACTCCAGACGATGCGTGCGCGCTTGTCGATCAGTGCGCCGAAGCTGCCATTGCCGATGACGGCCAGGTCGAGGTTGGCCCGTTGCATTGTGTTCTCCTGTGTTGGATGGCGCCGGAGCGCCATGGGTGCCGCAGGATTTACGGCGGTGTGCCGCGCAGCCAACGGTGCACGGCGTCGATGTCAGCCAGCGCATGGCGCGCATTGCTGCCGGCGCGGCTGCCTACCAGCACGCCGTGGCCGCCCAGCTGCGCGGCGGCGGTGAAGCCGGCTTCATCGGTGAGGTCATCGCCCACGAAGATGGGGCGGCGGCCAGAAAAAGGTGGTGCTTGCATCAGTGTGCGCACTGCGCTGCCCTTGTCATGCAGGGCGGTCACGAATTCGATGACGTTGTTGCCCGGCTGCAGGCGCACGCCGGGTAGTCGTGCGAGCTGTTCCCGCGCGAAGGACTGCACTGCATCAGCGGCCTGCGGTGCCAGGCGCCAATGCAGGGCGAGCGCGCTGCCCTTGTGTTCGACCAATACGCCGGGGTGCTGGTGGGCGAGCTTTTCAGCGCGCAGATGCAGGTCATGCAGCCACTCGGCGGTGTCGGCGGCGGGGATGTCGTGGTCGGCCAGCGGGCGCAGCTGTGCGCCGTGCAGGCCGGCGGCAGGCAGGCGCAGTGGGTGCGTCAGCCGATCAAGCTGATCCACGGGCCGGCCACTGACCAGTGCCAGTGCGCCTCCCAGTCGTTGGGCGGTATTCTGCAACAGGTGCGGCAGATCGTCGGCAGGCACCACCTTGTCGGGATGGTCGGCAAAGGCGACCAGGGTGCCGTCGACATCGAGAAACAGCGCATCGTCATCCGCCAGCGCCGGAGGTGGCGGACGCTGTAGTTGTTCGAGCATGCGCACACTATGCCCTATCGGGTGTTACAGAAAGGTCATGCGAGCAGAGGTTTGTCGCGGCGCTCGCAAAGACCCGCTCCGATGCCTGATTGGCGTCCAATCTCAGCCGAGCTGCCAGAGAACCCCAGCAAGGCGCAGATCACACCCTTCTCCCGTCTGTGGAACCTGCCCCCTTTGGGGGGAACGGTGCCCCGAAGGGGTGGATGAGGGCGCTATTGGTGCTTTGGGGTTTGAAGTCCAATCGTGGGCGCCCCCCGCAGCGTATTCACTCCATCTGACTTCGTTGCCCTCACCCCAACCCCTCTCCCGCGCGCGGGAGAGGGGCAAGAGTGCTTATTTGGTCACTGCGAACTCGATGCGGCGGTTCTGTGCCTTGCCTTCCTCGGTGTCGTTGCTGGCGCGTGGCTTGGTCTGGCCATAGCCCTTGGCGGTGAGCGTGCCGGCCGCGACACCCAGTTCGCCGAGCTTGGCGACGACGGCATCGGCGCGCTGCTGGCTCAGGGTCATGTTGGCGGCGGCATCGCCGGTGTTGTCTGTATGCCCGCCCACTTCGATCACCGTGCCGGCGGGGGCCTGCTTGATCGCATTGGCTGCACTGGTGAGGGTTTCCATGCTGTCGCGGGTGATGCTGGCCGAACCTGTGTCGAAATAGATGTTCATCAGGTTCAGTGCCTTCACCAGATCACCGCTGCTGAAACCGGCCTTGAGCCCCGCGAGTGCTGCGGCGGCGCGGTCCCACAGGCCGCTGATCTCGAAGCCGCCAAACAGGCTGCGCAACTTGTCGCTGACGGTGAAACGATCGGCTTCGGCAAGACCACTGGTGTCGATGCTGAGCTTGTTGCCATCAAAGCCGAATTTCAGCCCCTTGGCTTTCAGCTCGGGCAGGGCGGCGATGAGCTTGTCCAGCCACTCGGCAGGCAGGGTGGCCGGGTCAACGGTGATGTCGCCGGACAGGTTGCCTTCGCCGAAGTTGGCCTTGAGCGCATCCCACAGCCGGGTCTTTTCGGCATCGGTCGGCACCTGGCCGTTGACCATCACCTTGCCATCGACATTCTCGAAGCCGAAGCGCGCGTTGGCCTTTTCCGCAGGCGCGGCAGGCTGCGTGGCGGCAACCGGTGTGGCGGGCGGCGGAGGCACGACGGCTTCCTCCTTCCTGCAGCTGCGGAACAGGAAGAACGCGATGAGCAGTGCCAGCAGCAGCAACACCCACTTCCACCAGCCGCCGGAAGACGCCACCGGTGTGGGCGCCGGGCGCGTGACATGAACCGGTTCCACCGGTGCGGCCGCGACAGGCGCTGCGGTGAACCAGCCTTCGTAATCAGCGGGGCGTGTGGTGGGAATGGTGCCGCCCGGCGTGAGCAGGCCGATGATCTTGGGCAGCAGCCAGGCGCCGGCCATGTTCACCGCGGCCACGGGAATGCCGAGTGTGTTGGCGATGGAGCTGGCCTGGGTCTGGCCGAAGCCGGCACTGAACTGGTCCGGCTGCAGCACGTTGTCACCGGGCGTGGTGCCTATCCAGGATGAGAACAGGCCATCGAGCCCGGCTTCGTCGAAGCGTCGTCGCAGGCCGGCAAAGCCCCCATAGGCCGGGTCGAAAATGGAATCGACAAGCAGGCGCACCAGGCGTCCTGCGTTGTCGCCAAGATGAAAGCGGCTTGCCGCTTCGCGGATCAACGACTCGAACATATACGCCTCCACACGGATGGACAGGCCGGCCGGGTCGATCTGCCGGCATGCGTAAGGGAAGCGATGCGGTGTTAATTCGGGATGACGGGGGTGTGGAGGGCGGTGCGGTGAAGTGGGCCGGTGGCGGTTGAACCGGAGCAGGCTGAAGGTGCCGGCGATGCTCCCCCATCCGCCCTTTCAGGGCACCTTCCCCCGCGTGCGGGGGAAGGGATTGGCTGAGCGGGTGGGCAGCAGGTGCCTCAGAACGTATAGCGAACCCGGCCGTACCAGTACGCGCCGTTGCTGCCGACCGGCGAGAGCACGTCGTAGGGCAGGTTGCCGAAGTAGTGGATGTCCTCGTTGGATCGGTCCGGGTAGTTGTCGGTGAGGTTCTGGCCGCCGATGGCCACGCTCCACTTCGGGGTGATGCGGAATTCGGCTTCGGCATCCAGCTGCCATTCGGCGCTGTAGGTCTGGGTGGGCACGAAACCGCCACCGAAATCGAATACGCGCGTGGCGCTGCCGTAGCGGCTGACGCGGCTGCTCAGCGACCAGCGGTCATTGGCCCAGCTGGCGGCCAGCTGCGCTCGGGTGCGCGGTGCGGCATCAGTGAGGGTGTTGCTCTCTTCAACGCCGAACAGCACGTAGTCCGGGTCCAGCGCCAGCAGCTGCGCGGGCGTGGCCAGCACGTTCTTCAGCTCGGTCTTGGCATAGCTCCAGGTGCCGGTCAGCAGCAGGTCGCCGTTGCCCAGCGACTGCCGCCAGTTGGCGACAAACTCCGCGCCGCGCGTGCGGGTGTCGGCGGCGTTGACGAAGTAATGCGCGCTTTCCAGCCCACCCACGCCGAACCGCTGCTGCACGAAATCGGTGAGCGCGTCACCGGTGATGCTTTCGGACAGCGCGATGCGATCGTCGATGTCGATCTGGAACAGATCCAGCGACATGTCGAAGTGGCCGCCGATCCGGCTGGTGAAGCCGATGCTGTAGTTCAGCGACTTCTCCGGCTCCAGATCGGTGGCGCCCAGCGCACGCGCGATGGGGTTGTTCACCGACAGCAGGCGGCCCTGCACCAGCTGGCCACCTGCGGTATAGCCGGTGGAGGTGGATTCGTAGCCGGTCTGGCTCAGCGACGGCGCGCGGAAGTTGTTGCTCACCGCACCACGCAGGGCGAACGCGGGGACGAATTCGTAGCGTGCGCCGAGCTTGCCGGTGAACTCGCTGCCGAAGTCTTCATAGTGCTCGTAGCGCGCGGCCACATCGGTGGAGAACTTCTCGCCGAAGGTGGAGGACAGGCTGGCGTAGGCGCTGAGCACGTCGCGCGACAGGTCCGCCTCGTCCTGCGGGGCCAGGCCGCCACCGGCCTGCGAGCCGGTCGGACGGTCGGTGTAGGGGCCGGCGGCATAGCTGGCCGGGTCGCCCGCGCCGGTCTCGTAGCGTTCGTGGCGGCCTTCCACGCCAAAGCCCAGGCTGTGGCTGTCGTTCTCGCGCACGAAGATGCGGCCCACATCGAGATTGGCGGTGGTCTGCGCGAAGCTGAAATCACCGGTCTTGAAACGGGTGGGGCTGGTTGGGCCCAGTGAAGCGTTGAGCGAGTTGCGCAGGCGGTAGGTGAACTCGTTGCGGCCGTGGTCCAGGCTGGCATCGTAGTTCCACTCACCCCACTGGCCGCGTGCGCCTGCAACCAGCTGCGCGTCGAGGTTTTCGCCTTCGGAAATCGGGCGGTAGCCGTTGGGATACAACTGCTTCCAGTTGGCCTCGCCATCCGGGTAGCGGAAGTAGTTGGCACCCTCGGTGTCACGCTGGTTGTAGGTGCCGAAGGCATAGGCTCTGGAAGTGGCACCGAACGGAATTTCGGTATTGAACCAGGCGTTGAGATCCTTGCTGGCACCATCGCCCAGCGAATAATTGCGCTTGCCGGCCAGTGCCAGGTTGTCCGGCGTCTGTGCTTCCCACGGCGGGATCTGGTCGAAGCCGGCGCGGTTGGTGGCCTCGCGGTTCTTCAGCTCCAGGCCCACGCGCAGAAAGCCGCCATCGTCGGTGAGTGCGGTGCCGACCTTGGCGCTGACATAGCTGCTCTGGCCATCGGTGAGGGTGCGGCCGATCGGCTTGAGGTCGGTGTGGTGCGCGCCGAAGCTGGCTTCGATGGCACCGCCTTCCGGTATGTCATCGAGGATCACATTGATCACCCCGGCCACCGCGTCAGAGCCGTACAGCGCGCCGGCGCCGTCGCGCAGCACTTCGATGCGCTTGATCGCGCTGACCGGGATGGCGTTGAAGTCCACCGGCGTGGTGCCCTTGCCGATCTTGCTGTCGGTGTTGACCAGCGCGCTGTTGTGGCGGCGCTTGCCGTTGACCAGCACCAGCACCTGATCCGGCGAGAGGCCACGCAGCTGCGCGGCGCGCACATGGTCGGCACCACCGGAGTTGGACTGGCGCGGGAAGTTGAACGACGGCAGCAGCGCCTGCAGCGCGCTGCCCAGTTCGCCATTGACCACGCCCGCCTTGCGGATGTCCTCGGCGCTGAGCACGTCCACCGGGGAGGTGGATTCGAGCACGGTGCGGTCCACGGCGCGGGTGCCGGTGACGATAACCGTGTCCAGCGTGGTGGCCGGGTTGGTGCCGTCCTGGGCAAAAGCGGGGGAAGACAGCGCCAGGGCGATGGCCAGGCCAAGCGGGGCCGAGGTGGGGCGGTACATGGAAACTCCGGGGGCAGAACGGGCGGGTAGGGCGGGCGCTTACATCCATCTGGATGAAGCGATATATTATCTTGGCGTGAACGCACGGCCCGGTGCAAGCCCTGTTGGTTATATGCAGATGTGCGGCCGTGATATCCCCTGCGGTGCCTTGGATGCCACCGTGTCGCCCTTTGCCGGAGGTTTTCCATGAAGCTGTATTCCGCCGTTCTGCCGCTGTTGCTGTGCGTTGCCGGCAGTGCGTTCGCCGCGCCACCCGCCACCACCGGCCAGCAGGCAACCGCTGCCCTGCAGGGCGATGCGCAGCGCCCCGCCGAAGCCGTTGGCTGGGCGCGCAGTGAGCTGTACTTCGGCGTGGGCGAGGAGAGCGGGGTATCCAGGCGCGAGCAGACCGATGTGGTCAGCGAGGCGCAGTGGCGCGCCTTCCTGGACAAGGAAGTGACGCCGCGCTTCCCGGATGGCCTGACTGTGTTCGACGCCTATGGCCAGTGGCTGTTCCGTGGCGCAGCGGAGCCGAACCGCCTGGGCACCAAGGTGCTGGTGATCCTGCACGAGGACACCCCGCAGCGCCGCAACGACATCGAGGCCATCCGCCTCGCATGGAAGCAGGCCACCCGGCACCAGTCGGTGCTGTGGGCCAAGCAGGCGGTGGACGTTTCGTTCTGAACCAACGAGGATCGAGCGACCCTGCCGGCAGAGTGCCCCCATGTCATTGAACACCTCCCGCGCGTCGCGCCTGTGCTGCGGATTGGCGCTGCTGCCGCTGTCTCTGCCTGTGGCGCAGGCCAGCGACGCGGATGACGCGCTGCGGTTCGAGGTGGCACCCGGCATCACCGCGCATGCGCGGCTGCTAGAGGGGGGGGACATCGAGGTGACCACCAACCGCGCATCATCGACCCAGCGGTTGGCGCCGCAGGAGCCGGAAGAGCAGCCCGCGCGCTGGTCGCACGGTGACTACAATTTCGACGGCTATCAGGATCTGATCGCCAGTACGCCGCTTGGCCAGGTCAACGAAGGCAACCGCGTCTACCTGTACGCGCCCACGACGGGCGACTTCCAGGAGTTGATCTGGCCGGAGGCACCCGAGGCCACCTGTGGCGGCTTCTGGTCGCTGAGCCCGCAGCCGGCCACACGCACCCTGACCAGCAGCTGCCGCAGCGGGCCGATGTGGTACAGCGATGTCTACCGTTATGAGGGTGCCCGCCTCTACCTCTACCGTTCCATGAGCATGGCCGGTATTGATGCTGCGCAGCTGGCGCCGTTTCTGCGGCTGGATGCACCGGATGAGGCCGACCTGCTGGTGGTATGGAGTAGTTGGAACGCCGCAGGCGAGCGGCAGGAGCAGGCCATCTGGAATGCACTGGAACCGCCCCCGGAAGGTGTGCCCCTGCACGGTGCCGGTGCCGTGGTGGTGCCGGCGCGCCTGCCGCTGTACCGCACTGCGGATGAGGCGACGACCACGCGCTATCTGGTCAAGGGCGACCACGTCGAGCTGATGGATGTGGCCGAAGGGCGGTTGCAGGTGCGTTATCGCAATCCCACGCGTGGCCCGGTATCGGGTTGGGTACAGGTGTTCGATTCGCCATGATCCGCTCACTGCGCAGACCCGTTCCCCGCACATTGATTTTCCGCTTTGACTCTTTCCTGATTCCTGCCCTGACGCCATGACTGCTCCCACTGCTTCCACATCACCGCGCGCACGCTGGTTCGTACCCGGCGACCTCAACGGTTTCTTCGGCCTGGTGGTAGACAACCTGTCCATCCTTGGTTTCATCGCCATGGCGCTGGTGGGCATTTTCCAGTTCCCGGCGGAGGTGGTGTTCGGGCGCATGTTCCCCGGCACCGCATTCGGCGTGTTGGTGGGCAACCTGATGTATACGCTGATGGCGCGGCGGCTGGCCGCGCGCACCGGCCGCGCCGATGTCACCGCCATGCCGCTGGGGCTGGATGCGCCCACCAGCATCGGCATGGCGCTGCTGGTGCTGGGCCCGGCATTTGCCGGCTTCAAGCAGCAGGGCATGGAGCCGCAGGCGGCGGCCATTGCCACCTGGCAGCTGGGCATGGCCGCGCTGGTGATCATGGGCGTGCTGAAGTTCGTGCTTTCGTTCGTGGGCGAAGCGGTGACCCGCGCGCTGCCGCGTGCTGCGCTGCTGGGCTCCATCGCCGGCATCGCGCTGGTGCTGATGGGCCTGCTGCCACTGCTGGAAACGCTGCGCTCGCCGGTGGCCGGCTTCGTCACGCTGGGGCTGCTGCTGTATGTGCTGATCGCCAAGGGCCGGCTGCCGATCCGCGCGCCCGGTGTGCTGGTGGCCTTTGTGGTCGGCACGGCGCTGTACTACGGCTTGGGCTCGGCCGGGCTGGGTGCGCCGGGCTTCAAGCTGCCGCAGTGGACGCCGCCCCAGGTGGTGCTGCCGCTGCCGACGCTGGGGTTCATCGACGGCCTGCCTGCCGCCATGAACTACCTGCCGCTGCTGCTGCCGTTCGGCCTGCTGATGGTGGTGGGCGGCATCAATGTGTCCGAGAGCGCGCGTGCGGCTGGTGATGACTACCGCACCCGCGACATCCTGCTGGTTGAAGCGGTGGCCACGCTGGTGGCCGGTGTCTGCGGCGGTGTGGCGCAGACCACGCCGTACATCGGCCAGCCGGCGTACAAGCACATGGGCGCGCGCAGCGGCTACACGCTGCTGACGGGTCTGTTCATCGGCATCGGTGGCATGCTCGGCGTGATTTCCGGGCTGGTGCAGTGGCTGCCGTTGGCGGTGCTGGCGCCGATCATCGTCTATGTCGCCATCGACATCACCACCCAGGCCTTCCAGGCCACGCCGCGCCAGCATGCCGGTGCCATGGTGTTCGGCTTCCTGCCGTCGGTGGCCTATCTGCTGGCGATCAAGGCACCGGGCTGGCTGTCACCGGAGCGGCTGGTGGAACTGACCACACAGCTTGATGGCCATGGCCTGCCGGAACTGGCGGTTATCTTCACCCTGGGCAACGGCTTCATCATCACCGCCATGCTGTGGATCGCCACGGTGGTGGCGATGATCGAAGGCCAGCTGCGGCGTGGCGCGGTGCTGATGCTGGTGGCGGCGGGGCTGACCCTGTTCGGCCTGATCCACTCGGTGGATCCGCGTGGCGGCATCTATCTGCCGTGGATGCTGGAAGGCCTGCCGAAGATCATCAGCTGGCAGTTTGCCGGTGCCTATGTGGCCCTGGCGGTGCTGCTGGGGTTGCTGTCGCTGCAGAAGCCGCGCGCTGGCGACACCGCGCACTAGCAGGGGAACCCTGCGCCGCCTGCCCGGTCACACCTTCACATGCTGTGATTGTGAGGTGCAGGTGATGCAGAAGCGCAAGGCCGTATGGCCGTGGGTGATCGTGGGTGTGGTGGCTGTGGGTGGCGCGGGCTGGTGGTTGTTCAAGGACGACCTGCAGAAGCTGGCCTCGCCGCAGGTGAACGCGCTGCCGGAGCCCTTGCCACCAGCAGGCCCCTCCGCGCCGCCCGAGCCCACGGCGCCCGCCACACCGTCCGGGCCGCAGTATCCGCTGGCGGCTGAAGATGCCGCCGACCCGGCGCTGCCCGGGCTGACCGACAGCGATGCGGCCGCGTGGCAGGCCTTGGGTGCGCTGTTTCCGGCCGATGCCCTGGGCCTGCTGCTGCGCGAGCATCTGGTGCAGCGGGTGGTGGTGCATATCGACAACCTCACCCAGCCCAGCCTGCCGGCCACGGCAATGGCGGTCAGGCCGTTGCCGGGTGCGCTGCAGGTGGAGCCGGGCGCCGAGGGCGGCAGCCAGATCGCCGCGGCCAACAGCGCCCGCTACGCGCCCTATGTGGCGGCCTTCAGCCAGGCCGACGTGGCCGCGCTGGGCAAGGCCTATCGCCGCTTCTACCCGCTGTTCCAGCAGGCCTACCGCGAGACGGGCCACCCGCACGCACATTTCAACGACCGCCTGGTAGCGGTGATCGACCACCTGCTGGCCGCGCCCGAGCCCCAGCGCCCGCTTGCGGTGCAGGCCGATGAACGTGGCAGGCAGCGTTTCGTGGACCCCGCGCTGCAGCAGCTGTCGGTGGGCCAGAAGGCACTGCTGCGGCTGGACGCCGCGCAGGCCGCAGCGGTGAAGCAGCAGCTGCGCGCACTGCGTGCCGAGGTCACCCGGGGCTGAGCCCGCCCACGCACGGGTTTGCGTTGGATCAAGGCCGGCGGCGGGGCGCTGGCGATACTGGCCGGGCAATGGCTGCCTGCACCTGAATTGGTGCATGCCATGGCCTTGAATCACGCCGCGGCAACCGCATCTGGAACAGTATCGCCAGCAACGCTGGCCCCCGACTCAGAGGAAGAAGACCCATGCGGATGGACAAGCTCACCTCCAGTTTCCAGAAGGCTTTGGCGGATGCCCAGTCGCTGGCGGTTGGCCGTGACAACAACATCATCGAGCCGGTGCATGTGCTCAGCGCGCTGCTCGACCAAGCCGGTGGCAGCAGCCGCCCGCTGCTGTCGCAGGCCGGTGCCAACGTGCCGGTGCTGCGCGAGCGGCTGACCGAAGCACTTGATGCGCTGCCCAAGGTATCCGGCCAGGCCGGCAACCTGTCCATGGGCAACGACCTGGTGCGCCTGCTCAACAACACCGACAAGCTGGCCCAGCAGCACAACGACCAGTTCATCGCCAGCGAGTGGTTCCTGCTGGCTGCCACCGATGACGGTGGTGCGGCAGGCATGGCGCTGCGCGCGGCCGGTGCCGACAGGAAGAAGCTGGAAGCAGCCATCGACAAATTGCGGGGCGGAGAAACCGTGCAGAGCGAAAACGCCGAAGAACAGCGCCAGGCGCTGGAGAAGTACACCATCGACCTCACCGCGCGTGCCGAGAGCGGCAAGCTGGACCCGGTGATCGGCCGCGATGAGGAAATCCGCCGCACCATCCAGGTGCTGCAGCGCCGTACCAAAAACAACCCGGTGCTGATCGGCGAACCCGGCGTGGGCAAGACCGCCATTGTCGAAGGCCTGGCCCAGCGCATCATCAACGACGAAGTGCCCGAGGGCCTGCGCGGCAAGCGCGTGCTGTCGCTGGACATGGGCGCGTTGATCGCAGGGGCCAAGTTCCGTGGTGAGTTCGAGGAGCGCCTGAAGGGCGTGCTCAACGACCTGGCCAAGAACGAAGGCCAGATCATCCTGTTCATCGACGAGCTGCACACCATGGTGGGTGCGGGCAAGGCCGATGGCGCCATGGACGCGGGCAACATGCTCAAGCCGGCGCTGGCGCGCGGCGAGCTGCACTGCATCGGCGCGACCACGCTGGACGAGTACCGCCAGTACATCGAGAAGGATGCCGCGCTGGAGCGCCGCTTCCAGAAGGTGTTTGTGGGCGAGCCGACGGTGGAGGACACCATCGCGATTCTGCGCGGGCTCAAAGAGAAGTACGCGGTGCACCATGGTGTGGAAATCACCGACCCGGCGATTGTCGCCGCCGCCACGCTGTCCAACCGCTACATCAGCGACCGCCAGCTGCCGGACAAGGCCATCGACCTGATGGACGAAGCGGCCAGCCGCATCCGCATGGAGATCGACTCCAAGCCGGAAGAGCTCGACCGCATGGAGCGGCGCCTGATCCAGCTCAAGATCCAGCGTGAAATGCTGAAGAAGGAGAAGGACGACGCCTCGCAGAAGCGTCTTGCCGATCTGGAAAATGAAATTGAAAGTCTGGAGCGCGAGTTCTCCGACCTCAACGAAATCTGGAAGTCGGAGAAGGCGGCGCTGCAGGGCGCGACGAAGATCAAGGAGCAGATAGAGCAGGTGAAGCTGGAGCTGGAGGCCGCGCAGCGGCGCCAGGACTTCGCGCTGATGAGCGAGCTGCAGTACGGCAAGCTGCCGGCACTGGAGAAGCAGCTTGCCGCCGCCAACGAGGCCGAGCACAAGGATTTCAAGCTGGTGCAGGACAAGGTGACCGAGGAGGAGATCGCCGAGGTCGTCGCGCGCTGGACCGGCATTCCCGTGAGCAAGATGCTGGAAGGCGAGCGCGACAAGCTGCTGCGCATGGAAGACATGCTGCACAACCGCGTGGTGGGCCAGGAAGAGGCCATCCGCGTGGTGTCCGATGCGGTGCGCCGTTCGCGCGCGGGCCTGTCCGATCCCAACCGCCCGAGTGGCTCGTTCCTGTTCCTGGGCCCGACCGGCGTGGGCAAGACCGAGCTGACCAAGGCGCTGGCGGACTTCCTGTTCGACTCGCCCGACGCGATGGTGCGCATCGACATGAGTGAGTTCATGGAGAAGCACAGCGTGGCGCGTCTGATCGGCGCGCCCCCGGGCTACGTGGGCTACGAGGAAGGTGGCTACCTCACCGAGGCCGTGCGCCGCCGCCCGTACAGCGTGATTCTGCTGGATGAAGTGGAAAAGGCGCATCCGGACGTGTTCAACATCCTGCTGCAGGTGCTGGACGATGGCCGCCTGACCGACGGCCAGGGCCGCACCGTGGACTTCCGCAACACCGTCATCGTGATGACCTCGAACCTGGGCTCGCACCAGATCCAGGACATGAGCGGCGACGACAGCCCGGAGGCCTACATGCAGATGAAGGCGGCGGTGATGGGCGTGGTGCAGGCGCACTTCCGCCCGGAGTTCATCAACCGCCTGGACGACATCGTGGTGTTCCACCCGCTGGACAAGCAGCAGATCAAGCAGATCGCGCGCATCCAGATGCGTGGCCTGGAAAAGCGCCTGGCCGAACGTGGCCTGCACCTGCAGGTGGAGGATTCGGCGTTCGACCTGCTGGGCAACGTGGGTTTCGACCCGATCTACGGTGCCCGCCCGCTGAAGCGTGCCATCCAGGCGCAGCTGGAAAACCCGTTGGCGCAGAAGATCCTGGCCGGCGAGTTCGCCAGTGGCGACACCATCAGGGTGGAAGCCGGCGGCGGCCAGCTGCAGTTCGCCAAGGCCTGATCGCCCCGATTGGCGGAGGGCCTGTCCCTTCCCCCGCCAGCGGGGGAAGGTGCCTCGAAAGGGGCGGATGGGGGCACGAGGCTTTCGCCAGAAATAAAGGACCCGTCCCTTCCCCCGCCAGCGGGGGAAGGTGCCCCGAAAGGGGCGGATGGGGGCAGGAGACTTTCGCCAGAAATAAAAGACCTGTCCCTTCCCCCGCCAGCGGGGGAAGGTGCCCCGAAGGGGCGGATGGGGGCACGAGGCTTTCGCCAGAAATAAAGGACCCGTCCCTTCCCCCGCCAGCGGGGGAAGGTGCCCCGAAGGGGCGGATGGGGGCACGAGGCTTTCGCCAGAAATAAAAGACCCGTCCCTTCTCCCGCCAGGGGGGGAAGGTGCCCCGAAGGGCGGATGGGGGGTAAGCGGTCCTCGCCCATTCCATGACTTCACACCACACTGACCACATGGGCGAAGCAGCGCGGTATGGTCGGCCTGCCGTGCAGGATGTGCCCGGTAGCTGGGCTGCACTGCAGGCTTACCTCAACGAAAGGGAGTTCACGATGATGCGCAATGGAATCATGGCGGGTCTGTTGGCGGCTGCGATGTTCACCCCGGCAGCGCACGCACAGTCCGGCGCCGAGCAACTGCTCAGGCCGCAGGCAAAGGGCTATGTGCAGGGGTTCGAGCACACCCAGCCCAATGGTGGGCGAATGTGGGAATACGTTCCTGCAGGCCAGACCGTGCAGAACTGGACCGAGATGCTGACCGTCAATGCATCGCCGCCGACACCGCAGATGACGCCGCGCCAGTACCTGGCCTTCATCGAGCACAGCTGGATGAAGGCCTGCCCGGGCGCCAACAACCACTGGATCATCGAGGGTGAGGAGAACGGCTACCCGTTCGCCGTGCTGCAGCTCACCTGCCCAAACAACCCGCAGAGCGGCAAGCCCGAGTACACCTGGTTCAAGGGCATCAAGGGGCAGGAGCATTTCTACGTGGTGCAGAAGGCGTTCCGCTTTGAACCCGCCGCCGCACAAGTGGTGCAGTGGGTGC
Organism: Stenotrophomonas sp. UBA2124; assembly: GCA_002329155.1. Classification (GTDB taxonomy): domain Bacteria; phylum Pseudomonadota; class Gammaproteobacteria; order Xanthomonadales; family Xanthomonadaceae; genus Stenotrophomonas. The sequence continues at coordinate 110,217 of DCXY01000029.1, read as the reverse complement.
AATACCTGCACGAGGTGAGGGTCTGCAACGAGCGCGATGCCAGGCATCCGTGCCCGGCGCCGGCCGCAGCACCACGCCGCTGAGGCAAGTCGCGCCGCGTCGCCCTGCACAGTGCTGCATGGCGGCGGCGCGAGCGTGCAGATGTAACCATTGCAACCGTTGGCATCCCGGCAACGGTTGTGGGCTATCGTGGCCGGCCCCACAGAGCGATGAGAGCCCACGATGAGCGCGCCCGACTGGAAGCCTGAAACCATCGCCGTGCACGGCGGCTATAGCCCCGACCCGACCACCCGTGCGGTGGCGGTGCCGATCTACCAGACGGTGGCTTACGCCTTCGATGACACCCAGCACGGTGCCGACCTGTTCGACCTGAAGGTGCAGGGCAACATCTACACCCGCATCATGAACCCGACCACCGATGTGCTGGAGAAGCGCATCGCCGCACTGGAAGGGGGCGTGGGCGCGCTGGCGCTGGCCTCCGGGCAGGCAGCCATCAGCTACGCCATCCAGACCATTGCCGAGGCGGGCGACAACATCCTGGCTTCCAGCGCGCTTTATGGCGGCACCTACAACCTGTTCGCGCACACGCTACCGCAGTTCGGCATCCAGACCCGTTTTGCCGACTATGCCGATCCGCAGGCCTTTGCTGCGTTGATCGACGAGCGCACCAAGGCGGTGTTCGTTGAATCCATCGGCAACCCGCGCGGCAACATCACCGACATTGAAGCCATCGCCAACATCGCCCATGCGCACGGTGTGCCGGTGATTGTGGACAACACCGTGGCCACGCCCTACCTGCAGCGCCCCTTCGATTTCGGTGCCGACATCGTGGTGCATTCGCTGACCAAGTATCTCGGTGGCCACGGCACCAGCCTGGGCGGAGCCATTGTCGATTCAGGCCGCTTCCCGTGGGCCGAGCACAAGCAGCGTTTCCCACGGCTCAACACGCCGGATGTGAGCTACCACGGCGTGGTGTATACCGAAGCCCTCGGCCCTGCGGCTTACATCGGCCGTGCGCGGGTGGTGCCGCTGCGCAACATGGGCGCGGCGATTTCCCCGTTCAACGCGTTCCAGATACTGCAGGGCATTGAAACGCTGGCGCTGCGCATGGACCGCATCAACAGCAACACGCTGGCGGTTGCGGCTTACCTGCAGAAGCACGCCAAGGTGGCCTGGGTGAACTACGCCGCGCTGCCGGACCACCCGGAGCATGCGCTGGTGCAGAAGTACCTGCGCGGGCAGGGCTCGGGTGTGCTCACCTTCGGCCTGCCGGGCGGGCGCGAGGCCGGCGCGCGCTTCCTGGATGCGCTGCAGCTGTTCACACGGCTGGTGAACCTGGGCGATGCGAAGTCGCTGGCCACGCATCCTGCTTCGACCACGCATCGGCAGCTGGATGAATCGGAACTGGCGAAGGCGGGTGTCACCCTGGATACGGTGCGCCTGTCCATCGGCATCGAGCACATCGATGACCTGCTGGCCGATCTGGAACAGGCGTTGATGCAGGCTTGAGGTAGGCGGCTTTTTGCCCTCACCCCAACCCCTCTCCCGTGAACGGGAGAGGGGCCTGAGTCATGAGGATCGCGGCGCTTTGAGCCCCTCTCCCGCTGGCGGGAGAGGGGTTGGGGTGAGGGCAAGGCTCACACGCAGCAGTCACCCGCAACGCAAAGCGCAACCGGAAGGTAAAGCAGGCGATCGATCTGCTGCAGGCTCATCTGGCGCAGCTGCCCGGCAGCAGCGCCAGCAGCAGGGCTCAAGTGCCGGCCAGCGGCTGCACCGGGCCGGCGCGCAGGGCACGGTAGGGCGGGGTGGACATGATCATTTCCGCCAGCGAATAGGCCAGTTCGCGCTCGGCCATCACCGTGCCATCGGCGCCGTGTTCGAGCAGGTGCTTGACCTCGGCATCGCTGTGCGCGCGCGCCAGCAGGGTCAGGCCCGGGTTGATGGCGCGCAGCTTGGCCAGCACCTCGCCCGACTCCAGTGGCTGCGGAATGGCCAGCACCGCGATCTTGGCGCGCTCCGGGTGGGCTTCGGCCAGCACCTTGTCCGAGGCCGCGCTGCCACGGATGCCGGGGATGCCGGCCGCGTGCGCGCGTTCCACATGCTCGCGGTTGTCGTCGATGACCAGCACTGGCACGCCACGCTCGCGCAGCACCATGGCCAGCTCGCTGCCGACGCGGCCATAGCCCACGACGATGGCGTGGTCATGCAGGTCCAACGACGGGCCGGGCGGAATATCCGGCGTTTCCGGCACCGGCGCGGCTTCCTTGTGGCGCGCCTGCCAGCGGTCGAGCAGGCCGAACACCAGCGGGTTGAGCATGATCGACACCAGCGCGCCGGCCAGCACCAGCGACTGCCCCACCGGCGGCAGGATATGCAGCGCCACGCCGAGCCCGGCGATGATGAAGGCGAACTCGCCGATCTGCGCCAGCGAGGCGGAAATGGTCAGCGCGGTGGCCTTGGAATGGCCGAAGGCGCGCACGATGACAAAGGCGGCGGCGGACTTGCCGAACATGATGATCAGCACCGTCGCCACCACCTGCCAGGGGTGCTCGACCAGGATCATCGGGTTGAACAGCATGCCCACCGAGACGAAGAACAGCACCGCGAATGCGTCACGCAGCGGCAGCGAATCGTGCGCGGCCTTGTGGCTGAGTTCGGACTCGTTGAGCATCATGCCGGCGAAGAACGCACCCAGGGCGAAGGACACGCCGAACAGCGCGGCCGCGCCGAACGCCACGCCCAGCGCAATGGCCAGCACCGCCAGGGTGAACAGTTCGCGCGAGCCGGTGCCGGCCACGCGCTCCAGCACCCAGGGGATGACCCGGCGGCCCACCACCAGCATCACCGCCACGAACAGGCCCAGCTGCACGAAGGTCCAGCCGATGGAGGCCAGCAGGCTGCCCAGCGTGGGGTCCTTGCCATCGGCATCGGGGCCGAACACATCGGCGATTACTGGCATCATCACCAGTGCCAGCACGCAGGCCAGGTCTTCGACGATCAACCAGCCCACCGCGATCTTGCCGCGTGTGGTTTCCAGCAGGCGCCGCTCTTCCATTGCCCGCAGCAGCACCACGGTGGAGGCGGTGGCCAGCGAGAAGCCGAAGATAACACCGTGCAGCGTGGGCCAGCCCATCAGCGTGGCCACGCCCCAGCCAAGCACCGTGGCCACCACGATCTGGCCGATGGCACCGGGAATGGCGATGGCTTTGACCGCCATCAGGTCCTTGAGCGAGAAATGCAGGCCGACGCCGAACATCAGCAGCATCACGCCGATTTCGGCCAGCTGGTTGGCCAGCGCCTGGTCGGCGACGAAGCCGGGAGTGAACGGGCCGACGACAACACCGGCAATCAAGTAGCCCACCAGCGGCGACAGCCGCAGTTTGTTGGCCAGGGCGCCGAGCACGAAGGCCAGGCCCAGGCCGATGGCAAGCATGTTGATCAGGGCGGTGTCATGGTGCATCGAGACTCGCAGGAGTGGAGTAGGGGGATACCGATTCTATAGGTGCCACCGGTGCACATGCGTGGAACAGCGCGGATCGTCAGGGATTTTGATGGATATGTGTGTCGGGGAGGTTCCTCTGGCGGTGTTTTCTGGAGCTACCCCCTCCCCAGCCCTCCCCTGCGCCTGCGGCGCAAGGGAGGGGGCAGAAGCGGGGTTACCGGGGGCCTTGAAGATCACGGCGCACCACCCCCTCCCTTGCGCCGCAGGCGCAGGGGAGGGCTGGGGAGGGGTAACGCTCAGCCCTCAGCAAAAAAGAAGCCCCGGTCTCCCGGGGCTTCTTCACTCACGCGATCAACAGCACATCACCACTTGTAGCCGATGCGGCCATACACATACGCGCCGTTGAAGCCGCCCGGCGAGTAGTTGCTGTACGGCATCTGGCCCCAGGCGTTGACGCCGGTGTAGGCGGGGTTGACCTTGTCCGGGTGCGAATCAAGCACGTTGTCCGCGCCCAGTGTCAGCGTCCACTGTTCGCTCGGCTTGAAGCTGGCCGATACGTCCAGCACCCACTGCGGGTCGTAGTTCTGGTCCTGCAGCGCGTTGAGCTGGCGCACGGTGAACTTGCCGTAGCGCGTGGCGTTGAGGCCCAGCGTCCAGTGGTCCGAACGCCAGGTGCCGCCGACGATGGCCTTGTCGCGCGGGAAGGTGTCTTCCAGGCGGCCGATCTCATCGCGCGCCACCAGCGGGCTGGTCAGGCCCAGGCTGGTCAGCACGGCGGGCGAGGGGGCCAGGCGCTTCACTTCGGTCTCGTTGTAGCTGTAGCTGGCGGTCAGATCCAGCGCGCTGCTGGCGAGCGGGATGTTGTAGCTGCCCACCACGTCCACGCCGCGGGTGCGGGTGTCCACCGCATTGGTGAAGTAACGGAACGCAGTGACGTTGTTGATGCCCAGCGAGGTCAGCAGCGCGTTGGTGGCGGTGTTGGTGGCCAGCGTGGACGAGAGCAGGATGCGGTCGTCGATGTCGATCTGGAACGCATCGACGGTGACGTACAGGCGCTCGGTGGGCTGCAGCACCAGGCCCAGGCTGTAGGAGGTGGAGGTCTCTGCCTGCAGCGGCTGTGCACCCAGCGCACGCGCGACGGCGGTGGTGGCCGGGAAGGTACCCGATTCCACAAACTGGCCGTTCATGTAGTTGCTGGTGATGACCTGGTAGCTCTGCTGCGCCAGCGACGGCGCACGGAAGCCGTTGGAGACGGTGGCGCGCAGGGCCACCGCGTCCGAGAACGCATAGCGCGCCGACAGCTTGCCCGAGGTCTTGTTGCCGAAGTCGGAGTAATCCTCATAGCGCACCGTGGCACCGGCGGAGAAACGGTCGTTGAAGTCCGCTTCCAGCCCCGCGTAGACGGCGTAGTTGTGGCGGTCGGCGTGCACGGCGTTGATCGGGGTGAACCCACCAAAGCCCTGCGCACCGCTGCCGAAGTAGGAGTTCGGCTCGCCCGGTGACTGGTTCCACTTCTCCTGGCGGTATTCGCCGCCGAAGGACAGGGTGACCGGGTAGGCCAGGCCCCAGTCCAGCGACTGCGAGAAATCACCGTTGACGATGTTCTGGGTGTATTCCAGCGCGCCGTCGTAGAAGCTGGTCGGGCTGGTGGCACCGAGCGCGTAGTTCACCGTGTTGCGGGTGTGGAAGTCGATGCGGCTGTAGCCGTAGTTGTAGCTCACATCCCAGTTGAAGCCGCCTTCGGTGCTGCCCTTCAGGCCAGCGACCAGCGAGCGGTCCTTGAGGTACTGGTTGATCTCCGGCACGAAGCCGTCCGGGTAGAACTGCGCGGTCAGCGCGTTGTGGTTCTTCGAGCGGTAGAAGGCGAAGGAGGTGATGTCGCGGTTGCTGGCGATGGCGGTGGCATAGCCGTGCACGCTGTCGCTGAAATCGAAGCCGGCGTTGGCCGACACCGCCTGCGTATCGGTTTCCGGGTCGCCGACGACGAAGGTCTTCTGGCCCACGTCCGGATAGTTGCCGGTGTTCGGGGTCGGGTGGCCGGGCAGGCCGTAGGCGTTGAACGGGCCGGCACGGTTGGTGCGGTCCTGGTGGCTGAGCTGGCCGGCGACATGCAGGCTGCCACGGCCATCGGCAAAGCCCACGCCGGTGTCGCCGGAGAGCTGGTATTGCTTGCCGTCACCGGCCGAATACTGGCCCACGTCCAGCGCCAGGCTGCCGCCCTGGCCGGCGCCCTTGAGCACGATGTTGACCACGCCGGCGATGGCATCCGAGCCGTACTGGGCCGAGGCACCGTCGCGCAGCACTTCCACGCGCTCGATGGCCGAGACAGGAATGGTGTTCAGGTCCACCGCCGAGGAGCCACGGCCCATGCTGCCGTTGACGTTGAGCTGGGCGGAGGTGTGGCGGCGCTTGCCGTTGACCAGCACCAGCACCTGGTCCGGCGACAGGCCGCGCAGCTGCGCCGGGCGCACGCCGCTGGTGCCGTCGGTCAGGGCCGGGCGCGGAAAGTTGAGCGAGGGCAGGGCGCGCGACAGCGCGGTGGCCAGCTCGGTGGAACCGGTGGCCTGCAGGGCTTCGGGGGTGATGATGTCGATGGGCGACTGCGATTCGGCAACGGTGCGGTCGGCCACGCGGGTGCCGGTGACGATCACCGTATCCAGGGTTTTGGCGCCGGACTGGGCCAGCGCGGGAATGGCAGGGGCGGCGAGGGCGATGGCAACGGCGACAGCGAGCGTACTGGACTTGCGGTTCATCAGGTTGCAGCTCCAATTGGGTGAATGGCACCGGCGAAACGTGATGCTCTTCGCAGTTGGTGCGGTGCGCAATTACGAATTAATGGAATTTTCACCCGGTGTCAAATTCCGCTGGCATCGGTAAATTGTTGCTTTTGAAAGCATTTTTACGGAATGACAGAAGAACTGACCGCGCTGGGCAAGCGTGCCGGGAAGGCGCGTTTGCGTGATCGTGATGACCGGGAAGTCCGTCAAGTATTCGTTAACGCTAGAATCGCGTCGCAGGAATGTTGCTTAGGTGCACATTCCGTTTCGTTATATCGGACCCCCCACATGATCTCCCTTCGTAATTTCGCCCTGCGCCGGGGTGAGCGCCTGCTGTTGTCCAACGTCGACCTCACCCTGCACGCCGGTTACCGGGTGGGTGTGGTGGGCCGCAATGGCGCGGGTAAATCCAGCCTGTTCGCCGCCGTGCGTGGCGAGCTGGAAGCTGACAAGGGCGACGTATCGCTGCCCGGCAAGATCCGCATCGCCGATGTGGCACAGGAAACCCCGGCGCTGCCCGACCGCGCCATCGACTTCGTGCTCGGTGGCGACGACGTGGTGGCCGCCGTGCTGGCCGAAGAGGCCGCTGCGACCGCACGCGAAGACTGGGAAGCCGTGGCCGATGCCCACCAGAAGATGGCCGAGCTGGGCGCCTATGACGCCGAAGCACGCGCCGGCAAACTGCTGCACGGTCTGGGCTTCCCGGCCGAGACGCATGCGCGCCCGGTGGCGGCGTTCTCTGGTGGCTGGCGCGCACGCCTGAACCTGGCACGCGCGCTGATGATGCCCAGCGACCTGCTGCTGCTCGACGAACCGACCAACCACCTCGACCTCGATGCCGTCTATTGGCTGGAACAGTGGCTGCTCAAGTACCCGGGCACGCTGCTGCTGATCTCGCATGACCGCGAGTTCCTCGACAACGTGGCCACCCACACCCTGCACCTGCATGGTGGCAGCGCCAAGCTCTACACCGGCGGCTACACCGACTTCGAGCGCCAGCGCGCCGAGCACCTGCGCCAGCAGCAGATCGCGCACGAGAAGGAACAGGCCGAGCGCGCGCACCTGCAGAGCTTCATCGACCGCTTCAAGGCGCAGGCCAGCAAGGCCACGCAGGCGCAGAGCCGCATGAAGCGGCTGGCCAAGATGACCGGCACCGAGGCGGTGCGCGCCGAGCGCGAGTTCCGCATCGAGTTCTCCGAGCCGGCCAAGCTGCCGTTCTCGCTGATCCGCCTGAACCATGTGAACGCCGGTTACGGCGATGACGCGGTGATCCTCGAGGAAGTCGGCTTCGGACTGGAAGCCGGTCAGCGCGTGGGCCTGCTGGGGCCGAATGGCGCGGGCAAGACCACGCTGGTCAAGACGCTGGTGGGCGACCTGCCGGTGCTGGCCGGTGAGCGCAGCGCGCACCCGGACATGAAGATCGGCTACTTCGCCCAGCACACCGTGGAGTCGTTGCGCGAAGGTGCCACGCCGATGGATCACTTCCGCGATATCGACCCGGACGGCATCAACCAGAATTTCCGTGATTTCCTGGGCAAGTGGAATTTCCCCGGTGACCGTGCGTTCGAGCCGGTGGATGGATTCTCCGGTGGTGAGCGTGCACGTCTGGCGTTGGCGCTGATCGCGTGGCAGCAGCCGAACGTGCTGCTGCTCGACGAACCGACCAACCACCTTGATCTGGAGATGCGCGAGGCGCTGGCCGAGGCGCTGAGCATTTTTGAAGGCGCCATCGTGATGGTCTCGCATGACCGCCACCTGATTGGTCTGGTCTGCGACACCTTCTGGCGCGTGGCCGATGGCGTGGTCGAGCCGTTTGCCGGCGATCTGGACGAATACGCGGCATGGCTGCGCACCCGTGCCAGCGCGCAGGGCTCACGCAACAAGGCCGACCGCACCGAGAAGGTGGAAGCGCCGGTGCGTGCGCCCGAACCGGTGCCGGCCAAGCCTGTGTCGAACAGGAAGCCGGTCAATCCGCACAAGCTGGAAGCGGCGGAAAAGAAGGTGGAGCAGCTGGGCGCTGCGCTGGCGGACATCGACCGTCAGCTGGCGGATCCTGCCAACTATGCCGACGCCACGAAGATGGGCCGGCTCGGCAGCGAGCGCGAGGTGCTGGCGCAGCAGCTGGAGCAGGCTGAAGCGGTGTGGATGGAGCTGCTCTCGGATTGAGGTGGGTGGCTGCGCTTGGGTGAGCGCAGAAGCTGACCCCTCCCCAACCCTCCCCTTCGCTGCGCGAAAGGGAGGGGGTGGTTCCCAGAGGTCTGACAGGTCAACGCACCACCGCTTTTGCCCCCTCCCTTTCGCGCAGCGAAGGGGAGGGTTGGGGAGGGGTAGGCTTGTCGCTTCGACAACCGTCAATCCCGATCGCACGCTCGCCCCTCACTTGAAGCGAGCCGTACCTCACACCCTCGTACCTTCCGCTTCCAGCCAGACCCGGAACCGTCGCATCGGCTCGCGTTCCGGGCGTGAGCGCAGGCGGGTGAGCCAGTACTGGCCCAGCGACAGGCTCTGCGCAAACGGCTGCACCAGCCGCCCTTCTGCCAGCTCCTGCTCGAACATGCGCAGCGGCAGCAGGGCCACGCCATTGCCTGTGGCTGCCGCACTGGCCAGTGTCAGCGACGAATCAAACACCGGCCCGCGTGCCTCCACCCCGCTCACACCTGCCGCCTGCAACCAGCGCGGCCATTCGTCATTGCGATAGGAACGCAGCAGCGGCACCCGCGCCAGATCGGCGAGTGCGCGCAGACGGCGTGCCACCGCAGGCGCACAGGCGGGCGCGAACGGTGCATCGAGAATGGGCGCGCAGTCCTGCCCCTGCCAATCGCCATCGCCGAAGCGGATGGCGAAATCCAGGCCTTCGCCGGCCAGGTCGATGCGGTTGTTGTGGGTCTGCACGCGCAGTTCGATATCCGGATGGGCCGCCTCGAAATCCGCCAGCCGTGGCAGCAGCCAACCGGTGGCGAAAGTACCCACCACGCCCACGGTCAGCACCTCGCGGAAGCCGCCGCCGGTATGCCGGTCCAGTGCGATGGCGATGCGGTCGAAACTCTCGGTGAGCACCGGGTACAGCGCCGCGCCCTCATCGGTGAGGGCAACGCCACGCGGCAGGCGGTGGAACAGGCTCACCTGCAGGCGGTCTTCCAGGCTGCGGATCTGGTGGCTCAGCGCGGCCTGGCTGACACACAGCTCCAGCGCGGCGCGGGTGAAGTTCAGGTGGCGTGCGGCGGCCTCGAAGGCACGCAGGGCGTTGAGCGGGAGCTGGGGGCGGATCATGCCGTAGCCATGATGGAAATTGATGGGCTAGGCCATTATTCCGCCTTGCTGGCTGTCTTTGGCGCGATAGGGGCAAAATTTTCTAATGGCTCCCGCTGGTTTTTCGCGCTGGTCGGGGTGGCAGGCGCTCCCAATAATCAAGCCCACCCAACCGCCCCGGAGTGCCCATATGCTTGCCCGCCGCCAATTCCTCAAGCTCGGGGGCGCCGCCCTCGCCAGTGCCGTGATCGCACCGTCGCTGGCTCGTGCCGCCGCCACTGCAGCTGGCCCGGATTTCGCCGCGCTGGAGAAGCAGAGCGGGGGCCGCCTTGGCGTCTGCCTGTGGAACCCCGCCAGCGGCGCGCGCTTCGGCCACCGCCTGGATGAACGCTTCCCGATGTGCAGCACCTTCAAGTTCCTGCTCGCCGCCGCCGTGCTGCACCGTGCGGAGAAGGGCCAGCTGTCGCTGGACCAGCGTGTGCCGGTGCCGGCCGCAAGCATCATCGACCACTCACCGGTCAGCCAGCGCCATGTCGGCAAGGACATGACCGCCCGCGACCTGTGCCGCGCGACCATGATCACCAGCGACAACGCGGCGGCCAATCTGCTGCTGCCGCTGGTAGGCGAACCTGCGGGGCTGACCGCCTTCCTGCGTGCGCAGGGCGATGCCACCACCGTCACCGCACGCTACGAGCCGGAGGTCAACCGCTTCGCGCTCGGCGACCCGCGCGATACCACCACCCCTGTGGCCATGGCCGGCAACCTGCAGCGGTTGGTGCTGGGCGATGCGCTGGCGCCGGCCTCGCGCCAGCAGCTGGCCGATTGGCTGATCGATAACGAGACCGGTGATGCGCGCCTGCGTGCCGGGTTGCCGGAAGGCTGGCGGGTGGGCGACAAGACCGGCAGCAATGGCAAGGACACCACCAATGACATCGCCGTGCTGTGGCCGCGCAAGGGCGGCACGCCATGGGTGCTGACCAGCTATCTGCAGGGTTCTGCACTGGACGATGACGGCAGAAATGGCATCCTGCGCCGCGTTGGGGAACTTGCCGGCGCCCACCTGCGCTGAGGTCTGCTGCCTGCGGAGCGTGTCCGGTACCTGCCTTCCCGTGTACCGGACACAAGGAAAAACGCTCCATGAGCAAGGAACTCATCTATCTGCTGCTGATCTTCGCGCTGCTGGTCATCCCGCGCGCGCTGCAGCGTTTCTGCATCCCCGCGCCACTGACCTGCATGGTGTTCGGCATCGGCGCCATGCTGTGGCTGGGCAACGGCTCGCATGATCCTGTGGTGGCGTTGCTGGCGACGCTGGGCATCTCCTCGCTGTTCCTGTTTGCAGGGCTGGAGGTGGACCTGGGTGATCTGCGCAAGGGCATGTGGCCGCTGCTGGCGCACCTGCTCATCCGCACCGCCACGCTGGCCGGTGTGGCATGGCTTGCCTGGCACTACGCCGGCCTGCCGTGGCAGGCGGCCGCGCTGCTCGCGCTGGCGCTGCTCACGCCCTCCACCGGCTTCATCATGGATTCGCTCTCGCAGCTGGGGCTGGATGAGGCCGAGCGATTCTGGGTGAGCAGCAAGGCCATTGCCGGTGAACTGCTGGCGCTGGCGGCATTGTTCGTGGTGCTGCAGGCGGGCGACCCCATGCACATGGGCCTGTCCAGCCTGGCGCTGGTGGCGATGATGGTCGGCCTGCCACTGCTGTTCATCGCACTGGGACGCTGGGTGGCGCCGCATGCGCCGGGTTCGGAATTCTCGCTGCTGGTGATGGTGGGCATGCTGGCGGCGTACATCACCTATTCGCTGGGCGTGTACTACCTGGTGGGCGCCTTCATCGCCGGCCTGGTGGCGCGCCTGCTGCAGCAGCGCATGCCGTCGCTGGCATCGCATGAAAACCTGCACGCGCTGCGCCTGTTCGCCTCGTTCTTCGTGCCGTTCTATTTCTTCAACGCCGGCACGCATGTCACGCGCGAGGCGCTGAGTTTCGAGGCACTGGGCCTGGGCCTGGTCATCACCGTGGTGGTGTTGCCGCTGCGCATCGCGGTGGTGTGGCTGCAGCGCCGGCTCATGTTCGGCGAGAGCTTCCGCTCCAGCCTGCGCGTGGCACTGGCGCTGTCACCGACGCTGATCTTCACACTGGTGCTGGCGGCCATCATGCGCGAGCGTTTCGAGGTGTCACCGGTGCTGTTCGGTGCGCTGCTGTTGTACGCCGCGCTGACCACGCTGCTGCCGTCGCTGGTGTTCCGCCGGCCGATGGATGTGGATCCGCTGCAGGCGGACGTGACCACGGGCACTCCGTCCGACGCCGCTGCAACTGATGCCGGCGAGGGGGTGAGCGTAAGAGATGATGTGCAGACCGAGGTGAACCTGCAGGCTGCCGTAAGAGAACGCTGATCACGTTCTTTTGGGGTCTATCATCGCTGTCAGACTGCCGTGCCATCACGGGCGCGGTACCTGCAGGGGATGCGGATGGATCGGGAAAGCTGGCATCAGGTGCGGGAACTGTTCGATGCGGTGTGCGAGCTTGAACCCTCGCGCTGGCATACCGAGCTGTCCCGGCTCAGTGCCGACCCCGAAGTCATTGCTGAAACCCTTGAGCTGCTGAAAGCACAGACCCGCGACCTGGGCAGTGCGCGTGAGCCCATGCAGCAGCTGCTCAACGTGGCAATGGAATCCGAATTGGCCGAGGGCGACCAGATAGGCTCGTGGAGGTTGTGCGAGCGCCTTGCCAGTGGCGGCATGGGTATCGTGTTCCGCGCCGAGCGTGCCGATGGCCTGTACTCGCAGGAAGTGGCCATCAAGTTCCTGCTGGGCAGCCCGGGCGAGCGTGTGGCCGAGCGCCTGGCCGCCGAGCGCCGCATCCTGGCCGGCATGCAGCACCCCAACATCGCGCGCCTGTACGACGGCGGTACCACGCCGGGCGGGCTGCCGTATCTGGTGATGGAGTTCGTGCGCGGCGAGCCGCTGGATGTGCATTGCGTGCGCCACAATCTGGACCTGCGGCAGCGTGTGGCGCTGTTTCTCAAAGTCTGTGGGGCGGTGCAGGCGGCGCACGCGCGGCTGGTGCTGCATTGCGATCTGAAGCCGAACAATGTGCTGGTGCGCGCCGATGGCGAGCCGGTGCTGCTGGACTTCGGCATATCGCGCCTGCTGGAAGCCGAGGACGGTGACAACCGCAATCGCTTCTTCACCCCTGCCTATGCGGCGCCGGAGCTGCAGACCGGGCAACCGGTGGGTGTGACCGGTGATGTCTTCAGCCTGGGCTGCGTGCTGGGCGAACTGCTGGCAGGGGTACGTGGCAAGCGCGGCGCCGAAGCTGCCGGTACCGCGGTGGCTGCACCCAGCACGCTTGCCGGTGCCGATTGCCCCTGGCCGAAGGCCCTGCAGGGGGACCTGGATGCCATCGTGGTACGCGCGGGTGCGGCAGTGCCCGAGCAACGCTACCCGTCCGTGGAGGCGATGGCATCGGACCTGCACCGCTGGCAGCAGCACCGCCCGGTGCAGGCGCGCGATGGTGGGCGGCTGTATCGCAGCGGGCGCTGGTTCCGCCGCAACTGGCGTGGGTTTTCGGTGCTGTTGGGCGTGCTGCTGCTGACCCTGTGGTTCATGTGGTGGCTGCAGAAGGCGCGTGAGCGGGCCGAGCAGGAGGCGCAGGTCGCGCACGAGGTGAGCGAGTTCCTGGTGTCCTCGTTCGACGCGGCCAACCCGCGCAAGGGCAGGATGCTGGGCAGCAACGAAGTCACCGCACGCCAGGTGCTGGAAGCCAGCAGCAAGCGCATCGACCAGCAGCACTGGACTTCGCCGCTGGTGAAGGCACGGCTGCAGTCGGTGCTGGCCCAGGCCTACCAGAACATCGGCCAGGAGGCGGAAGCCGAACCCCTGTACCGGGCCGCCATTCCGGTGCTGGCCGCGTCCGGCCCCGCCAACCTGGATATCGCCGCGGTCTCACTCAACGAACTGTCAACCATGCTCGCCAATAGTCAGCACGGTGCGGAGTCGGAAAAGCTCGCCCGGCAGTCGCTGGCGCTGCTGGAAGGCAGCGGCAACAGACTGCGTACCGCCCAGGCTTACAACTCGCTGGGCCTGGCGCTGAGCGCACAGCGTGAATTTGACGCCTCGGCGCAGGCTTTCGATCAGGCCATGGCGCTGCACAAGGCCAACAGGAGTGCTGTATTCCCGGTTGCCACGGTGCTGCAGAACAAGGCGCTGATGCTTACGGAAAAAGGTGATTTCAGCGTTGCCGAGCCCATGTTGCGTCAGGCCGCTGAACTGCGCCGCCCATCGGGTACGCGCACCTCGGAGTGGTGGGCCGGGCAATATGCACTGATGCGCGCCATCAATGGGCAGGGGCGTTACGAAGAGGCGCTGAAGATCAGCGATGAGGTGCTGGAGCTGGCTACTTACCTGTTCGACAGCAACAGCACCAACGTGGCGATGGTACATAACGAGCGCGGTGGCATGCGCCAGGACCTGGGGCACTACCGGCAGGCCGCCGCCGAATACACCGATGCGCTGGATCGGTTTGAACGGGCGGGCCGTGCGCAGGGCATGGAAACCGCGCTCACCCTCAACAACCTTGCCGGGTTGCAGGAGGCACAGGGTGACCATGCCGCGGCGCATGCCGGTTACCAGCGCAGTCTGGATATCCGCCGCAGCCACCTGGGCGACGATGCGTCGTCGGTGTGGATACTGGAAGCGAACCTGGCGCGGCTGCTGGTCAAACAGGGGCAGCTGGCGCAGGCACAGCAGCTGCTTGAGCATGCGCGCAAGGGTTGGGCCGGCCTGGTGGCGGCGGACAATCCGCGCCGGCTGCTGGCCGAGCTGAGCTGGGCGCAACTGCAGATTGCACGCGGCGACCTGGCCGCCGCCGACCAGGCATTGGCGGTGGTCCAGCCGTATTCGGAAGGAATGGACGTGCGTGTGCAGCGCCGTTACCTGGCGGTACTTGCCGAGCGCCAACGCAAGAGCGGTGATTCGGCCGCCGCCGCGCGCACGCTGGAGCAGGTGGTGCAGCTGTATGTGCAGCGGGTGGGAGCGGGCTCGGTGGAAACCGCCATCCAGCGCATCGATCATGCGCAGGCCCTGGCCGAAAGCGGGCGCTGCAGAGAGGCCGGGGCCGAGTTGTCATTGGCGCAGCCGGCTCTGGAGCGGGAGCTGCTGCCGCAAAGCCCAACCCGCATTACCGCGCAGAAGCTGGCCCAACCCAACTGCGGCCAAGGCCGCTAACAACCCCAGCCGTAGCCCGGATAAGCAAGGCGCACCCGGGGCTTTTCGCAGCGTTGCGCATCACGCCATGACACCGGTTGCGCAGCACTGATCCGGTCAACAGGTTGCCGCACGGGGGTCTTGCAGCTAGGGTCAGGGGCATGAAGATTTCCCCGCTACCGCTCTGCACCGTGATGCTGGCTTCGGCCTTCGCCACCTCCGCGGCCAGTGCCGCAGCCCCAGCCGATGCGTTCATGGCGGCGCTGGCCAGCCACTGCGGGCAGGCGTTCGCCGGCCGCGTGGTGGCCAACGTCCCCGCATCCACCACGCCGGACCCGTTCGAGGGCAAGGCGCTGGTGATGCATGTGCGCGGCTGCGATGCGCCCACCCAGGAACTGCGCGTGCCGTTCCATGTGGGTGCGGACCACTCACGCACCTGGGTGCTGCGGCGTAGCCAGGACAACCTGCAGCTAAAGCACGACCACCGCCATGAGGATGGCCGCCCGGATGCGGTCACGATGTACGGCGGTCATTCGCTGCGGCCGGGCACGGCGGTGCGTCAGGAATTTCCGGTGGATGCCGAATCGGTGGCCATGTTCAAGCGCGAGGGGCTGGCCGGCTCGGTCAGCAACACCTGGGCGATGGAAGTGGAACCGGGCCAGCGTTTCATCTACGAACTGGCACGCCCGGATGGGCGCCTGTTCCGTGTCGAGTTCGACCTGAGCAAGCCGTTGCCGGAGCTGCCCCCCGCGCCGTGGGGGGACGACAAGACGGAAAAGGACGCCTGACGGCGCCCTTTTCTTCAGACCGGCTCAGTCAGTGCTTCAGCGGCTGCCAAAGCGGGCACGGCAGCCACCGGTCACCCACAGGCTGTTGCCGTTGTAGCCCCAGTTGCGGCCTTCAACGCACTGCGTGCTTGAAAGCTGCTGCACCACCACCGGGCGGCCCTGGCGGCGCTCCCAGGGGCAGGAGCGCGGACGGTTGTCGTTGCTGCTGCACTCAACCATATAGTTGGAAGTGCCGTACTGGTTGTCGCTCCAGTGGCCGTTGCTGCCACCCCAGCCACCGCCGCCACGGCCCTGGGCAAACTCACCACGGCAACCGCCGCTGACCCAGACGCTACCGTTGCTGGCGCCCCAGTTGCGGCCCTCGATGCAGCGGGTGTTGGAGAGCTGGCGCACCAGCGTGGCGCGGCGCCAACCGGTGTTGCAGACGCGCTGGCGGTTGTCGTTGCTTTCACAGCGGATGGTGCCGGCGTTGCCGTTGTTGCCGTTCCAGTTGCCGCCACCACCCCAGCCGCCACGGCCTTCGGTGAACTCGGCGCGGCAGCCGCCGCTGACCCAGATGCTGCCGTTGTTGCTGCCCCAGTTGCGGCCTTCGATGCAGCGGGTGTCCGACAGCTGGCGCACCAGCGTGGCCCCACGCCAACCGGTATTGCACACGCGCTGGCGGTTGTCGTTGCTCTCGCAGCGGATCACCCCGGCGTTGCCGTTGTTGTTGCCATTCCAGTTGCCACCACCGCCCCAGCCACCGCCGCCACGGCCGGGTGCGAACTCGGCGCGGCAGCCGCCGCTGACCCAGATGCTGCCGTTGTTGCTGCCCCAATTGCGGCCTTCGACGCAGCGGGTGTCTGACAGCTGGCGCACCAGCATGGCATTGCCGCGCCAACCGGTATTGCACACGCGCTGGCGGTTGTCGTTGCTTTCACAGCGGATGGTGTCGCCATCGGCATAACCGTAGTTCTGGGCGGCCGCCGGGGCGGCGAAACCGGCCAGCGGCAGCAGGGCGGCGAGGCTTGCGAGCAGAAGGTGACGATTCATGGCGGCATCCCTGTTCAGGTTTCGGTGGCCGCACTATAGGGGCAGGGCCGCTGAAGACCGCGTGACTGGGCGGCAGATTTGCCCCGGCCCCCGCTGGGCCGCAAAATACGGGGCTCACTGGCGCGCTTCGGCGCCGGTATCCCCTGCGGAGTTTTTCCATGCGTACCCATTTCTGCGGCCTGGTCGATGAGACCCTGATCGGCCAAACCGTGACCCTCGCCGGCTGGACCGACGTTGCCCGCAACCAGGGCGGTGTCTGCTTCATCGATCTGCGCGATCATGAAGGCATCGTGCAGGTGACGGTGGAAGTGGACAACGCCGAGGTGTTCGCCGTGGCCGCCAGCCTGGGCTACGAGGACGTGCTGCAGGTGGAGGGTGTGGTCCGCGCCCGCCATGCGGTCAACGACAAGATGCGCACCGGCAAGGTGGAGGTGATCGCCACCGCCATCACCGTGCTCAACAAGGCCGCGCCGCTGCCGTTCCACGCGCACGAGAACCCGTCCGAGGAAACCCGCCTGCGCTACCGCTACCTGGACCTGCGCCGCCCGGAAATGCAGCGCATGCAGCGCACCCGCATCAAGCTGGTGCAGGCGCTGCGCCGCCATCTGGACGCACGCGGTTTCCAGGACATCGAGACCCCGATCCTGACCAAGGCCACCCCGGAAGGCGCACGCGACTTCCTGGTGCCGGCGCGCATGCACGCCGGTGAGTTCTACGCGCTGCCGCAGAGCCCGCAGCTGTTCAAGCAGATCCTGATGGTGGCCGGCTTCGACCGTTACTACCAGGTGGCCCGCTGCTTCCGCGACGAGGCCCTGCGTGCCGACCGCCAGCTCGAATTCACCCAGCTGGACATGGAATTCGCCTTCGTGCGCGAGCGCGACATCCAGGATTTCGTCGAAGGCATGATCCGCGCCATCTTCAAGGAAGTGGTGGACGTGGACCTGGATGCGCAGTTCCCGCGCATGACCTGGGCCGAGGCCATGCGCCGCTACGGCTCGGACAAGCCGGACCTGCGCATCGCGCTGGAGCTGGTGGACGTGGCCGAGCTGGTCAAGGACAGCGAGTTCGCCGTGTTCACTGCCGCCGCCAATGACGCCGATGGCCGCGTGGCCGCGCTGCGCATTCCCGGTGGTGGCACGCTCAGCCGCAAGCAGATCGACGAATACGCGGCCCATGCCGCCAAGTACGGCGCCAAGGGGCTGGCCTACATCAAGATCGGCGACAACGGCGAGATCAGCTCGCCGATCCAGAAGTTCTTCAGCGAGGATGCCTTTGCCGCGCTGCTCGAGCACGTGGGTGCCGGCAATGGCGACATCGTGTTCTTCGGCGCTGGCGGCTACAACAAGGTGTCCGACTTCATGGGTGCGCTGCGCCTGAAGGCCGGCAAGGATTTCGGCCTGGTGGCCGAAGGCTGGCGCCCGCTGTGGGTCACCGACTTCCCGATGTTCGAGTGGGACGAGGAAGAGCAGCGTTACGTGGCCCTGCATCACCCCTTCACCGCCCCGGCGGTGGACGACGTGGCCGAGCTGCGCGCGCATGCCAGGACTGCTGTTTCGCGCGGCTATGACATGGTGCTCAACGGCAACGAGATCGGTGGCGGCTCCATCCGTATCCACCGCCCGGAAATGCAGAGCGCGGTGTTCGAGCTGCTCGGCATCGGTGCCGAGGAAGCGCGCGCCAAGTTCGGCTTCCTGCTGGATGCGCTGAACTACGGCGCACCGCCGCACGGTGGCATCGCCTTCGGCATCGACCGCATCGCGGCGCTGATGGCCGGCACCGAGTCCATCCGCGACGTGATCCCCTTCCCGAAGACCACCGGCGCGCAGTGCCTGATGACCGACGCCCCGTCGCCGATTGCTGATGCGCAGCTGGCCGAAGTGCACATCCAGGTGCGCGAGAAGGCGGAGAAGTAAGCCGGTTGAAGGAGGGCAGGGCGTCCGCGTTTTTCTCTCCTACACCGAGGCATGACCATGGCCATCCGCCGCGCCACCGCAGACGACGCCAGCACCCTATGTGCACTGGCCGAACGTACCTTCGTGGAGACGTTCGGCCACCTGTACCCGCCGGAAGACCTGGCCGATTACCTGGCCACCGCCTACCCGGTGGCGCTGCAGCGCCAGCAGCTGGCCTCGGGCGAATACGCGGCGTGGCTGCTGGAGGTGGACGGCGAGGCCGTCGGCTTCGCCTTCGCCGGCCCCTGCGGCCTGCCGCATCCGGACGTGGTGCCGGGTGATGGCGAGTTGAAGCGCCTGTACGTGCTGCGCGACCACCAGAGCGGTGGGCATGGCGGGCAGCTGTTCACCGCCGCGCTGGAATGGCTGCAGGCCCGTGATTCGCAGGCGCTGTGGATAGGCGTGTGGTCGGAGAACCTCGGCGCGCAACGCTTCTATGGCCGGTATGGGTTCACCCATGTGGGCGCCTACGAGTTTCCGGTGGGCAGGGTGCGCGACAGGGAGTTCATTCTGAGGCGGGAGCGGTTGGTGGGTTGAGGGGTGCTTGAAGCAGACCCCTCCCCAGCCCTCCCCTGCGCTTCGCGCAAGGGAGGGGGTGGTAAAGCAATCTGATGGAATTGCGGGAAAGCCGCTTCTAGCCCCCTCCCTTGCGCCGAAGGCGGAGGGGAGGGCTGGGGAGGGGTTAAGCCGCTGCCACCAGCAACCAACCCAAACCCCAACCAACCCACAAC
Organism: Stenotrophomonas sp. UBA2124; assembly: GCA_002329155.1. Taxonomy (GTDB): domain Bacteria; phylum Pseudomonadota; class Gammaproteobacteria; order Xanthomonadales; family Xanthomonadaceae; genus Stenotrophomonas. The sequence continues at coordinate 91,044 of DCXY01000029.1, read as the reverse complement.
GCCACCAACCTTGGCCCAACCGCCACGATCGGCCAGACTGCCCGCATGACTGCAGACCCCCGCGTTTTACTGCTGCATGGCATCTGGAACCCTCGCTCGTGGCTGATGCCGCTGGCACTGCGCCTGCGCCAACAGGGTTTCAAGGTGGATGTGTTCGGCTACCCCAGCGTGTTCGGCGGCCCCGATGTGGCCGTGCCGGCGCTGGCCGACTGGCTGCGCCGGCACGGGCCCACCAGCCTGGTCGGGCACAGCCTCGGTGGGCTGGTGGCGCTGGAAACCCTGCGCCAGTCGCCCGAGCTCGATGTCGGGCGGGTGGTCTGCCTCGGCTCGCCGCTGTGCGGCAGCGGCACCGCCCGCACGCTGGCCGGCCACGGCTGGGGCAGGGCGCTGGGGCGCAGTGGCGAGTTGCTGCAGCATGGCCTGCCGGACTGGCATGGCCGTGCCGAAGTCGGCCTGGTCGCCGGAAACCTGGCCCATGGCGTCGGCGCCCTGCTCAATGCCCTGCCCGGGGATTCGGACGGCACCGTCGGTCTGGAGGAAACCTGCCTGCACGGGCTGGCCGACCACTGCGTGGTGCCGGTCAGCCATACCGGCATGGTGTTTTCGGCCGAAGTGGCCAGCCTGACCGCCAGCTTCCTGCGCCAGGGGCATTTCCCCGAGGGCGTGCCGCGTTACCGCCAATGAGGGGCTGGGCAGGGGGATCGGGTAGAATTCGCACCCTGTTCCTGACAGATGTACGGTAAATCCCATGGGTAGAGGTCCTTCCATCGAAGCCCGCAAAAACGCGTCTGACGCGAAGCGCGGCAAGATTTTCACCAAGATCATCCGTGAGATCGGCGTTGCCGCTCGCGGCGGTGGAGGCGACCCCAACAACAACCCACGCCTGCGCGTTGCCATGGACAAGGGCCTGGCCGCCAACATGTCCAAGGACGTGATCGAGCGCGCCATCAAGAAGGCCACCGGCGAACTGGAAGGCGTGGAGTACGAGGAAATCCGTTACGAAGGCTACGCGCCGGGTGGCGTGGCGGTCATCGTGGACTGCCTCACCGACAACCGCGTGCGTACCGTGGCCGATGTGCGCCATGCCTTCAGCAAGTGCGGCGGCAACATGGGCACCGAAGGCTCGGTGGCCTTCATGTTCAAGCGGCTGGGCGTGCTGACCTACGCGCCGGGCGCGGACGAGGAAAAGATCACCGAATCGGCCATCGAAGCCGGCGCCGATGACATCGTGGTGTATCCGGACGATGCTTCCATTGATGTACTCACCGCGACCGAGGCGTTCCAGGACGTCAAGGCGGCGATGGAAACGGCTGGGCTGGTGCCTGACCACGCCGAAATCACCTTCCGCGCGGACAACGACATTGCCGTCGATGGCGACACCGCCCTGCAGGTGCGCAAGCTGCTGGACATGCTGGAGGACCTGGACGACGTGCAGGACGTGTATTCCAACGTGGACCAGGCCAGCCTGCCCGGCTGAACCTGTCCCGGCAGGTGAGACGGCGCACTGCGATGCTGCGCGCCGTCTTTCCCCCACAGGCAACCCATGACCCGCATCCTTGGCATCGACCCCGGCTCACAGCGCACCGGCGTGGGCATCATCGACATAGATGCCAACGGCAAGGCACGGCACGTCCATCATTGCCCGCTGGTGCTGCTGGGCGCGGCCGATTTCGCCCAGCGCCTGAAGCTGCTGGTGCACGGGCTGCACGCGCTGATCGAGGAATACCGGCCGGATGAAGTAGCCATCGAACGGGTATTCATGGCCAAGAACGCCGATTCGGCGCTGAAGCTGGGCCAGGCGCGTGGCGCCGCGCTGTGCGCGGTGGTGCTGCGCGACCTGCCGGTGAGCGAATATGCCGCCACGGAGATCAAACTGGCGGTGGTCGGGCGCGGCGGGGCGGAAAAACAACAGGTTCAACACATGGTTGGGCTGATGCTCAACCTGCACGGCAAATTGCAGGCCGACGCCGCCGACGCGCTGGCGGTGGCCATCACCCACGCGCACGTGCGCGCCACCGCCAACCGGCTGGGCGTGGACGTGCGGCAGGCATGGAGCAGGAAATGAGGTTTGACGCAGCGAAGAGGGAACAGGTGGGCGGGAAGCTGCCGTTCCAGCAGCGGGCACGGTGCGCCGGGCCCATCACCTGCCTTCGTTCCACGTTCTTCCTTCCCGTTTCCACTGTTCCGAGGACACGTTCATGATCGGCCGACTGCGCGGCATCCTTGCCTACAAGGCACCCCCGTGGCTGGTGATCGACGTCAATGGCGTCGGTTACGAACTGGAGGCGCCGATGAGCACCTTCTACGACCTGCCCGACGTGGGCCGCGAGGTCATCCTGTTCACCCACTACGCGCAGAAGGAGGACAGCGTGTCGCTGTACGGCTTCCTGCGCGAGGGCGAGCGCAGGCTGTTCCGTGATGTGCAGAAGGTCTCCGGCATCGGCGCCAAGATCGCGCTGGCGGTGCTGTCCGGGGTCAGCGTGGACGAGTTCGCACGGCTGATCCAGGCCGGTGACATCACCGCGCTCACCCGTATTCCCGGCATCGGCAAGAAGACCGCCGAGCGCATGGTGGTGGAGCTGCGCGACCGCGCGGCCAATTTCAGCGGTGGCGGTGCGCCCATCGCCGGCCAGTTGGGGGCCGATCCGGTGTCCGAGGCGACGGTGGCGTTGCAGCAACTGGGTTACAAACCGGCCGAGGCGGCCAAGATGGCGCGCGAAGCGGCCGCCGAGGGCGATGATGTCGCCACGGTGATCCGCAAGGCGCTGCAGTCGGCGCTGCGCTGACCCCTTTCCACGGCCACATGACGCCACAACGAGAACGCCATGTCCCACGTTTCAACTCCGTCTGAATCCAACAGCCACGGCGGCAACCACGGCCACGGTGCCGCAGGTGGCATGGCGCTGGTGGTCGGCGCCATCGGCGTCGTCTTCGGTGACATCGGCACCAGCCCGCTGTACACGCTGAAGGAAGCGTTCTCGCCGCACTACGGCCTCACCAGCGACCACGACACGGTGCTGGGCGTGCTGTCGCTGGCGTTCTGGGCGCTGAACATGGTGGTCACGCTCAAGTACGTGACCATGATCATGCGCGCGGACAACGACGGCGAAGGCGGCATCATGGCGCTGATGGCGCTGGCCCAGCGCACCCTGCGCAACGGCTCGCGCACCGCTTACGTGGTGGGCATCCTGGGCATCTTCGGTGCCTCGCTGTTCTTCGGCGACGGCGTCATCACGCCGGCCATCACCGTGCTGGGCGCGGTGGAAGGCCTGCAGGTGGCGGCACCGGCGCTGGGCCACTTCGTGGTGCCGATCACCCTGATCGTGCTGGCGGCGCTGTTCGCCGCGCAGCGTTTCGGCACCGAGAAGGTGGGCCGGGTGTTCGGCCCGGTGATGACGATCTGGTTCCTGTCGCTGGCGGCCATCGGCATCTGGAACATCATCAGTGCGCCGGAGGTGTTCAAGGCGCTCAACCCGTGGTGGGCAGCCAACTTCTTCATGGACCACGGCTGGCACGGCATCTTCATCTTTGGTGCGGTGGTGCTGGCGGTGACCGGTGGCGAGGCGCTGTACGCGGACATGGGCCATTTCGGCGCGCCGCCCATCCGCCATGCCTGGTACTTCTTCGTGCTGCCGTGCCTGGTGCTGAACTATCTGGGGCAGGGCGCGCTGGTGCTGCAGCGCCCCGACGCGGTGGCCAACCCGTTCTTCGAGGCGGTGCCGCAGTGGGCGCTGATTCCGATGATCCTGCTGGCGACCATGGCGGCGGTGATCGCCAGCCAGTCGGTGATCACCGGCGCGTTCTCGGTGGCGCGGCAGGCCATGCAGCTGGGCTACATCCCGCGCATGCGCATCCTGCATACCTCGCACGACACCATCGGCCAGATCTACATCCCGGGCATCAACTGGGGCCTGGCGCTGACCGTGTTCGGGCTGGTGCTGGCCTTCCAGAGTTCCAGCAACCTGGCCGTGGCCTACGGCATCTCGGTGTCGGGCACCATGCTGATCGATACCCTGCTGCTGGCGCTGGTGGCCCGCACCCTGTGGCCGCGCGCCCACCACGGCATCGTCGCGCTGTGCGTGGTGTTCCTGATCATCGACATGGGCTTTGTGATCGCCAACGGCGCCAAGCTGCTGCAGGGTGCGTGGTTCCCGCTGGTGCTGGGCCTGGTGCTGTTCACCATGATGCGCACCTGGCGCCGTGGCCGCGAGCTGCTGCGCGATGAAATCCGCAAGGACGGCATCCGCATCGACAGCTTCCTGCCGGGCCTGATGCTGGCGCCGCCGGTACGCGTACCGGGCACGGCGGTGTTCCTGACCGCCGACCCCACCGTGGTGCCGCATGCGCTGATGCACAACCTCAAGCACAACAAGGTGCTGCACGAGCGCAACGTGTTCCTGCATGTGGAAACCTGGCCGGTGCCGTATGCGCCGGAGGCGCAGCGGATCAAGATCGAATCCATCGGTGACGAGTTCTACCGGGTCAACCTGCGCTTCGGCTTCATGGAGACCCCGGACGTACCGCTGGCGCTGATGCGTTCCTGCGACCACGGCGGCGTCTACTTCGACCCGATGGACACCACCTTCTTCGCCAGCCGCGAGACCATCGTGGCCAGCGCGAACCGGGGCATGCCGATCTGGCGCGACAAGTTGTTCGCCTTCATGCACCGCAACGCCGCGCCGGCCACCGGCTTCTTCCGTATTCCCGGCAACCGGCTGGTGGAGCTGGGCGCGCAGGTGGAGATCTGACCGCCTGCTGCATCACGGGGCGGCAACAGGAGCCTGTTGGCGGCACGCTGCCGCCAGCAGTCCAGGCGTGCCTGATTCCTGCTTCTGATTCCTATTCAAGCGTTCCTCGCCGTACCATAGCGCAATGACCGACGACCGCATCATCGGGGCCGCCGCCACCCGCGAAGACGAGATGGCCGAGGCCAGCATCCGTCCCCGCAGCCTTGCCGACTACCTCGGCCAGGCACCGGTGCGCGAGCAGCTGGACATCTATATCCAGGCCGCCAAGTCACGCCGCGAGGCGCTGGACCATGTGCTGATCTTCGGCCCGCCGGGGCTGGGCAAGACCACGCTCAGCCACGTCATCGCCAACGAACTGGGGGTGAGTCTGCGTGTCACCTCCGGCCCGGTGATCGAAAAAGCCGGTGACCTGGCCGCGCTGCTGACCAACCTGCAGCCGCACGACGTGCTGTTCATCGACGAGATCCATCGTCTCTCGCCGGTGGTTGAGGAAGTGCTGTACCCGGCGATGGAAGATTTCCAGATCGACATCATGATCGGCGAAGGCCCGGCCGCGCGTTCGATCAAGCTCGACCTGCCGCCGTTCACGCTGATCGGTGCCACCACCCGCGCCGGCTTGCTGACCGCACCGCTGCGCGACCGTTTCGGCATCGTGCAGCGGCTGGAGTTCTATTCGGCCGAGGAGCTGACCCGCATCGTGCGGCGTTCGGCGGCCATTCTGGGCATCGACTGCAGCGCCGAGGGTGCCGGCGAGATCGCGCGCCGTTCGCGCGGCACCCCGCGTATCGCCAACCGCCTGCTGCGGCGCGTGCGTGACTATGCGCAGGTCAAGGCCAGTGGTCACATCGACCATGCGGTGGCGCAGGCAGCCATGCAGATGCTCAAGGTGGACCCGGAAGGCTTCGACGAGCTGGACCGCCGCCTGCTGCGCACCATGGTGGAGTATTTCGACGGTGGCCCGGTGGGCATCGAGTCGCTGGCGGCGGCCTTGTCCGAAGAGCGCGGCACGCTGGAAGACGTGGTGGAGCCGTATCTGATCCAGCAGGGCTTCCTGGTGCGTACCGCACGCGGGCGCATGGCCACGCACAAGGCGTACCGGCACATGGGGCTCAAGCCCAAGGCCGCGCCTGCCGATCTGTTCGCGGAACAATCCGATGATTGATGCCCGGTTCAGTTGGCCGACACGCATTTACTGGGAAGATACCGACGCTGGCGGGGTGGTGTACCACGCTCGCTATGTGGCTTTCATGGAGCGTGCGCGGACCGAATGGATGCGGGCCCTGGGCTATGGTCAGGAAAGCATGCGCAACGGTGACGGGCAGGTGTTCGTGGTCCGTGCCATGTCGCTGGATTTCCTCAAGCCTGCAAAGCTGGACGATGCACTGACCACCACGGTGGAACTGGTGCAGTGCCGGCGGGCCAGCCTGCTGATGCAGCAGGCCGTGCTGCGCGGCGACGAAGCGCTGGTCACCGCGCAGGTGCGCCTTGCTGCCGTGGGTGCCCGTGATTTCAGGCCGCAGGCCATTGCAGAACCGCTGTACGCAACACTCAAACCGCTAGAAATCAAACACGCATAAGTACCACTGAGGAAGATCGGATGATCGCTTTGCTTCTGGCCCTGCAGGCCACCGTGACCGAGGCTTTGCCGGCTGATGTAAGCGCCGCTGCGGCACAGACCGTCGCACAGGCCAGCCATGGCGGTGGCATCAACTACCTGGACCTGATGCTCAAGGCCAGCATCCCGGTCAAGCTGATCGTGCTGCTGTTGCTGGCCGGCTCGTTTATCAGCTGGGTGATCATTTTCCGCAAGGCCCGGGTGTTCAAGGCCGCCGACCGTTCGGCGGACGACTTCGAGAACCGCTTCTGGTCGGGTGCCGACCTGGGCAAGCTGTACGCCTCGGCCACCGACCGCAATCGTTCGGTGGATGGCCTTGAAGCCATCTTCGAGAGCGGCTTCCGCGAATACACCCGCCTGCATGGCCGTCGTGGCCTGGACGGGCGCAGCCAGCTGGAAGGCGCGCAGCGCGCCATGCGTACCACCTTCGCCCGCGAGGTCGATGGCCTGGACCGCAACCTGGAGCTGCTGGCCAACATCGGCTCCACGGCCCCGTACGTGGGCCTGGTCGGCACCGTGTTCGGCATCATGGTGACCATGCACGACATGATCAGCAGCGGTGAGCAGGCCGGCATCGCCTCGGTGGCGCCGGGCATCTCCGAGGCGCTGTTCGCCACCGCCATCGGCCTGTTCGTGGCCATTCCGGCGGTGTGGGCCTACAACCGTTTCACCACCCGCGTGGAGCGCCTGTCGGTGCGTTATGAAACCTTCGCCGAAGAGTTCAGCTCCATCCTGCAACGCCAGACCGGCAGCGACGAGTAAGTGCTTGCGCGCTTTCCTCTGACCGCAGGAGCACACACATGACCGCTGCAATACCCCGCCGCAAGCGCCGCAAGCTCAAGTCCGAGATCAACGTCGTGCCGTATATCGACGTGATGCTCGTGCTGCTGATCATCTTCATGGTGACCGCGCCGCTGCTGACGCTCAGTTTTGAAGTCGATCTGCCCAGCTCCACTGCCAAGGCGCTGGAGAGCAGGCAGGACCCGGTGATCGTCTCGGTGCGTGGCGATGGCCAGCTCAGCCTCAAGCTGCCCGAAGCCAAGGAGCCGCAGGCGATGGACGCCGGCGCGCTGCAGGCGCAGCTGGGTGCACTGGCCTCGCAGGACAAGGACCTGCGCGTGATCGTGGCTGCCGACAAGGCCGTGGCCTATGAAAAAGTCGTGGCTGCGATGGACGTGATCAAGGCGGCCAAGATCGAGAAGGTGGGCCTGGCGACCGATGCACGCTGAAGCACTACCGACGCCGCAGGCACCCCGCAACGAGTGGGGGTTGCCGGTTGTACTGGCCCTGCTGGTGCACCTGCTGGTGGCCGCGGTGTTCATCCTTGCCTGGCTGTGGTCGCCCTCGCGCAATACCGAAGCCGCTGCCGGTGACCCGGCGGTCGAGGCCAGCCTGCAGATCTCCAGTGCCGAGGCCGCCGCCGCGCGTCAGGCGCTGAACGCCTCGGAGAAGCTGCCGGACCTGCCCGAGCCGGTGCCGGAGCCGGAACCCACGCCCGAACCCGAGCCGGTGCCGGAAGACACGGTGCCGCCGCCGCAGCCCATTCCCGAGCCGCGCCCGCAGGACGCGCCGACGCCGCAGCAGCACAACGCGCAGGAGCGCATCGCCGAGCCCGACAAGGTGGACCAGGAGCGGGTCAGCGCCATGGCCATCTCGCAGGAGAAGGCCAAGCAGGAACAGGAAGCCAAGCGCCGCCAGGAGCAGATCGACCTCACCGAGCGCAAGCGCGTGGAAGAGGCCGAGCAGAAAGCGCGGCTGGCCAAACAGCAGGAAGAGGCCGACCGCAAGAAACTGGCCGACCAGCAACGGGAGGCCACCGCGGCCAAGGCCGAGCAGGAGCGCCAGCAGAAGATCGCCGAAATCCGCCGCAAGCGTGAGCAGGCCGAGCGCGAGGCCAAACTGGCCGAACAGCGCCTGCGCCAGGTGGCCGACGCCCGTGCCCGCGCGCAGGCGGCCTCCTCCAGCAATGCCAGCAGCGGTACGCCACAGCCGTCATCGGGGCAGGGCGGTACCAGCAACGACCTGAGAGCCAAATATGCGTCGGCCATCCAGCAGGCGGTGTTGAGTCAGTGGGTGCGCCCGGATTCGATTCCACGCGGCCAGCGTTGCAGTCTGACCATCCGCCAGTTGCCAGGGGGGGAAGTGATGAGCGTGGAGTTTGCTTCTGGTTGCCCGTATGACGAGGCCGGCAAGCGTTCGGTGGAGGCCGCCGTGCTGCGGGCGCAGCCGTTGCCGTACCGTGGTTTCGAGTCGGTTTTCCAGCCCAGCCTCAACTTCAATTTCGAGGCACAGGACCGCTGACCACGTGTTGACGCGGAATGTGTCGTAATGATTTCAACTGAAATCTTTTAGCTGAATACTTCGGTCAGGCGAGGGGCTGCATTTCACGCTGCCTTCGTTCACGATTGCGAAACTGTTCATCGGCCTGCTGCTATCCCTCCTTCATCTTCGTCCGTACTGTTGAGCGCCCCATGAAGAAATCGCCTCGCTGGCTGCTTGCCCTCACTGTCCTGCTGCTGCCCCTGGCGGCAATGGCACAGCAGAAGGGGCTGGAAATCGACATCGTGGGCGGCAACGCCTCGGCCACCCCCATTGCCGTGGTGCCGATGCCGTACCAGGGCTCGGCCGGCGCGCCGCAGACCGACGTGGCCTCCGTGGTGCGCGCCGACCTGGAGCGCTCGGGCCAGTTCCGCAATCTGCCTGAAGCGCAGATCGTCGAGCGCCCGACCCGTGGCGGTGAGGTGCAGTACCCCACCTGGCGCGCGCTCAAGCAGGACTACCTGGTGGTGGGCCGCGTGCTCGACGCCGGCGCAGGCGCCTACCGCGTGGAATACGAACTGTTCGACGTGGCCAAGGGCGAGCGCATGCTGGGCCTGGCCATGACCGCGCGTTCCAACGCCATGCGCGACGTGTCCCACCAGATGGCCGATGCCATCTATGAAAAGATCACCGGCGTGCGCGGCGCGTTCTGGACCCGCATCGCCTACATCACCGCCAGCGGCAGCGGCGCCAACATGCGCTACGCCCTGATGGTGGCCGATTCGGACGGCTACAACCCGCAGACCATCGTGCGTTCGGCCGAGCCGCTGCTGTCGCCAAGCTGGAGCCCGGATGGCCGCAAGCTGGCCTATGTGAGCTTCGAGCGCGGCAACTCCTCAATCTATGTGCAGGACATCGCCACCGGTGGCCGTGAGCTGCTGACCAGCTTCCGTGGCATCAACAGCGCGCCGGCCTTCTCGCCCGATGGCCGCCGCCTGGCGCTGGCGCTCTCGCGCAGCGGCAACCCGGAAATCTACGTGATGGACCTGGGCAGCAAGCAGCTGACCCAGCTGACCAACCACTTCGGCATCGATACCGAGCCGACCTGGGCCGCCGATGGCAGCTCGGTGTACTTCACCTCCGACCGTGGCGGCCGCCCGCAGATCTACCAGGTACCGGCCAGCGGCGGCAGCGCCAGCCGCGTGACCTTCCAGGGCAACTACAACGCCAAGGCCACCGTGTCCTATGACGGCAAGAAGATCGCCGTTGCCCAGGGCGCCGGCAGCAGCTACAAGATCGCGATGATGGACAGCAGTCTGGGCGCCCCGCGCTGGAGCACGCTGTCGCCGGGCTCGCTGGACGAATCCCCGAGCTTTGCCCCCAACGCGAGCATGGTGCTGTACGCCGCCCGCGAAGGTGGGCGGGGCGTGCTGTACGAAGTGTCCGCCGATGGCCGAGTGCGCCAGCGGCTGGTCCTCGCCGATGGTGATGTACGCGAGCCGGCGTGGGGTCCCTACCGCACCGCTCGTTGATAAAATGTTAATATCCCACCCGTATTAAAACCCAACATTGGCCCAGGAGCCTCCAGGTATCCCCATGAACAAGTCCACTCGTGTTTTGCTCGTTTCGCTGCTGTCGGTAGCTGCGCTGGCAGGCTGCTCGAAGAAGGTCAAGGAACAGCCGGCTCCGCCGGTTGACACCGGCGCCGGTACGACCCAGCCGACCGGCCCGTCCACCTCCGGCCTGTACGGCCCGGGCGACCTGGACACCGATGCCTGCCTGCGCCAGCGCGTTGTCTACTTCGATCTGGACCAGGACTCGGTGAAGCCGGAGTTCCAGCAGATCATGGCCTGCCACGCCAAGTACCTGCGTGACCGTCCGTCCTCGCGCATCACCCTGCAGGGCAACACCGACGAACGCGGCAGCCGCGCTTACAACCAGGCCCTGGGTGAGCGTCGTGGCAATGCCGTGAACTCGGCGCTGCAGGCCAACGGTGGTTCGGCCAGCCAGCTGACCGTCGTGTCCTACGGTGAAGAGCGTCCGGTGTGCACCGAGTCGAGCGAGTCCTGCTGGTCGCAGAACCGTCGCGTCGAAATCGTCTACACCGCGCAGTAATCGATGCGTACCGGCATCAAGCAACTGATGCTCGTGGTCGCGGCAGCCCTGGTGGCTGCCGCGCCTGCCCAGGCGCAGCGGCAGAGCCTGGCCGACCGCGTTGGCGTGCTGGAACAGCAGGTCAACAACAGTCAGGCCAACACCGACATGCTCAACCAGCTGCAACAGCTGCGTAGCGAGATGCAGACGCTGCAGGGCACGATCGAGCAGCTGCAGCATGAGAACGAGCAGCTCAAGCAGCGCAACCGCGACCAGTACCTGGACCTGGATGGCCGCCTGAACCGGCTTGAAGGCAGCGGTGCTCCGGTGCTGCCGGCAGGTGATGCGAGCGCGGCCCAACCGGCCGCCCCCACCTTGCCCCCGGCAACTGCAACCACCTCTTCCAACGAGCGCGCCCCGACCGTGCGTGGCGATGCCGGCAGCCTGGCCGCCGCCGGTGACGAGCGTGCCGCCTACAACGTCGCCTTCGACGCCCTGAAGGCAGGCAACTATGCCGATTCGGCCCAGCTTTTCCAGAGCTTCCTGGAGCTCTACCCGAATGCGGCGTACACGCCCAACGCGCTGTACTGGCTCGGCGAAAGCTATTACGCAACGCGTAATTTCAAGATGGCCGAGACCCAGTTCAACGACCTCGTGTCGCGCTACCCCACCCACGACAAGGCCGCTGGTGGCCTGTTGAAGCTGGGCCTGTCGCAGTTTGGCGAGGGTAATTCCGCACAGGCCCAGCAGACGCTGGAGCAGGTGGTGTCGCGTTTCCCCGGCAGTGATGCGGCCCGTACCGCCCAGGATCGGCTGCAGTCGATCCGGCTCGGCCAGCAGCTGCGTTGATTGGAGCCGCACCCGCGAAGGCGCGGTGCGGTTGAGCAGTGATGAATTCTCCCGCCGCCGCTGTCCCCAGCGAAATCGTGCAGTCGCCCTTGCCGCGGCTGAAGATCACCGAAATTTTCCTGTCCCTGCAGGGTGAGGCCGATACCGCGGGCTGGCCCACGGTGTTCGTGCGTCTTACCGGCTGCCCGCTGCGCTGCCTGTACTGCGATACCGAGTACGCCTTTCATGGCGGCGACTGGTGGGACATCGACGACATCGTCGCCGAGGTACTGAAGCAGGGCGTGCGCCACATCTGCGTGACCGGCGGCGAGCCGCTGGCGCAGAAACGCTGCCTGATCCTGCTGCAGAAGCTCTGCGATGCAGGCCTGGATGTGTCGCTGGAAACCTCCGGCGCGCTGGACATCGCCGCGGTCGATGCGCGGGTGTCGCGCGTGGTGGACCTGAAGACGCCGGATTCGGGCGAAGTGGCGCGCAACCGGCTGCAGAACATTGCGCTGCTGACCGCGCGGGACCAGCTCAAGTTCGTCATCTGCAGCCGCGCCGATTACGACTGGGCCAAGGCCATGCTCGCCGAGCACGCGCTGGCCGAACGCTGCATGGTGCTGTTCTCGCCCAGCAAATCGCAGGTGAGTGCGCGCGAGCTGGCGGACTGGATCGTCGCCGACCGCCTGCCGGTGCGCTTCCAGATGCAGCTGCACAAGATTCTGTGGGACGACGCACCCGGCCGCTGACAGGGCAGGGCGTTCCACACCCGCCGGCGCGGGACAGTGTGCTGGCGTTGTTTTTCCAACCGGATCAGATCAATGAGCAAGAAGGCAGTAGTGCTTCTTTCCGGTGGCATGGACTCGGCAGCTGTCGTGGCCATGGCGCAGGAGCAGGGCTTCGAGGTGCATGCGATGAGCGTGCGCTACGGCCAGCGGCATACCTCGGAGCTGGAGGCCGCCAGGCGCGTGGCCGACGCGCTGGGCGTGGCCGGGCACAAGGTGGTGGACGTGGACCTGCGCAGCATCGGTGGCTCGGCGCTGACCGATGACATCGACGTACCCGAGGCCGGCGGCGACGGCATCCCGGTCACCTATGTGCCGGCACGCAACACCATCATGCTGTCCCTGGCGCTGGGTTGGGCCGAGGTGCTGGGCGCCAACGACATCTTCTGCGGCGTCAACGCGGTGGACTACTCCGGCTACCCGGATTGCCGGCCCGAGTTCATCGCCGCCTTCCAGGCGCTGGCCAACCTGGCCACCAAGGCGGGCGTCGAAGGCGCCGGCCTGCGCGTGCATGCGCCGCTGCAGTTCATGAGCAAGGCGCAGATCGCCGCCGAAGGGCAGCGGCTGGGCGTGGACTTCGGGCTCACCGTGTCCTGCTACCAGGCCGACATGGACGGCCGCGCCTGCGGCCACTGCGACGCCTGCCGCCTGCGCGCTGACGGCTTCGCCGCCGCCGGCATGGCCGACCCGACCCGCTACGCCTGAATTCCGGTTTTCCGCGACTTGCGCTAGAATGCGCACCCCGGCTGCGGCCGGGTCTTTGTTTGGGCCGTTAGCTCAGTCGGTAGAGCAGAAGACTTTTAATCTTTTGGTCGAAGGTTCGAATCCTTCACGGCCCACCATAAAAACAGGCACTTAGCTCGCGCCAAGTGCCTTTTTTATGCCTGCCGGGAAAATCACCGGGAAAATTATTGTCGTTTTGGTGGTTTCACATGGGCCAGCCGGTGGTTGTACCGCTGGCGCATCTGTAGCGTGCGGTGCGCGAGGCCGCCCGGCGCGGCTGTGACTTGTTCGACATTGCCGAGCTGGCACGTGACTACAGCCCGGAAGAGTTCGCAAACCTGCTGATGTGCGAGTTCGTGGACGACAGCGCCAGCATCTTCCCGCTGACGATGCTTCAGCCGTGCATGGTTGACAGCTGGGTGGAGTGGGCCGGTGACTACAAGCCATTTGCCCAGCGCCCGTTCGGCGACCGCGCGGTGTGGATTAGGTCGCAGGCGTGGCGGGGCGACGAGTGCGCGCGGGACGATTGATGTAGTCTCCCCATTCAGGAGGGCGCCCGCGCTGGCTAGCTGCGCGGCACCCAAAGGATCTGGCCATGCAAAGGAGCAGTCTGATGCGGGAAGTCAAGTACAAAGTGGTTCGCCTGTCGGATGTCTATCTGGACAATGACAACCCGCGCCATGACCCAATCGATGCTGAGCCGGAGATCATTGCCCGCTTGGTCTCGCACGAACGTGTAGCCAACCTCGCCGGGAGCATCGCAAAGCATGGCACCAGCCCCTTGGAACGTATGGCGGTGGTTCTCCACCCCGGCGCAAAGGGGAAATACACCGTTGTAGAAGGAAATCGACGCCTCTGCGCGCTGAAGCTGCTACGTGATCCAGGTCGCGCACCCACCGCAGCAAGCAAGCGGCAGTTCGAGGCGTTCAAGGCGAGTGGACAGGCGGTACCGGCGACGCTCGAGGTTGTGGTTTTCGCCGATCGGCAAGCCGCTCGCTACTGGCTTTCGCTTCGCCACGAAGGTGAGCTGGACGGAGTGGGTACGCGCAATTGGAAGGCTGCGGAGAAGGCTCGCTTCAATGCACAAGGCTCGGTTGCGGCCAACCCAAACGCACAGGCATTGGCCCTCTTGGACTACGCACAGAAGGAGGGAGTGATTTCTCCCGAAGAACGCGCCGGCCTCGCGCTCACCACGGTCACGCGCTACCTATCCAACCCGGTGATGCGTTCAACTATGGGCCTTGTTAACAACCGCGATCTTTTGATCGACGTTGAGCAGGCTGCATTCGACAAGGTGGTGGGGCACTTCCTCAAGGATGCACTTTCCGGTAAAGCTCACTCGCGCTCAAAAAGCCGAGATCGATTGGACTATGCAAAGGCGCTGGTGAAGGAGGGGATAGCGCCTTCAGAGCGTGTTGAACCGGCTGTTGCCATCGCATCCCCACCCGGGAAGAAGAAGGTCGAACGCAACTCTCGCCACCCTGATCGCCGTCCCTACATCGTCCCATCGGACTTCAAGCTCAAGTCGAAGGACACAGTTCTTCTGAGGGTTTTCAGTGAACTGAACTCAATCGATCCGGACGCGTTCCCGTTTGCTGGAGGCTACTTGTTCCGCGCCTTTGTGGAAAAGGTGGCGTACGGTTATGCCAAGGCGAATGGCATCGGCACAAATGGAAAGAAGCTACACCAGGTCATTTCGTCGGCATGCGACAAGCTGCGCTCTGAAGGAATTACGGAATACCAATTGAAGCCATTTCGTGTAATGGCGACGAAGATCGATGAACCGACCTCGCCTGAGACGCTGGGTGCATCAGTACACCTGACGCTTCTGCCCACGGCTTCAAGCCTGAAGGCCCGCTGGGAGGAACTTGCGCCTTGCATTAGACTCCTGCTCGACCGAAGCCCCTGATCATGGCCAAGTCTGTAGTGACAGCGTATAGTTTTGCTTCCAGCAAGGCGGCCTGAACCGTGCCAGTAACCGACTCTCCACTGCGCTATCCGGGCGGGAAGACACAGCTTTCTGACTTCGTTATCGACCTCATGCGGGAGAATGATCTCTTCTACGGCGCCTACGTAGAGCCATTTGCAGGTGGCGCAGGAATCGCTTGGAAACTGCTCTTGGAGAACTATGTTTCGGAAGTGGTGATCAATGACATTGATGCTTCCGTTTACTCCTTTTGGGCATCAGTACTTCGCCATACAGACGAACTGTGCGACCTCATCGAGAGTACGCCAGTAACTATTGAAGAGTGGCAGCGTCAGCGGCTTGTGCAATCGCAGTCGCGGCCCCGAATAGTTGATCTCGGATTTTCGACGTTTTTCTTGAACCGTACCAATCGCTCCGGAATCTTAAAGGCTGGCGTGATCGGCGGCATCAAGCAAGACGGCAACTACCTTCTCGATTGCAGGTTCAACAAGCCTGATCTGATCAATAAGATTCGGCGCATAGCCATGTACAAGGATCAGGTCCGTCTCACAAAACTCGATGCCAAGATCTTCCTTCAGAGCGTCGGCAAGTTGGTAACTAAGAGATGCCTGATAAACATCGATCCGCCCTACTACAAGCGAGGCCCTGAGCTGTACTGCAGCTTCTACAATCATGACGATCATGCGGAGCTTTCCCGAGCAGTGAAGAAGCTTCGCCGTCCATGGATGCTCACGTACGACAACGCGCCCGAGATAGCCCAGCTTTACAGCTCTCTTCGGGCATACCGGAAGGAACTGAACTACTCGGCCCAGACGAAGCGCGTCGGTGTGGAGCTGCTCGTCCTTGCCAATGGCCTAGAACTGCCCGCATGCCTGAACCAGGCAAGGCAAACCGGTTGAGCCACTCCTGCGGTTCCGCGTGGGTATGGGACGAACTGCAGCGGCGCGATTGCCCCCGCTGAACGCTGACGTCGGTGCGAGGCGCGCCAGCGATACCGGGCCGCGGCCCAACGTGGCGAGGCGACGATTGCGCGCGCAGGGGGCTGGGCACTGTGAAACATACCCGCACCACCTCAATCGTATGGTTCCACGCAGCGAGCACAATAAAGCCGCCCCTGCGGGCGGGGTTCTACCCCGAAAATCACGGACGCATACCACCGTGACTGGCGGTGTCCGCTGGCTGGCCCTACCATTCATGAACGATCCGGCGGCAATGCCGCGCGACGCTTCAGTTGGCGGCCAGGAGCAGGTGTTTGACCAAGCAGATCACACAACTCCTGCACCGTTGGCAGCAGGGCGACATGGATGCGCGCGAGCACCTGTTCGAGGCCTTGTACTCGGACCTGATGCAGATCGCGCGGCAACGCCTTTCCAGCCACACCGGCGGCACGCTGCAGCCGGCGGCGCTGGTGAACGAGTCGCTGATTCGCCTGCTGGGTGCCGAGGCCGACTACAAGGACCGCACCCACTTCGTCGCCATCGCCGCATTGAAGATGCGCTCGGTGCTGGTGGACCACCTGCGCGCACGCGCCGCCGACAAGCGCGGCGGCAACGCCGAGCAGCTGACCCTGTCGCATGCCGGTGAAATGGCTGGCGACAGCTCCATCGGCTATGACGTGATGGCGTTGCACCAGGCATTGAACAAACTGGGGGAAATGGAACCACGTGCGGCCAGCACCATCGAGCTGACCTACTTCGGTGGCATGAGCCGCGAGGAGATCGCGCTGGTGCTGGATGTGTCCCTGCCCACCGTGGACCGTGACCTGCGCTTTGCCAGGGCATGGTTGAACCGCTACCTGCGCTGAGGCAGGGCGGGCGGGGGGAGCCATGACAGGCGAACATTGGCGGCAGGTACGCGCGCTGTTCGATGCGATCAGCGAGTTGCCGCGTGAGCAATGGCAGGCCGCGCTTGCCGCGCAATGCAGCGATGCGGCGGTGCGCGATGAAGTGTGGGAGCTGCTGCGCTCGCAGACCGCCGGCCTGAGCCGCGTCAGCAACCGGCTGGACACCGCGCTGGCCCGCGCACTGGCGCCGGAGTTCGGCATCGGTGACCGGCTGGGGCCCTGGCGGCTGACCGAACGTATTGCCCAGGGTGGCATGGGCACCGTGTTCAAGGCCGAGCGTGCCGACGGTGTGTACCAGCGCACGGTGGCGATCAAGCTGCTGCACGGCCTGCCAGGCGGCATGGAGGTGGAGCGGTTGGGCATCGAACGCCAGGTGCTGGCCGACCTGCAGCTGCCGCATGTGGCGCGCCTGTACGACGGCGGCACCACCCCGGATGGCCACCCCTACCTGGTGATGGAATTCATTGACGGCGTGGCGCTGGACACCTGGTGCCAGGAGCATCAGCTCGGGCTGGACGCACGGCTGGCATTGTTCCTGGAAGTGGCGGCCATCGTGCAGTCCGCGCATGAGCGGCTGGTGCTGCATTGCGACCTCAAACCACGCAATGTGCTGGTGCAGGCCGATGGGCAGCCGGTGCTGCTGGATTTCGGCCTGGCGCAGATGCTCAACGAGGTGCGCCACCAGCAGGATTCAGGCTACTGCACACCGGCCTACGCCAGCCCGGAGCTGATACGCGGTGAAGCGGTAGGTGCGGCCAGTGATGTCTACAGCCTGGGCGTGGTGCTGCTGGAACTGCTGTCGGCGCGGCCCTGCGAGCGCGAGACACAGGACATCACCCAGCCGGTGGCGCTGCCCAGCGTGCACGCGCCGGAAGACCTTGCCTGGCGCAAGCGCCTGCGCGGTGACCTAGATGCCATCGTGCAGAAGGCCTGCGCGCTGGACGTGGCGCAACGCTACCGCACCGTCGAAGCGTTGATCGAAGACCTGCGCCGTTACCGGGCTTTGCTGCCGGTGCGTGCACAGGGCGACGACGGGCTGTACCGTATCCGCAGGCATCTGCGCCGGAATTGGCATGCGGTGGCGGCGGCGATGGGAGTGGTTGGATTGTTCGCCGTGTTCATTTTTGGCCTGATGCAGACGCGACGGCAGGCGCAGGAAGAAGCGGCGGTGGCGCAGCAGGTAAGCAGGTTCATGGTGGGGGTATTTGAAACGGCCGACCCGTTCCTGCGCACCGAGCGCGGCCAGGACGAGCTGACCTCGCGCCAGCTGTTGGACAAGGCGGCGCTGCAGGTGGCCGGCGAGCTGCATGACGCACCGGTGGAGCTGGCGCGCATGCAGGCCGTGCTGGGTGCCGCTTACCAGAACTCCGGTGCCGCGCAGCAGGCCGAGCGCCAGCTGCAACGTGCCTACCAGGGCTTCATGCGCCCGGATGTGCGGCGCCCTGAAGATGCGGCGGCTGTACTGGCCAGTCTGTCCATGCTCAAGACCAACGAAGGCATGGGCGCCGAAGGGCAGGAGCTGGCCGAGCGCGGGCTGGTGCTGCTGCGCAGCGAGCGCCCCACCGAGGCACGTGCGCGCCTGCTTGCCGCGCGTGGCTGGGCCCATACCAACCAGCAACGCTATGACAGCGCGGAGACCTCGTTCAAGCAGGCGCGTGCGGTGTACGACCAGTTGCCCGCCATCGACAACGGCGCGCAGCTGCACGAGCTGATCTACAACATGGGCCTGCTGTACCTGCGCTGGGGGCGGCAGGAAGCGGCCGAACGCAATTTCCGGCAGGTGATCGACAGCCTGCACGGGCGCCGCACCAGCCTGGTGCTGGCGGCCGAGACACGGCTGGCGCAGATACTGCGCGAGCGCGGCGACTACGACCAGGCATTGCCATTGCTGCAGGCGGGCATGGAGCAGGCAGTGGCGCTGTATGGCCCCGAGAGCAGCTTTGTGGTGACCCAGCACGAAGCATTGGCCGACCTGTACCAGGACATGGGCGCGTACGCGGCGGCGGATGCGGAGTTCCGTGCGCGTCAGGCGCTCAGTGCCAAGATCGACGGCGCGCAGTCGGTGAGCTACTCGATGGGCCTGTTCAACTACGGCACGCTGCATGAGCTGCGTGGCGATCTTGATGGTGCCGAGCGCCTGTATCGCCATGCCTGGGATATACGCCGCGCGCTGCTGGGCGCGGAGGCGCCGGTGACCATGCGTGCGGAGGCGCCGCTGGGGAGCATCCTGATGCGCCTGGGGCGCATGGAGGAAGCCGGCTGGTACATCCTGCATGCCGATGAGGGCATGGCAGCCGCCTTGCCCGAGGATGCGCCAGGCAGGCAGGAGGCGCGGCTTTACCGCATCAGCTGGCTGATCCGCCAGAACCAGCTTGATGAGGCCGCGCGGTTGCTGGCACAGATGCAGGCCCAGCCGGGTGGGCTGCTGCAGCTGCAGCTGCTCACCGCCCGTGCCGACCTTGCACAGCGGCGCGGAGATGGCGCCGGTGCGCTGGCTTTGCGCCGCAATGCCGTGCAGTTTGCCGCCGCACTTTATGGCGAAGAGCGCATGGAGACACTGCAGAGCCGGGTGGCCTTGGCTGAAACCCTGCTGCAGTTCGGCCATGCCGAGCTGGCGCTGGTCGAGCTGCTGAAAGTGGCGCCTGTCCTGCGGCGTTTGCAGGTGGAATCATCGCCTGATCGGCGCAAGGTGGAGGGCCTGATGCTGCTCGCGCGCAAGCCCGCCGAGAACTGAGCCGCCGCTGCAGGGGCGGCTCAGCCCTGCTCGCGCACGATCTCCACCAGCCGCTGGCCGTAACGGCTCAGCTTGCTGCCACCGATGCCGCCCACGCGGCCAAGCGCGTCGATGCTGGTGGGGCGCTGTTCGGCGATGTTGCGCAGGGTGCTGTCGTGGAAGATCACGAAGGCCGGCACGTTCTGCTCGCGCGCCAGTTCGGCACGCAGGCCGCGCAATGCGTTGAACAGTGCCAGGTCCTGCGGCTGCACCGGCACCCCGCTGCGTGGGCTGCTGCCGCGCTCGCGTTCGCGGGTGGCAGGGCTCTCGCGGCGCATCATCAGCTGCCGGCGGCCCTTGAGTACGTCACGGCTGGCATCGGTGAGGCGCAGGCCGCCGTGGGCTTGCGGGTCCACTTCCAGCAGGCTCGCCGCCACCAGCTGACGGAACACGCTGCGCCAGCTGCGTGCATCCAGATCGCTGCCGATGCCGTAGGTGCTCAGCTGGTCATGGCCGAGCTGGCGCAGACGCTCGCTGTCGCTGCCGCGCAGGATGTCGATGAGGTGGCCGGCGCCAAAACGCTGGCCGCTGCGGTACACGCAGCTCAGCGCCTTCTGCGCCGGCACCGTCGCATCCCAGGTAGCCGGCGGCGTGAGGCAGTTGTCGCAGTTGCCGCAGGGCTTGGGGTAGGTCTCGCCGAAGCCGGCCAGCAACACCTGGCGGCGGCACTGCATGGATTCGCAGTAGCCGAGCAGGTGGTCGAGCTTGGCGCGCTCCAGCTGCTTGCGTTCCTCGCCGGCCTCGGACTGTTCGATCATCTGCTTGAGCAGCACCACATCGCCCAATCCATAGCAGAGCCATGCTTCTGCAGGTTCACCATCGCGGCCAGCTCGGCCGGTTTCCTGGTAATAGCCTTCCATCGACTTGGGCAGGTCGGTGTGCGCGACGAAGCGCACGTCCGGCTTGTCGATACCCATGCCGAAGGCGATGGTGGCGCACATCACGATGCCGTCCTCATGCAGGAACCGGCGCTGGTTGGCGGCGCGCACCTCGGCAGGCATGCCGGCGTGGTAGGGCAGGGCCTGCAGGCCTTCGTTGCACAGGAACTGCGCCGTTTCCTCCACCTTGCGCCGTGACATGCAGTAGACGATGCCGGCTTCACCACGGTGGCTGCGCAGGAAATCCAGCAGCTGGCGCTTGGCATTGTCCTTCTGCACCACGCTGTAGCGGATGTTGGGGCGGTCGAAGGAGCTGACGAAATGGCGGGCCTGGGCGAGGTCCAGACGCTCGGCGATCTCGCGCTGGGTGGGCGGGTCGGCGGTGGCGGTGAGCGCGATGCGCGGCACCTGCGGCCAACGCTCGTGCAGCACGGTGAGCTGGCGGTATTCAGGGCGGAAATCGTGCCCCCACTGCGAGACGCAGTGCGCCTCGTCAATGGCGAACAGCGCGATCTGGCTGCGTCCGAGCAGCGACAGGAAACGCCCGGTCAGCAGCCGCTCCGGCGCCACATACAACAGTTCCAGCTCGCCTTCGAGCAGCTCGCGTTCCACGCGCGCGGCGGTTTCCGCATCCAGCGTGGAGTTGAGGAACTCGGCACGCACGCCCACCTGGCGCAGTGCCTCCACCTGGTCCTGCATCAACGCGATCAGCGGCGAGATGATGATGGCGCAACCATCACGCAGCAGGGCGGGAATCTGATAGCACAGGGATTTGCCACCGCCGGTGGGCATCAGCACCAGCGCATCGTTGCCATTGGCGACGTGCTCGACGATGGCCTGCTGGTCGCCGCGGAAACTGTCGTAACCGAAAACGCTGGAAAGCAGCTCTTGCGCGGGACTCTGGGGCATCCGGGTAGTTTACCCGCTACCGGCGCAGCCCGAATGACCGGCGCAGCGTCAGCCGCAACGCCGCACGCAGCCGGAGTTCCCTCACGGATCAATCCGTAGCGCCGGGCCGTGATCGCCGCCGCAACCGTAGCCCGGGTAAGCGAAGCGCACCCGGGAGCGCGCCATCAATCGACCGCAAAGAGCCCCGGGTGCGCTTGCGCTTACCCGGGCTACAACAGCACGCATCCCGATTCCATCTGGAGCAGAGCCCCCTTGAGTTCAAGGGGGCGCGCCGAAGGCGGGGGGATGTGGCGCCTATGGCCGGGGCCCATGGTTTGCGGTGCAAACCATGGGGGGCATGCCCGCTTGCGGGTATGACCGTACCCTTACTGCAGCAGCGACCGCAGCATCCACGCGTACTTCTCGTGGGTCTGCAGGCGCTGGGTCAGCAGGTCCTCGCTGGGGGCGTCGTCGGCGTCGTCGGCCTGCTCCAGCACGCGGCGTGCGGTGCGGCAGACCGCTTCGTTGCCTTCCACCAGCTGGCGTACCATCTCGCGCCAGTCGGCGCTGTCGCTCAGGCCTGGTTCCTCGGCGATGGAGGTCAGTGCCGCGAATTCACGGTAGGAGCCCGGTGCGTTGAAGCCCAGGGCGCGGATGCGCTCGGCGATCTCGTCCAGCGCGTTCCACTGCTCGGTGTACTGGTCCATGAACATGTTGTGCAGCGAGTTGAACATCGACCCGGTGACGTTCCAGTGGAAGTTGTGGGTCTTCAGGTACAGGGTGTAGGCGTCGGCGAGGAAGTGCGACAGGCCGTCGGCCACCTTCTTGCGATCGCCGTCCTTGATCCCGATATTCACGCCCGGGGCCGACGGTGCGGCGGCTGCCAGCTTCTGCTTGGCGGTGGCAGGCTTGCTGGCCTGCTTGGTCTTGGCGGCGGCGGGTTTCTTGCTCTGCTTGGTCTTGGCCATCAGGCTTTACTCCTTGGCGGGTTGAATGGCTTCACAATAGCGCCAACAAGACCATACCGGTATTTCAAGTTTTCACGTTGAACGATTGATGAGTGCTATCGAAAAACAGACGGCCGTGCGCCTGCGCGACGCCCGCAAGGCGATTGACGGTGCCATGAGCCGCGACCGTGGCCGCCTGCTGGGCCTGTGGTCGCGCTGGCAGGGCAAGCCGGGCGATGCCGATGCCGAGCAGGCGCTGCAGCAGATGCTGGAGCGTTCGCGCGCGCAGCGCCGGCAGCGGGCCAGCCAGACCATCGCCGTGCGCATGGACGAGGCGCTGCCGATCGCGCGTGAGGCTGAACGCATCACCGCGCTGATCCGCGAGCATCAGGTGGTGGTGATTGCCGGCGAAACCGGCTCCGGCAAGACCACGCAGCTGCCGAAGCTGTGCCTGGCCGCCGGCCGTGGCGAAGCCGGCATGATCGGCTGCACCCAGCCGCGCCGCATCGCCGCGCGGGCAGTGGCCGCGCGCGTGGCCGAAGAGCTGCAGACCGAGCTGGGCACGGTGGTCGGCTACCAGGTGCGCTTCACCGACAAGGTGGGCGAGGACAGCCGCATCAAGTTCATGACCGACGGCATCCTGCTGGCCGAGATCGCCTCGGACCGCTGGCTGTCGCGCTACGACACGCTGATCATCGACGAGGCGCACGAGCGCAGCCT
>DCXY01000029.1:0-67748 GCA_002329155.1 Stenotrophomonas sp. UBA2124 | reverse complement strand
AGCGCAGCCTCAACATCGACTTTCTGCTGGGCTACCTGAAGCAGCTGCTGCGCAAGCGCCCTGACCTGAAGCTGATCGTCACCTCGGCCACCATCGATACCGAGCGTTTCTCGCACCATTTCGACAATGCGCCGGTGGTGAATGTGGAAGGCCGCACCTATCCGGTGGAAGTGCGTTACCGCCCACTGGATGGCGATGCTGAAGTCGCCGGCGATGCCCCAGCGGCGAAGGCGCCGACGGGCCGTGGCCGTCGCGACGAGGTGGATTCGGATCCGGTATCGGTCAACGACGCCATCGTTGCGGCGGTGGATGAAATCACCCGCAGCGACCCGCGCGGTGACGTACTGGTGTTCCTGCCCGGTGAGCGTGAGATCCGCGACGCGCACCAGTCGCTGGAACGACGCAAATACCGCGAAACCGAAGTGCTGCCGCTGTATGCGCGGCTGTCGGCGAAGGATCAGGACCGCGTGTTCAATCCCGGTTCCAAGCGGCGCTTGGTGCTGACCACCAACGTGGCCGAAACCTCGCTGACGGTGCCACGCATCCGCTATGTGATCGACCCCGGCTTCGCCCGGGTCAAACGCTACAGCCCGCGCCAGAAGCTGGACCGGCTGCATATCGAGCCGGTGTCGCAGGCCAGCGCCAACCAGCGCAAGGGCCGCTGCGGCCGCATCTCCGAAGGCGTCTGCTACCGCCTGTATGCGGAAGCGGATTTTGTATCACGCCCCGAATTCACCGACCCGGAAATCCGCCGCTCCTCGCTGGCGGGCGTGATCCTGCGCATGCTGCAGCTGGGGTTGGGCCAGATTGACCAGTTCCCGTTCCTGGAAGCCCCCGACGAGCGTGCCGTGGCCGATGGCTGGCAGCAGCTGGCCGAGCTGGGCGCCATCGACGCCGACCGCAAGCTCACCGCCATCGGCAGGCAGATGGCGCGCCTGCCGGTGGATGTGAAGCTGGCGCGCATGCTGGTGGCGGCACAGAAGGGCGGCTGCCTGCGCGAGATGCTGGTGATCGCCTCGTTCCTCGGCATCCAGGACCCGCGCGAGCGGCCACCGGAAGCACGCGAGGCCGCCGACAACGCACATGCGCAGTTCGCCGACGCGCGCTCGGAATTCATCGGCATCCTGCGCCTGTGGGATGCCTACCGGCAAGCGCACGAAGACCTCACCCAATCCAAGCTGCGCGACTGGTGCGGCCGGCATTTCCTGGGCTTCCTGCGCATGCGCGAATGGCGCGAGCTGCACCGCCAGCTGCGCCTGCTGTGTGAAGAACTCGGTTGGGAGGCCGGGCAGGGCGAGGACTTCGCCCGCGCGCTGCTGGCCTCACCAGCACCGCTGCCGGCAGGTGGCGACAGTGAGGCCAAGCGCAAGGCCACGCGTGGCGAGCTGCACAAGGCGGCGCGTCTGGCGCGCGAGGGCAAGCCGGTCGTCGAGGCTGCGGCGGCAAAACCGCGCGGTGGCGCGCGCGTGAAGCCGGATGCCGACGCGGGCCATGACAATATTCCCGAGAAGGTGCGGCTGGCCGCGTATCAGGCCCTGCACCGCGCCATCCTCGCCGGCCTGCCGACCCAGGTGGGGCACCGCACCGAGAAGGGCGATTTCCAGGCGCCACGCCAGCGCCGCTTCCATCTGTTTCCCGGCTCGGCACTGGCCAAGCGACCACCACCATGGGTGCTCAGCGCCACGCTGCTGGATACCCAGCGCGTGTGGGGCCTGACCAACGCCTCCATCGAACCGGATTGGGTGATCGCCGAAGTGCCGCACCTGCTGGCGCGCAAGCACTTTGACCCGCACTGGTCGCGGGCGCAGGGGCAGGTGCTGGCCTCCGAGCAGATCAGCCTGTTCGGGCTGGTGCTGGCACCTAAAAAGCCGGTGCACTATGGCCGCATCCACCCCGGCGAAGCCCACGACATCTTCGTGCGGCAGGCGCTGGTGACCGGTGAGATCAATACGCGCGCCGGCTTCATCGCCGACAACCAGAAAGTGCTGGAGCAGGCGCGCGAGGAAGAAGCCAAGCTGCGCCGTGCCGGCATCGTCGCTGATGAGGACTGGCAGGCACGCTGGTATCTGGATCGCGTGCCGTCGGACATCCATTCGGCCAACCAGCTCGATGGCTGGTGGAAGGCGCTGGCGCCCGAACAGCGGCGCGGCCTGCACTGGTCACTGACCGACCTGCTGCCGGGTGAGGGCAGTGAGCAGGACCGCTATCCGAAGTACTTCCCGCTGGGCGACGCGCGGCTGGCGCTGCACTACCGTTTCGAGCCGGGCGCCGAGGACGATGGCGTCACCCTCGACGTGCCGCTGCACCTGCTCAATGCGCTGGATCCATCGCGGCTGTCATGGCTGGCACCGGGCTTCGTCGCCGACAAGGCTGCCGCGCTGATCCGCAGCCTGCCCAAGGCGATGCGCCGCAACTATGTGCCGGCGCCGGATTTCGGCCGTGCGTTCTTTGAAGCCTGGCCGCAGCCCTCCGCCGACGACATCCGTGGTGAACTGGCGCGCTTCCTGGGCAAGGCCACCGGCGCAACCGTAGCGGCCATCGATTTCGACGTGGACGCGCTGGAGCCACACCTGCGCATGAACCTGCGCCTTGCCGACGAACGCGGCAAGGTGCTGGCGATGTCGCGTGATCTGGATGCTCTGAAGACGCGCTTTGGCGAACGCGCCGGCAGTGCCTTTGCCGCGCGTGCCGGCAAGGCGCTGGCCGCTGAAGGGCTGCGTGAGTTCCCGGCCACCGCCATTCCGCTGCAGGTGCCCGGCGAAGCCGGCGTGCCGGCCTATCCGGCGCTGGTGGATACCGGCGATGCAGTGGCGCTGCGCATCTTCGCCGACCGCAACGAAGCACTGCTCGCACACCCGCAAGGCGTGCGCCGGCTGCTGGAGCTGGGCCTTGCCGACAAGGTGAAGCAGGCGCGCAAGCAGCTGCCGGTATCGCCCAAGACCGGCCTGTTGTATGCGGCCATCGAATCGCAGGAACGCCTGCGTGGCGATCTGGTGGATGCAGCCATGAACGCCGTGCTGGCAGACGGGCTGGGCGACATACGCACTGCAGAGGCTTTCGAGCAGCGCCGAACCGAAGCGGGCAGGCAGCTGTTCGGCGAGGCGATGACCCGGCTCAAGCTGGCCGAGACCATCCTCGGCCTTGTGGGTGAGCTCAAGCCGCAGCTGGAAGCGCCGCTGATGGGCTGGGCGCGCGGCAATCTGGACGACATGGAAGCGCAGCTCGCCGGGCTGATCCATGCGGGTTTCCTGCGTGAAACGCCTGCCGACGCGCTGGCGCAGTTCCCGCGCTACCTGAAGGCGATGATCCTGCGCGCCGAGCGTGCCAAGCGTGATCCGCCGCGCGACCAGGCACGCATGCTGGAACTCAAGCCCTTCGTCGATGCACTGGACGATGCGCGCGTGCAGGGGCGTGATGGCCACCCGGACTGGTCGGCCCTGCGCTGGGATATCGAGGAACTGCGCGTGTCGCTGTTCGCCCAGGAACTGGGCTTCCGCTCGGGCGTGTCGGCCAAGAAGCTCGCGCAGCGCGTGTCGGCGCTGCGCGGCTGAGGCTCAGCGGGCCGGTGCCGGCGTTGGCCGGTGCTGGTTGATGCAGCCGCGCCGGGCGGTGTTGAGCTGGGTGTGCGCGCTGGCGTACTCGCGGCTGATCGCCTGGCGAAAAGTCTCCATGCGCGTGCGCAGCGCCTGGCTGCGCTGTGCATCCTCGGCACGCGCCAGCTCGTCCTTCAGCACGGCCATCTGCTGCTGCAGCGTGCCCACGCGGTCGTTGGACGAACCGTAGATCGACGCGGTGGCATTGGCGATGCAGCTGCGCTCGGCGCTGCGGTTGGCCTCCAGCTCGGTACCGTTGCTGGCGGCCGTGGCGGTCGGCTCGGTGCCGCCGGTGGCCTGCAGCGGTGGCGTTGCCGTGTTCGCGGTGGGGTCGTCGCGCAGCTTCATCGGCTCGGCGCGTGCATCACAGGGGTGCTCGGCATACACGGTTTCGCCCGAGCGGCCCTTGCACTTGTATACCTGCTGCGCGGCAGCGGCACCGGGCAGCAGCAGGAGCAGGGCTGCCAGCAACGACAGCCGGCGCGGGAGGCCGCACATGCCTGCCATCACTTGGTACGGCGCACCTTGGCGCGGGTGTTCAGCCCTTCAATGCGCATGTACCAGACGTTCATCAGGCCCGGGATCATCTGTACCTTGGGCGAGTCGCGGCGCACGCCGGCCACGCTGGTGTCGTCGGTCTGCTCCCACACCTGGCCGTTGTCCAGGGTGTAGCTGCGGCCCTTGGCAAAACCGCGGAACTCGCCCTGCAGCGTGGCGGCGATGGGCTCGTTGGAACCGAAGTCGAAGAAACCCCGGTTCTTCACGATCACTTCCTGGCGGCCTTCCTCGCGCGCCTGTTCCACGGCGGCGGTGGCGGCCTGCTGCACCTTGCCCTGCAGCCAGTTGTTCAGGGTGGTCAGCTCCTCGGCGCTGAGCTTGTCCAGGCCGGCGGCCTTGAACTCGGCCTCGCTCATCTGCTG
The DNA here is from genome assembly GCA_002329155.1 of Stenotrophomonas sp. UBA2124. GTDB lineage: Bacteria > Pseudomonadota > Gammaproteobacteria > Xanthomonadales > Xanthomonadaceae > Stenotrophomonas. Next base: position 63,235 of record DCXY01000029.1, on the reverse strand, counting down.
CTGCAGGTTGCCCTGGACCACGCGCTGGGCATGGGCCGGCATCAACGGGGACAGGGACAGCGTGGTGAGGACGGCGAGCAGGGCAAGGCGCGGCAGCTTCATGGGCGTTGTTCCCGGAGACGGTTGAGCGCTAGTGTAGGGGTATCCGCCCGCATTTGACTGCTGTGAACCGTTCTTCCTCCCCCGGCCTGGACACGCTGCTGCAGCGCCCTTCCACCCGCGCCCTGTCCGAGCCGCTGCGGCAGGCGCTGCTGACCTGCTGGCAGCAGGCTGGTGTTGACCACACTCCGCGCCTGGCCTGGCCGGTGCTGGCCGACACCCTGGATTCGCTGGCGCTGTTGTCCGCCGATGAAGGCGTGGTCGTGGCCGCGCTACTGTTCGACCTGCCGGGCCTGCGCGCGCGGCTGGCCGAACTGCCGCTGGGCGCTGCCGCCAGCGCCGTGAATGGCCTGCTGGACGGCCAGGATGCTGCCGACCAGGTCTGGGCGCTGCACGCCGGGCGCGAGGCCGGGCGCAATTCCGAAGGCCTGCGCCGGCTGCTGCTGTCCATCATTCATGACCTGCGCGTGGTGCCGATCCTGCTGTCGCGGCAGCTGGCCTGCATGCGCGTGGCCGACAGGCTGCCCGAAGATGAGCGCCGCGCACTGGCGCAGCTGACCCGCGACATCCATGCACCGCTGGCCAACCGGCTGGGCATCTGGCAGCTGAAGTGGGAGCTGGAAGACCTGACCTTCCGCTTCCTGGAGCCGGAGACCTACCGCCACATCGCCCGCGAGGTGGACGAAACCCGCGTTGCTCGCGAGCGCTATGTGGAGGCGGTCAAGTACAAGCTCTCCGCCGCGCTGGCCGAGCAGGGCATCCGCGCCGAGGTCAGTGGCCGGCCCAAGCACATCTACAGCATCTGGCGGAAGATGCAGAAGAAGCAACTGGCGTTTGAGCAGCTGTACGACCTGCGCGCGGTGCGGGTGATGGTGGACGATGTGGCCGCCTGCTACGCCACGCTGGGCGTGGTGCACGCGCTGTGGACGCCCATTCCCAGCGAGTTCGACGACTACATCGCCCGGCCCAAGGCCAACGATTACCGCTCGCTGCACACCGCCGTGATCGGCCCGGAAGGGCGCACCATCGAAGTGCAGATACGCACCCATGAAATGCACGCGCAGGCCGAGCTGGGCGTGGCCGCGCACTGGAAATACAAGGAAGGCGGCAAGGGCGCGGAGAAGGCCTTCGACCGCAAGATCACCTGGATGCGGCAGCTGCTGGAACAGGCGCAGGACCCGGCCAGCCCGGAAGACCTGGCCGGCGCGCTGGATGCCGAGCTGGTCGAGGACCGTGTCTACGCGCTGAGCCCCAAGGGCGAGGTGATGGACCTGCCCGCCGGTGCCACGCCGCTGGATTTCGCGTATCACATCCACACGATGGTCGGGCACCGCTGCCGCGGCGCCAAGGTCAACGGCCGCATCGTGCCGCTGACCTACCACCTGCGCAGCGGCGACCGCGTGGAAATCCTCACCGGCAAGGAGGCCGACCCGCGCCGTGACTGGCTGCTGTCGTCCGGTGGCTTCCTCGCAAGCAACCGTTCGCGCGAAAAGGTGCGCTCGTGGTTCCACAAACTCGACCGCGCCCGCAACGTGCAGGCCGGGCGCGAGCTGCTGGACCGTGAACTCAAGCGGCTGGGGCTGCAGCAGGCCGACCTGATGGTCGCCGCCAAGCGCTTCCATGCCGACAGCGTGGACGACCTGTACATCCAGGTGGCGCTGGGCGACACCGGCCCCAACCAGGTCAGCCGCGCGCTGCTGGAAGCCGAGAAGGCCGCGCAGGCACCGGCCACACCGGCGCTGCCACGGCCCACCGCGCGCCGGGGCAGCACCGGCAAATCCGATTTCACCGTGCAGGGTGTGGGCAATCTGCTGGTGCAGCTGGCGCGCTGCTGCCAGCCGGTGGCTGGCGAGCCCATCCGTGGCTACCTCACCCAGACCCGTGGCGTCACCGTGCACCGGATGGATTGCCAGGCGCTGGCACGGCTGGGCGCGGCCCATCCGGAACGGGTGCTGCCAGTGGAATGGGGCCGTGCCGGCTCCGGTTACGAGGTGGATGTGATGGTGCGCGCGATGGACCGCCGCTGGCTGCTGAAGGACATCACCAACCTCATCGCGCAGGAAGACGCTTACGTCATCGAGATCAACAGCGACAGCCTGCGCGAAAGCGGCCGGCTGCAACTGCGCCTGCGGCTGAAGGTGAGCGATTACGGCCAGCTGTCCACGCTGCTCGGCAAACTGGACGCGCTGCCCGGCGTGGACGAAGCGCGGCGACTGGGCTGAACAGTGCTGATCTTCGAGCATGCCCGCGCCTGCAGAAGTGCTGCCGGCGCGCGGCCACCGTCACATGTTGGCGGGTAAGCTGTAGCCATGCAGAACTGGAGAGACCGCTGCAGGCAGGGAATGGAAGCGCCCGCTGACAAGCTGCGCCTGTACAGCCGTTGGTGGGTGGCGCGCGGCTGGAACAGCCCGCGTGCGTGGCGCACCATCGCCATCGGCGTGATCGCGCTCGCGCTGGTGCTCACCCTCATCCGCAAGCCGTTGGCGGACTGGCTGTGGCCGGAAACGCGCATCCAGCAGTTGATGGACGAAGGCCGCACCGCCCTGGCTCAGGGCCGCTTGAGTGCCGAGGACGGCAGCGGTGCGCGCGAGCTGTTCACCGCCGCCGCCGCGTTGGACCCTGACCGCCGCGACGTGCAGGACGCGCTGGTGAAAACCGGCCAGGCTGCGCTGGCCCGCGCGCGCGCGCAGCTCGCCGCAGGGGACCTTGCCACCGCACGCACCTCGCTGGAACTGGCACGGCAGCTGCAGGCACCTTCAAGTGAGATCGAGCAGATCGCCGCAAAGCTGAAGCGCGGTGGAGGCGACGGCGACGGCGTGGACCAGCTGCTGCTGCAGGCCGAGGCCGCGCATGTGGCAGGCAGCCTGGACGACGGCCCGGACAGCGCCCTGCCGCTGTACCAGCGCGTGCTGGCCGTGCAGCCGGACCGCATGCAGGCCCTGCAGGGCCGCGATGATGCGCTGGCCGATCTGCTGGTGCGGGCCAACCTGCTGGCCGGCGAAGGCCGCCTGGCCGACACCGCCGCACTGCTGCAGCGGGTAGAGGCTTACGACCCCGGCCATGCCGATCTGCCTGGTGCCAAGGCGGCGTTGAACGCGGCATTGGATCGCCGCCTGCAGGAAGGCGAGCGCGCGCTGGCGCGCGGCCGGTTGCCACAAGCGCAGGCGGCGTTCGAGCAGGTGCTGGCGGTGGAAGAGGACGCCGGCGCACGCCAGGGCCTGCAGCGCATCGCCCAGCTGCAGGCGCAGGAAGCCATGCGCCTGGCCGCCGATTTCCATTTCGACAAGGCCGAACAGCAGTTGGCGAAGGCGCGCGAACTGGCCCCGGACAGCAGCGATGTGGCCAACGCCACCCGCACCCTGCAGCGCGCACGCAACGCACATCATTCGATGGAAGACAGCCTGCCGGCCGCCGAGCGCGAGCGCCGCTTGAAGCGGCTGCTGGCGCAACTGGAAGAGGCCGAGGCGCGCGAGCAATGGCTGCTGCCGCCGGGCAGCAGCGCCTACGACCGGTTCAAGGCCGCGCAGGCGCTGGCGCCGCAGGACGCACGGGTCAAGCGCGCCGCTGCGCGCATCCTGCCGGCCGCGCGCAGCTGTATGGACGACAACCTGCGCGGCAACCGCCTGCGCGCGGCACGCACCTGCATGGACGCCTGGCAGGCATTGGCACCGACCGACCCTGCGTTGTCACAGGCACGGCGGCGCCTGGCACAGCGTTGGATCGCGGTCGGCAGCGAGCGCCTGGGCATGGGCGACACCGCTTTCGCCGTGCAGGCGTTGGAACAGGCGCGCGAGATAGACGCCGCCACACCGGAAATCGAGGCCTTCGCCGCGCGTGTGAAGCAGGTGGCGCCGTAGCCCGCCTGCACCCAGGCGCGGGATCAGCCGAAGAACACCCGCTGCACCGTGTCGCGTGCGGCATCCATCGAGAAATGCCGGGCGATGTTGTGCAGGCCGTTCTCGGAGAACTGCGTCCACAGCGTGGCATCGCCATGCAGCCGCACCACGGCGTCGGCGAATGACGCTGCCTCGTCGGCCACCAGCACATCGGTGCCGTCGCGCAGGTACATGCCTTCCACCGCGCAGGTGGTGGCCACCACCGGCTGGCCATGGGCCATGCTCAGGTTGACCTTGCCCTTGACGCCCGCACCGAAACGCAGCGGTGCCACGGCGATGCGCACCCGCTCCATGTACGGCACCACATCGGGCACATAGCCGTGAACTTCCACGCCCGGGCGGGTGGCAGCCAGCGCGTGGATGCTGTCGGGCACGTCGGCACCGATGCAGTGGAAACGTATCTCCGGCAGCTGTGCACGGATCAGCGGAAACACCTCACCGATGAACCACTGCATCGCATCAAGATTCGGCGGGTGACGGAAGCCGCCGACAAACACCAGGTCATGCCGCTGCCCATGTTGCAGCCCCTTGCCGGCGACTTCGTGCAGGTTGGACACCAGTTCCACATGTACCTGCGGCGCATCGGTGGCCAGCTGTTCCTTCTCCGCCGCGCTGACCAGCAGGGTCACATCGGTGGCGGCCATGATCGCCAGTTCACTGCTGCGGGTGCGCTCGGCTGCGCGCAGCAGGCTGGCATCGCCGGCCACTTCCGCGCCACGGCGCTCGCGCAGGTAGTGCAGGTCCACGGTATCGAACACGGTGCGCGCCTGCGGTGCGAACTGGCGCACCAATGCCAGGCATTCGTTGGAGACGTGGTAGCGCACCATCATCACCACTGCGAAGCGGCGGCCGTTGTCGCGCAGCCAGCTGCCGATGCCACCGAGGAACGGTGCGTGCCATACCTCCACGCCCATCGCCTGCAGTGCTTCCGTGGCCGCGCCCGCATGCTCGCCACGGGTCGGCACGAAGACCACATGCGCGCCCTGCGCCAGCAGCATGCGGATCAGGTTGACCTGGCGCAGCGAGGCAGAGTCGCGGTCTGGATGCGGCATCGATTCGTCCAGGATCAGGATCTGCCGCTGGTGTCGGTGCAGCAGGGCAGGGCCGGGAACGCTGCCCACCGGCAGCTGCGCCTGCAGCGCATCGCGCCACTTGTCGGCGAATACCTGCTGGTTGCGCAGCTGATAGGCCTTCACTCCGCTGCCGGTGTCCGTGCCGTTGCTGGTGCCTTCGTCATGCACCACACGGCTGGCCGGTTGCACCATCACGCGGCGACTAGCTGCGCGGACCTTGAACGCCAGATCGGTGTCTTCGTAGTAGGCCGGCGCATAGCGCGTATCCAATCCGCCCAGCTGCTCGAACAGGCTGCGCTCGATGGCCAGCGCCGCGCCGGAGCAGTAGTCGGCATCGCGCAGGCTGGCGTAGCGCGGGTCTTCGGCTGACTCGAAGCGGCCATAGCTCCAGCAACTGCCATCGTTGAACACCACACCGCCGGATTCCTGCAGGCGGCCATCCGGGTACAACAGCTGCGCGCCGACCAGACCGGCATCCGGCACCTGGTCGAAGGTGGCCAGCAGGGCGTCCAGCCAGCCGGGCTGCGGCACGGTGTCGTTGTTCAGCAGTACGACGTACTGGCCACGGCTCAGGCGAAGGCCGTCGTTGCAGGCGGCAATGAAGCCGCCATTGCGCTCGCGGACGTGATAGCGGAGCCCCTCGATCTGCGGCATCCAGCTGCCTGTCTGGTCGCTGCTGCCATCGTCGATCACCAGAATCTCGCAGCTGGCCGCAGGCGGATGCGCGGCCAGTGCGCGCAGGCAGGCCAGCGTATGGTCGCAGTGGTTGTAGACGGGAATGACGATGCTGGCGCGCGGTTGGTCGCTGTACGGCACTTGGAATGGCGCAAACGGCGCAGCTTCAGGGAAATACAGCGGTGCACGCTGCGGGGGCGGCTGCCGGCGGGTATGCACGCCCACCCGGTGCAGGGTGGCGCGCCAGCCACGGGTGCGCAGGCTGGCAAGGCCGCGGTGGATCAGGCCGATGATGCGTTTGAGGTGGTAGCGCGCATCGGCCAGGGACATCGACATTCCAGTGGAACTCCAGCTTAAGCAGGGAAGAGCCCGTTGCCGCCCGCTGGCGCGGGGCTGCGTTAGACTCCGGGCAAACCACATTCTCGCATCCCTGTGCCACGACGCTACGATTCAGACGAATTCGACGACGATACCGAAGACAGCCGCGCGTTGTGGCGCAACCGCCTCATCACCTGGGGCATGGCTGCGGTAGCGTTGGGATTGGGCTTTCTCATCCCCTATACCATCTACCTGAACAGTCAGGTGACCCAGCGTTTCGGTGAGCTGCGCTGGCAGATTCCGACGCGCGTGTACGCACGGCCGCTGGTGCTCAGCCCCGGCGTGGCGATGAATGCCGCCACGCTGAAGACCGAGCTGGCCGCCTCCGGCTACCGTGACGACGGCGTGGGCAGCAGCCCCGGCACCTTCAAGGTGCAGGGGGGCACTTTCAGCATTTCCAGCCGTGGCTATGTGGACGTGGATGGCCGTGTGGCCCCGCGCCGGGTGGATGTGGGCGTGTCCGGCGGGCAGGTGGCCTCACTGCGTGATGCGCAAACCCGCAAGGGCGTGAAGGCGGCGCGGCTGGATCCGGCACGTATCGCCACGCTGTACGGGCAGAAGCAGGAAGAGCGCCGGCTGGTGCGCCTGTCCGAAGCGCCGGAGCTGCTGGTCACCGGCCTGCAGGCGGTGGAGGACAAGGACTTCGCCAGCCACCACGGCATCGACATCAGCGGCATCATCCGCGCCATCTGGGTGACGGTGCGTTCGGGCGGCGAGACCCGCCAGGGTGCCAGCACGCTGACCCAGCAGCTGGCCCGCAGCGGCCTGCTCGGCATCGGCAAGGAACAGACCGTCACCCGCAAATTCAATGAAGTGCTGTACGCACTGATCATGGAATTCCGCTATGAGAAGGCCACCATTCTGGAGGCCTACCTCAACCAGGTGTATCTGGGCCAGCGCGGCAAGCAGGCCATCCATGGCGTGTCCTCGGGTGCGGAATTCTGGTTCGGGCGTGAACTGAGTGCGCTGAGCACCGAGCAGGTGGCGCTGCTGATCGGGCTGGTGAAGGGGCCGTCGTACTACGACCCGCGCCGCAACCCGGAGCGCGCGCTGGACCGGCGCAATTTCGTGCTGGGCAAGCTGCATGAGAACAAGCTGATTGATGATGCCGAGTACCAGCGTGCGCGGAAGGCGCCGCTCGGCGTGTCCACCAGCCCGGGCCTTGCGGCGGCCAACCGCTTCCCGGCCTATATCGATCTGGTGCGCCGCCAGCTGGGCCACGACTACCCGGAAGAAGTGCTGCAGGGTGCGGGCCTCAACGTTTTCACCGGCATGTCGCCCTCGGCGCAGGCCTATGCCGAAGGCGCGGTGCAGCACACCATCAAGTCGCTGGAGAGCAAGCGCCGCCCGCCGCTGCAGACCGGTCTGGTGGTCACCGATGTGCACAACGGTGACGTGCTGGCCGTGGTTGGCAGCCGCGATGTATCCGAGCCGGGATTCAACCGCGCCATCGAGGCGCAGCGCCCGGTCGGCTCACTGCTCAAGCCCTTTGTCTACCTGCTGGCGCTGGCCCAGCCGGACCGCTTCTCGCTGGCCACCTGGGTGGACGATTCGCCGGTGACGGTGAAGCTCAGCCGTGGCCGCAACTGGACCCCCGGCAACGCCGACAACCGCAGCCACGGCACGGTGCGGCTGATCGATGCGCTGGCTCGTTCCTACAACCAGGCCACGGTGCGCGTGGGCATGCAGGTCGGCCCCGAGCGGTTGACCCAGCTGATCCATGTGCTGGCCGGGCTCAAGGCCGATTCCAATCCGTCGGTGATCCTGGGTTCCACCGACCAGAGCCCGTATGGCATGGCCCAGCTGTACCAGTTCCTGGCCTCCGGTGGCGAAATCCAGCCGCTGCACGCGGTGCGTGGCGTGGTGGATGCGCAGGGCAAGCTGCTCAAACGCTACGACAAGAGCCCGGCACCGGCGCAGGAAGGTGACTCCATCGCCGCCAACCTGATCAGCGTGGGCCTGCAGCAGGTGGTGTCCAGCGGCACGGCGTCCGGCCTCAATGCCGATGGCCTGTCGCGGCTGCGCCCGGCCGGCAAGACCGGTACCTCCAACGATGGCCGCGACAGCTGGTACGCCGGCTATACCGGCGATCATCTGGCGGTGATCTGGATGGGCAACGACCAGAACGAGCAGACCGGCCTGTTTGGCGCCTCCGGTGCAATGCGCGTGTGGTCGGGCATCTTCCGTAGCCTGCCCAGCGCACCGCTGGAAGTGAACAACAAGGGCCTTGACTGGCAGTACGTGGAAGCCAGTGGCATGAACGCCACCGATTCGGGTTGCCCCGGCGCACGCCGCTTCGCGTTCGTGGTCGGCTTTGCGCCGCAGTACGCACCGTGCGCGCCGCCGGCCCCCATGCCGGGCGATGGCAGCGATGGCAGCCAGCAGAGCAGTGGTGGTTGGCGCAGCTGGTTCGGGCTGGATCGCAAGGAGCCTGAACCGGCCTCCACGCCTGCTACCCAGGCACCTGCGCGATAATGGCCGGCATGAAAACGATCACCGGTCTGCGTTCCGTGCTGGTGGCTTCGGCCACTTCCCTTGTGTTGGCGGCCTGCGTCAGCGCCCCGCCTGCGTCAGCGCCGGCAGCCGTGGACAGCACCACGCCGGCACAGCGCCTGGCGGCGGTGGATGCCATTGCCGGCGTCGATGACACCGAGCTGTCGGTGCAGCCGCTGCGCGATGCACAGGTGGATGACCTGCGTGAAACCGCCATCGCCAAGCGCAGGGCCGGCGACCTCGCCGGTGCTGCCGAGGCGCTGAACCAGGCGCTGATGATGGTGGACAATGACCCCGGCATCCTGCAGGAACGCGCTGAAGTGGCGTTGCTGCAGGGCGACTGGGCACGCGCCGAGACCCTCTCGAAGAAGGCGGTTGACCTGGGCTCACGCACCGGACCGCTGTGCCGCCGCCACTGGGCCTCCATCGAGCAGTCGCGCCTTGCCCGTGGTGAAAAGGAAAACGCCACCTCGGCGCATGCGCAGATTGAAGGCTGCACGGTGCCGGGCATCAAGCGGTTCTGATCGAGCGCAGGGCAGCGGGAACAGCGGCGGGAATGACGATGCACCAAGGCGTGGCGCCGTTCCATGGCGCCCCTTGTTGCCCAGCCCGCCTCATGAATCCACCATCCCTGTTCCCCAATCCCGGTTCCCCGCTCCAACGCAATGTCCTCCCTAGCCAACGCCAGCCGTGAAGCCCTGAGCGAAGGGGGCGTGCTTGCCCGCGCGCTGGATGCCTTCGTGCCGCGCGCATCGCAGCAGCGGCTTACCGCAGCCATTGCCGATACGCTGCAGCAGCGCGATGTGCTGCTGGCCGAGGCAGGCACGGGAACCGGCAAGACCTATGCGTACCTGGTGCCGGTGCTGCTGTCCGGCCTGAAGACCATTGTGTCCACCGGCACCCGCGCGCTGCAGGACCAGCTCTATCACCGCGACCTGCCGCGCGTGCGTGCGGCGCTGGGCGTGGGCCATCGTGCCGCGCTGCTGAAGGGCAGGGCCAACTACCTGTGCCGTTACCGCCTGGATCAGGCACGCGGCGAGCCGCGCTTCAGTAGCCCGGAGCAGGTGGCGCAGTTCCAGCGCATCGTGACCTGGGCAGGGCGCAGCCAGTACGGCGACGTGGCCGAGCTGGATGGCCTGGCCGATGATTCGCCGCTGCTGCCGATGGTCACCTCCACGGTGGACAACTGTCTTGGTACGGATTGCCCGTTCTGGAGCGACTGCTTCGTGGTGCGTGCACGCCAACGTGCGCAGGAGGCGGATCTGGTGGTGGTCAACCACCATCTGCTGCTGGCCGATCTCGCGTTGAAGCAGGAGGGGTTTGGCGAAATCCTGCCGGGCGCGCAGGCGTTCATCATCGACGAGGCGCATCAGCTGCCGGAGCTGGCTGCCAACTTCTTTGGCGAAGGTTTCGGCATGCGTACGTGGCAGGAGCTTGCACGCGACTGCCTTGCCGAGTGCCGAGGCGTGGCTGGTGCGCAGGCAACCCTGCAGCAGCCGGTGGCGACGCTGGAACTGGCCTTGCGCGGCCTGCGCGACGCAATGGAAACCCTGCCGCCGCGTGGCACCCGCTGGCGCGCGCTGGCGCAGCCGGAAGTGGCTGATGGGTTCGATGCGGTCGCCGCCTCGCTCGCGCAGCTGCGTGATGCACTGGCGCTGCTGCGCGAGGCTTCACCCGGCATGGATGCCTGTCATGCGCGTGCGCAGGAAGGCGTGTCGCGGCTGGCGCGCTGGCTGGACGAGGGCACCATCGCCGATGCGCAATGGGACATCGATGAAGCGCCGGGCGAGCCTGAGGATGGCAGCGAAAACCCACCTCCCGACACCCTGTTCCCGGTTCCCGGCTCAGAGAACAACGTCCTCTGGTATGAACTGACGCCGCGCGGCTTCCGCTGCCAGAGCACACCGATGGATGTCTCCGGCCCGCTGCGCGAGCATCGCCTGCGTTCGATGGCGGCCTGGGTGTTCACCTCGGCCACGCTCACCGTCGATGGTCGCTTCGACCATCTTGCCAAGCGGTTGGGGCTGGACGATCCGGATACGCTGCTGCAACCCAGCCCGTTCGATTGGCCGCAGCAGGCGCTGTGCTACCTGCCGCAGCATCTGCCCGACCCGGCGGCGCGTGGCTTCGGCGCGGCGCTGATCGCCGCGTTGCGGCCCGTGCTTGAGGCCTCGCAGGGCCGCGCGTTCCTGCTGTTCGCCTCGCACCGCGCGCTGCGTGAAGCCGCCGAGGCGCTGCGTGGTGGGCCGTGGCCGCTGTTCGTGCAGGGCGAAGCACCGCGCGCCAGCCTGCTGCAGCGCTTCCGTGATTCGGGTAATGGTGTGCTGCTCGGCGCGGCCAGTTTCCGCGAAGGCGTGGATGTGGCCGGTGATGCGCTCAGCGTGGTGGTGATCGACAAACTGCCGTTCGCCTCGCCGGATGACCCGGTGTTCGAGGCGCGTCTGGATGCGATCCGCCGTGTAGGCGGCAACCCATTCCGTGACGAGCAGTTGCCGCAGGCAGTGATTGCGCTCAAACAAGGCGTGGGCCGGCTGATCCGCAGCGAAACCGACCGTGGCGTGCTGGTGCTGTGCGATCCGCGCCTGGTCAGCAAGGGCTATGGCCGCGTGTTCCTGGATTCACTGCCGCCGTTCCGCCGTACCCGCGAGCTGGCCGATGTGCAGGCCTTCTTTGCGCGACAATGGGACACCGCGCCCGCGCCTGATGCAGGCGCGCAGGCTGCCGACGCAACGGCAGCCACCACCGATGCGCCTCCCACCGCGCCACCTTTTTCCTTGTCGTGACCGTATCCCATGAAGCTGCTTGCCTTTGAAACCGCCACCGAAGCCTGTTCCGTCGCCCTGCATGTGGACGGGCAGGTGCTGGAGCGTTTCGAGCTGGCGCCGCGACGGCATGCGGAACTGAGCCTGCCATGGGCCGAGCAGTTGCTGGCCGAAGCGGGCATCGCGCGCAGCCAGCTGGATGCGATCGCGCTGGGGCGTGGCCCCGGTGCGTTCACCGGTGTGCGCCTGGCCATTGCCATTGCGCAGGGCATCGCCTTGGCGCTGGACCGCCCGTTGCTGCCGGTCTCCACCCTGCACACGCTGGCGCTGCGTGCGCCGGAAGATGCGACGCAGGTATTGGCCAGCATCGATGCGCGCATGGGTGAGGTCTATGCGGCGCGCTTCCTGCGCCAGGCCGACGGCAGTCTGCAGCTGGAGGGGCAGGAAGTGGTGATCGCGCCTGACGCACTGGCGCTGCCCGTGGGCGACACGCAGTGGGCGGGCATCGGCACCGGCTTCGGCGCGGTGGAGGGTGCGCTTGTTGCGCGCCTGCAGGGGCGTCTGGCCAGCGTTGATGCGCAGGCGCTGCCGCATGCTTCGGATGTGCTGAAGATCGCCGTGCCGGCCTTCGCGCGTGGCGAGGCCATCGCGCCGGAGCTGGTGCAGCCGGCGTACCTGCGCGACAACGTCGCGCTCACCCTGGTCGAACAGCAGGCGCTGCGCGCTGCAAAGAACGCGGCAAACCCGTAGCGTAGGGCCGTAGACGGCGGGGGCGTTGCCGCTGATGCTTCAGCGGAGCCTGGCCCTGCTCAACGATCGTCGCGCAGCTCGCCGCCGGGCAGGAAGACCCAGGTGCGGGTGACCTGCAGAATGTCGATGTTGTCGTCAGTCTTGGGCAGCGCGGGGAACGGCTGTGCCAGTTCAATCACGCGCAGGGCCGTGGCATCGAGCAGCGGCACGCCACTGCTGCGCAGCACCCGGCTGCTTTCCACGCTGCCATCGCGGCGCACGCCCACGGTGATCACCACCTGGCCGCCCAGCCGGCGCTGCCGCGCCTCGTCCGGGTAATTCAGGTTGCCCACGCGCTCGGCACGGTCCACCCAGGCGCGCAGGTAGTTCGCATAGGCGTACTCGCGGGTGCTGGCCGAGACGAACTTGCGGTTGGGGCGCTTTGCATACTGTTCCGAGCGCAGATGTACTTCGGCCGCCAGCCGCGCCATTTCCGCGTCGCGCTGCTCGCGCGCGGTCATCGGTGCGTTCGCGTCGGGGCGGTCGGGCAGCGGCCGGGACTGCGCATCGGCCACACGCTCCTGGCCGTGGGCACTGGTGATGACCCGTGCTTCCGGCGGCGGGGGTGCGGCGGCGGACTGTGCCTGCAGCGGCACCGGCGCCAGCCCGTTCTGGGCCTGCGGCACCACGCCGGCCTGGCTGTCACGCGGGCGCTGGGCCTTGTCGTGGTCGCCGCCGCCCTGCTGGTTGGCCTGGGCCAGGAAATCGGCCTGCTTGGGCGTCAGCGGGGTGCTGGTCTGGCTGAAGATCACATCCAGCGTGGGCACCAGCGGCGCGTTGTCGCTGACCGCAAAGCCCACGCCCAGGATCAGCAGGCCGTGCACGAGCGTGGACAGCACCAGGGTGGCGGTCAGGCGCTGCTGCTCGGTGGCGCGCGCCGAGGCGGGCATGGAAGCGGCGGTGGCACTCATTGCGGCAGGCTGGCCTCGATCACGTCGAACAGCTGCCCGGCGATGTTCAGGCCGTACTGGGCGTCCAGCTCGCGCACGCAGGTGGGGCTGGTGACGTTCACTTCGGTGAGGTAATCGCCAATCACGTCCAGGCCCACGAAACGCATGCCGCGGCGCTTCATCTCCGGGCCCACCTGGGCGGCGATCCAGCGGTCGCGCTCGCTCAGCGGGCGGCCTTCGCCACGGCCGCCGGCGGCCAGGTTGCCGCGGAACTCGTCGCCCTGCGGAATGCGCGCCAGGCAGTAGTCCACCGGTACACCATCGACCAGCAGGATGCGCTTGTCGCCCGCCGTGATGTCCGGAATGAACCGTTGTGCCAGCGCCAGTTTGCTGCCGCCATCGGTCAGGGTTTCGAGAATCACGTTCAGATTGGGGTCGCCGGTACCGCTGCGGAAGATCGAGCGCCCGCCCATGCCGTCCAGCGGCTTGAGCACCGCCTGGCCGTGTTCATGCACGAAGGCCTTGAGCTGGGCGGCGCTGCGGCTGACCAGGGTGGGCGGGCAGCACTGCGGGAACAGCAGGGCGGCCAGCTTCTCGTTGAAATCGCGCAGGCCCTGCGGGTCGTTGACCACCAGCGCACCGGCCTGCTGGGCGATGCCCAGGATGTGGGTGTCGTACAGGTACTCGCCGTCAAACGGCGGGTCCTTGCGCATCAGCACGATCTGGCCGGGGCCGAAGGCCAGCGGCGCGAACTCGCCCAGGGTGAACCAGCCGGCCTTGTCGTCGCGCACCTGCAGCGGCGCCACTTGGGCGGTAGCCACGCCCCCTTCCAGCGCAAGCGCGCCGGGGCGCACGTAGTGCAACCGGTAGCCACGGCGCTGGGCTTCCAGCAGCATGGCAAAGGTGGTGTCCTTGGCGATCTTGATGTGGGCGATGGGGTCCATCACCACGATGACGTCTAGGGGCATGGCGCAAATCCGGCGGATCAGTGGCAGATGGTAGCGGTTCGGGGCAGGGGCGCCCAGCGCGCGCAGCGGGGGCGCAGAGGCTGAATGGACCTGCGCACGAAGTGAGAATTGCATCACATTGAGCTTTTGGCTGGCCGCTTGCCATGCGCCTTGCTTGACAGTTGCCGCCCGGGCTGGGATATAGATGCGCTTTCGCGATGGTGCCGTGCCTGGTGCACCTCGCGCGTTCGGGGAACAGAGAATGCTTGAAGATATGGCTGCGGGTGGGGAACTCGCAGGATTGAGGGTAATGGTCATCGATGACTCGAAGACCATCCGGCGGACGGCGGAGACACTGCTCAAGCGCGAAGGCTGTGAGGTCGTCACCGCGACCGACGGCTTCGAGGCTTTGGCCAAGATTGCCGACCAGCAACCACAGATCATCTTCGTCGACATCATGATGCCGCGTCTGGATGGTTATCAGACCTGTGCACTGATCAAGCGCAACCAGCTGTTCAAGTCGACGCCGGTGATCATGCTCTCGTCCAAGGATGGCCTGTTTGACAAGGCCCGTGGCCGCATCGTCGGCTCCGAGCAGTACCTCACCAAGCCATTTACCCGCGACGAACTACTGGGTGCCATCCGCACATACGTCAACGCCTGACCAGGGGGGAAAGGCAAAAATGGCTCGAATTCTGTTGATCGAGGACTCACCGACCGACCGGGCGGTGTTTACCCAGTGGCTGGTCAAGGCCGGCCACGAAGTGCTTACGGCCGACAACGCCGAGGAAGGGCTGCAGATCGCGCGCAGCCAGGGGCCGCAGCTGGTGCTGATGGACGTGGTGCTGCCGGGCATGAGTGGCTTCCAGGCCACCCGCGCGCTGTCACGCGACGAGGCCACCCGCGACATCCCGGTGCTCATCGTCAGCACCAAGGGCATGGAAACGGACAAGGCCTGGGGCATGCGCCAGGGCGCGACCGACTACATCGTCAAACCACCGCGTGAGGACGACCTGATCGCGCGGATCAACACTCTGGTGGGCTGATGCGCTCTCCCTTCGACATCCTTGAAGCCTACGAGCGGCGCAGCCTGGCGCACGCGGTGCAGCTGCCCGAGCGCCGTTTCTCCCAGGATGTCTGGCGTGGTGTGGGTTTCCGCATTGGCAGCCGCCGGCTGGTGTCCGATTTCCGCGAAGTGGTGGAAATCGTGCCGATGCCGCCGGTGACCCCGGTGCCGGGCGCGCAGCCCTGGCTGCTGGGCGTGGGCAACCTGCGCGGCAACCTGTTCCCGGTGGTGGACCTGAAGAATTTCCTCGAAGGCGAGCGCACCGCGCCGCAGGAAGGCCAGCGCGTGCTGATCATGCGCCAGGCCGGCGGCGACGTGGCCCTGGTCATCGACGAGCTCTACGGCCAGCGCAGCTTCGAGGCAGAGATGCAGGTGCCGGCCGGCGACATCGCCCAGGGCCGTTACGCGCATTTCGTCGAGCGCGCCTTCCACGATGAAGGCCGCGACTGGGGCGTGTTCTCGCTGTCGCTGCTGTCCCGCACTCCTGAATTCCGGCAGGCCGCCGCCTGACCGGCGCGCCTGCACTATCGCATTGGATACCGAGGTCGAACGATGAGTACTGCTCCTGAATCCACCAGGGCCGGCAAGCTGAGCAACCTGGGCACCAACTTCTGGTTGGGCCTGCTGGTGCTGTCGATGATCGTCTTCGGCGCCAACACCGGCGTGGCGACATGGCAGGGCAGCCGCCTTGCCGGCGCCAGCACCGGCGCCGCCGACCTGCAGGTGCTGTCGCAGCAGCTGGCCAACCAGGGCCGTGAGGCCGTGGCCGGCAGCCGCGATGCCTACAACGCCTTCAAGGACACCCGCAGCAAGGTTGAAAGCACGGTGAGCGAGCTGCAGGGCCGCTACGGCGCTGAAGCCGGCGTGTCCGGGCCGCTGGGCAACCTGGTTGAAACCTGGAAGCCGCTGTCCAAGAACGCCGAGCAGATCGTGGCCAGTGAGCCTGCGGTCATGGCACTGGCCGGCAACGCCGACAGCTTCGTCGGCGCCGTGCCGCAGCTGCAGGCCCAGTTGAACGAAGTGGTGCGCGCGATGACCGCCGGTGGTGCCCAGGCTTCGCAGGTCTACAACGGCCTGCAGCAGGTCGTGGTGGCCGGTACCATGGCCCGCCGCGTTACCGAAATCCGCGCCGGTGGCCCGGGTGCCAGCGGTGCCGGTGACGCACTTGCACGCGACATGGTGGTGTTCTCGCAGGTGCTTGAAGGCCTGCGCCAGGGCAACGAGGAACTGGGCATCAGCCCGGTCCGCAATGCCGCCGCACAGGTTGCGCTGGAGCAGTCGGCCAACCAGTGGGCCAAGATGAAGAAGGACGCCGACGCCATTCTGGCCAGCTCGCGCAACCTGTTCGCCGCACAGTCCTCGGCCGCGGCGCTGGGCGCCGGCTCGGACAAGATGCTGGAGAGCAGCCGCAAGCTGTTTGAAGCGTTCTCGGCGTTCGGTTCCACCCGCGATACCCGCATCTTCCCGAACTTCTGGTGGAGCGTGGTATTCGGCGCCCTGTCGGTGCTGTCCATCATCGGCTTCGTGTGGAGCACGGTGCGCAGCCGCTCGCGCGAGCAGGAACTGCGTTACCAGACCCAGGTGGAATTCAACAGCCGCAACCAGCAGGCGATCATGCGGCTGCTGGACGAAATCAGCTCGCTCGGTGAAGGTGACCTGACGGTGAAGGCCTCGGTGACCGAGGACATGACCGGCGCCATCGCCGACGCCATCAACTACGCCGTGGACGAGCTGCGCCACCTGGTGACCACCATCAACGACATCTCCAGCAAGGTGGCGGTGTCGGCGCAGGAAACCCAGGCAACCGCCATGCAGCTGGCCGAGGCGGCAGGCCACCAGGCCGACGAAATCACCAGCGCCTCGGACCGCATCGGCGAAATCGCCACCTCCATTGAGCAGGTGTCGCGCAACTCCAGCGAATCGGCTGAAGTGGCACAACGCTCGGTGGTCATCGCAACCGAAGGTGCCGGCGTGGTGCGCCAGACCATTCAGGGCATGGACCAGATCCGCGACCAGATCCAGGAAACCTCCAAGCGCATCAAGCGCTTGGGCGAATCCTCGCAGGAGATCGGCTCGATCGTGGAACTGATCAACGACATTTCCGAGCAGACCAACATCCTGGCCTTGAACGCCGCGGTGCAGGCGGCCTCGGCCGGTGAGGCCGGCCGCGGTTTTGCGGTGGTGGCCGACGAAGTGCAGCGGCTGGCAGAACGTACCTCCGGCGCGACCCGTCGAATCGAAGGCCTGGTGCAGGCCATTCAGGCCGATACCAACGAAGCGGTCACCTCGATGGAACAGACCACCGCCGAAGTGGTGTCCGGTGCGCGCCTGGCCGAGGACGCCGGTACCGCGCTGACCGAAATCGAACGCGTGTCCAACGCGCTCAACAACCTCATCAAGAGCATCTCCATCGCCGCCAACCAGCAGGCCGCCGCCGCTACCGACATCACCCAGACGATGGGCGTGATCCGGCAGATTACCGGCCAGACCTCGCAGGGTGCGGGGCAGACCGCCGATTCGCTGGGCCAGCTGAACCAGCTGGCCGCGGAGCTGCGTCGTTCGGTGGCCGACTTCAAGCTGCCGGCTTGAGTCGGGTGCCTGATTGGGGATGAGAGGAACCCGTAGATGAAGTGTCGTCATACCGCCAAGCTGGACTGCCAGGAAGGCATGCGGTCGTTGCAGTACAGGGGAGTGCGATGAGTAGCACGTTGCGCGATGCGATGAGCCATGCGGCGCTGGGCTGGGTGAAGCCGGAGCTGGACGAGACCCTGCGCCAGGTGCGCAACGAGGTCGAACAGTTCGTGGAAGAACCCACGGATACCAGCCGCATGCGCTTCTGCGCCGGCTATCTGCACCAGGTGCAGGGCACCCTGCGCATGGTCGAGCTGTATGCCCCGGCGATGGTGGCCGAGGAGCTGGAGCTGCTGGCCAATGCGGTACGCGACGGCGCGGTCACGGACCGCGACGAAGCCTGTGCCACGCTGATGCGCGGCACCGTGCTGCTACCCGACTACCTGGAGCGCCTGCAGAACGGCCACCGCGACATTCCGATCGTGCTGCTGCCGCTGCTCAATGAAATCCGCGCCGCGCGTGGTGCCGAAGGCATCAACGAAAGCGTGCTGTTCGCCTTCAATCCCGATGCCAGCGATGCCACCCCGGCCGAGCTGGAACATGCCCGTGGCAGCCTGCAGGGCCACAACCGCGAACTGCTCGACACCGTCGGCAACGCGGTCAAGGAAGACCTGATGCGCATCAAGGATGCGCTGGATCTGCACGTGCGTACCGGCGGCAACCCCGCCGACCTGCAGACCCAGGTCAACGAACTGCGCGCGGTGTCCGACACGCTGGGCGTGATGGGCCTGGGCGTTGCCCGTGGCATCGTCGCCAAGCAGCGCGAAGCGTTGAGCGAAGTGGTGGCAGGCAGCCGTATCATCGACGACAACCTGCTGCTGGATATCGCCGGCTCGCTGCTGTACGTGGACGCCTCGCTGGACGACCAGGTGGCCCACCTGGGTGCCAACGAAGAAGGCACCGAGGACGCCGCGTCGGTGGAAACCCGGCGCACCGTGGAAGTGCTGGCGCATGAGGCCATCGCCAACTTCACCGCCGCCCGTGAATCCTTCGTCGCCTTCATCGAGACCAACTGGGACCACGCGCGCCTGGCCGAAGTGCCGCGCCTGCTGGAGGAAGTGTCCGGCGCGCTGCGCATGCTGGAACTGTCGCAGCCGGCCGAATACCTGCATGCGGTCAGCCACTACATCCAGAACGAACTGATTGCCCGCCAGCGCGTGCCCAGCGGCCGCCAGCTGGACACGCTGGCCGATGCCATGGCCAGCCTGGAGTACTACCTGGAAGCCCTGCGCGACCGCCGTTCCGGCCGCGAGGAGATTCTGGACATCACCCGCAGCAGCCTGGAAACGCTGCACTACTGGCCTATCCCGATGGCCGGCGTGGCGCCGCCCGCCGCTGCCGCACCGGCTGCAGTGCAGGCACCGCTGGCCGCCGCCAACGAGCCGGTGATGACTGCTGACGAACAGGCGCCGCAGTGGGGTGTGCAGGCTGAGCCGTCGCAGGCCGATGCCGCCGCCACGCCGCCGGAAGCCGAGGCTGCAGCGCCGCGCGAGCCGGCATTCCCGCCGCCGCTGCCGCCGCTGGAAGAGACCCCCGTTGCCGCCCCGGCAAGCGCGGAGCCGGCGCTGGTATTCGGCGCCGCCATCCTCGCCAAGGGCGTGGCCAGCGACCTGCCGCCGCTGCCGAACGGGCAGGGCCTGTTCGCGGGCGAAACCCAGGTGCAGGCCGATACGACTGATGGCGGCCTCCCGTTCGACCCGGTTGCCGCTGAGCAGCCCGCGCACGATGGCGTCAGCTACAGCGTGGCACCCATCACCCTGGAAGAGCGCGACGACGCGCCCGCCGAAGGCATTGCCCCGGTCGCGTTCACCAGCTTCGACCCGGTGGCCTCTGAAGCCCCGGCCGACAGCGTCGCGCCCGCGCAGGCCTATACCTTCGACAGCTCACTGCTGGAGCTGGACGACAGCCCGCTGCACAGCGCGCAGATCGACGTGCCGGCTGCCCTGGAGCAGGTGGAGCACCTGCCGCGTGCCGAAGCCTTCTTCGAGCCGACGCTGGAAGACAGCGCCCCGCTGATGGCCGACATCACCCCGGAAGCAATCGATGCCGAGCCCACCTCGGGCGATTGGCAGCTGGACGAGGCGCCGCTGGACGAGGCGTCGCTGGACAACGCGCCGCTGGACAACGTGTCATTGGACAGCGTGCCGCCGCAGGCCGGTGCAGTGGCCGACGAGGCCGTGGCCGAACCGCCGCATGCGCTGGAGCTTGAGCCCGAACCCATCACTGCCGAGGGCGCACGCGGCGAAGCAGCCGATGCTGAAGCTGCCGCCTTCATGGCCGAGCTTGATGCGGCGGCCACCCGTTTCGATCCGTTTGCCGCCACCTCGGTGCCGGAGCCCGGGCTGGCAGCGGAACCGGCTGCCGCCACGCCTGCAGTGGCAGCGCCTGTGGCCGCAGCGGCAACGCTGGACGGTGGCTTCATCGACAGTGGCGACGAGATCGACCAGGACATCCGCGAAGTCTTCATCGAAGAGTTCGACGAGGAACTGGTCAACCTGGGCCACCTGCTGACCGCCTGGCGCGCCGCGCCGGGCAACATGGAGCGCCTGCGCCCGGTGCGCCGCGTGTTCCATACTCTCAAGGGCAGCGGCCGCCTGGTGGGCGCGCGCACCCTGGGTGAATTCAGCTGGAAGATCGAGGGCATGCTCAACCGCGTGCTCGATGGCAGCCGTCCGGCAAGCCCGGCGGTGGTGTCCATGGTCAACCAGGCCTATGAGGTACTGCCCGAACTCAACGCCGCGCTGCGCAGCAACGGCCGCATCCATGCCGACCTGATCGGCATGCAGGACGTGGCCGACCGCGTCGGCGCCGGCGAGGAAGCGTTCTACCTGGGCGCCATGGCAGCTGCCGCGCCGTCGGTGGCCGCACCGGTTGAAGCAGCGCCCAGCCACGTTGAACCCGAGAGCGTCGTTGCCAGCGAGGCTGCGCCTGCTCCGGTGGTGGCCGTGGGCGAGGGCGTGCCTGCCTCCGTGGACAGCGTGCTGCGCGAGATTCTGGAAGCCGAGATCGGCACCCACCTGGAAACCGTCAACAGCTGGCTCAGCAGCTCGCGCGTGCAGCCGCAGCCGGTGTCCGAAGAACTGCTGCGCGCCGTGCACACCATGAGCGGCGCGTTCGCGATGACCGATGTACCGGTCATCACCAGCATCACCGCGCCGGCCGAGTCGTTCGTCAAGCGTTCGCTGGCAAGCGGCACGGTGCCGGGCGCGGCGGGTGTGGAAGCACTGGCGCAGATGGCGCTGGCGGTGAACACCACCATTCACGCACTGCGCGCGGATTCGCCGCGCATCCCGGCATTCCCGGGTGTGGCCGAGCGCCTGCAGGCACTGGGTGATGCGCTGCCCGATGCCAAGTGGCCGCCGCAGGCTGGCGAGGACGAGGCAGGTGTGCAGCCGGCCGCCACGTTCAAGCCGGACCTGTCCGGCGCTGATGATCTGTCGGCCTATTTCGACACCTCGATGCTGGAAGAAACGCCCGGTGGCCTGGGCAACCTGCCTGCACCCGCAGCGCCCGCCGAGGCAGAGGCCGAGAGCGCGCCGGCTGCTGGCTTGCAGGTGGATGCGCAGCCCGGCCACGCCGAGGTGGAGCAGGTCACTGCCTACACCGATGCAACGCCGGGCGAAGCCCAGGACAGCGGCAGCAACCTTGTTGCCGAGGAGCCGCAGGGCTACGCCGTCCATACGCAGGAAGAGGCCGCCAGCACCGACACCGATGCTGCGGCGCAAGCCGCTGCCTCCGATGAGGCCACCACGCCGGCTGGCGTGGAGGAAGTGCAGGCCGCGCCGGAAGACAAGTCCGCCTTCGGCTGGCTGGCGGCGGCAGGTGCCGCGGTCGCTGGCGTTGCAGCTGCCGCGTTCGGCAAGGACAAGCCTGCGCACGAAGAACAGCACGCGTCGGAACAGGCCGATGCAGGCGCCGTGGCTGATGAAGCTGCGGGCACGCAGGAAGTGTCCGACGAGGCCGCAGCGCACGACCAGGCGATGACGGAAGCCACCGCCGACGTGCACGTCGAAGCCGTTGTTGCCGGCACCACGTTCGATGAAGCCGAACAGGCCGCACAGGACGCCACCGAAGCTGCTTCCAGCGACGCCGAGCCGGTACAGGCCGAGGCCACTGCCGAGGCAGCCATTGAAGAAGCCGCCATTGAAGACGTGGCCGCACCGGTCGATGACCAGACCATCGAGGTTGAAGAGGCTGCCGCGCAGGCTGCCACCTTCGACGCCCTCGATGAGGTTGCCGCACTCCCGGATTACGGCCAGGACGCCAGCGAGCTGCCGGTGACCGCCGTGGAAGAAGCGGTGATCACCGTCGAGGCCGATTCGGCCAACGACGAGATCGAAGCCTCCATCGGTGTCGAAGCCGAGGAGCCCGCACCGGTGGCCGAGAACGAAGTCGAAGTCGAAGAAGTTGCCACCATCGAATCACCGGTTGAAGCCGACGCAGAGGTGGAATCGATCGAACTGGCTACTGAAGACGAGCCGGCACAGACCGACGTT
Organism: Stenotrophomonas sp. UBA2124; assembly: GCA_002329155.1. Classification (GTDB taxonomy): domain Bacteria; phylum Pseudomonadota; class Gammaproteobacteria; order Xanthomonadales; family Xanthomonadaceae; genus Stenotrophomonas. Next base: position 41,040 of record DCXY01000029.1, on the reverse strand, counting down.
GAAGAAGCGACCGCGACCGTTGACGATGCCATCGAAGCCGCTGACGTAGTCGAGCCGATCAAGGTGGAGCTGGCCCCGCTGACTGCACCGCTGCCGGAAGACCAGCCGGCGGTTGCGGCCGAGCCGGTGGTTTCGCAGCTGGTTGCCGGCCCGCTGGACTTCAACGAACTGGACCGCGAGCTGGTCGATATCTTCGTCGAGGAAGGCAAGGACCTGCTCGACCATTGCGACGGCCTGCTCAGCGAGCTGCGCAGCGCGCCGGAGGACCGAGAAGTACTGGCCGGCCTGCAGCGCGATCTGCACACCCTCAAGGGTGGTGCGCGCATGGCGGGCATCAACGCTATCGGCGACCTGGGCCACAGCATCGAATCGCTGCTGGAAGCCGTTGCCGCCAACCGCACCGAGATGACCCGTGGCGACGTGCAGCTGCTGGAGCGTGGTTTCGACCGCCTGCACCAGCTGCTGGTGCACACCGGCGACCATCATGCCGTGCACATGCCGCTGGACCTGATCGGCGCGCTGGAAGCCCGTACCGACGGCCGTGCCGAAGCCGAGCCGGCGCTGGTGGAATCGCCGCTGGGCGCCGCCCCGGCCGTGGCCGACACCCACGATGCCGCAGGCGAAGTGCAGCCGCAGCCGTTGGCCGAGATCGTGCCGCTGTCGGCCCCGGTTGCCGACGAACAGGCTGCCGATGATGAGGCCGGCCCGCGTGGCCAGGAACAGGTACGCGTGCGCGCCGACCTGCTCGACAGCCTGGTCAACCACGCCGGTGAAGTGGCCATCTACCGCTCGCGCCTGGAGCAGCAGCTGGGTGCCTTCCGTGGCGCCATGGCCGAGCTGGACCGCACCAACGCGCGTCTGCGCGACCAGCTGCGTCGTCTGGATCTGGAAACCGAAGCGCAGATCGTGGCGCGTTACCGCCGCGAGCACGAACAGGCCGACCAGACCTTCGACCCGCTGGAGCTGGACCGCTTCTCCACCCTGCAGCAGCTCAGCCGCGCGCTGAACGAATCGGCAGCCGACCTTGGCGGTCTGCAGGGCGTGCTGGACGAACTCTCGCGCAACTACGACAACCTGCTGCAGCAGCAGTCGCGCGTCAGCTCCGAACTGCAGGACGGCCTGATGCGTGCGCGCATGGTGCCGTTCGACGGTCTGGTGCCACGCCTGCGCCGCGTGGTCCGCCAGGCCGCACAGGAAACCGGCAAGCAGGTTCACCTGAAGCTGGAAGGCACGCATGGCGAACTGGACCGCAACGTCCTGGATCGCATGGTCGCGCCGCTGGAGCACATGCTGCGCAACTCCGTGGCCCACGGCCTGGAACTGCCGGCAGCGCGTACCGGCGCCGGCAAGCCGGAAGAAGGCGAGATCGCCCTGCGTCTGCGCCGCGAAGGCTCGGAAATCGTGCTGGAAGTGGCCGATGACGGTGCCGGTCTGGACCGCGCCGCCATCCGCCGTCGCGCCGAACAGCGTGGCCTGCTGGCTGCGGGTGACCAGATCGACGACACCCAGCTGGATCAGATGATCTTCGCCTCCGGCTTCAGCACCAGCGAACAGGTCAGCCAGCTGGCCGGCCGTGGCGTGGGCATGGACGTGGTGCGCAACGAAGTGCGCCAGCTGGGCGGCTCGGTGGACATCCACTCCGAGCGCGGCCACGGCGCCACCTTCACCCTGCGCCTGCCACAGACGCTGGCCGTCACCCAGGCCGTGTTCGTGCGCATCGGCGAAACCACCTACGCGGTGCCGGTGGCATCGGTCAGTGGTATCGGCCGCATCTCGCGCGAGCGTTTCGAGTCCGGGCAGGGCGGTTACCACTACAACGGCGAGGACTACACCCTCTACAACATGGGTACGCTGGTCGGCCAGGCTGCGGCCAAGGCCGAGGGCCAGTCGGAAATCCCGCTGCTGCTGGTGCGCTCTGGCGACCTGCGTGCCGCCGTGGCCATCGACCAGGTGCTGGGCAACCGCGAAATCGTGGTCAAGCCGGTGGGCCTGCAGATCGCCTCGGTACCCGGCATCTACGGTGCCACCATCACCGGCGAAGGCAACGTGGTGGTGATCCTGGACGTGGCCCCGCTGGTCCGCCGCCACCTGGCACAGCCGCAGCAGGCGGTGGAAGTGGACACCGTCACCAGCCAGCGGCACGTGCCGCTGGTGATGGTGGTGGACGACTCGCTGACCATGCGCAAGGTCACCGGCCGCGTGCTGGAACGCCACAACTTCGAGGTGGCCACCGCACGCGACGGCGTCGAGGCACTGGAGCTGCTGGAAGAGCGCGTGCCCGACCTGATGCTGCTGGATATCGAAATGCCGCGCATGGACGGCTACGAGCTGGCCACCGCGATGCGTGCCGACCCGCGTTACAAGGGCGTGCCCATCGTGATGATCACCTCGCGCAGCGGCGACAAGCACCGCCAGCGTGCGTTCGAGATCGGCGTACAGCGTTACCTGGGCAAGCCGTACCAGGAGCTGGACCTGATGCGCAATGTTTACGACCTGCTGGGGATCGCACGTGTACGCGAATGATGACGCCGCCAAGCCGGTAGCCCTGCTCGCCGTTGCCGGTGCCGCACGCGACCGCCTGCGCGAAGCCATTGCTGCCGCCGGTGGCCGCATCGTGCTGGAGGAAGACCCCAACCAGCTCGGCCCCGAAGCACTGCAGGCGGCCGCGCCGCAGGTGGTACTGGTGGCACTGGAGCCGGCGGTGGAAGACGCACTGGAGCGGCTGGAGCCGCTGCTGGAAGCGCCGCACCTGAGCCTGATGTTCGAGGAAGCCGAGCTGGCCGCGCGCCGCGAAGGCTGGGAAGCACAGCGTTGGATCCGCCACCTTGCCGCCAAGCTGCAGGGCCACGACAACGTGCTGCCGCCGGGTCAGGATGACGAATCCAGCGAAGCCGCCGCCGCGCTGCAGCCGGGCCTGCCCGAGCGCCCGGCCGACCGCCATGCCGATGCGCCGCTGCAGTTCCATGTGGACGAAGCGTTCGTGGAATCGGTGGATGTGCCGGCCGATGCGCTGTACGTGCCGCCGGCCGAACTGGACGCGCAGCCGCAGGTGCTGTCGTTCGAGGAACTGATTGCCACCCCGGTGCACAGTGCACCGGAGATCGTGCCGCCACCGCTGCCCGAAGCCACCGCGGAGGCACCGGAACAGGCCGCGCCGCCGGAGAAGACCGGATCGTTCAACAGCTGGTCGCTGCTGGACGAAGAGGGCTATGAGAGCGCCCCGGCCGTGGCCCCGGCACAGGAAGCCGAACCGCCGCAGCTGGCAAGCCTGCTGAACTCCTCGCTGTCGCTGGTGGATATCGAGCAGGACAGCGCAGGCACTGCCGATGGTGCCGTGCTGCTGCTGGCAGGCATTGGCGGCCCGGATGCGGTGCGCCGCGTGCTGGCTGGCCTGCCGTCCGATTTCGAGCGCCCGGTGCTGGTGCAGCTGCGCCTGGACGGTGGCCGCTACGCCAACCTGGTCAAGCAGATGTCGCGCGCCACCGCACTGCCGGTGAGCCTGGCCGACACCGGCATGAGCATGGAACCGGGCAATGTCTACATCCTGCCGGATGTCATCGGCCTGGAAGGCAGCGGCACGCTGCGCTTCAACGCCGGTGGCGATCTGCTGGGCGCACTGGAACCTGCGCGCAGCGCGGTGCTGATGCTCAGTGGTGCCGACGTGGCGGTGGTGCCGCAGGTCATCGAGTTCGCCGGCAAGGGCGGCTGGGTAGCCGGCCAGATCGGTGAAGGCTGCTACGACCCGGCCGCAGCCAGCCAGCTGGCGGTGGAAGGCATGAGCGCCGGCGATCCGGAATACCTGGCAGCCGAACTGGTAACGCGTTGCGCGGGCTGATGCCGGCGCAACCAAGGAAGCGAACATGAGCTACGCAAACAATGACGAAGTACGCGGTGTACTGATCCAGGCGGGTAACGAGCGCGTGCTGCTGCCCAATGCCACCGTCGCCGAAATGATGTCGCGCGTGCCGGTGGAGCCCATCGCCAACGCCCCGGACTGGCTGGTCGGGCAGATCGCATGGCACGGCTGGAGCGTGCCGCTGCTGTCCTATGCCGGCCTCAGTGGCCATGGCCAGGAAGCGGTGACCGGCAACAACAAGGTGGTGGTGCTCAAGGCCCTGGGTGGCAACCCGGACCTGCCGTACTTCGCACTGCTGACCCAGTCCTTCCCGCAGCTGATCGCCGTGCCGCGTGACGGCCTGTTGGCCGACGCATCGGAAGAGAATCTGCCGGCAGGCGTGCACATGCGCGTGCTGCTGGGCGAGCAGAGCGCGCTGCTGCCTGATCTGGATGCGATTGAAGCGGCCGTGGTGCAGGCACTCGCCGACGCTGCCTGATCACGCAGCATCAACAGACCAGAAAGGCCGCGCGGATAGCGCGGCCTTCATCGTTTCAGCAGCAGCGATCACGACCGTCTCCCGCAAGCGGGAGGCTGTGCCTGATTCCCTTCTACCGCAAGCGCGAGGCCGCACTTGATTCCCTTCTCCCGCAAGCGCGAGGCCGCACTTCGTTCCCTTCTCCCGCAAGCGGGAGAAGGTGCCCCGAAGGGGCGGATGAGGGTGCTTCCGCTTGCCGCCTACAAATCCCCCAGCCGCGCCTGCAGCGCGGCAATCGCCGCCAGCCCTGCCGTCTCCGTGCGCAGAATGCGCGGGCCAAGCTGCAGGCCCTGGAAGCCCGCGCCGGCCAGCTGCTGGCGGTCACGCGGCGACCAGCCACCCTCCGGGCCGATGGCAACTACCACACCATTGGCAGGTGCGGCCTGCAGCGTTGCCAGGCGATGTTCACCGAGCGGGTCGAGCGTGAGCCGCAGGCTGTCAGCAGGCAGGGACGTAGCGGCCGCAGCCAATGCCAGCGGCGCGTCCACCTGCGGTATCCGCGCACGCCCGGATTGACCACAGGCCGAACCCACCACGCTGCGCCAGTGCGCCAGGCGCTTTTCCGCGCGCGCGGCATCCAGCTTCACCTCGGTGCGCTCGGCGTTCACCGGAATGATGCGCGCCACGCCCAGCTCGGTGGCCTTCTGCAGAATCAGGTCCATCTTCTCGCCACGGGCGATGCCCTGCAGCAGGGTGATGGCCAGCGGTGACTCGTTGTCCACCGGCTGCGCCGAATCAATGCTGACCCGCACCTCGCGTTTGCCGATGCTGGTGAGCGTGGCGGCGTAATCGTTGCCATCGCCATTGAACAGCACGCAGCCTTCACCTTCACGCATGCGCATCACCCGCACCAGATGGTTGGCGGTTTCCTCGGGCAGAGCCAAGGTCTGGCCAGGGCTCAATGGCAGTTCGACAGCACAACGGGTCAGGCGCATCGGGTGGTCTCGCAACGGCGGGTCGGCGGGTGGCAGGCCGGGTCTGTTAGCATTTCAGGCACATGAAAACGTCTCTGCCAATGCGCATTCTATCGGTCCTTCGCATTCACGCCCGGAGTGGCGCATGAGCCGCCGGCTGCCCCACATCCACAAGGTCCAGGAGCAGGACATCGGCCCGTTCCGCCAGGAGCAGCTGGACCTGGAGTTCTCCAATGGCGAGCGGCGCCTGTTCCAGCGGCTGGTCAGCCGTGGCCACGGTGCCGTGGTGGTGGTGCCCATGCTCGACGAGGACACTGTGCTGCTGGTGCGTGAATACGCCGCCGGCCTGCACCGGTATGAGCTGGGTCTGGTGAAGGGGCGCATCGACGCCGGCGAGACCCCGCTGCAGGCCGCCGACCGCGAGTTGAAGGAGGAGGCCGGCTACGGTGCCCGCCAGCTCGATGTGCTGCGTGCCATGACCCTGGCACCCACCTACATGAGCCACCAGTCCTGGCTGGTGCTGGCACGCGACCTGTACCCGGAAAAGCTGCTCGGCGACGAGCCGGAGGAGCTGGAAGTGGTGCCGTGGAAGCTGGCCGAACTTGACCAGCTGATGCTGCGCGAGGATTTCTCCGAAGGCCGCTCGCTGGCCGCACTGTTCATCGTCCGCGAATGGCTCAGGGAAGCGCAGGCATGAGCGTGATCGACACGGCCCTGCGCGAAGGCGTCATCGGCATCGCGCAGCAGGCCGGCGCGGCCATCATGCAGGTCTACGCCAGCGGCTTCGATATCGAACGCAAGGCCGACGACAGCCCGGTCACCACTGCCGACCTGGCCGCGCACGCGCTGATCGTGCAGGGGCTGGCCCAGCTCACGCCGGAGCTGCCGGTGCTGTCGGAAGAATCGGCGCAGCTGCCATGGGAAACCCGCCGGCAGTGGCAGCGTTACTGGCTGGTGGACCCGCTCGACGGCACCCGCGAGTTCATCAAACGCAACGGCGAGTTCAGCGTGAACATCGCCCTCATCGACGCCGGCCTGCCAGTGTTCGGTGTGGTGCAGGCGCCGGTGACGGGCGTGCTCTGGCATGCCACGCGCGGCGGCAACGCCTACCGCCGCGACGGCGCCAGCGAGGACGCCATCATCACCCAGGTGCCGCCGGCGCTGCCCCTGCGCGTGGCCGCCAGCCGCTCGCACCGCAGCCCGCGTACCGAGGAGCTGCTGCAGCGCATGGGTGATATCGAACTGGTGGCGCAGGGCTCCTCGCTGAAGTTCTGCCGCATCGCCGAGGGCACGCTGGATGTCTACCCGCGCCTGGGGCCGACCAGCGAATGGGATACCGCCGCCGGCCAATGCGTGCTGGAGGCCGCTGGAGGCGTGCTGCTCGCCGCCGATACCGGCCAGCCATTCCAGTACAACCAGCGGCCACGCCTGCTCAACGGTGACTTTGTCGCAATGGGTGACGCATCGTTGCCGTGGCAGGACTGGGTAGCCGGCCTCTGAGGCCGGTGCCTGCCCTGTGCAGGCAGCAAGGCAACCGCCGCCCGGGCGGCACATCTGTAAAAGGTCAGGCAGGCATGTCCGAGTTGAACGATATCCAGTCGCTGTTGAACATCATGGCGCGCCTGCGCGACCCGCAGCACGGCTGCCCCTGGGACCTGCAGCAGGATTTCGCCAGCATCGCGCCCTACACGGTGGAAGAAGCCTATGAAGTGGCCGATGCCATCGATCGCAACGATCTGGCCGACCTGAAGGACGAACTGGGCGACCTGCTGCTGCAGGTGGTGTTCCATGCGCAGATGGCCAGCGAGCAGGGCGCATTCGATTTCGGTGACGTGGTCGCTTCCATCAGCGGCAAGATGATCCGCCGCCATCCGCACATCTTTGCCGACACCGCAGTGGACGGCGCCGCCGATGTCAGCGCCAACTGGGAGGCCATCAAGCGCGCCGAGCGCGCCGCCAAGGGCGAGCAGGACAGCTCCGCGCTGGCGGGCATCTCGCGCGGCCTGCCGGAGTGGCAGCGCGCCACCAAGCTGCAGGCGCGCGCTGCCCGCACCGGCTTCGACTGGCCCGACGCCACGCCCGTGCTCGACAAGCTGCGCGAGGAGGTGGACGAAGTGCAGGCCGAACTGGCCGCCGCCCCCGGCGAGGATCGCCAGGCACGCCTGCAGGAAGAAATCGGTGACGTGCTGTTCGTCTGCGCCAACCTTGCCCGTCACGCCAAGGTGGACGTGGGCAGCGCGCTGCGCCTGGCCAACCACAAGTTCGAGCGGCGCTTCCGCGCCATGGAGGCGCTTGCACAGGCCCAGGGCGGCAGCATGGACGGCCTGGATCTGGACCAGCAGGAAGCCCTTTGGCAGGCCGTGAAGCAGCAGGAGAAGGGTGGCGCGTGATCAAGACCACCGCCCTGTTCCTGCTCACCGCGCTGGCCGAGATCATCGGCTGCTACCTGCCATGGCTGTGGCTGCGCAAGCAGGGCAGCCCGTGGCTGCTGGTGCCGGCCGCGGCCAGCCTGGCGCTGTTCGCATGGCTGCTCACCCTGCACCCCACCGCCAGTGGCCGCGTCTATGCGGCCTATGGCGGCGTCTATGTCTGCGTGGCGCTGTTGTGGCTGTGGCTGGTGGATGCGGTCAAGCCCACCCGCTGGGACCTGCTTGGCGGCGGTCTGTGCCTGCTCGGCATGGCCGTGATCATGTTCGCGCCACGGGTGGAGTGAAGCGGCTATCCTGCCCGCAGGCAGGGTGAGCCAGTGCGCCGGAGGGGAAGGCCATGTCGCGCTTCAGCAGTTTCCGCCAGTTCTACCCGTACTACCTGCAGGAGCACCGCAACCCGGTGTGCCGCCGGCTGCACTTCATCGGCAGCTGGGGCGTGCTGGCCTGCGTGGCGCTGGCGTTGTGGCAGCAGCAGTGGCGCTGGCTGTGGGCGGCGCTGCTGTGCGGCTATGGCTTTGCCTGGGTGGGCCATTTCTTCTTCGAGAAGAACCGCCCGGCCACGTTCCGCCACCCGCTGTATTCATTTGCCGGCGACTGGGTGATGTTCGTGGACATCCTGCGCGGGCGCGTGCCGCTGTAGCCACGCGCGGCTGGCTATACTCGGTTCAACAACAACACAAGGAGCGGTGCGATGGGTGGTGGAGCAGGGGTATTGGCGCTGGTCGTGGTGGTGGCCGGCATCATCGTGTTGTTCAAGACGGTGCGGATGGTGCCGCAGGGCTACGAGTGGACGGTGGAGCGCTTCGGCAAGTACACCCACACCATGTCGCCCGGCCTGCACTTCCTCATTCCCATCGTCTACGGCGTCGGCCGCAAGGTGAACATGATGGAGCAGGTGCTGGACGTGCCCAGCCAGGACGTCATCACCAAGGACAACGCCGTGGTGCGGGTGGACGGCGTGGTGTTCTTCCAGGTGCTGGACGCGGCCAAGGCCGCCTATGAGGTCGCCAATCTGGAAGTGGCGATGATCGCCCTGGTGCAGACCAACATCCGCACCGTGATCGGCTCGATGGACCTGGACGAATCGCTGAGCCAGCGCGAGACCATCAACGCCAAGCTGCTCAACGTGGTGGACCACGCCACCAACCCGTGGGGCGTGAAGGTCACCCGCATCGAGATCAAGGACATCCAGCCGCCAAACAACCTGGTGCAGTCCATGCAGCAGCAGAAGATGGCCGAGCAGAACAAGCGCGCCGCGGTGCTGGAGGCCGAGGGTATCCGCCAGTCGGAAATCCTGCGTGCCGAGGGCATGAAGCAGGCCGCGGTGCTGGAGGCCGAAGGCCGCAAGGAAGCCGCCTTCCGCGACGCCGAAGCGCGCGAGCGTTCGGCCGAGGCCGAAGCCAAGGCGACGGCGATGGTGTCCGACGCCATCGCCAACGGCAACGTGCAGGCCATCAACTACTTCATCGCGCAGAAGTATGTCGAGGCCTTCAGTGAGCTGGCCAATTCGCCCAACCAGAAGCTGGTGCTGATGCCGATGGAAGCCACCGGCGTGATCAGCTCCATCGCCGGCGTTGCCGAGCTGGCCAAGGAAGCCTTCAGCAAGCAGGACGCAAGCAGGCAGGCACCGCCGCGCGGCAACCCGCCGCCGCTGGGGCGCTGAGCCATGCGCTGGGAAGTGGTGACATGGGCGGCGCTGGCGGTGGCGCTGTTCGCCGCCGAGGCGCTCGCACCCGGCGCATTCATGCTGTGGATGGGCATTGCAGCGGCAGTGGTGTTCCTGCTGGTGTGGGCCATCGACGGCATGAGCGTGCTGCTGCAGGTCATCCTGTTCGTGGTGCTCAGCTTCGTGTCGATCCAGGTCTACCGCACCTGGTTCCGCAAGCGCGCACGGCAGAGTGACCAGCCGCTGCTCAACCGCCGCGCCGAGCAGATGATCGGCCGCGTGGTCACGCTGGAACAGGCCATCGTCGATGGCAGCGGGCGGGCCAAGGTGGACGATGCACTGTGGGTGGTCGCCGGCCCGGACAGCCCCGTCGGCAGCCGCGTGCGTGTGGTGGCGGTGGATGGGATGACACTCAAGGTCCAGCAAGCCTGAACCGGCTGCGGCACCGCCGTGTGGCGGTGCCGCAGGTTTTGCCTGTGACCATCTGGGATAATGGCCCACCTTTTTCCTGTGGAATGGCCATGACCCAGAAGACCCAGCTCAACGACACCCACCGCTCGCTCGGCGCCAAGATGGTCGATTTCGGCGGCTGGGACATGCCCATCCACTACGGCTCGCAGATCGACGAGCACCACCTGGTGCGCCAGGCCGCCGGCATGTTCGACGTCAGCCACATGACCGTGGTCGACCTGAAGGGTGCGCGCACCCGCGAGTTCCTGCGCCACCTGCTGGCCAACTCCATCGACAAGCTCAAGGTCACCGGCAAGGCGCTGTACTCGTGCATGCTCAACCCGCAGGGCGGCGTGATCGACGACCTCATCGTCTACTTCCTGGGTGATGACTTCTTCCGCATGGTGGTCAACGCTTCCACCCGCGAAAAGGACCTGGCGTGGATCCGCCAGCACGCCGCCGCCTTCGACGTGGAGGTGATCGAGCGCGAAGACCTGGCCATCGTCGCCGTGCAGGGCCCGCAGGCACGCGCGCTGGTTGCCGGCCTGGTGGCCGAAGGCGACCGCGCCGCACTGGACAAGCTGGGCCGCTTCGCCGCGCTGGAAGTCAGCTCCGCCAGCGGCGTGCCGCTGTTCGTCGCCCGCACCGGTTACACCGGCGAGGACGGCTACGAAGTGCTGCTGCCGCAGACCGAGGTGGTCGCGTTCTGGAACGCGCTGCTGGACGCAGGCGTGAAGCCGGCGGGCCTGGGTGCGCGCGACACGCTGCGCCTGGAAGCCGGCATGAATCTCTACGGCCAGGACATGGACGAAGCCGTCAGCCCGTTCGAGGCGGCGCTGGCATGGACCGTCAGCCTGGACGAAGGCCGTGACTTCATCGGCCGCCCGGTGCTCGACGCGCAGAAGGCCGCTGGCAACGCGCGGCAGATGATCGGCCTGGTGATGGACGAGAAGGGCGTGCTGCGTCATGGCCAGAAGGTGCTCACCGCCAATGGCGAAGGCGAGATCCTCTCCGGCACCTTCTCGCCCACCCTGGGCAAGGCCATCGCATTCGCGCGCGTGCCGGCCGGTGCGCCGGGCGATGTGCGCGTGGACATCCGCGGCAAGGAAGTGCCGGTGCGGATCGTGAAGTTCCCGTTCGTGCGTGACGGCCAGCCGCAGGCCGGCATCAACCTGTGAGTTCCCATGGCCGGGGCGGCGGTTGTGCCGCGCCCGGTCCGTTAAACTAACGTTTCTTCCCGACCACGCTTTTCCCCGGAGCTTTTCCATGAGCGAAATCCCAGGCGACCTCAAATTCCTCAAGTCCCACGAGTGGGCCCGTACCGAAGGCAATGGCCGCGTCACCGTCGGCATTTCCGACCACGCCCAAGGCTTGCTGGGTGACCTGGTCTACGTCGAACTGCCGGCTGTCGGCGACACCGTGCAGGCCGGTACCGGCGTTGCGGTGGTTGAATCGGTGAAGGCCGCGTCCGACGTCTACAGCCCGGTGTCCGGCACCGTGGTCGAGGTCAACGAAGCCCTGGCCGACAAGCCCGAGACCATCAATGAAGATGCTTACGGCGACGGCTGGCTGTTTGTTGTCGAGCTGTCCGAGCCGGAACAGTTGAACGAACTGCTCGGCCCGGACGACTACGCCGAGCTGCTGGAGAACGAGGACCACTGAGTCCTTTCCACCGCACCGGAAACGGCCGCCGCAAGGCGGCCGTTTTTGTTTGCGCCGATGTCAGCGGGGCGTGAGGAACATGCGCGGTGTCGGCCTGGCCATGACGGTCGCCGGATGCATCTGCGGGTGCAACCGAAGGCGCGCATGCATGCCGACAAGGTAGTTCGGCACGGTCATCGGGCTGGCGTGCCGCGGAAAAAATTCTGCGCAAATTGACCATTGCACTGAACAAAGCATCACCGTCGGCTGAATTTTTTTTGGGTGTCGGCAACGCTTGTTGCGGCAGCCTGGAAGCGTGTTGCCGGTGACGCACGCGCACGCGTCGTTGCATGCCCGCGCTTGCATGCCGCGAACAAATAGTGCGGTTTTACCGATGTTTTTCTACATTCGCTTTTGCAGTGCATGGCCAAGAGCGTCTTCGTCGCCACGCTTGTGACGTGCCCGGGCATGTACTTGCCCGCCGCCGCCGGGTTGCCGGCCGGTAAATTTTTTTCAAAAGATAGTTGACAGTAAAAAAAACCGTGATTAGGTTTCGCCCAGCAGACCTTTCCTGCGGAAGCGAGTGAGCCGGATCAACATTCAGACGCGAAGCACAACGTGTACGTCCGCCAGGATTTCCTTGATGGTGGAGCAGGCACCGCTTCCTTCCGCGAAACACCCCCCGAACAAGACATGGCACCCGTGGCGCGAATCGTTGCGGGTGTTTCTGTATCCGTCACGACGCGCATGACGCGTCGCCGGTCCTCCGCTGTCCACCGCGGATTTGCTTCAACTGGGCATTTCAATTCCATAGATCACTGACGAGGAGCCATCCCATGGCCACGAAGAAAGCTGCTAAGAAGCCGGCCGCCAAAAAGGCGGTGAAGAAGGTCGCCAAGAAAGCCGCCGTGAAGAAGGTTGCCAAGAAGGCAACCGCCAAGAAGGCGGTGAAGAAGGTTGCAAAGAAGGCTGCTGCCAAGAAGACCATGAAGAAGGCAGCGAAGAAGGTCGCAAAGAAGGCAACTGCCAAGAAGGCAGTGAAGAAGACCGCGAAGAAGGCGGCTGCCAAGAAGACCGTGAAGAAGGCCGCCAAGAAGGTTGCCAAGAAGGCAACTGCCAAGAAGGCCGTAAAGAAGGCCGTCAAGAAGGTTGCCAAGAAGGCAGCTGCCAAGAAGGCCGTGAAGAAGAAGGCGGTCAAGAAGGTTGCCAAGAAGGCTACCGCCAAGAAGGCAGTGAAGAAGACTGCCAAGAAGGCCGCTGCCAAGAAGCCGGCCGCCAAGAAGGTTGCTGCCAAGAAGAAGCCGGCCGCTCGCAAGAAGAAGGCCGCTCCGGTCGCGCTGCCGGCAACCCCGGCGCCGCTGATCTGATCAACGCGCGATAGCAACACCTGAAACTCCTTCCCCGGCTGCCCAGCGGGGAGGGAGTTTTTTTATGCGCGCCATCCAGCCGGGCACTGCAGCCGATAAGCGCAGCCCGTAGCCCGGGTAAGCGAAGCGCACCCGGGAAGCCGGGAAACCAACCGTCCCCTTGATGCGAAGCCGGGAACCCAACCTCCACTCTGATGCAAAGCCAGCGTTGCACTTACGGAAAGTTGCCAGCCATGGTTGGTTGCGAACCGCCCCGGGTGCGCGTTGCTTACCCGGGCTACAACTGCAACCTGTGACCTCCCCACATCGCGCTCGTTCGCGTACCGCGTAGCCCGGGTAAGCGCAGCGCACCCGGGAAGCCGGGAACCCAACCGACACCCTGATGCAAAGCCAGCTGTGCGCTTACGGAAAGTTGCCGGCCATCGTTGGCTGCGGACCGCCCCGGGTGCGCGTTGCTTACCCGGGCTACACCATCCGCACTGCCGCCTTCGCTCACTACCGCAATGCACCCGGCCCCGTAGCCCGGGTAAGCGCAGCGCACCAGGGAAGCCGAGAACCCAACCGAAACCCTGATGCAAAGCCAGCGTTGCGCTTACAGAAAGTTGCTGACCATCGTTGGCTGCGAACCGCCCCGGGTGCGCGTTGCTTACCCGGGCTACAACATGCGCACTGCCGCCTTCGCTCACTACCGCAATGCACCCGGCCCCGTAGCCCGGGTAAGCAACGCGCACCCGGGAAGCCGGGAAACCAACCGTCACCCTGATGCAAAGCCAGTGGCGCTCTTACGGAAAGTTGCTGGCCATCTTTGGCTGCGAACCGCCCCGGGTGCGCTGCGCTTACCCGGGCTAAGAAAGCAGGGCGTGGCCAGGCCCGCGCCCAGAAAGAAAAAGGGCGGCCCTATGGCCGCCCTTTCCTTCGTTCGTGATGCGCGCGCCTCAGCGCGGCGATGCCACCGCGCGCTCGGAGGAGGCGCCCTTCTTGCCGCGTGCCGGTGCGGCATCCTCGGCCATCAGGTTGTCGCTGCCGAAGTCGGTGTCCACGTCCAGCCAACGCTGGGTCGGCAGGCCGATGGCGCGGTCCAGAATGGTGGGCATCATGCCGCTGGGCAGGCTGCTCTCGCCGTTCCACATGATGGCGATGCCAAGGTCGCGCTCGGGCAGCAGCGCGACCAGACCGCGATAGCCCTGCACGGCACCGGCATGGAACACCACCTGGTGGCCGGAGTAATCGAACACGCGCCAGCCCAGTGCGTAACCTGCCGAGGACAGCCGCTGGTGGCGCCAGCCCGAACGCATCTCGCCGGGCGTGTTGACCAGCGGTGCATGCAGCGTGGCCAGCAGCGGTGCCGGCAGCACGTCGGGGCGGTGGCCGGTGTGGGCGAGCAGCCACTGCGCCATGTCACTGGCGCTGGCATTGACGCCGGCCGCCGGTGCCACGCGGTAGTAGGTGGGCTTGGGCGTCAGCGACACCCAGCCGTTGCGGCTGCGCACATGCGGGCGTGCCCAGCGCGAGCTGGCCTGGATGCCGGCAAGGCCGAGGCTGGCGTCGTTCATGCCCAGCGGCTTGAGGATGCGCTTCTCGACGGCCTGCTCATAGAAGTTGCCAGATGCAGCAAACACCACATCGCCCACCAGGCTGAAGGCCACGTTCTGATAGGCGTAGCAGTCACCCGGCTCGCACTTGAGCGGTGCGGCAGCCAGCTTCTGGGTCAGCGTGTAGTAGTCGGCGTTGGCTTCCACGTCGCGGTCGTAGGCGTTGTAGGGCAGGCCCACGCGGTGGCTGAGCACATCGGCCACGGTCAGGCGGCTGGTGGCCTCGGGCGTAGCCAGGCGGAAGCCCGGCACATAGTCGGTGACCTTGCTGTCCCAACGCAGCGTGCCGTCATTGACCAGCAGGCCGGCCATGGTGCCGGCGAAGGCCTTGGACAACGAGGCAAGACGGAACACGGTATGCGCGTCCACCGGCTGCGGGTTGCTGATGTCGGTGACGCCGTAGCCCTTGGCCGACAGCACGCGGCCATTCTGGACGATGGCCATTGCCATGCCCGGCACGCGGTTGCCATAGGTGAGCTGCTCGGCCAGCGATTCAATCGCGGCCACATTGAAGTCGGCCGGCAACGGCTGCACCTGGTCCGGGCGCAGCGCCACGCGGTAGGGCATGGGCTGCGTCGGCGATTGTGCGGGCGCGTTTTCCAGGTTCACCGGCAGTGCGGCTGCGGGCGTCACCGGCGGCAGGCTGGCCTGGGTGGGCGTCTGCGCGGTTGATGACAGTGCGAAGGGCATCAACAGCCCCAGCAATCCCGATGCCACCGGACGGATGTGCCGGCGAGGGTTGTTTGCTTTCATCGTGATCGAAGCCCGGTGGTAACAGCTGCCACCGATTCTAGCGCCGCTTTTCCTCATTGCACAAACAAGAGGAGGATGAATGGGCATGATGTTGAAATCACAGGACTTCTTACGAAGCGCGCGCGTGAAGCCAAAGCTCACGTCCCGAGCATGATCCGCTGCCGGAAATGCCGTATTCAGGCGGTCGGCGCGCCATGCCCCAGCACAAGCGCGGCCGCACGCTCGGCAATCATGATGGTCGGCGCGTTGGTGTTGCCGCTGACCAGATTGGGCATCACCGACGCATCGACCACGCGCAGGCCATCGAGGCCGCGCAGCCGCAGCTGGGGGTCCACGACCGCGGTGGCGTCGCTGCCCATGCGGCAGGTGCCGACCGGGTGGTAGATGGTTTCGGCCTTGGCACGGATGAAGGCTTCCAGCCCCGCGTCGTCCAGGTCCTCGCGCGCCGGGAACAGCGGTGCCTTGCGCCAGGGAGCGAAGGCCGGCTGGCGCAGGATGTCGCGGCTCAGGCGTGCCGCTTCGATCATCATCTTCAGATCCATGCCCTCCGCATCGCTGAGGTAGTTGGCGTGGATGCGCGCCGGCGCCAGCGGGTCGGCGCTGGCCAGTTCGATGCGGCCACGGCTGCGCGGGTGCAGGTAACAGGCGTGCAGGGTGTAGCCGTCACCGGGCAGGCGGTTGCGGCCATGGTTGTCCAGCATCGCCGGCACGAAGTGGAACTGGATGTCGGCGCGTTCGTCGGCAGCGAAACGGGAGCGCACGAAGCCACCGGCTTCGGCCACGTTGCTGGTACCGGCGCCACGGCGGCCGCGCAGGAAGTAATCCAAGCCGATCTTCAGTTCGCTGGCACGGTCATAGCTGACGCCGGGCACGGTGCGGTACAGCGTGCAGATGTCCAGGTGGTCCTGCAGGTTGCCGCCGACACCGGGTTGATCCAGCTGCACCGTGATGCCATGCGCGCGCAGATGATCGGCCGGGCCGATGCCGGACAGCATCAGCAGCTGCGGTGAGTTGATCGCGCCGGCGCTGAGCAGCACCTCGGCACGCGCGTGCAGCTGCTTCTGCTGGCCGCCATGACGCACCACCACGCCGGTGACGCGGCCCTGCGCGATGCTCAGGCGTTCGACCTGCGCGCCGGTGAGCACCTGCAGGTTGCCACGCCCGCGTACGGGGCTGAGGTAGCCGGCCGCGGAGGAGCAGCGCGCACCATCCTTCTGCGTGACCTGATACAGGCCCACGCCTTCGTGCAATGGCCCGTTGAAGTCGTGGTTGAGGGCGTGGCCGGCCTGTTGCCCGGCTTCGATGAAGGCGCGGCTGAGCGGATTGACGTAGCGCAGGTCCGATACCTTCAGCGGGCCGTCGTCGCCGTGCAGCGCATCGCTGCCGCGCGTGTTGCCTTCGCTGTGGCGGAACCAGGGCAGTACGCTGTTCCAGTCCCAGCCGGTGGCGCCTGCCTGCGCCCAGCGGTCGTAGTCGCCCGCCACGCCACGCACGTAGCACATGGCGTTGATGGCGCTGGAACCGCCCAGCACCTTGCCGCGTGGCCACCACAGGCGGCGGCCATCGAGTGCCGGCTCGGGCTCGGTGTCGTAGTTCCAGTTCAGGCGCGTGTTGGTGACCAGACGCGCCAGACCGGCCGGCATGTGGATGAAGGGGTGCCAATCGCGCGGGCCGGCTTCGATCAGCAGCACGCGCCGCTGCGGATCGGCGCTGAGGCGGTTGGCCAGCACGCAGCCGGCCGAACCGGCGCCGACGATGATGGTGTCGAACTCGTTCGCGGCTGTGTCCACGCTGATCCCCCTGATGATGACGGGCAGGATAGAACGCCATCAATGCCAGCGGCGAGACCTGCCGCACTGGCGATGTTGCAGTGCATTGGATAACGTACGCGCACCGCAGCCCCCCGGAGTTCCCCCGATGTCGCCGTCCCGTCGCCACCTGCATGCCCGGGGTGTCAGATGAGCGCCTCAGGGCGTGTGAGCCCGCTGCGGCGGCTGTGGCAGGCATTGAGCGACTCGCCCGCGCTGTGGTGGTCGTTCCTGTACTTCTTCTGCCTGCTCAGCGGCTACTACGTGCTGCGCCCGGTGCGCGAGGCCATGGCCGCCTCCTCGGACCTGCAGGCCATCTTCCCGCCGTCGCTGATCGCCTGGTTCGACGCGCATGGGCTGCCGCTGAAGGATTTCACCCTGCAGTTCCTGTTCTCCTGCGTGTTCCTGATCATGCTGGTGATGCAGCCGCTGTACGGCTGGGTAGTCAGCCGCTTCCCGCGCCGGGTGTTCCTGCCGGTGGTGTATGGCTTCTTCATCGCCACGCTGCTGGGCTTCTACGTCATGTTCGACAGTGGCGTGCCGGGGCGCGGCATGGCGTTCTTCTTCTGGATCACCGTGTTCAACCTGTTTGCGGTGGCGGTGTTCTGGAGCTTCATGGCCGACGTGTTCTCCAACGCGCAGGCGCGTGCCTACTACGGCTACATCGGTGCGGCCGGCACGGTGGGCGCCTTCCTCGGGCCGATCATCACCAGCTCGCTGGTGCAGCGCGTGGGCATCGCCAACCTGATGCTGGTCTCGGCCGGCTTCCTGATGGCGTGCGTGGTATGCATCTGGCGGCTGCGCCATTGGGCGGTGGTGCGCGAGCAGCAGATGCAGCTGGCCGACGGCGAGCAGCCGATGGGCGGCAGTGTCATCGACGGCCTCAAGCTGATCGTGCGCGAACCGCTGCTGCGCTGGCTGGCGCTGATGGTGGTGTTCGGCGTCGGCGTGGGCACGTTGCTGTACAACGAGCAGGCATCCATCGTGCGGCGCATGATCACCGACCCGGCGGCCAGCACCGCGTTCTTCTCGCGCATCGACCTGGCGGTGAACGCGCTGACGCTGGTGATCCAGCTGGGCCTCACCCGCTGGCTGCTGTCGCGCTTCGGCATCGCGCCCGCGCTGCTGATCCCCGGCATCGCCATCATCATCGGCTTCTCGGTGCTGGCGGCCTCACCGCTGCCGTTGATGGTCGCAGTGGTGCAGGTCATGACCCGTGCCAGCGAGTTCTCGCTGGGCAAGCCGGCGCGCGAGACCATCTACACCCGTGTGGACCGCCAGTGGCGCTACAAGGCCGGCGCGGCCATCGACACGGTGGTGTACCGCGGTGCCGACCTGACCTTCGCCTGGGTGCACAAGGGGCTGTCGCTGCTGGGCTCGCACCTGGTGTTCGTCGGCGGCGCGGCCGTGGCGGTGATGATGACGCTGGCCGCACTGGGCGTGCTGAAGCAGGAAAAGAAGCTGCCGCAGGATCGTTGAGCGGGCAGCGCGTGCAGGGTGCTGTGATCGACCGGAGGAGATGCCGATGGGTCTGACAGGCATGGCTGGATTGCTGCTCACCGTTCTGGTGGCGGCGCTGCATGTGTATTTCCTGGTGCTGGAGATGTTCCTGTGGACGCGCCCGCTGGGGCTCAGGACGTTCCGCAACACGCCGGAGAAGGCGCAGCAACGCGCGTGCTCGGGGGCAACCAGGGGCTGTACAACGGCTTCCTGGCCGCAGGCATCGGCGTGGGCCTGGCAATGGACGAACCGGTGCTGGTGACGTTCGCGTTGTGCTGCGTGGTGGCCGCCGGCGTGTACGGCGCCTGGAGCGTGAACCGGCGCATCTTCTACATACAGGCCCTGCCGGCGATTCTGGCGCTGGTGCTGCGCAGTCTGTAGCGGTAGCGTCGTAAAGCGGGTGCATGTTGCCGGGTGCGGCCAGGCAACATGCGTTGATCAGCCCTTGCGCGGCGACACCCACATCGCGATCCGGGCCTGGAACACCTCCACGCCCTTGCCGTCGCGCACGCTCACCAATACCGGCAGGTCATAGCCGCTGGCGGCACTGACGATCGGCGACAGCGGCGTTGCTTCGGCCTGCAGCTCGCCCAGCGCCTTGGCCTGGTACTTCACCTCCATGCCCTTGGGTATCCAGCGCATGTCGGTGGGCAGGCTGGCATCCACCATCAGGCCACCAGCCAGTTCGGCCAGGTTGCACATGGCGATGGCATGCACGGTACCGATGTGGTTGCTGATGCGCCGGCGCTGGCGGATGCGCGCTTCGCAGCGGCCCGGCTCCAGCCGGGTCACCCGCGGCGAGATGCTGGCGAAGTAGGGTGCCTTGAAACACACCGCACGCGAAAACAGCCAATGGCCTGCCGGCCAGCGGGTGAAGCGGCGGTACAGCGAGAGAATCGGTGCGGTCATGGGAACGTCCTGATATGAAAACGGCGGGCACATGGCCCGCCGTCGTTGTCACGTTGTGGCTGGCTCAGGCAGCCTGCTGCGGCGGACGCTGCTTGCCCGGCAGGTCGTAGTAGCCGGCCGAACGCAGTTCGTGCGGATCGAAGTCGTCCACGGTGATGGTGTCCATGGTCAGCTCGCGCAGCTCTTCCAGCAGCTTGCGCTCGTCCTGGGTGATCACACCCTCGGCCACGGCCTCGTCCAGCTGGGTGGCGAAGGTCAGCGCCTCGATGCCCTTGGTCTTGAGCGCCTTCAGGAACTTGCGCTCCACCGGCTCGGCCATGATCGCCTTGGACAGGTAGCTGTTGATGCGGCCACCCGGGTTGTTCTCGCACGGGGTCAGGAACACACCCTGCGCCAGGCGGTCACGCGCTTCGTTCGGCGACATCAGCGATGCGGCGACACGGCGGCTCAGGCGGTCGCCGGGGGCTTCGGCACGGCGGCCGAACGGGAAGATCAGCGCCCACATCAGCCAGCCGATCGGGCGGATCGGGAAGTTGCGCAGCGCGGCCGACAGCGATTCCTCGATCTTGTGCACGCTGTCGTGGAAGGCCCAGGCCAGCAGCGGCTGGTCGGCCTGCGGAGCGCCTTCGTCGTGGTAACGCTTGAGCATGGCGCTGGTCATGTAGATGTGGCTGAGCACATCACCCAGGCGGCCCGACAGCGATTCCTTGAACTTCAGCTTGCCACCCAGCGTCATCATCGAGATGTCGGCCATCAGCGCCAGGTTGGCCGAGTAGCGGTCCAGCTTGCGGAAGTAGCGGCGGGTGTAGGCGTCGCCCGGAGCCGAGCCGAAGCGGGCGCCGGTCAGGCCGAACCACAGCGAACGCACGGCGTTGGAGATGCCGAAGCGGACGTGGCAGAACAGGGCCTTGTCGAACTCACGCAGGCCGGCCTTGCGGTCCTCGTCCTGCGCGGCCTTCATTTCCTTCAGCACCCACGGGTGGCAGAGGATGGCGCCCTGGCCGAAGATCAGCAGCGAGCGGGTCATGATGTTGGCGCCTTCCACCGTGATGGCGATCGGCGCGGCCTGCCAGCTGCGGCCGGCGAAGTTGCGCGGCCCCAGGATGATTCCCTTGCCGCCGATCACGTCCATCACGTCGGAGATGACTTCACGGCTCATGTTGGTGCAGTGGTACTTGGCGATGGCCGACGGCACCGACGGCACGTCGCCACGGTCAACCGCAGCCGCGGTGGCCTGCGACAGCGCGCTGATCTTGTAGGCCTTGCCGCCGATGCGTGCCAGCGCCTCTTCCACGCCCTCGAAGCGGCCGACCGACAGGCCGAACTGCTTGCGGATGCGCGCATAGGCACCGGTCACCACCGCACCGGCCTTGGCACCGCCCGAGGCGGTGGAGGGCAGGGTGATGGAGCGGCCGACGGCCAGACACTCGTTGAGCATGTTCCAGCCCAGGCCACGCTTCTCCGGGCCACCGATGATCTGGCTCAGCGGAATGAAGATGTCCTTGCCGCGGATCGGGCCGTTCTGGAAGGTGGAGTTCAGCGGGAAGTGGCGGCGGCCGATCTCCACGCCGTCGGTGTCACGCGGCAGCAGCGCCAGGGTGATGCCGATGTCCTTGGTGTCGCCCAGCAGGCCGTCCGGGTCGTACATGCGGAAGGCCATGCCGATCAGCGTGGCCACCGGGGCCAGGGTGATGTAACGCTTGTCGAAGGTGAGCTTCAGGCCCAGCACTTCCTCGCCCTTCCACATGCCCTTGCAGACGATGCCGAAGTCGGGGATGGAGGTGGCGTCGGAACCGGCGAACGGGCCGGTCAGGCCGAAGCAGGGCACTTCCTGGCCGATGGCAAGGCGCGGCAGGTAGTAGTCCTTCTGTTCCTTGGTGCCGTAGTGGTTGAGCAGCTCACCCGGGCCCAGCGAGTTCGGCACGCCGACGGTGGAGCTGACCACGCTCGATACCGAGGCCAGCTTCTGGATCACCTTGTGGTGGGCCAGCGCGCTGAAGCCCAGGCCGCCGTATTCCTTCGGAATGATCATGCCGAAGAACTTGTTCTTCTTGATGAAGTCCCACAGCTGTGGCGGCAGGTCGGCGTAGACGTGGGTGATCTCGAAATCGTTGACCATCCTGCACAGCTCTTCGACCGGGCCATCCAGGAAGGCCTGTTCCTCGTCGGTGAGCTGCGGCTTGGGATAGTTGAGCAGGATGTTCCAGTCCGGGTCACCGGTGAACAGCTCGCCCTCGAAACCGACCGAGCCGGTTTCCAGCGCGATGCGCTCGGTCTTGGACAGCGGCGGCAGCACCTTGCGGAACACGCCCATGAACGGGCCGGTGATCAGCGGCTTGCGCAGGAACGGCAGCAGCACCGGCACGCTGACCAGCGCGACGATGGCGGCCGCCACGATCACCGCGGTCTGGTTGACGCCGGCAAACCAGCAGGCCGCCAGCGCGACCACGCTGATGACGGTCCAGATGACCAGCCGCATGCGGTGGTAGGCGACGAAGGCGCCTGCCAACAGCAGGGCTAGGAAGGGAACGACGATGCTCATTGGCTTGCTCCGGTAACGTGCTCGGTTCGGACGGACGATGCGGTGGCGGTGGCCGAAGGCAGGGCGTCCAGGTAGTTCAACACGGCGGCGGTAAACGCATTGTTGTCATCGCCGGCCACCATGTGGGTGGCGTCGGGCAGATGCACATGCTGCGCATGCGGCACCAGTGTCATGAATTCTTCCACGGTCTGCGGCGAGACCAGATCGCTGCGGCCACCGCTGATCAGCAGCACCGGGCACTGCACCTGGCGCGCGGCCTCGGCGATGGCATCCTGATGCTGCTCGCTGTCACGGGCCAGCTCGTCCACCAGGCGCGGATCCCAATGCCAGTTCCAGCGGCCATCGGTGGTGGGGCGCAGCAAGGCGCGCAGCGACTCCTCGCTCTTGCGCGGGCGGTGCGGCATGTAGCTGGCGATGCTGTCGGCGGCGGCTTCCAGCGAGGCAAAGCCGTCCGGGTGCGCGCTCATGAACGCAAGAATGCGCTCCACGCCGCGGGTTTCCCAGCGCGGGGTGATGTCCACCAGCACCATCGCCGAGAACAGACCCGGCCAACGGGCTTCGGCCATCAGCCCGAACAGGCCGCCCATCGAGGCGGCCACCAGCATCGGCGGGTGCGACTGCTCGCCGGCAACGACAATAAGGTCATCGGTGAACTGCTCGCCGTGGTAGGGCAGGTCGGCCGCATTCCAGTCGGAATCACCGTGGCCGCGTGCGTCATAGCTGAGCGTGGGGTGGCCGGCGGCATTCAGCGCCTCGGCGGCACTGGTCCACGCCCCACGGGTCTGGCCGAAGCCATGGGCGAACACCACAGGCGTACGCGTGCCCGATGCACGGGTGGCAGCCAGCCCGGCACCCAACGCACCTTCCAGGCGGATGTCTTGGCAATGCATGGAGGAGGAGGAGGGGATAACCATACCTGATGGTATGGACAGGTGGGTGGTGCTGTCAATACCCTGCGGTATGGAGGCGTATCATCCCTGCCGCCAAGCCTTTCCCCGGAATGGGCGTAAGAGCGATTCATGTCGATTTGACAAATCGGCGTACTGCACCAGTCCCCGCCGTATGGTTAAATCTACAAATGAATGACACATCAGCTTCTTCGGCGGATGCCCGCAATGGCCGCCACAGCCGCCTCAGTGCGGATGATTGGGCCCAGGCCGCGTTGGACCTGATTGCCGAGCAGGGCGTGGGTGCGGTGGCGGTGGAGCCGCTGGCGCGCCGCCTCGGCGTCACCAAGGGCAGCTTCTACTGGCACTTCCCGTCGCGCGATGCGTTGCTGCAGGCGGCGCTGGAGCGTTGGGAGCTGGTGGAGCAGCAGCAGGTGTTCGGCAGCCTGGAAGAAGTACCTGATCCGCGCACGCGCCTGCGCGCGCTGTTCCAGCTGGTGGCGCACGAAGTCACTCCGCACATCATCTACAGCGAGCTGCTCAAGGCGCTGGACAACCCGATGGTGCGCCCGGTCATCGACCGCGTTTCGCAGCGGCGCATGGAATACCTGATCGCCTCGTTCCGTCAGGCCGGCCTGAGTTCCACCGACGCCCGCCACCGCGCACGGCTGGCCTACGCCGCCTATGTCGGCTTCCTGCAGCTGTCGCTGCAGTTGCAGCAGCCCAAGCAGGCCCGCGAGGATTTCGAGGCCTACGTGGAGCACGTCATCGAGACGTTGATTCCGAACGGCTGAGTGCCGCCAGCGCAGGCTCGATGAGCAGGTTGTAGAAAAAGCCGCTGAAAAGCGGCTTTTTTGTGTGCACCTGATCGAGTAGCAGGCCAGTAGCGTGGAAAAGACAACGGCCCCTTGCGGGGCCGTTGCTTCAGAGCCTGATCAATGGATCGATCAGAACTTCTGGGTGTACTTCATGTACATGAAACGTCCGATGTCGAACTGGCTCGGGTTGGAGAAGCCACTGACCGGCTGCGTGAACAGCAGGCTCATGCGCTTGTCGAACACGTTGTTCACACCAATGGCGAAGCTGCCATTCCACGCCGTGTTCATGCGGAACTGCACGTCGTGGTAGGTCACCGCACCGTTGCGGTTCTGCGGCAGACCATTGCCCTCGCGATCCACGTAGTCCGGATCGTTGCAGCGGTCGCTGAAGTAGCACTCTTCCTTGGTGCCCGAGTAGTAACGCGCGGTCCAGCTCGCACCGAAGTCGCCCAGGTCCCAGTCAAGCTTGGCAACCGAGCGGATGCGGTAGTTCTCACCAAAACCGACCTGCGGCTGCGGGGTCGTATTCTGGGTGCTGTCGGACTTGATCTCGAACTTGCTGTAGTAGGTGCTCTGCCAGTTGATGCCGAAGCGGCCGAAGCTCGTTTCCGGCAGCGTGTAGTTCACTTCCAGGTCGTAGCCTTCGATATCCCAGTAACCGGCGTTGCGAGTTGTGCGGGTGAGGGTGTTGACTACACCGGTCGTAGCGTCACGCGTGAACATGGCGCACTGGCTGGCAATTTGGTACACGTAGCAGTCATTCAGAATGCCACCGGCACTGAACGCGGTGATGACGTTGTCAATGCGCGTGCGCCAGAAGTCCAGCGAGATGCCCAGGCCGTCAACATAGCTGGGGCTGTAGACCAGGCCGAGGCTGCGGCTGATGGCCGTTTCCGGAGTTACGTTCGGGTTGGAGCCCGACAGGAACGGCACGCCGCTCTGACCGCCATAGGCGAGATTGCCGCCCTGGCCAGTCTGCTGGAAGCCGACGTTGGTGGTATCACCAGGATAGGTGAAGCCGGTGTACCCGGCGATCGCCGCCTGACAGCGTGCAAACACGGCCGGATTGTTCGACGCGGCGCCATTGACGGTATCGCAGGGGTCGCTGTAGTAGTCGAAGGTCTGGCCCAGGCCGCCGTACAGGTCGGAGATGGCCGGCACGCGGAAGCCCTGTGCCCAGGTGCCACGGACCAGCAGGTCATTTATCGGCTTCCAGCGGAAGCTGAACTTGCTGTTGACGGTATCGCCGAACGCGTCGTAATCCGAGTAGCGGCTGGCGACGTTGATCGCCAGTTCCTGTGCACCCGGCAGGTCACGCAGCAGCGGGATGTCGGCTTCCAGGTAGAACTCGTCCACCGAATAGGAACCGGAGGTCGGCTTGGAGGCCAGGTTGGTGCTGTAGCCGGACTGCGAAAGCGCATCCGGCACATACTCACCGCTGTTCTTGCGGTGGTTGAAGCCGGCAGCGATACCCAGATCACCACCCGGCAGGGTGGCAACGGTGCCGCTGATGTTGGCGAAGTAGTCGTCGGCACGGGACTCGGCGGTGCCCACGGTATTCAGGAAGAAGCGATCCTGGATGCGCGGATCCATCAGCGAGTATTCGCCCGAATTCAGCACCGGGCTCCACGGGGTGCACTGGTCCAGAGCGATCGGATTGGCTGCGGTGCCACACTGCACCTTGCCGTCGGCGTTCATGAACGACGGGCCGACTGCCTGCGAAACGGCAAGCTTGTTGAAGTCACCACGAGAAGCAATGGTGGCGTCGCTGCGGCTGTAGGTATAGCCGACGTCCCAGTCCCAGAAGCGGTCGCCAACGCTGAACGAGCCGTCGAACGCGGCAGTGAAGCGATAGGTGTCGAGCTTGCGGTTGGTGGTACGCGGCACTTCCCAGCCACGGCGGCGGAAGTGGGTATCAGCGCCGTTCGGGTTGAAGTAGCTGCCTGCGGAGATCGGGGTCTGCACGTCCGGTGCATTGCTCTGGTACGGATAGCCAGCAACCTGAATATCGGTCTCGCGGCGGTTGTAATTCGCTTCCACGTTGAAGTTGATGGAGTCCGTCAACGCGAACTCGGCAGTGGTGAAGATCGACTGACGCTTGATGCCGGTCTTGGCCATCATCTGCTCGGCAGCGACACTGGTATCGCCACCCGGGCCGCCGATCTGCTGACGGTAGTCGTTGACGTTCTTGGGGTCACCGCCATCCTTCAGAACCCACCAGCCTTTGCGGCCCGGGATCTGGATGTTGCCGATGGCGCCGACCGAGGTGTAGCTGTAGGCAGGGTAGCCGGGGTAGGTATCCACGGCCCACCAACGATTACGCGCCCAAACCGGGTCTTCTTCGTCGTACTGAACGCCGAAGGTGATCGAGGAACGCTCGCCCTTGGCGCCCATGATGAAGTGGGCCGTCTTCTGCTGCCCATCGCCTTCGCCGAACTGGCCAACGTAGCCACCAACCTCGGCGCCTTCAAAATCCTTGCGAGTGATCACGTTGATCACGCCGGCAATGGCGTCGGAGCCGTACAGCGAGGATGCACCATCCTTCAGCACTTCAATGCGCTCGACCATGCCCGACGGAATCGTCGACAGATCCTGCAGACCATCGTTGTTTGCACCCAGGCGACGACCATTCAGCAGTACCAGGGTACGGGCCGGCCCGAGGTTGCGCAGATCGATGTAAGTGCCGCCGGGGCTTTCGCCGGAGTTCAACGGGGCGCTGCGGCTGAGTGCCGGAGAGCCGGTGGCTGCGATCTGTTGCAGGATGTCGCCAACGGATTGGGCGCCCTGCTTTTCGATGGCGTCGCGGGTGATGGTGACAACCGGCTGGGCGGTTTCAGCATCAACCTTGCGGATGCGCGAGCCGGTGACTTCGATGCGATCGAGGTTGGTTGTGCCGCTGCTGCTGGTGGCATCCTGCGCGAGGGCCGAGCCGGCGGTTGAGGCACTGGCGATCAACGCCAGCACAACTGCATCACGCAGTTTGTTGGACTTGCAGTTCATTGGTTGTCTCTCTCTGCCTAAAGGACTTGGATACTGCTGAAGTGACCTTCGCCGGATTCGAAAAGGCGAATCCAAAAACGAAGGTTGCGTCCGATAGTACTTGGCCGGTCCGAGAAATTAAAGATTGGTTAACAATTGATTCGAACTTGGTTGTATTCAGCAAAGTGCCAATTCAGCTGGCAAGAAAAACGCCCCGACAAGCGGGGCGTTTTTGATGAACACGGTGCTGAGAACGAACTGCCTAGAGATCCTGCTCGTAGCGGACGTACGGGATCGCGCCGTCGTCATTGCTCTCATTACGCGGGGAAAACGGGTTTTTACCGCGGGTAATGACGTTTTCCGCGCCCACGGTGAGCTGACCGCTCCATGGCGTGCGCCAGGTGATGCCCAGGCCCACGCCTTCCCATTTACCACCCTGACCAGGGGCGTCGATGACGCGGCCGATGACGTTGGCGCTGAACGCACCATAACCGCCACCAACGCTGAGGTTCTTGCTGTCCCACTGGCCGACCACCGCCGGAGAGGCATCGCTGAGCGGAACCAGGCGGGCCTTGGCG
This sequence comes from Stenotrophomonas sp. UBA2124, assembly GCA_002329155.1. Taxonomy (GTDB): domain Bacteria; phylum Pseudomonadota; class Gammaproteobacteria; order Xanthomonadales; family Xanthomonadaceae; genus Stenotrophomonas. The sequence continues at coordinate 13,834 of DCXY01000029.1, read as the reverse complement.
TAGGTTCCACCAATGGAGACGAAGCCTTCGCTGCCGATGTTCTTCTGCCCGAATACGGTCAGGTCGTTCTGCTCCACCCGTGCCGCACCAGACTTGGTGCTGCCTGCCAGCCACGCCGGCAGGGTGTCACGGCCGGTGCCGGCGCTGACGCCGACGCGGCCGCCGGGGCGGTTGAACGCAGCAGTGGCCGAAACATGGCGGCCGGTGCTGTCGTCATCGTCTCCGAGGCTGGCGAGCATGCAGTGGCTGGCCAGCCCGCTGATGCTGCTGCCACGGCCACCGTTGCACAGCAGGCCCAGCGAATCACCCGAGGACAGGCCGAAGGCGGCGTCCAGCGAGCTGCTGCCGAAATTCCAGCGGGCGCCGGCACGCTGTTCGCCAGCCGGCTCCAGGTACAACAGGGCTTCGACCTTGCCGCTGCCGCGGTTCCAGACAGGCAGCACGGTGCCGTCCGCCTTGGGTTTGCTCTGCGCGTGCACGCCCGTGACCGCGCCAAAGGCGATCATCAAGGCAAGCGGCAGGCGCAGTAAGGCGTTCATGGACTCAATCAGACCCCGTTGGCACCGGGAAGTTCCCGATACGTGAGCAGTGGATCGTAGAGCGTTTATGGTTTCTTAACAAGTCTTCGTCCTCCCCAGAACGCAACTCGCCAGGCCCTATTGCAGCCTGTCAGGGGCCGGCTGCTGAGGGGGTATAGGTCCGAACAATACGCCGAATTCCGTCAAAGGGAAGTGGTATTGGCGGCCACAGAACTCGCAGCGCACCTCCACCTGCCCGGTGGCCTCGGCCGCGGCCCGGGCTTCCTCCTCGCCGAGGGACTGCAGCATGGCCTCCACCCGCTCGCGCGAGCAGGAGCAGCCAAAGCGCAGCGGCTTGTCGCCCATCAGTTCCGGGTGTTCCTCATGGAACAGGCGGTGCAGCAGCTCGCTGCCCGGCAGTGCCAGCAGTTCCTCGCGGCCCAGGGTGTCGAACAGGGCGCCGCAACGGACCCAGCCGTCCTCGTCGCCGGCATCGCCGGGCAGCTTCTGCAGCAGCAGGCCGGCAGCGTGCTCGCCGTCGCAGGCCAGCAGCAGGCGCGTGGGCAGCTGTTCGGAATGGCGGAAATAGTCCTCGAACGCCTCATCCAGGCTGTCGCCGGCCAGGTTCACCAGGCTCTGGTAGCGTTGCGGCTCGCGCGGGTCCAGGCCGGGGTTTTCAATGGTGATGGCCAGCAGTGCGTCCTCGCCGAGGGCCGACAGCGTGGTCGGGGCATCCTCGCCTTCGGCCAGCTGGGCAATGCCGCGCAGGGTGCCGGCAGAGGTGCATTCGGTGAACAGGGCGCGCAGCGCGGAGCTGCTGCGCAGCTGGATGGACAGCCGCCCATCGATCTTGGTGTGGCCGGTGAACAGGGCCGAGGCCGCGCAGGCTTCGCCCAGCAGGCGCGCGGCCGCAGGCGGGTAATCGCCGTGGGAAAGGATTTCGCGCCAGCTCCCGCCCAGGCGCACATGTACGCCACGCACGCCGGCATCGGGCAAAAGAAAGCGGACAAGGAGGTCGGAGCTGTCGGTCATGGGGCTGCGTCTGCGCGAGGTGGGTGCCGGTGCCGGATAATGCGCCGGACGGAATTATCTGCAAGGTGGGTATTCAATGGGGGCGGAGCAGGACAAGCGCAAGGTGGAGCCGGTTCATGGGCCACGGCGGCGGCGGCGTTGGTTGCGTTGGATGTTGTTGACGCCGGTGCTGCTGGCGTTGTTCAGCGTGCTGCAGGTACTGGTGCTGCGGGTGGTGGACCCGCCGTTTTCCACGGTGATGGCGCTGCGCCAGATGGAGGCCTTTGCCGAAGGCGACTGGAAATTCCGCATTCATTACCAGTGGCGCGACTGGGAGCAGATGGCAGCGAGCGTGCCGATCTCGCTGGTGGCCGCCGAGGACCAGCGTTTCCCCGAGCACCGTGGCTTCGACCTGAAAGCCATCGAGAAGGCGCGCGAGCACAATGCGCAGGGTGGGCGCCTGCGTGGCGCCAGCACCATCAGCCAGCAGACCGCCAAGAACCTGTTCCTGTGGCAGGGCCGCAGCTGGCTGCGCAAGGGGCTGGAGGCCTGGTACACGGTGCTGATCGAAACGCTGTGGCCGAAGCAGCGCATCCTTGAGGTGTACGCCAACATCGCCGAGTTCGGCGATGGCACCTACGGGGTGCAGGCGGCGGCGCGCCGCTACTGGGGAAAAGATGCATCGCGGCTGAGCCCGGCCGAGAGCGCGCGGCTGGCGGCGGTGCTGCCGTCGCCAAGGCGCTACAACGCGGCCAACCCCGGCCCCTATGTGCAGCGGCGTGCGGCGTGGATACAGCGGCAGGCGCGGCAGCTTGGCGGTGCAGGCTACGTAGAGCAGGCCGATTGATGCATTGCCTGCGTAGAATTGCCGCATGACGCCACGCCAACGCCTGACTCTGGTCATCACCGCCTTCAACGAGCAGCAGGCGCTGCCGTTGCTGCATCCGCGTCTGTGCGCGCAGCTTGATGCGCTGGGGGATATCGATGGCCGCATTCTGTACGTGGATGACGGCAGCCGGGATGCCACCTGGGAGGTGATGCAGCAACTGGCCGCTGCCGATCCGCGCGTGGCCACGCTGCGTCTGTCGCGCAATTTCGGCAAGGAGATCGCGCTGACCGCAGGGCTGGATACGGTGGAAGAGGGTGCGGCGATCATGCTCGACGCCGATGGGCAGGACCCGCCCGAGCTGATTCCAGAATTCGTGGCGTTGTGGCGGCAGGGCTATGACGATGTGTATGGCACGCGGCTGGAGCGCGATGGCGACGGCTGGCTCAAGCGCGCCACGGCGGCGGCGTTCTACCGCGTGATAGGGCGTTTGTCGAAGACGCCGATTCCTGCCGATACCGGTGATTTCCGCCTGCTCTCGGCACGCGCGCTGGCGGCGTTGGGGCAGCTGCGCGAACGCCAGCGTTTCATGAAGGGGCTGTTCGGCTGGGTGGGCTACCGCCGCATTGCGTTGCCTTACCACCGCGCACAACGTGCTGCCGGTCACAGCAAATTCGGTTTCTGGAAACTGTGGAACCTGGCGCTGGAAGGCATTACCAGCTTCTCCACCGCACCGCTGCGCGTGGCCACCTACCTGGGCCTGCTGACCGCTGCCGGTGCGTTCGGTTTCGGCACCTGGGTGGTGCTGAAGGCGGCGCTGTATGGCGACCGCGTGGCGGGCTGGCCGACGATGATGGCGGTGATCCTGTTCCTGGGCGGCGTGCAGTTGATCGCGCTGGGCCTGATCGGCGAGTACCTGGGGCGCCTCTACATGGAGGCCAAACAGCGGCCGCTGTACCTGGTCGATACATGGCGGCCGGCGAACGTGGCAGTATCTGGGGCACCCGTCAGCGCAGGAGAACGCCATGCAGACCGTTCGACAGTTGCTGGGGACCAAGTCCCCTGATATCCACGCGGTGCGGCCCGATGCGGCCGTGGTTGAAGCCATCCGGCTGATGGCCGAGAAGGGCATCGGTGCGGTGCTGGTGATGGAGGGGCCCAAGCTGGTCGGCATCCTTTCCGAGCGCGACTACGCGCGCAAGATCGTGCTGATGGAGCGTTCGTCCAAGGCCACTCCGGTGCGCGACATCATGACCGCCGAGCTGGTGACCGTGGCGCCCACGGTATCCGTCGAGCAGTGCCTTGCACTGGTCACCGACCGCCGCATCCGCCACCTGCCGGTGGTGGTAGGTGATGAAGTGGTGGGCGTGATTTCCATTGGTGACCTGGTCAAGGCCGTGATTGAACAGCAGCGGCAGGAACTGGGGCACCTGCAGGAATACATCACCGGAACCGGTTGACCGCACGGGCTGCGGGCGCAGGCACTACCTTACTTTGCGTAGTGCCCACCGCAGTTGGCGTCCTTGCCGGGGCCGGTTTCGATGGTGGCCAGCAGCGCGGCGGGCGGCGCGATGCTGGCCAGCGTCAGCGCCACCGCGCCACGGATGCCCAGTGCCTTGAAGTCGGGCCGGAACGAGGGATCCTTGAAGGTGCCGCCGATGCGCAGCGGTGAACGCAGCGCAAGGATGCTGATGTCCTTGGGGCGCGGGCGCAGCAGCAGGTCGAGCTGTTCCTGGCGCAGGTTCACCGTGCCTTCGCCAACCACCAGGGTGTCGGTGGTGTCGAAGGCGAGCGAGCGCGAGCTCATCACGCCATTGCGCACGTCGAAATCGGCGAACGCGCAGCGCAGCGGAATCTGCTTGTCGCCGGTGAACAGGAACTTCACCGACTCGGCGATATCCAGGCCCGCCACTTCCATCAGCAGGTTGCCGATGTGGCCACGGCCCATGCCGAGCGCGACATCGCCACTGCTGCTGCCGAGCATGGCGGCCACCGAGTTGCCGTGGCCGTTGAGCTGCACCTGGCCACTGATGCCGCCGGAGGCCTGTTCGGCCAGTTTGGCATCGGGGAGCAGCCTGCCCAGCTGCACGCCGCGCAGGGTGGCGTTGAGCGCGGTGGCTATCTGCGGGCGGCGCGCGTCCATGCGGATGGTGCTGCGGATATGGCCACCGGCCACGCCGAAATCCAGCGGCTCCAGGCGCAGCAGGCCGTTGTCCAGCTTGAGGTGGGCGTCCATGTCGTCCAGCGGCAGCGTGGGCGAATTGATGTGCTGCGCCTTCCAGCGCACGTCCGCGTCCATCGCGCGCAGTTTGCTCAGGTCATAGGCCTTGTCCGGCAGCACCGTGGGCTTGGCGGCCAGGCGTGCGGCTTCGGCCTTCTGCTCGGCGTTGGCCGATTCATTGCCGCCTGTCTTGGGCGGTGCACCGACAAAGCCGGCCAGATCATCGAAATCCAGACGCCGCGAGTTGAGATTGGCGGTCAGCCGCGAGCGATCGCCGCCGGTGTCGATCTGCACGTCGCCGGCAAGGTCGCTGTTGCCGACCTGGCCGCTGAACTTCTCATAGCGCCAGACCTGGTGCGCGCGCTTGAGCCGGCCTTCCAGCCGGTAGGGCGGTGAGGACGGGATGGGCACGCCGATCAGTGGGTACAGGTCGTCCATGTCCTGGCCGCTGAGCTGCAGCTTCAGGTCGAATACCTGCAGTTGGAAGGGGTTGGTCAGGCTGCCGCTGGCGATCGCGTGGGTGGCACCGGCGCGGGCATCCAGATGCACGCGGAACGGGGTGTCGGTGTTGGCCAGTTCCAGCGGCGATTCGGTGCCACCCTTGAGGGTGAAGGCGCTGCCGCGCCAGTGGCCCTTGCCCTCCAGCAGCGCCGGAGGCGCGGCATCGGCCTTGCGCGGCTGGCCGCTGCGTACATCCAGCGCGATGTCGGTGCGACCGCGTTCATCGACGAAACGCAGCTTGCCGTCATCGATGCGCAGTCGCCGCAGCTGTGGCGGATCACCGCCACCGCCGGAGAGGAAATTCCAGTTGCCTGGCTGGTCCTTGCCCGGTGCGGTCTGCAGCAGCACATCGGGGCGGGTGAGGCGGACTTCCGGCAACTGCACGCTGCCACGTAGCAGCGGCCAGAAGCGGATGTCCAGTTCCACCCGGTCGGCGCTGGCCATCTGCGGCTGCTTGGCCCAGCTGGCGTTGGCGAAGGTGACCTTGTCGGCACGGACGGTGGTGGTGCGGCCCAGGTCCACATCCAGATTGCCGATATGCAGGGCGCGGCCGGTGCGTGCCTGCACCGCGCGTTCCACCGGTCCGCGGAACCAGTTCCAGTCCCAGAGCAGGACCAGCACGATGAGGGCGGCGGCCAAGGCCCCCAGCACGATGGCCAGGATGCGCAGGCCGCGCTTGCCGGGGCGTTTGAAGTTGAACCGCCAGCGTTTCGCGGGCGTCACGGGGGCGGCAGGGCTGTTCACGCCTGCATCTTCGCGCGCCTTGGGTGCAGGGCGTGCGAAGTATTCATTCAAGTGATGTGCACGTCACGTTGTCATCGTGAGGGCGGTATGCCGCCCCTCAGAGAATCTGCGAGGTCACCGAGACGAAGTGGCAGACGCTGCCGGCGATGACGAACATGTGCCAGATGGCGTGCGAGTAGGGCAGTTGTTCGCGGTGGTAGAACACCGTGCCCAGCGTGTAGAAGATGCCGCCGGCGAACAGCCAGCCCAGCGTCCAGCCGTCGAGCGAGTTCCACATGGGCTTGATGGCCACGACCACCAGCCAGCCCATGGCGATGTAGATGGCGGTGGACAGGCGCTTGAAGCGGCCGGTGTAGAACAGCTTGAACACCACGCCGGCCAGCGCCAGCACCCAGATGGCGGTGAACAGGCCCCAGCCCCACGGGCCGCGCAGGCCGATGAGGGTGAATGGCGTGTAGGTGCCGGCGATCAGCAGGTAGATCGCGCAGTGGTCGAAGATCTTCAGCCGGCCCTTGGCCACCGGGTGCTGGATGGCGTGGTACAGGGTGGAGGCGGTGTAGAGCAGCAGCAGGGCGATGCCGAACACGATGGCGCTGGCCAGTTGCCAGCCGTCGCCGTAGATGGCTGCCAGGGTGATCAGTACCGCGCCACCGGCCAGTGCAGTGACGGCGCCGAGCCCGTGGGTAAGGGCACTGGCGATTTCTTCCCGTATCGAAGCGGTTGCGGTCATGGGCAGCGATGAGCCGGGCTGGGGGAGGGCCCGGTGGCTGTCCATTAAAGCAGGAACTGATCGAAATGATTCGTTATCAGATTCAACAAACCCGCGGCCGTTCAAGCTGCCGCGGGTTTGTCGGGGTGCCTTCCGGTGGCGCGGTGGCTTAATCCACCGACACCGTATGCGCGGCTTCGCGGGTGGCGGAGAAGCGCACGTCCGGCGCGCGTTCTTCGGCCAGCTGCAGGTTGACGCGGGTGGGTGCCAGGTAGACCAGGTGGCCGGCCGCGTCGATGCTGAGGTTGTTGGCGTTCTTCTCGCGGAACTCTTCCAGCTTCTTCGCGTTGTCGCAGTTGATCCAGCGGGCGGTGGTGACCGACACCGGCTCGAACACCGCTTCCACGCCGTATTCGTCCTTCAAACGGTAGGCGGCCACGTCGAACTGCAGCACGCCCACCGCGCCAAGGATGAGGTCGTTGCTCATCAGCGGGCGGAAGAACTGGGTGGCGCCTTCCTCGGACAGCTGCGCCAGGCCCTTCTGCAGCTGCTTGAGCTTGAGCGGGTCCTTCAGCCGAGCGCGACGGAACAGTTCCGGGGCGAAGTTGGGAATGCCGGTGAAGGTGACCGATTCGCCTTCGGTGAAGGTGTCACCGATGGAGATGGTGCCGTGGTTGTGGATGCCGATGACATCGCCCGGCCACGCCTCGGCGGCGATCTCGCGGTCGCTGGCCATGAAGGTCAGCGCGTTGGCCAGCTTCATTTCCTTGCCGGTACGCACATGGAAGGTCTTCATGCCGGCGGTGAAGCGGCCCGAGCACACGCGCATGAACGCCACGCGGTCGCGGTGCTGCGGGTCCATGTTGGCCTGGATCTTGAACACGAAGCCGGTGAGCTTGTCTTCCTGCGGGGCGATATCGCGGCCGGTGGTGGCGCGCGGCTGCGGCGCCGGCGCGTGCTCGACGAAGAAGTCCAGCAGCGGCTGCACACCGAAGTTGTTGACGCCCGAACCGAAGAACACCGGCGTCTGCTCGCCGCGCAGGTAGGCGGCCTTGTCGAACGGGTGGCTGGCGCCCTGCACCAGTTCCAGCTCGTCACGCAGGTCGGCCAGCATCTTCTCGCCGATCTTGGCGGCCACGCCCGGGTCGTCGATGGACGCGAAGATGGTGGAATCCTGACGGGTGAAATTGCGGCCCGGTTCGTACAGATGCACTTCACCGGTGAGCAGGTGCACCACGCCCTTCAGGCGCTGGCCCATGCCGATGGGCCAGGTGACCGGCGCGCACTGGATGCCGAGCACGGTTTCCACTTCATCCAGCAGCTCGATGGGGTCCTTGCCCTCGCGGTCGAGCTTGTTGATGAAGGTCATGATGGGCGTGTCGCGCAGGCGGCAGACCTCCATCAGCTTGATGGTGCGCTCCTCCACGCCCTTGGCCACGTCGATGACCATCAGCGCGGAATCCACCGCGGTGAGCACGCGGTAGGTGTCCTCGCCGAAGTCGGCGTGGCCGGGGGTGTCGAGCAGGTTGACGATCTTGCCTTCGTACGGGAACTGCATGACCGACGAGGTGACCGAGATGCCGCGCTCCTTTTCCAGCGCCATCCAGTCCGAGGTGGCGTGACGGGCGGCCTTGCGGCCCTTCACCGAGCCGGCCATCTGGATCGCGCCTCCGAACAGCAGCAGCTTTTCGGTCAACGTGGTCTTGCCGGCGTCAGGGTGGGAGATGATGGCGAAGGTGCGGCGGTGCGCGGCTTCGTTGGCGACTTCGGACATGGCAGGCGCGCCCGCCCGGGCGCATCAGGAAACGAAAGAGCCGGCGATTATAACGGGTTACGGCGCCCCGCCTGCCTCACGCGGGAACTGCAGCAGGCCGCGTTCACTGGCCATGCGGAACGGCAGCGAGGTCAGGTTCATGCCGGTATTGGCCTGCACCGCGAAGTGCAGGTGCGGGCCGCTGCTGCGCCCGCTGTTGCCCGAGGCGGCCAGTACCTGGCCGGTTTCGATGGCCTGACCCGGGCGCACCCGCGGGCTGCCGGGCTGCAGGTGGGCGTACAGGGCCATGCTGCCGTCGGCGTGCAGTACGCGGATCAGGCAGCCCTGTTCGGGCGAATCAGCCAGCAGCTGCATCACCCTGCCGGCACGGGCGGCAAGCACCGGCGTGCCTTCGGGCAGGGGGAAATCCACCGCGTAGCGGTTCTGGGCATCGGTATGGCTGAAATGGCCGCCGAAGCCCTGGCTGACGCGCACTTTGCCGGTGGCCAGTGGCAGCCGGTACAGGTGGTCGTCGGGATGGGCGGCGGGGTCGCCGGGTACGGCGTCCAGCAGCAGACGCGCGCCGCTGCCATCGTCGGCCAGCCACGCCAGGTTGCGCTGTTCGCCCGCACCGAGCACGAGCGGGGCAGCGGCCGTGTCCTGCCCACGCAGGCGCACCTGCACCGGCCCGGCGACCAGGTTGTGGGCGATGGCGGCATGGCCTCCCGCGCGGGGCTGCAGGCGCAGGCTGGCGAAGACATCCCCCTTCGTGCCAGCGGGGGAGGCTGCGTGCCCAGCCAGTCCCCAGCCTTGGCGCCATCGGGTGCCGGGGGCGCTCTCGGCGGCGCTGGCGAGGCCGGCCAGCAGGGTCAGCGGAAGCAGCAGGGCAATCGGACGCACAGGAGGGCCGCAGAGGGGGGAACCCCGATTGTGCCTGTTTGGTTGCGCTCGCAACCTATTCATCTCTCCATGCGAATAAAGCGATTGACATGCCGGAAATGCACTGGCATCGTAGCGCCACCATCGAGACCGGCAGAGGGACAGGCCCTTTGAAGCCGGGGCAACCAGCAGACGCGCAAGCGCCTGCGTTTGGTGCCAAATCCTGCGGTGACCGTCAGCGTCTACCGAAAGATGGTTCGATCCGTGCCCCGTGCACGGCGAACACGGGCTCCGCGAAAGCTCGATGGCCGCTCCTTCAACGGATACCGCCATGAGTTTCGCAACCGCCATCGCCGCCCAGGATTTCCTCCCCGCCTGCAACGACAGCGCCATCACCGCCGTGCGCGGCGAGGTCGAGGTGCGCCTGGCGATGCGTCACGCAGGCCAGCGTGCGCTGCGCCTGCGCTACGAGCTGGTGGGCGTGGCCGGTGCGCCGGTGGTGCTGGTGGCCGGTGGCATTTCCGCGCACCGCCACATCGCCGCCAATGCCGGCTTCGGCGAGAAGGGCTGGGCCGAAGGTCTGGTGGGCGCTGGCCGCGCGCTGGACCCGCAGCAGCGCCGACTGCTGGGCTTTGATTTCATCGGTGCCGATGGCGAGCTGGATGCGCCGATCGACACCGCCGACCAGGCCGACGCCATCGCCGCGCTGCTGGACGCCTTGAAGATCGAGCAGCTGCAGGGCTTCGTCGGCTATTCCTATGGCGCGCTGGTTGGCCTGCAGCTGGCCATCCGCCACCCGCGCCGGCTGGCCAAACTGATTGCTGTCAGCGGCGCGCATCGCCCGCATCCGTATGCCTCGGCATGGCGCGCGCTGCAGCGCCGTGCGGTGGCGCTGGGCCAGCTGCAGTGCGCCGAGACGCACGGTCTGGCACTGGCACGCCAGTTCGCCATGCTCAGCTACCGCACGCCGGAGGAATTCGGCGAGCGTTTCGACGCCGCGCCGGAGGTGGTCAATGGCCGCGTGCGCGTGGCCGCTGAGGACTATCTCGATGCGGCCGGTGCGCAGTACGTCGCCCGTACCCGCGTCAACGCCTACCTGCGCCTGTCCGAATCCATCGACCTGCACCGTGTGGAGCCTGCCGCGGTCAACGTGCCGACGCTGGTGGTGGCGGTCGAGGGTGACCGCCTCGTTCCGCTGTCGGATCTGGTCTCGCTGGTCGAAGGCCTGGGCCCGCGCGGCAGCCTGCGCGTGCTGCGTTCGCCCTACGGCCACGACGCCTTCCTGAAAGAAACCGATCGCATCGACGCAATCCTCGCCAACGCCCTTCGCCTTACCGGAGCAACCGCATGAGCCTGTCCCACACTTCCGATGTGTCCTGTAGCCGTGCCACTGCGGCAGTGCGTGCGGGCATTGACCGCGATACCGCCTTCGGCGCGGTGACCCCGCCGATCGTGCTGTCGTCCAACTTCAGTTTCGACGGCTTCGGCAACAAGCGCCAGTACGACTACACCCGCAGCGGCAACCCTACCCGTGACCTGCTGGGTGAGGCACTGGCCGATCTGGAAGGCGGCGCGGGCGGCGTGATCACCGCGACCGGCATGGGCGCGATCAATCTGGTGCTCAACGTGCTGCTGCAGCCGGGTGACCGCCTGGTGGTGCCGCACGATGCCTACGGCGGCAGCTGGCGCCTGTTCAACGCGCTGGCCACCAAGGGCCACTTCGAGCTGATCACCGCCGACCTGACCGATCCGCGCTCGCTGGCCGATGCGCTGGCGCAGTCGCCGGCACTGGTGCTGATCGAAACCCCGTCCAACCCGCTGCTGCGCATCACCGACCTGCGCTTCGTGATCGATGCCGCGCACAAGGCCGGCGCCAAGGTGGTGGTGGACAACACCTTCCTGTCGCCCGCCCTGCAGACGCCCATCGCCTTCGGTGCCGACGTGGTGCTGCATTCGACCACCAAGTACGTCAACGGCCACAGCGATGTGGTGGGTGGTGCGGTGATCGCGCGCGATGCCGAGGTGCATCAGCAGCTGGTGTGGTGGGCCAATGCGCTGGGCCTGACCGGCTCGCCGTTCGATGCTTTCCTGACCCTGCGCGGCCTGCGTACGCTGGATGCACGCCTGCGTGTGCACCAGGAGAACACGCAGGCGCTGGTGGAGCTGCTGGGCAGCAGCGCGGCGGTGGCCAATGTCTACTATCCGGGGCTGGCCTCGCATCCGGGGCATGCGGTGGCTGCGCGCCAGCAGAAGGGCTTCGGCGCGATGCTCTCCTTCGAGCTGGCCCCCTGCGAGGGCGAGGACCCGCACGCTGCGGTGCGCGCCTTCCTCGACGGCCTGCGTTACTTCACCCTGGCCGAATCGCTGGGCGGCGTGGAAAGCCTGGTGGCGCACCCGGCCACCATGACCCATGCGGCCATGACCCCGGAAGCGCGTGCCAAGGCCGGCATCAGCGACGGCCTGCTGCGCCTGTCGGTGGGCATCGAATCCAGCGAGGACCTGCTGGCCGATCTGCGCGGCGGTTTGGAGCGCGCAGCGCAGGCCATCGCCGCTGCCAATGGCGGCGCCTGTAAAAAAACGGTGGATGCATGAGCGCGCAGCTGCGTGCCGTGGAATCCACCGCGCCGCGGCTGGTGCTGCTGGGTACCGGTACGGTGGGTTCGGCCTTCGTCAGCCGTTACCAGGCGTTGCAGCAGAAGCAGCTGACCCTGCCCACGCTGCATGTGGTGGCCAATTCGCGCATCGCACTGACCTGCGAGGATGCGCCGCACGAGGCGTTGTCGGCGGCGCGCAGTGCGCAGTCGGGAAATGGCGAGCCGGTGCATCGCGATGAGGTGGGCCGGCTGCGTGCCGGTGACATCGTGGTTGATGCGACCGCCAGCGAGGACGTGGCGGCCGAGCATGCACACTGGCTGCAGCAGGGTATCCATGTGGTCACCGCCAACAAGCTGGGCAATGGCACGGCGCTGTCGCGCGCGCATGGCATCAGCGCAGCATCGGCAGCCGGCGGTGCGAATTACGGTGACGCGGCAACGGTGGGCGCGGGCCTGCCGCTGCTGCGCAGCATCCGTGCGCTGGTGGCCGGTGGCGATCATGTGCATGCGATCGAGGGTGTGCTGTCCGGTTCGCTGGCGTGGTTGTTCGACAATTTCGACGGCAGCCGCCCGTTCTCCGCCTGCGTGCGTGATGCGGCGGCGGCAGGTTATACCGAGCCGGACCCGCGCATCGACCTGTCCGGTGAGGATGTACGGCGCAAGGTGCTGATCCTCGCGCGCGCTGCAGGCGTTGCGCTGGAAGCGGAGCAAGTGCAGGTGGAATCGCTGGTGCCGGCGGCACTGGCCGCATTGCCGGCAGAGCAGGTGGATGCCGCGCTGGAGCAGCTGGATGCGCCGTTGCAGGCTGCGCTGGAACAGGCGCGTGCGAAGGGACTGAAGCTGTGCGTGGTGGGTCGCGTCGATGCGCATGGCGCCAGCGTCGGTCTGCGCGCCTTGCCGCTGGATCACCCGCTTGCCGGTGGCCGTGGTACCGACAACCGCGTGGCGATTCACAGTGACCGCTACAACACGCAGCCGCTGTTGATCCAAGGCCCGGGTGCCGGTGCCGAGGTAACCGCCGCGGCGCTGCTGGATGATGTGTTGGCGATTGTGAGGTAGGTTCGGGGCGGGGAACGGGGATATGGGAACGGGGAAGTGTGTTTTCTCCGTGGTTGGATTCAACCCGTGATCTTCCTGCCGTTCCTGTAGCCCGGGTAAGCGCAGCGCACCCGGGGCCGCGGGAAACACGACGGGGCGTGGGGTGCAGCCGCTATCTGCAGGAGATGCGAGGTCCCGGGTGCGCTAGCGCTTACCCGGGCTACGGCGATGGTGCCGGCAACGGGGGATCTGGGAACGGGGAAGTGTGTGTTCTCCGTGGTTTGATTCAACCCGTGATCTTCCTGCCGCTCCTGTAGCCCGGGTAAGCGCAGCGCACCCGGGGCCGCGGGAAACATGACGCGGCGTGGGGTGCAAGCGCCATCTGCAGGTAATGCGAGTTCCCGGGTGCGCTAGCGCTTACCCGGGCTACGGCGATGGTGCCGGCAACGGGGGATCTGGGAACGGGGAAGTGTGTGTTCTCCGTGGTTTGATTCAATCCGTGATTTTCCTGCCGCTCTTGTAGCCCGGGTAAGCAAAGCGCACCCGGGGCCGCAGGAAACATGACGCGGCGTGGGGTGCAGCCGCTATCTGCAGGAGATGCGAGGTCCCGGGTGCGCTTGCGCTTGCCCGGGTTACGGCGATGGTGCCGGGCGCGGGGACTTTGGAACGGGGAAGTTTGTTTTCTTCGGCTCGATTCAACCCGTGACCTTCCTGCCGCTCTTGTAGCCCGGGTAAGCGAAGCGCACCCGGGGCCGCGGGTGCCATGACGCGGCGTGTGGTGCAGCCGTCATCTGCAGGAGATGCGAGGTCCCGGGTGCGCTTGCGCTTACCCGGCCTACGGCGATGGTGCCGGCAACGGGGGATTTGGGAACGGGGAAGTGTGTGTTCTCCGTGGGCCGGTTCGACCCGTGATCTTTCCGCCGCTCTTGTAGCCCGGGTAAGCGGAGCGCACCCGGGGCAGCGGGAAACATGACGCGGCGTGGGGTGCAAGCGCCATCTGCAGGTAATGCGAGTTCCCGGGTGCGCTTGCGCTTACCCGG
>DCXY01000033.1:16750-41466 GCA_002329155.1 Stenotrophomonas sp. UBA2124 | reverse complement strand
GCGCACGCCCGCGCCCGGTCCGGCGGGGGACAGGGCCCAGGTCAAAAGGGAATGGACAATTATAGCCGGAAGCCCGGCATCACTGGCTGGGCCGGCCCGGCTTGCTGATTTGTGAATGGGAAAGGCGGTAACCGTTTCCAGCCGGAGTTTGTTCAGACGAAGTGAGCATGATGGAAACCGTCCACCCACCCTGCGAGGGCCACCCATGAAGATGAACCGCTTTGTTGTCGCCGCAATGACCACCCTGCTGGCCTTTGGCGTCACCGCTCCGGCCTTCGCCGCAGGCGACCGTGACCATGATGACCGTGGCCGCCATGGCTGGAACGACGACCGTGGCCGGGGCCATGATCGGGGCCGCGGCCGTGGCCACGACCGCCACCATGACCGCCGCGAGTGGCGCGACGACCGCCGCCACTACAGCAACGGTTACCGTGAGGGTTACCGCGACGCCCGCTACAACGACCGCCGTTACTACGCCCCGCCGCCGCGCGTGGTGTACCGCCCCTATGGCTTCGAGCGCGGCTACCGCTACAGCAACTACTACGGTGGCCCGGTCTACGTGGTCAACGACTATGACCGCTATCACGTGCGCCGCCCCCCGCATGGCCACCGCTGGATCCGTGATGACCGCGGCAACCTGCTGATGGTGGCCATCGCCACCGGCATCATTGCCGACATCGTGTTCAACCGCTGAGCCCAGCGGTCTGCAGCACCACAGAAGGGCGCCTTTCGGGGCGCCCTTCGCGTTTCCGGGCCGGCTGGCCGGGCACAGGGCCGGCAGGTCGGGTCCGGGGCGTGAAGGAGGCGCTACAATCGACAGCTCCCCCGCCCCCTACCCAGGAGCTGTGATGTTCCCGCGCGACGCCCGTATCGAGTCCTACGACCCTGAGTTGGCCAAGGCCATTGCCGATGAATGCCAGCGCCAGGAAGACCATGTCGAGCTGATTGCCAGCGAGAACTACGCCAGCCCGCGGGTGATGGAAGCGCAGGGCAGCCAGCTGACCAACAAGTACGCCGAGGGTTACCCGGGCAAGCGTTACTACGGTGGCTGCGAGTACGTGGACATCGCCGAGAAGCTGGCCATCGACCGCCTGAAGCAGCTGTTCGGCGCCGATTACGCCAACGTGCAGCCGCATAGCGGCTCGCAGGCCAACCAGGCCGTATATTTCGCCCTGCTGCAGCCGGGCGACACCATCCTTGGCATGAGCCTGGCCCATGGCGGCCACCTGACCCACGGCGCCAAGGTCAACGCCTCGGGCAAGATCTTCAACGCCGTGCAGTACGGCGTGAACGAGCAGGGCCTGATCGACTATGACGAAGTCGAGCGCCTGGCGCTGGAGCACAAGCCGAAGATGGTGGTGGCCGGTTTCTCCGCCTATTCGCAGGTGGTGGACTGGGCGCGCTTCCGCGCCATTGCCGACAAGGTGGGTGCCTACCTGTTCGTGGACATGGCCCATGTCGCCGGCCTGATTGCCGCGGGCGTGTACCCGAGCCCCATCGAGCACGCGCATGTGGTGACCTCCACCACCCACAAGACCCTGCGCGGCCCGCGCGGCGGCATCATCATCGCCAAGGGCGCCGGTGAGGAAATCGAGAAGAAGCTGCAGTCCATCGTGTTCCCGGGCATCCAGGGTGGCCCGCTGATGCACGTCATCGCCGCCAAGGCCGTGGCCTTCAAGGAAGCGCTGGAGCCGGAGTTCAAGACCTACCAGCAGCAGGTGGTGAAGAACGCGCAGGCCATGGCCGACACGCTGATTTCGCGCGGCTACAAGATCGTTTCCGGCGGCACGCAGAATCACCTGATGCTGGTGGACATGATCGGCAAGGAGGTGTCCGGCAAGGATGCCGAAGCTGCGCTGGGCAAGGCCCACATCACCGTCAACAAGAACTCGGTGCCGAACGACCCGCGCTCGCCGTTCGTGACCTCGGGCCTGCGCCTGGGCACCCCGGCCATCACCACCCGCGGCTACAAGGAAGCCGACTGCGTGGCGCTGGCCAACTGGATCGCCGACGTGCTGGACAACCCGAACGACGAGAAGGTCATTGCCGGCGTGCGTGAGAACGTGACCCTGCAGTGCAGGCAGTATCCGGTTTACGGCTGAGCAATAGGAAGCAGGAATGAGCAACGAGGTGCAGGTGATGCGGACTTTGGATGCGTTTGCTGAATCCTCGTTGTTCATGGCTGGTGGCTGACCATGCACTGCCCCTTCTGCCAGCACACCGACACCCGCGTCATCGACTCACGCGTTTCCGAGGATGGCGCCACCATCCGCCGCCGCCGTGGCTGCGAGGCCTGCGGCGAGCGGTTCAGCACAATCGAGACCATCGAGCTGAAACTGCCGGTCATCATCAAGAGCGATGGTGGCCGCGAAGCATTCGATGCGCGCAAGCTGCGGGTGGGTTTCGACCGCGCGCTGCAGAAGCGCCCGGTGTCCGAGGAGCGCATCGAGGCCGCCGTGCGTGCGGTGGTGCACCAGCTGCGCATGTGCGGCGAGCGCGAAGTGCCGTCGATCAAGGTGGGCGGCTTTGTGATGGACGAGCTGCGCAAGCTCGACCACGTGGGCTATGTGCGCTTCGCCTCGGTCTACCGCAGCTTCGAGGACGTGGCCGATTTCCGCGACGAGATCGAGAAGCTGGAGCGCGACCATTCCAGCGACGACGGCCAGCTGCCGCTGCTGGAGGGTGAAGCGCCGGCCGCGCGCCGTGACAGGAAGGCGCCGCGCTGAGTGTGGCGCATCGTCAATCTGCATGACCGCCCGGGCTGTCTGCCCGCCCTGGCTGCCGCCCATGTCCAGGCCTTCGGCACCCTGCTGCCGGAGTGGACGCTTGAACAGGCCGAAGCCGAACTGCGGGCGCAGACACGCGATGCCATTCCCTGCAGTTGGCTGGCCGAGGAGGCACGTGGCTGGCTGGGTTCGGTAAGCCTGCTGCATGACGATCACGAACAGATACGCGGCTGGTCGCCATGGCTGGCCTCGCT
Source organism: Stenotrophomonas sp. UBA2124 (assembly GCA_002329155.1). GTDB lineage: Bacteria > Pseudomonadota > Gammaproteobacteria > Xanthomonadales > Xanthomonadaceae > Stenotrophomonas. Next base: position 38,486 of record DCXY01000033.1, on the reverse strand, counting down.
GTATGTGGCCCCTGAAGCACGTGGCCGTGGTGTGGGCCGCGCGCTGGTGGCGCATTGCGTGGCGCAGGCGGCGGCGCTGGGCGTGCCGCACCTGTACCTGTACTGCGAGCCGCCGATGGTGGCCTGGTATGAGTCGCTGGGGTGGCAGCTGCATGCGCAGTTGCAGCTGGGGCCGCTGGCCATCCGCGTGCTGCGCATCGATACCGGCACGGCCTGAGCGCCAGCGCCTACACTGGGCGCATTGATTGCCTGCACGGCCCGTGTGGCCACGCTCGTTCCGAGGTTTGCCGATGACCGAATTCTCCGCCACCGACCACCTGCTGATGGCCCGCGCGCTGCGCCTGGCCGAGCGGGGCGCATGGACCACACGGCCCAATCCGATGGTCGGCTGTGTCATCGCGCAGGCTGAACAGGTGGTGGGCGAAGGCTGGCACCAGCGGGCCGGTGGCCCGCATGCCGAAGTGTTCGCACTGCGCCAGGCAGGCATGCAGGCGCGCGGTGCCACCGCCTATGTGACGCTGGAGCCGTGCGCGCATTACGGGCGCACGCCGCCATGCGCGCTGGCGCTGATTGAAGCAGGCGTGGCGCGGGTGGTTGCGGCCATGGGCGACCCGTTTCCGGATGTGGACGGCGGTGGTTTCGCGCTGCTGCGCCAGGCCGGCATCACGGTGGAGGAGGGCCTGATGGGCGACAAGGCACGCCAGCTCAACCGTGGCTTCCTGTCGCGTGTGGAACGTGCGCGCCCATTCGTTCGGGTGAAGCTGGCCGGCAGCCTGGACGGGCGTACAGCGATGGCCAATGGTGAATCCAAGTGGATCACCGGCGAGGCGGCGCGTGCCGATGTGCAGTGTTGGCGTGCGCGTGCCGGTGCCATCCTCACCGGCGCGGCCACGGTGCTGGCCGATGACCCGCAACTGACCGCACGCCCTGCCGAAGGCGACTTTCTGCCACCGCTGCGGGTGGTGCTCGATGCCAACCTGCGCACGCTGGGCTGCCGCCGCGTACGCGAAGGCGACGCACCAACGCTGTATCTGCATGCACCAATCAGCACGCCACCCATGCTTGAGGGCGCCGACTTCGCCGCCGCACCGCTGCGCGACGATGGCCGCTTCGACCTGCATGCGGTGATGGCGCTGCTGGCCGAGCGCGGCATCAACGAGGTGCATGTCGAAGCAGGACCCACCCTATGTGGTGCGCTGCTCAGCGCCGGCCTTGTCGATGAGCTGCTGCTGTATGTCGCGCCGCTGCTGATGGGCGACGACGCGCGCCCGCTGCTGGCGGGGCTCGGCATCGCGCACATGGCACAGGCACGGCGCCTGCACGTGGCCGACGCCCGCATGCTGGGCGATGACCTGCGCCTGCTGCTGCGGGTGGCGTGAAGCGCGCGCAGTCCGCGCAACGGGAATCGACGCAAAAAAAACGGGAGCCGCGAGGCTCCCGTCTGCATCTGTTCCGTTACCGCTGGATCAGAAGCTGGCGCGCACGCCGAACGAGTACTGCGAAATGTCGTTGATCCACTGCGCTTCGGCCACCAGGCCCCAGGTCTTGTTGAACTTGACCTGGCCGCCCAGCACGCCGACGAACTCGGTGTCCAGGTCGCTGCCGTCGATCACGCCGGCCTTGACCCAGGCTTCGGTACGCGGCGACGGGGTGCCACGGATGCCCAGCGTGGCGCGGCCGGCATTGGTGTGGTCCTTGATGCGCTCGCTGTAACCCGGCTCGCTGTACTTGGCTTCGGCGTTCAGGCGCAGCCATGCGATGTCGGTGGTGAAGTCCACGCGGTCGCTCAGGTTCATGTGGTAGCCGATGCCCAGCTCCGGCTGGCCCAGCTCGTACTTGATGCGTGCGCCGTCGCCCAGGCCGTAGCTCTTGGACACGCGCGAGTAGCCACCGAACACATTGACCTGCTCGGCAATGGCGAACGAACCACGCAGGTAGCCGCCGCCGGCGTGCGGGTCGTCCAGGAAATCGTCGTTGATGCGGACCTGGGTGGCGCCGCCTTCAACATAGGTGTAGCTCAGGTCAGCCGCGGAGGCGGCAACGGGGGCGGCAGCCAGCAGGGCAGCCAGAATCAGGGTCTTGCGCATCGGGTTCTCTCTCTCAGAAATCGATATCCGTGTCGGCCGACCTGTTGCAGGCCGGGGCCGTGACCTCATGTCGCGGCGGGGCGAATTGTAACGAAATTTTCACATTAAGCCAGCCCTCCGGAAGCACTGGTACAATGCGCCGGCCGGTTCGCCGGCAACCACAAACGTCTTCAGGGCGGGGTGCGATTCCCCACCGGCGGTAGGTGCCTTCGGGCATGAGCCCGCGAGCGCCCCGGCCCCCGGCCGGGGGTCAGCAGATCCGGTCGAATGCCGGAGCCGACGGTCATAGTCCGGATGAAAGAAGACGGCGCCACGGGCCTTTGCGGGCGCGTGCGCCTTGCCTTGCGGCGTTTTTCGCTCACTCCTGCGGAGAACGTTAGTGTTTACCGGAATCATCGAAGGCGTCGGCCGTCTGGCCGCACGCGAACCCATCGGCGGCGACGTCCGCTTTACCTTCAACGTGGGCAACCTGCCGTTCGAGCAGGTGCAGATGGGCGAGAGCATCGCCGTCAACGGCGTCTGCCTGACCGTCATCGCATTCGATGGCAGCAGCTTTCAGGCCGATGCCTCCACCGAAACCCTCGACCTCACCACGCTCGGTAAATTGGCCGAAGGCGCGGTGGTCAACCTCGAGCGCGCCATGCGCCCCACCGACCGGCTGGGCGGCCATCTGGTCAGTGGCCACGTCGATGGCGTGGGGCAGGTGCTGTCCATCCACGAGGATGCACGCGCGCTGCGCTGGCGTTTCGCCGCGCCCAAGGCGCTGCTGCGCTACATCGCCAAGAAAGGCTCGATCTGCGTGGACGGCGTCAGCCTCACCGTCAACGAGGCCGATGACGAAGGCTTCGAGGTGGCGCTGATTCCGCACACCGTCGCCAATACCGCGTTCTCCGCCACCGGCGTGGGCAGTGCGGTGAATCTTGAAATCGATCTGGTTGCCCGCTACGTCGAGCGCCTGCTGGGCCAAGGAGCCACGAAATGAGTTTTGCCCCCGTTCCCGAACTGCTGGAAGAAATCCGCGCTGGCCGCATGGTCGTCATCGTCGATGACGAGGACCGCGAGAACGAAGGCGACCTGATCATGGCCGCCGAGCTGGTCAAGCCGTCGGACATCAACTTCATGGTCACCCACGCGCGTGGCCTGGTGTGCCTGTCGGTGACCCGCGAGCGCACCGCGCAGCTGGGGCTGATGCCGATGGTCCAGCACAACACCGCGCAGTTCCACACCAACTTCACCGTCAGCATCGAGGCGGCCGAAGGCGTGACCACCGGCATTTCCGCCTATGACCGCGCCCACACCATCCGCACCGCGATCAAGCCCGACGCCAGGCCGGCCGACCTGACCCAGCCGGGCCACATCTTCCCGCTCACCGCCCAGCCGGGCGGCGTGCTGACCCGTGCCGGCCACACCGAGGCGGCCAGCGACCTGCCGCGCATGGCCGGGCTGGAAGCGGCCGGCGTGCTGGTGGAGATCCTCAATGCCGACGGCACCATGGCGCGGCGCCCGGAGCTGGAGGTGTTTGCCCGCGAGCATGGCCTGAAGATCGGCTCCATCGCCGACCTCATCGCCTACCGGCTGGCCACCGAGCACACCGTCGAGCGCGTGGACGAGCGCGAGATCAGCACCGAGTTCGGCCCATTCCAGCTGATCACCTACCGCGACCGCATCGCCCACGACCTGCACTTCGCCCTGGTGCGCGGCACGCCGGACAAGGCTACGCCCACCCTGGTGCGCGTGCAGGTGGAAAACCCGCTGGCCGACCTGCTGCACTGGCGCCGCGATGATTTCGGCGTGGCCGCCACCGACGCCCTGCGTGCCATCGACGTTGCAGGCAGCGGCGTGATGGTGGTGCTGTCGGCCCCGCGCGACAGCAGCGCGCTGCTGGCCCGCCTGCGTGCGCAGCCCGAGGCCACCGGCAAGAGCAAGGACGTGGGCCAGTGGCGCCGCAATGGTGCCGGCGCGCAGATTCTGTCCGACCTGGGCCTGGGCAAGCTGCGCGTGCTGGGCACCCCGCGCCGGCAGATCGGCCTGGCCGGTTATGGGCTGGAAATCGTGGAAACCGTGCCGGCCTGAAGGCGGGGCACACAGCGGCAACGGTGAACGAAGCGCAGGGGCGCGCGACCGCCCTGCCACCGGCCACATGCCTCACTTCAGCTGGCGCGGCCCCGGCCGGTGCCCGCACACGTTAAACTGACCCACCCTTTTGCATCCCCCACACGCCATGAGCCATTACGAAGGCGACCTCCGCCCGGCCGGATCGGCCCGTTTCGCCATCATCGCCAGCCGCTGGAACGCCCGCATCACCGATGTGCTGGTGGCCGGTGCACGGCAGAGCCTGTCCGGCAATGGCATCGGCGAGGGCGCCATCGACGTGGTGCGCGTGCCCGGCGCCTGGGAAATTCCGCTGGTGGCCGCGCGCCTGGCCGCTGCCGGCAAGCATGCGGCCATCATCACGCTGGGCTGCGTGATCCGTGGCGACACCCGCCACTACGAACACGTCGCCGACCGCTGCGCCGAAGCCCTGATGCGCGCCCAGCTCGATTTCGGCGTGCCGGTGCTCAACGGCGTGCTGGCGGTGGAGCGGGTGGAGGATGCCGAGGCACGTGCCGGTGGCAGCCACGGCAACAAGGGTGAGGAAGCCGCGATCGCGGCATTGGAAATGGTCAACCTGCTGGAGCAACTGCCATGAACACGAAGAACAACGGCAGGCCCGGCGGCAAGCACGTACGCCGCGACGGCGTGGACCCGGTGCTGCGCTCGCGCGCCCGCCGCCGCGCGCTGCAGGCCATCTATGCCTGGCAGATTTCAGGTGGCAACGCCGAATCGCTGCTGGCCCAGTTTGCCCACGAGCAGGCGCATGAAGTGGCCGACCTGGCCTATTTCGAGAACCTGCTCCGTGGCGTGCTCGACCACCGCCGCGACCTGGACGAGGCGCTGGCCCCGTTCGTGGACCGTGGCGTGGAAGAAGTGGACGCCATCGAGCGCGCGGTGCTGCGCGTGGCCGCCTACGAGCTTCGCTACCGCCTGGACGTGCCGTACCGCGTGGTGATCAACGAAGCCATCGAAACCGCCAAGCGGTTCGGCTCCGAGCACGGCCACACCTACGTCAACGGCGTGCTCGACCGCGCTGCCGTGGAGTGGCGCAAGGCCGAGTCCGGCCAGTAAGCCGCAGGTGGCCACGGCCGCCTGCCGGTTCCATGACCACGCCGGGGCCGGCATCATCGGCGCCGGCGTCGTCGTTTCAGAGGGAGCGCATGCATGAGCCTTGATGAGTTCGGCCTGATCGAGCGCATCCGCCGCCGTACCGGCGCGCGTGCCGACATCGCGCTGGGCATAGGCGACGATGCGGCGCTGCTGCGCATGCCGGCCGGGCAGCAGCTGGTGGTCACCACCGACACACTCAACGCCGGCGTGCATTTCCCTGTGGAAACACCGCCCGGCGACATCGGCTGGAAGGCGCTGGCGGTGAACCTGTCCGACCTGGCCGCAATGGGCGCGCAGCCGGCGTGGTGCACGCTGTCGCTCTCGCTGCCCGAGGCGTCGCCTGTGTGGGTGGATGCCTTCGCCGATGGGTTCTTCGCGCTTGCCGACCTGCACGGCATGGCGCTGGTGGGCGGTGATACCACGCGCGGCCCGCTGGCCATCTCGATCACCGCGATGGGCTGGGTGCCGGAAGGCCAGGCGCTGCGCCGCGATGGCGCGCAGCCGGGCGATGACATCTGGGTAACCGGTGTACCTGGTGAGGCGGGCCTTGCGCTGGCGCTGTGGCAACAAGGCGTGCTCGATGTCAGCCGCGCCGCTAGTGATGTCGCCACCGAATACCTGCGCCTGCGCCTGGCACGGCCCACGCCGCGGCTGGGCGCAGGCCAGGCACTGCGTGGCGTGGCGACGGCAGCGGTGGATGTATCCGATGGCCTGCTGGCTGATCTTGGGCATATCTGCGAACGCAGTGGCGTGGCCGCCGAGGTGTGGCTGTCGGCGCTGCCGGCTTCGCACGCCGCCGATGCGCTGCACGCGGGTGAACGTTTCCAGGCATTGCGCTCCGGTGCAGGTGATGATTACGAACTGTGCTTCACCGCGCCGGCATCACGCCGCACGCAGGTGGCCCAGGCTCTTGCCGGCGTGGCGCCCGGCGCCAGCCGCATTGGCCGCGTGTCCGCCGGTCAAGGCATGCAGGTGCGGCCGGCTGAAGGTGCGGATTCGCTGGTGATGCGGCCCGGCTTCAACCACTTTTCTGAACCCTGACCGTATTTGAACCTGACTGCGCGGTTCATTGTCAATGCCATTTCACATGGCATCCACGTATTCACACCCATACTCGCAGAAAGTGAACTGTGTCCCGCTTTGGGCACGACCCAGTTCACCTGAGAGAAGACAGCTTACAGGGGGCTGGAAGTGGAACTGGCAACACTCGAAAAAGTGAGGGCGAAGATGCACGACGCAGGCGCGCCTTCCGTGACCGTGGACGGCCAGGTGCTGGAAGCGGAACTGGGTTCGGTAATCCAGAACAATGTCGGTATTTCGATGCTGCTGGTCTCCACCGGTGATGGCCGCGCCATCGCCTGCCGCTCGCAGAACAAGCTCGACCCCCGCCGCCTGTCGGCGATGACCAACTCCTTTTTGACCCTGGGTGAGACTCTGTCGCGCGAGCTTGGCCTGACAACGGCCGACTACGTGACCATGTCCACCTCGCAGGGCAGCATGGTGCTGGTGCGTGTGGGCGCCGACCGCCCATACACGCTGGCGGCATTGGGCCACGCCGATACTTCGCTGGCCATCCTGCTGTACGCCGCGCGCGATGCCGCGGCACGCATCAAGCCTCTGCTGTAACCCCTCCTGCATTACCTCCGTGTCACCGCTCGTCTGGCCTGCCAGGTGAGGGGCTGGAGTTGTCCCACATTGCTCCACCTGTCGTGTTCCACCGGGGGACATGACATTCCACATCACATCACATCACTCACTCACTCACTTTTTTGGAGATAGAAATGGCTGGTAACGTCAAGCTCGACAAGCTCAATGAAATCGCCGGTTTCGTCGGCGCCGCGCTGGTGGACAGCGACAGCGGCATGGCCCTGGGCATGCTGGGCGGTGGCCCGATCAACCTGGAAGTTGCCGCTGCCGGCAACACCGAAGTGGTGCGCGCCAAGCGCCGCGTTGCCGCCTCGCTGGGCATCACCGAAGCGATCGAGGACATCCTGATCACGCTGACCAAGCAGTACCACCTGATCCGCCCGCTGGAAAGCAACCAGGACCTGTTCCTGTACGTCGTGCTGGACCGTTCGCGCGCCAACCTGGCCATGGCTCGCCACGAGCTGAAGTCGTTCGAGCAGACGCTGGACTTCAAGTGATGCATTGACCTGCTGCCGTCCCAACGGGGCGGTGGCACGGTTGATGTGAATCGACACCGGCCCGAGCGAGACGATGACTGCACCCGCCCGCAAAATCTCTGCCGCCGTCATTGGCTGCCAGGGCCTGGATGTCCTGCACATGATGCGGCTCAAGGTCGCCAGCTCGCTGCTGATGGCCGAGTACATCCAGGCTGACGTGCAGGAATGGCACCACCAGAAGGTTGACCTGCTGGTGGCGAGCATCGACGACAAGCAGGGCCAGGAACTGTTGCGCGAAGCGGGCAGGAAGGGGCTGCCAGTATTGGCAGTGACCCGCAACGTGCTCTCCGGCCTGTCCATTCCGGGTGTTGCCTATGGCGCCAGCGTGCGGGAGATCTTCCAGCAGCTGCGTCAGGCATTGCTCGAATCGGACAGCGAAGGCGAGCGCTTTCATCCGCGCACCCTGTTCCGCAGTCTGGCCGATGCCAAGGGCAAGCCCAGTCTGCTGCACATGGGCCTGGTCAAGGTGATGGTCGATGCCGGGCATACGCGGGTGGCGCTGCTGCGTGATCTGCCGTATGAGAACTGCCTGAAGGCGGCCACCGAGCCGGGCTGGACGCTGTCGCTGCTGGAAGGGGAAACCACCGCGCAGCAATGCCTGTCCGATGCGGTGGGGGAGCATGCCTTCGAGGATTTCTGCTGGCGCGCGGCGGCTCTGTCGCAGGAGCCGTTGCTGCCGGTGGACACGCAGCGCAGCTGCCAGCTGCTGGGCTGGCCGGAAGTGGAAACCGGGCAGCTGCCGGTGCAGTGGCTGCTGCCCATGGCGGCAATGATGATCCGTCCGTGGCTGCCGGGGGAGCTGGCGCAGGCCACGGGCGTATCGCGCGATGACATTGCCCGTATCATGGGCGCCGCTTCGGCCACCAACCTGCTGGAAAGCCGCCTCGAACAGGTGGAGCGTCCGCAGGCCTCCGGCAACAAGGTGTCTGGTTTCTTCTCGCGCATCGCCAAGCGATTCGGACTCAACTTCTCCAAGGGGCTTCAGGTCTGACTGATATGGCTACCAAGCTGGTTTTCGTCGGTGAAATGGGTGCGGGAAAAACGACCGCCATCAGGTCGATCTCGGACATGGAACCGATCAGCACCGAAATGCCGATCAGTGACGAGGCTGCACTGGAGGCATTGGAAGATAAATCGCACACCACGGTGGCGCTGGACTACAGCTCCATCGAGCTGGGTGATGGCGAGCTGCTGCACGTCTATGGCGTGCCGGGGCAGGGCTACCTGGACTTCATGTGGCCCATCGTGGCCGAAGGTGCGATCGGCGTGATCGTACTGGTGAGCGCGCTCAACCCGCGTGCGCTGCCCAGCACGTTGATGCTGCTGGAGAAGTTCCGTGCGCTGGCGCCGGAAGCATGTTTCGCCGTGGGCATCACCAGCCAGGACAGGCAGTCGGATTTCAGCTTCACCGAGTTCCGGAATGCCCTGTCACATGAAGGCCATCGCCTGCCGGTAATGTGGGTGGATGCCCGCGAAGCCACCCAGGTGGATTTCCTGGTGAAGGCGCTGCTGTCCTGCCGTTACGCAGAAGCGGTGGCCTGAAGCGGCAAACCCGTGGAGACCCAAGCGCGGCCTGCATTGCACGGGCTGCCGGGGAAAAGCTTGTTCTGTTTTGGGGAATGCTCCCCTGACGCCCCTGGGGAGTGGGCGTCAGGGGGGCATTATTTTTCCCGGATTGAGGATGCCGTCCGGGTCCAGCGCCTGCTTGATCGCACGCATCGCCGCCAGGGTGCTGGCCGTGAATGCCTGAGCCATGAAATCGCGCTTGGCCAGGCCGATGCCGTGCTCGCCGGAGAGCGTGCCCCCCAGCCCCAGCGCCAGTGCGAACACCTTGGGCAGCGCCGCATGTGCGCGCGCGTTTTCGCCGGCATCTTCCGGGTGATACAGGATGTTGACGTGCAGGTTGCCGTTGCCGGCGTGGCCGAAGGTGACGATGGGCAGGCCGGCCTCGGTTGACAGCCGCTGCACGCCTTCCACCAGTTCCGGTATGCGCGACACCGGCACCACTACGTCCTCGTTGATCTTGCCCGGCGCGATGCGCTTGAGCGCGGGCGAGAGTGCACGCCGCGCCGACCACAGCCGGTCGCGCGCGCTGCCGTCGGTGGCCACATCCAGCTCCAGCATGCCGTCGCCTTCGGCGGCCTGCGCCAGCGCGTTGAGCAGGTAGGGCAGGGTGTCGTCATCGCCGTCGGCTTCCAGCAGCAGCATGGCGCCGGCCTCGGGCACCTGCGCGCCGTTGCCGCGCAGCAGTTCAAGGCTGCGCGCATCCATGAATTCCAGCATCGTCGGTGTGACTGGTTGCGCCATCACCCGCGACACCGCCGCCGCCGCGCTGCCCGCATCGCGGTACAGCACGCGCAGGCCGGCCTGCGCGCGTGGGCGCGGCGCCAGCTTGAGCGTGGCTTCGACGATCAGCGCCAGCGTGCCTTCGCTGCCGACGATCAGGTGGGTGAGGTCGTAGCCGGTGGCATCCTTGGTATAGGGGCCGCCGCAGCGGATCACCTCGCCGGTGCCGGTCACCGCCACCAGCCCCAGCACGTTGTCGCGGCTGGTGCCGTATTTCACCGCGCGCGGGCCGCCTGCGTTGCAGGCCAGGTTGCCACCGATGCTGCAGATGTCCGCGCTGGACGGGTCAGGCGGCCAGAACAGGCCGTGCGGCATCAGCGCCTGCTGCAGATCGCCATTGAGCACGCCCGGTTCCACCACCGCGCAGCGGTCGCCCGCGCGGATGTCGAGGATGCGGTTCATGTGCACGAACGAGAGCACCACGCCACCCGCGCTGGGCACGGCGGCCCCGGTGGTGCCGGTGCCCGCGCCGCGCCCGACCAGCGGCACGCCGTGTTCTCGGCAGGCACGCACGATGGCCTGCACCTGTTCCACCGTGCGCGGCAGCGCCACGCCCTGCGGCAGTGCGTGCCGCCAGGAGTTGTCCTGCGCGTGCGCTTCCAGCGCGGCGGCATCGGTGCGCCAGTCCGCGCCCAGCAACTGGCTCAGGGTCTGGTTGAAGGCGATGGGCAACTCAGTCATGACGGGCGGGTTTCGCTGGGGGTCGTTGGATGATGCGCCAGCCGAGCCGCGGCATGGCGGAGGATGCCGGGCATCAGCAATCGTCGGCGCGGAAAGCGTCGCGTATCCACTGCAGACGCGGTGGTTGCCCGCTGGCCTGGACCACATCGAAACGGCAGGGCGCACTGGCCAGCCGGGGATGGGCGCCGAGGTAGAGCTGTGCGGCAAGTATCAGGCGGCGGCGCTTCCCTGCATCCACCGACGCGGCACCGCCGCCAAAGGCCGTGCTGCGGCGGTAGCGCACTTCGACGAAAACCACGGTGGGCGGGCTGCCGGGTTCCTGCATCACCAGATCCAGCTCGCCGCCGCGGTAGCTTACGTTGCCAGCCAGCCAGCGCAGCCCGGCGTTTTCCAGATGCGCGCGGGCGGCGGCTTCCACCGCCGCGCCGCGTGCCGCCTTGTCAGCGGCCATCACCGATCGGCATGGGGCGGCCCGAGCTGAAGGTGGACCATGCCGGCGTGCGCAGCACGTTGCCGAAACCATCCAGGTGCAGGGTGCCGGTGGCGCCGCTGAGGCCGCCACTGGTCGAGGTGGCCAGCTTTTCCAGATATGCGGTGATCTTCCACGCATCGAAGCCGAAGGCGAACAGGCGCGCGGCACCACCGCGTGCGGTGGGCAGGGTGCTGGCGACGCTGGCCGCCGATGGCAGCCCGGACACGCCACGCGTGGTCCAGGCCTCGCTCGGGTAGATGATGCCGTCCAGCGCGATGTCTTCCTCGGCCTTGCCGGTGTTGTTGGTCAGCTGCGAGGTGCCCACGCGGCTCACTGCCGCCAGCCCGGACAGCGCCAGCTGCGGTGCCAGCGCACGCGCCTGGTCGCCCTTCACCGCCAGGAACACGGCATCGGCGCCCTGCACCTGCTGCAGCTGCGGGCTGATGTTGCCCGGTGCACCGCCGACGTTGATGGTCGCGGCCACCTTGCCACCGCGTTCGCTGAAACGCTCCTTGAACGCGGCGCTGGCGCGGCGGCCGGCATCGTCATTGCTGGCAATCACCAGCACGTTGCCACGCTCGCGGCCCAGCAGGTATTCGGCGGCCATCAGGCCGTCGTCTTCCGGCGCCAGCGAGAAACCGGCGCTGCCTGCGGGCGGGGTGTCCTTGCCACGGTTGAGCGCCAGCAACGGCACCTGCAGCTGGTCGCGGTGGAACAGCGCATCCACTTCGTCACGGCCGAGCGGGCCGACCACGAAATCGGCACCGGCGGCCACGGCCTGGTCATAGGCGGCGTTGGCGCCACCGGCAGTGCCCTTGGTGTCGATGAAGCTGATGTCCGGGCGGCGGCGGCCTTCGCCGTAGTAGCCGGCCAGCAGGCCATCACGTACCGGTGCGGCGGCAGTGGCCAGGTTGCCGGTCAGCGGCAGCAGTACGGCCATCTTCACCGGTGGGCGGTAGCCATCCACATCGGCTGGCGGGCGCTTGCTGGTGTCCAGCTGCCAGGCATTGGCGTCACGGTCGAACGGACGCGGCAGCGGCAGGCCGCGGCCGATCATCGCGCGGCCGGCGTAGTTGTAGAGCGGGTCGCCAACCGGAAGCGCCGCAGCGCGGCTGCTGAGGGTGGCGTCGTCCAGCCCCGCCAGCAGGCGGGTGATGGCGCGCTGGTTGTCGGCGCGTGCGGCGCCTGCGAGCAGCACGCCGGCACGCGCGCGCTCGACGGCGGCAGTGAACGCGTCACCCGTGGCTTCCATGGCCTGCGCGCGGGCAAGGTGCCAGCGCGCCTGCAGCGGTGCCGGCAGCGGGTTGTCGCCCGCGTTGCCGGTGAGTGCCTGCAGGGCGGCGGCCGGCTGCTTGTCGGCCAGCGCCAGCTCGGCCTGCAGCAGGCCAAACCGTTGGCGGGTGGCGCCGGACAGCTGGCGCGGCTGCACCTGTGCCATCAGCGCACGGGCGCGGGTGTCGTCGCCGGCTTCGTGCCAGGCAAAGGCGGCATCGGCCAGCAGTGCGGTTCTGCTGCTGCCACGGGCCAGCGCGGCCTCGGCCTCCAGCTGCTGCGCGGCCTCGCGCGGCTTGCCCTGCTCCAGCAGGGCAATGGCGGCCTGCTGGCCGGGTGAGCTGGTGGGGGCCACGCTGGTGGTGGCGCAACCCACGAACAGCAGCATCGACAATGACAGGGCGGAAATCCGAGCGGCGTGCTTGTTCATTTGAGGTCCGTTCGACTGGGCGCGGCAGTGCCGGGCAGGGGAAACGGTAGGATTCTAACCTTGACCACGGAAAACCCGATGATGAGCACCACCCCCGCCACTCTATATGTCGTCGCCACCCCCATCGGCAACCTGGCCGATCTGAGCCCGCGTGCGCAGGACGTACTGCGCTCGGTGGCGGCCATCTGCGCCGAGGACACCCGCCATACCGGCCAGCTGCTGTCGCATTTCGGCATCAGCAGGCCGCTGGTGGCGCTGCACGACCACAACGAGGAGGCCATGGCCCAGCGCGTGGTGGCGCGGCTGCAGGGCGGCGAATCGATGGCGGTGGTCAGTGACGCCGGCACCCCGCTGGTCAGCGACCCCGGTTTCCGGCTGGTGCGTGCCGCGCGCGCGGCCGGCGTGAAGGTCAGCCCGGTGCCGGGCGCCTGCGCCGCCATTGCCGCGCTCAGCGTGGCCGGCCTGCCCAGCGACCGTTTCGTGTTCGAGGGCTTCCTGCCGGCCAAGGCCGCCGCGCGCCGCGAGCGGCTGCAGCGGCTGGCCGCTGAAACCGGCACCCTGGTGTTCTACGAATCCTCGCACCGCATCGCCGAGTCGCTGGCCGACATGGCCGTCGCGTTCGGCCAGGACCGCCCCGCCGTGGTGGCGCGCGAGCTGACCAAGCTGTTCGAGACCGTGCTCGACGGCACCCTGGCGCAGCTGCTGGCCGCCGTGCAGGCCGACGACAATCAGCGCAAGGGCGAGTTCGTGGTGATGGTGCAGGGCGCCGCCGACGATGAGGAAGGCAAGATCGCCGAAGGCCGCCGCCTCTACGCCAAGCTCAACGAACACCTGCCCCCGTCCACCGCCGCCAAGCTGGCGGCCGAACTGAGCGGGGCGCCGCGCAAGGCGTTGTATGGCGGCTAAGCAGGTTTCAAATTGGAGTCCAAGGAGGACCAAGGCATGAAAAGGGCGTTTCTGTTCGTACTGTCCGCACTGTTGGCAGGTGCCGCAAGCGCCGGTGATCTGGAGGCATTGCGGGCCGATTGCCGGCAATCGGCGCTGAGTGGCAACGATGTCGTTGGAGATGCCTTCGCTGCTTGTGATCTTTATCACGTGGCCCGCCAATCCGCTGCTGACGGTGTATTGGCGGGGCTTTACATGGCGCGGATCAATGGGCGGATGCAGCAGATCGATGCTCGCGATCTGCCCAGTGGGGGACGGTTGTTACCCTCGATGATGAAGTACTCGCGGCCCACGCGGTATACAGAAGAAAGCATCAATGCGGCCGCTGAGCTGCGGGATGAAACATGGGTTCTGCCGGAGTTGGCACTCCTGCTGACGAGTTCGTCGGGTATGGATGTCTATACGGCGTCCCGTGTGTTCGACAAGGTCCGGTCCAGTCCAATGGCGGAGGCACTTTCACACGGGCCCGAGTGGGCGGCGTTGAAAGTTGCCGAGGCGGCTCTCGGGTCGTCGACCGACCGGGGCATGAAGCCGGCTGAGCGGCAACAGCGCAGGCGCCAGCTGCTATCCGAATTTCCGGAGGTACAGCGGCAGTTGGCGAAAATTCCTGACGAAGAAGCGAGGAGGTACTTGCAGCTGCGTGCGCTGCACGGCTTGAGCGAGCTGCAGGAGGATACGGACGCATCCGCTGCTTTTGACTCTCTTGAAACCGCCTGGCAGCAGGCTCTCTCGGCTCCCTCGGAGCTGGGCTTTACTCAGTTGCTTATCTCAAATCTGATAAGGGATCACGGCGGACTTGCGCGTGACAGAAACGCTGCTTTGTGGCGGATCATCCGTGAATCGCCCAATGACCAATACAAGGATCGATTGGTCCGCGCGTTGGCTGCGGTGGAAGAGGATTGTGCAAAGGTCTCCATGCTGAGCGAATTGGCGCAGAAGTACGGAGACAGGGCCGAAGGTGAAAAGCCATGGGCTGCCTCGAATCTGGCGGCTCTCACGCTCTATGGCGACGTCAATGGTATGCGCCGTGAGTTGCGCCTGATGACGTGCCTGTCGCCGCAGGCACTGCGGGAAATGGATCAGGAGGGTGCCTTGTCCAATGTGCTTGGCGTGGTGTCGCGTTACGCGGACAAGGACAGGGACCTGCAGAGGCTGCTCATGCAGGTTGATCGCCGCCTGAAGCAAAAGTAGTTTCACCGCCGGATGCCCTGGCCGAGTGTGCGACAATACGCGCGGCGGAGTCGGCCAGGCAGTCGCGTCATTCCTTCGGGAGTGCCGAGGAAAGTCCGGGCTCCACAGGGCAAGGTGCCAGGTAACGCCTGGGCGGCGCGAGCCGACGGAAAGTGCAACAGAAAGATACCGCCTAAGTCCCTCGTCACCCCCTTGCAGCCTTCAGGATGGCTGCTGGCGATGCGGAAGCATCGTCCAGGTCCTCTTGAGAGAGGCTGTAATGGGGTGGCGGGGGGCCGGTAAGGGTGAAATGGTGCGGTAAGAGCGCACCGCGAGTCTGGCAACAGACCGGCACGGCAAACCCCACCTGGAGCAAGACCAAATAGGGACCCATTGGCGTGGCCCGCGTCGGGTCCGGGTAGGTTGCTTGAGCGTCACGGTGACGTGGCGCCTAGAAGAATGACTGTCCACGACAGAACCCGGCTTATCGGCCGGCTCCGCCGCTTTTCCCGCCTGCCAGGCGGGAAAAGCCCCAAAGTTTTGCGGAGCAAAACTTTGGGCCCCGGGCCTCTGGCCTTCCAAATCCCCGCGCCTGTCGGCGCGCCCCCTTTACTAAAGGGGGCTCGGCTTGTGGTGGGTTTGCTGTGGGCTCGCTTCGCATCGCATTCGGGCGTGACTCCAGCGGGATCGCTGTGGGCTCGCTTCGCATCGCCGCTTTTGCTCCCTCCCTTGCGCCGAAGGCGTGGGGGAGGGTTGGGGAGGGGGCTCCCAGCGGCAACTTCCGACAGCTCAACCCGCCCCGATCTCCAGCCGCGTCTCGCCCATGGCCACGCCATTCGGCCCGAACCGCCGCTCGTGAATGAAGCCGCGCCCCTCCTGGTCGATGGCCACCACCGTGCTGGCGCGGGTGCCGTAGGCCTCGCCTCGGATGAAGGCGGTGGACAGCCTGCGCTCCAGATCCAGTGGAATGCCGGTGTCGGGCAATTCGGCATCTGAAGGCTGGGTTTCATCCGCCAGTGCCCACCAGATCACCTCCAGGTCCCGCTGCTCCTGCTGCAGCCACTGCGCCAGCGTGGCCGTCAGCCGGCGGGTCTTGGGCCACGGGGCGTCGAGTGCGCCGTTGGACATGCCATGGATGCCGGGCGGCAGCGCCTGTGCGGCGGCGGGGTGGTTGCCCAGGTAGTGGCAGCTTTCCGCGTCGGCCACCACCAGATTGAACGGTGCGAAGGCGGCTGCCCTGCTGGCCAGGGCCTGCATGTAGTCGCCGGCAGTGGTGGTGCCTGCCAGGTAGTCGGCAATCAGCTGCCCTCGTGAAGGGCCAGCGGTGGTGGCCAGTGGGTCGCGGACATTGGTGACCACCGCGGCACGGCCGTGTCCATCGGCTCCCATCCAGCTGCCGCCGGAGCGCAGGTCGCGCCCGGCCAGCAACTGGCCGGCGGGGCCATCCCAGGCGTGCAGCGCGGCGGTGGGGCGGTCATGGAATTCATCGCGGTTGCCGGCCATGAACAGCCGCCAATGGGGATGGCACTTCCAGGCGAGAGCAACCAGGCACATGCATGCAGTGTGCCGTTTCGCGCAGTCCGGGGCCATGCCAGCCTGAATGGAGACTGGTTCGGGGTCTCATTTTCACATCTTCTCTACCGCGCTGAATTTCATACAAATCTCAAAATTTGAGACGAAACATGCACTTGTGGATAAACCTTGAACAAGTCTCTAAAGATTGCTGCAAACCATTGATGCGAATAGCGATTTTGCGCACGGAAAGTTGTTGACAACCCAAGTCGCGCTGCTAAGGTGGGCATCAGAGGGAAAACCGGGTTTTTTGTGGTTTTTCGTGGTTCAATGATTTCCCAGGCGACGGACGGGTACAGCAAGCGTGTTTCAGGGCGAAACTGCCATCACGGTTGACGACAAGGGACGCATGGCGGTGCCAACCGCTCATCGCGACCTGGTTGCGCGTGCCAGTGGCAATCGTCTGGTGCTGACCTACAACCCGTTCGAGGCAGGTTGCCTGTGGCTTTACGCCGAGAAGGAGTGGGAACGGGTGCGGGATGATGTGATGGCCAAGCCCAATACCCAGCGCGTGGTGCGCACCCTGCAGCAGAAGCTGGTTGGCTCTGCGGCCCATCTGGAGCTGGACGGCAACGGCCGTATCAGTCTCCCGTCCAGCCACCGCAACGCGGTGGGCATCGAGAAGAAAGCGGTGCTGATGGGTATGGGTGACAAGTTTGAACTATGGAGCGAGCAAGCACATCGCGCACTGATCCAGCAGACGTTGTCTGACGAGGATCTGGGTGATGGGCTGCTCGATCTGAAGTTGTGAGCCGGGGTGCCCGGGTGCGCGGTCAAGCGCAGGCCGGTCACCCTCCGGTGTCGCAGCCGCCGGCGGCCCACCTGCCGGTGCTGTACACCCAGGTCCTTGAGGGCCTGAGGGTGATCGAAGACGGTACGTATCTGGACGGCACCTTTGGCCGTGGCGGTCATGCCGGCGGCGTGCTGCGCCAGCTGGGCCCGCAGGGCCGGCTGCTGGTGATGGACAAGGACCCCGAAGCCATTGCCGTGGCCGAGCGCGACTTCGCGCCCGACGGCCGCGTGTCGATCTACCGTGGCAGCTTTGCCGACCTGCTGGACTGGAGCGAGACCGCCGCCGGCCTGGACGGCGTGCTGTTCGACCTGGGCGTGTCCTCGCCGCAGCTGGACGTGGCCGAGCGTGGCTTCAGCTTCGGCAAGGACGGCCCGCTGGACATGCGCATGGACCCGGATTCGGGCGAGAGCGCCGCGCAGTGGCTCAACCGTGCCGAAGAGCGCGAGATCGCCGATGTGCTGTGGACCTATGGCGAAGAGCGCCAGAGCCGCCGCATCGCCCGCGCCATCGTCGCCCGTCGCGCCACCCAGCCGTTCAGCCGCACCGCCGAGCTGGCCGAGCTGATCGCCTCGGTGATGCCGCGCGGCAAGGACAAGATCCACCCGGCCACGCGCAGCTTCCAGGCCATCCGCATCCACATCAACCGCGAGCTGTCCGACCTTGAGGCCGGGCTGGACGCGGCGATGGCGCGCCTGAAGACCGGTGGCCGGCTGGCGGTGATCAGCTTCCACTCGCTGGAAGACCGCATCGTCAAGCAGTTCATGAACCGCCACGCCAAGGCGCCGCCGAGCAACCGCCGCCTGCCGGAAGTGGCCGCGTTCGTGCCGACGCTGGACCTCATCGGCGGCGCCATCAAGGCCGAGGACGACGAGCTGGCGGTGAACCCGCGCTCGCGCAGCGCGGTGCTGCGGGTGGCGCAGAAGCGCGAGGTGGCCGCATGAGCCGCCTGCTGCTGATCGTGCTGCTGGCCTGCACCATCGCCTCGGCGATCGGCGTGGTGTTCATGCGCCACCGCCATCGCCAGCTGTTCGTGGAGCTGGCCAAGCTGGAACACGCACGCGATGAACTGAACATCGAATTCGGCCGTCTGCAGCTGGAGCAGGCCACGCTGGCGCAGGCCACTCGCGTGGATCAGGAA
The DNA here is from genome assembly GCA_002329155.1 of Stenotrophomonas sp. UBA2124. Classification (GTDB taxonomy): domain Bacteria; phylum Pseudomonadota; class Gammaproteobacteria; order Xanthomonadales; family Xanthomonadaceae; genus Stenotrophomonas. The sequence continues at coordinate 20,193 of DCXY01000033.1, read as the reverse complement.
GCGCGCGGCCGCCTGGGCATGAAGTTCCCTGAAGCGGCTGACATCGTGGTGATCCGCCCATGAGCAAGCCCATCCGCAACCGCAACCGCAGCCAGTTCAACCTTCGCAACCGGCTCATGCTGGTCGGCGTGGGCCTGGGCCTGTGCGCGGTGTCGCTGGTGGGCCGCGCCGCCTATGTGCAGCTGATCAACAGCGATTTCTACCAGCGCCAGGGTGAGGCCCGTTACCTACGCGAAGTGCCGGTGGCGACCTCGCGCGGCATGATCACCGACCGCAATGGCGAGCCGGTGGCCGTGTCCACGCCGGTGGCGTCGATCTGGGTCAACCCGCAGGAACTGCTGCGTGCGCCCGAGCGCATCCCGGAGCTGGCGCAGGCGCTGTCGCTGCCGGTGGACGAGCTGACCTCGAAGCTGACCCAGAAGGCCGACAAGGAATTCATGTACCTGCGCCGCCGCATCAATCCGGATGTGGCCGAAAGCGTGGTCGCACTGAAGATTCCGGGCGTGTTCTCGCAGCGCGAGTTCCGCCGCTATTACCCGCAGGGTGAGGCGATGGCGCATGTGCTGGGCTTCACCAACATCGACGACCGTGGCCAGGAAGGCCTGGAGCTGGCCTTCGATGAATGGCTGCGCGGCAAGCCGGGCGCCAAGAAGGTGATCCGCGACCGCAAGGGCGCCATCGTCGAGAACGTGGACCTGGTGCGTGCGGCCGAGCCGGGCAAGGACCTGACCCTGAGCATCGACCGCCGCATCCAGTTCCTGGCCATGCGCGAGCTGCGCAATGCCGTGGTGGAGAACAAGGCGGCCGGTGGTTCGGTGGTGGTGATGGACGTGGCCACCGGCGAAGTGCTGGCCATGGCCAACCTGCCCACCTACAACCCGAATTCGATCAGTGGCGCCACGCCGGATACGCGCCGCAACCGCGCCGTCACCGATCTGGTCGAGCCGGGCTCGACGATGAAGCCGCTGACCATCGCCACTGCGCTGCAGAACCATCTGGTGACGCCGGATACGGTGATCGACACCAATCCGGGCTACATGTCGCTGGGCCGTTACACCATCCGCGACGTGCCGCGTAACAACGGCGTGCTCAACGTCACCGGCGTGATCACCCGCAGCTCCAACATCGGTGCGGCGAAGATCGTCGCGCGCATTCCGGACCAGACGTTCTATAACAGCGTGCGTGGCTTCGGTTACGGCGTGTCCCCGCAGAGCGGCTTCCCGGGCGAATCGTCCGGCGTGGTGCCGGCGCCGGGCAGCCCGGGCTGGTATGGCACCACCAAGACCACCATGTCCTACGGCTACGGCCTGTCGGTGACGCCGCTGCAGATCGCGCAGGCGTACTCGGCGCTGGCCAACGGCGGCCAGGTGATCCAGCCGACCTTCGTGAAGGGGCAGCGCAACGAAGCGCGCCAGGTGCTGGACCCGGCAGTCGCGCAGGAAGTGGTGCGCATGATGGAAACCGTCGTGACCCAGGGCGGTGCCAAGGGCGCGGCGATTCTCGGTTATCACGTTGCCGGCAAGACCGGCACGGCGCGCAAGAACGGCCCCAACGGCTATGAGCGCGGCCACTACAACCTGCTGTTCGCCGGTGTGGTGCCGGCGACCGCACCGCGCTTCGCCGCGGTGGTGGTGGTCAACGATCCGCAGGGCTCCAAGCAGTACGGCGGTCTGGTGTCGGCGCCCGTGTTCCACAGCGTGATGGAAGGCACCCTGCGCCTGATGGACGTGCCGCCGGATGACATCCAGTCGTGGCTGGCCGCACAGGCCGCAGGCAAGGTGGGTGGCAAGCCGGGCAGCAACCAGCCACCGCTGCCGGTGCCGGCTGAAGCTGCCGAAGCCACCAACGCCGACGCCGAGTTCGACGCCGCGCTGCCGACCGCTACCGCGCCGGCACCGGCCAACACGGGTGCGCGCCAATGAGCCGCATCATGCCCCTGTCGCAGCTGCTGCCCGAGCTGACGCTGGCTCACGACCCGCAGATCAGCGGCCTCGTGCTGGATTCGCGCCATGTGCGTGCAGGCGATGCGTTCGTCGCCATCGCCGGCTTTGGTGCGCATGGCCTGGGCTTCGTCGAGCAGGCCAAGGCGGCGGGTGCCTCGGTGGTGCTGTTCGATCCGCCTGCACCTGCCGAGCTGCCTGCACCTGCCGATGCCATTGCCGTGCCCGGCCTGCGTGCCCGCATGGGCGCGATGGCCGACGAGTTCCACGGTCATCCCTCGCAGGCGATGACCATGGTCGGTGTCACCGGCACCAACGGCAAAACCTCCACCGTGCAGCTGCTGACCCAGGCCTGGCATCTGCTGGGCATCACCTGCGGCTCCATCGGTACGCTGGGTGTCGGCCTGTATGGCAACGTCGAGCCGACCGGCTTCACCACGCCACTGGTACTGCAGACGCATCAGGTGCTGGCGCAGCTGCGCGACGCCGGTGCCAGGGCCGTGGCGATGGAGGTCAGCTCGCATGCGCTGGATCAGGGGCGCGTGGATGCCGTGCACTACGACGTGGCGGTGTTCACCAACCTCACCCGCGATCACCTCGATTACCACGGCAGCATGGACGCCTACGGCGCGGCCAAGGCCAGGCTGTTCCATCGTGCCGGCCTGAAGGCTGCCGCGATCAATCTTGACGATCCGTTCGGCCGCGAACTGATCGGCACGCTGTCGGCGGACGTGCAGGCCATCGGCCTGAGCTCGACCGGCCAGGCGGGCGCCAGCGTGTGCGCCGAGAACCTGGTGCTGGACGGGCAGGGTATTGGTTTTGATCTGGTGATCGACGGCGCGCGTCATCCGCTGCGTTCGCCGCTGCTGGGCCGTTTCAACGTGGACAACCTGCTGGCCGTGGCCGGTGCGCTGCACGGGCTGGGCCAGCCTGCCGCCACCATCGCCCGCGTGCTGGGCCAGCTGCAGCCGATCCGCGGCCGCATGAACCGCCTGGGCGGGCAGGGCGAGCCGACCGTGGTCATCGACTACGCGCACACGCCCGATGCCCTGCTGCAGGCGCTGCGCAGCCTGCATGGCCACCTTGATGGCCGCCTGCTGTGCGTGTTCGGCTGCGGTGGCGAGCGCGATACCGGCAAGCGCCCCGAAATGGCGGCCATTGCCGAAGAATGGGCCGACGTGGTGTTCGTCACCGACGACAATCCGCGCGGCGAAGATGGTGACGTGATCGTCGCCAACATCATGGCCGGCTTCCGCAAGCCCGACCAGGTGCACGTGCAGCGTGACCGTGCCGCCGCCATCGGCGCAGCCGTCGCGCAGGCCGGCCCCGGTGACATCGTGCTGGTTGCCGGCAAGGGCCACGAGCCCTACCAGGAGATTGCAGGTATCAAACACCCGTTCGATGACACAGAGGTGGCACAGTGTGCGCTGCAGGCGCAGATGGCCACCGCCGGGGAGGTGCGCGGATGAAGCGCACCCCGCTGTCGCTGATCGCGCACTGGGC
>DCXY01000033.1:0-16502 GCA_002329155.1 Stenotrophomonas sp. UBA2124 | reverse complement strand
TGTCGCTGATCGCGCACTGGGCCGGTGGCGAAATCCACGGCGATGACGTGACCGTGGACGCCATCAGCAACGATACCCGCACCCTGGGTGCGGGCAGCCTGTACGTGGCGCTGCGCGGTGAGCGTTTTGACGGCCATGCCTTCGCTGCCGATGCCGTCGCGCGTGGTGCCAGCGCGCTGCTGGTGGACACGCTGCAGCCGCTGGACGTGCCGCAGGTGGTGGTTGCCAACACCGAGCTGGCGCTGGCGAAGATCGCCACGGCCATGCAGCACGACCGCGCCACCGCCGTGTTCGCCATCACCGGCAGCAACGGCAAGACCAGCGTCAAGAGCCTGCTGCTGGCCATCCTGCAGCACGCAGCGACGGTGCAGGGCCAACAGGTCTATGCGACCCCGGGCAACCGCAACAACGAGATCGGCCTGCCGCTGGCGGTGATCGACGCCCCGGAAAACACCGATTACGCGGTGTACGAAATGGGCGCCGGCAAGCCGGGCGACATCGCCTACCTCACCGACATCGTCCGCCCGCGCTATGCGCTGGTGAACAACATCGCCGCCGCGCACCTGGAGCGCATGGGCAGCCTGCTGGGCGTGGCCACCACCAAGGGCGCCATCTACGCAGCGCTGCCGGAAGACGGCGTGGCGGTGATCAATGCCGACGATGCTTTCGCGCCATGGTTCGAGCAGCATTTCATTGGTACGCCGGCACGCTGCCGCGTGCTGTGCTTCGGCCTGGAACACAGCGCCGAAGTGACCGCCACCGGCCTGCAGCTGGATGCCGACAGTTCGCGCTTCACGCTGGTCACGCCGCAGGGCGAGGCAGCAGTGGCACTGCAGCTGACCGGCCGCCATAACGTTCGCAACGCGCTGGCTGCCGCTTCGCTGGCGCTGGCAGCGGGCATCGCACTGCCGCTGGTGGTCGAAGGTCTGGCGCAGGCGCGCCCGGTGGCGGGTCGTCAGGTGGCGCATACGCTGGGCAACGGCGCGGTGCTGATCGATGACAGCTACAACGCCAACCCCGGCTCGCTGGCCGCTGCCATCGATGCGCTGGCGGCAGGCAAGGGCGAGGGCTGGCTGGTGCTCGGCGACATGCGCGAGCTGGGCGATGACGCCCGCGCGCTGCATGCGCAGGCCGGCGAGCGCGCCCGTCAGGCAGGCATCAAGCGCTTGTACGCGCTGGGGCCGCTGAGCGAGGCCGCGTCGCAGGCGTTCGGCGAGGGTGGGCGTCATTTCGACAGCCATGCCGCCCTGGCCGCCGCATTGCAGGAAGAACTTCACGCTGACGTGCGTTGCCTGGTCAAGGGCTCGCGCGGCAGCGCCATGGACAAGATCGTGACCGCGCTGTTGTCGCGCGGCGAGGACACTACGCATGTTGCTTGAACTGGCCCGTTGGCTGCAGCAGTTGGACGGCCTCTTCCGCCTGTTCAACTACCTCACGTTCCGCGGCATCCTTGCCGCGCTGACCGCGTTGTCGCTGTCGCTGTGGCTGGGGCCGTATGCCATCCGTCGCCTGGCCCAGCTCAAGGGTGGCCAGCCGATCCGCAAGGATGGCCCGCAGTCGCACTTCTCCAAGGCCGGCACGCCGACCATGGGCGGTGGCCTGATCCTGACCACGGTGGCTATCTCGGTGCTGCTGTGGGGTGACCTGCGCAACCGCTATGTGTGGCTGGTGCTGGTGGTGATGATCTGCTTCGGCGCCATCGGCTGGTACGACGACTGGCTCAAGATCGCCAAGCGCGACCCGAACGGCCTGAAGTCGCGCTGGAAGTACCTGCTGCAGTCCATCTTCGGTCTGGCCGCCGGCCTGTTCCTGTTCTACACCGCCGACGTGCCGGCCGCGCTGACCTTCTACATTCCGATGTTCAAGGCCATCGCGCTGCCGCTGGCCGGCATCAGCTTCGTGGCCATCGCCTACTTCTGGATCGTCGGCTTCTCCAACGCGGTGAACCTGACCGACGGCCTGGACGGCCTGGCCATCATGCCCACCGTGCTGGTGGCCTGTGCGCTGGGCGTGTTCGCCTACGCCTCGGGCAACGCGGTGTTCTCCAGCTACCTGCAGATCCCGCAGATTCCGGGTGCCGGTGAACTGGTCATCATCTGCGCGGCCATCGCCGGCGCGGGCCTGGGATTCCTGTGGTTCAACACCTACCCGGCCATGGTGTTCATGGGCGACGTGGGTGCGCTGGCGCTGGGCGCGGTGCTGGGCACCATCGCCGTGATCGTGCGCCAGGAACTGGTGCTGGTGGTGATGGGCGGCGTGTTCGTGATCGAGACCCTGTCGGTGATGATCCAGGTGGCCTCGTTCAAGCTCACCGGCAAGCGCGTGTTCCGCATGGCGCCCATCCACCACCACTTTGAACTGAAGGGCTGGCCCGAGCCGCGCGTGATCGTGCGCTTCTGGATCATCTCGGTGGTGCTGGTGTTGATTGGCCTGGCAACCTTGAAGGTGCGCTGATGGACGATTACTCACGTCAGGCAACCCGGCTTGAAGCCATCGGCGGCAGCTACGACAAGTGGCTGCTGGGTGCCGCTGTGGCGCTGGCGTCGCTGGGCATCGTGATGGTGGCCTCCAGCTCCATCGCACTGACGCAGAGCCCGTTCTACTACCTCACCCGCCATCTGGTGTTCATCGTGATCGGCGTGGTGCTGGCCGCCATCGCCATGCGCGTGGAGCTGAAGGACATCGAGAAGTACAACCATCTTCTGCTGCTGGGCTGCTTCGCGCTGCTGGCGGTGGTGTTCATTCCCGGGCTGGGCAGCAGCGTCAACGGCGCGCGCCGCTGGATCAACCTGGGCGTGGCCAAGTTCCAGACCGTGGAAGCGGTGAAGGTGCTCTACATCGTGTGGCTGTCCAGCTACCTGGTGCGCTTCCGTGACGAAGTCAACGCGACCTGGCCGGCAATGCTCAAGCCGGTGGGCGTGGTGGGCCTGCTGGTGGTGCTGCTGCTGGCGCAGCCGGACTTCGGTTCGTCGATGCTGCTGCTGGGCATCACCACCTGCATGCTGGTGCTGGGCGGCGCGCAGATCAAGCGCATCATCCTGCCGGTGCTGCTGCTGCTGCCGGCGCTGGTGGCACTGGTGATCTTCGAGCCGTACCGCATGCGCCGCGTCACCTCGTTCATGGATCCGTGGCAGGACCAGCTGGGTTCGGGCTACCAGCTGTCCAACGCGCTGATGGCCATCGGCCGCGGCGAGTGGACCGGCGTGGGCCTGGGTGCGTCCATCCAGAAGCTGAACTACCTGCCCGAATCACATACCGACTTCATCTTCTCGGTGATCGCCGAGGAGCTGGGCTTCCTGGGCGTGTGCTGCATCATCACCCTGTACGCGCTGCTGGTGGGCCGCGCCTTCTGGCTGGGCATGCGCTGCATCGAGATGCGCCGTCACTTCGCCGGCTACATCGCCTTCGGCATCGCGCTGTGGATCAGCCTGCAGACCTTCGTGTCGATCGGCGTGAACCTGGGCATGCTGCCGACCAAGGGCCTGACCTTGCCGCTGATTTCCTCCGGCGGCTCCAGCGTGATGATGACCTGCGTGGCGATGGGTCTGCTGCTGCGCGTGTCCTACGAGTACAACCGCGCGGTGCGCCGCCAGGAAGTGCGCGAGGACATCGAGCCGGTGGTTGCCGCCGCCGAAGAATCCCATGCCGATGCCGCGCCGTCCGCAACCGAAGTGGCCGCGTCGCTGCAGGGCGCCCGCATGAACAGCGCGGCACGCGGCACCAGCCGCATGCAGCAGCGTGTCGAGCCGACCTTCGGGAGGCTGGCATGAGCAATGCCGTGGCCCACGCAGCCGCACGCCCGGTGATGATCATGGCCGGTGGTACCGGCGGCCATATCTTCCCGGGCCTGGCCGTGGCCAAGGTGCTGCGCGAGCGCGGCGTGCCGGTGGTGTGGCTGGGTGCCGAAGGCGCCATGGAAACCCGTCTGGTGCCGCAGCACGACATCCACATCGACACGCTGGCCATCAGTGGCCTGCGCGGCAAGGGCAAGCTGGCGCTGCTGGGTGCGCCGCTGCGGGTGATGCGTGCGGTACGCGGTGCCGGCTATGTGCTGCGCGATCGCAACCCGCGCGCGGTGGTCGCATTCGGTGGCTTCGCTTCCGGCCCCGGCGGCATGGCTGCACGCCTGCATGGGCTGCCGCTGCTGGTGCACGAACAGAACCGTGCGCCGGGCATGACCAATCGGATCCTGTCGCGTTTCGCGCGCCGCCTGCTTACTGGTTTTCCGGGCAGCTTCCAGGGCCGCAACGAGGAAGTGGTGGGCAATCCGGTACGTGCCGAGATCGCCGCGCTGCCGGCACCGGAACAGCGTCTGGCCGGCCGTAGCGGCCCGATGCGGTTGCTGGTGCTGGGCGGCAGCCAGGGTGCGCGCGTGCTGAACAACGCCGTGCCCAAGGCACTGGCCGCGCTTGCCGGCACCAGCTCCATCGAGGTGTGGCACCAGTGTGGCGAGAAGCTGCACGAGGAAGCCCTGCAGTCCTACCGCGCCGCCGGCGTGGAAGGGCGCGTGGATGCCTTCATCAAGGATATGGCCGCCGCCTATGACTGGGCCGATCTGGTGGTGTGCCGTGCCGGTGCATCCACCCTGGCCGAGCTGTGCGCGGTGGGCATCGGCAGCGTGCTGGTGCCGTTCGCCGCCGCGGTGGACGACCACCAGACCCGCAATGCCGAATATCTGGTCGAGCGCGGTGCCGCCGAGCTGCTCAAGCAGGACGACGCACTGGCCACCAACCTGGAGGGCGTGCTGCGCGCGCTCGCCGCAAATCCGGCCCGCCGCATGCAGATGGCCCAGGCCGCGCGTGCGCTGGCCAAGGTCGATGCGGCCGAACGCATCGCAGACATCATTCTCGAAGAAGCCGGCATCGGCGGCTCGGGAATGGGCAATGAAACAAAGCAGGAACGCATGTACTCCAACACCACCCACACCGGGGGCCAGCCATGATCCGCCGCCTCCATGACACCACCGATCTGGTCCGCGCCTTCCCGCGCGTGCACTTCGTCGGCATCGGCGGTACCGGCATGAGCGGCATCGCCGAAGTCATGCTGACCCTGGGCTACGAAGTCTCCGGCTCGGACAACGCCGACAACGCCGCCACCCGCCGGCTGGCGCGGCTGGGTGCGCGGGTTATGCGTGGCCACTCCGCGGCCAACGTGCTGGGCACCGACTGCATCGTGGTTTCCAGCGCCATCCGCGAGGACAACCCGGAGCTGATGGAGGCGCGCAGCCAACGCATCCCGATCATGCCGCGCGCGGCCATGCTGGCCGAGCTGATGCGCTTCCGCCGCGGCATTGCCGTGGCCGGCACGCATGGCAAGACCACTACCACTTCGCTGACCGCCGCGGTGCTGAGCGAAGGCAACCTGGACCCGACCTTCGTGATTGGCGGCCAGCTGTTGGCGGCCGGTGCCAACGCCAAGCTCGGCGGCGGCCAGTGGCTGGTGGCCGAGGCCGATGAAAGCGACGGCAGCTTCCTGCGCCTGAACCCGCTGGTGGCGGTGATCACCAACATCGACGCGGATCATCTGGAAAACTACGGCAACGACTTCGCCCGCGTGCAGGAAGCCTTTGCCGAGTTCCTGCAGCGCCTGCCGTTCTACGGCCTCGCGGTGCTGTGCATCGATGACCCGGAAGTGGCCGCACTGGCCGCCAAGACTCCGCGCCATGTGATGAGCTACGGCCTGAGCAGCAATGCCGACGTGCGCGCCGAGGACGTGGTGCAGGAAGGCCCCTGCATGCGCTTCACCCTGCGCCTGCCGGAAGGCAGCTCGGTGCCGGTGAAGCTGGCGCTGCCGGGCAGGCACAACGTGCTCAACGCACTGGCCGCCGCCGCGGTTGCGTGGCAGCTGGGCGTGGCCCCGGAGGCGATTGCCTCCGCGCTGGAGAAGTTCGAGGGCGTGGGCCGACGCTTCAACGACCTGGGCGAAGTGACCACCCACAAGGGTGCCAAGGTGCGCGTGATCGACGACTACGGCCACCACCCGCGCGAGCTGGAAGCCGTGTTCGCCGCCGCTCGCGGTGGCTGGCCGTCGCAGCGTCTGGTGGTGGCGTTCCAGCCGCACCGCTACAGCCGTACCCGCGACCAGTTCGATGCCTTCGCCGCCGTGTTGTCCGAAGTGGACGCGCTGGTGCTGAGCGAGGTGTACCCGGCCGGCGAAGCGCCGATTCCGGGCGCCGATTCCAGGTCGCTGGCACGCGCCATCCGTGCGCGCGGCCGCAGCGAGCCGGTGGTGGTCGGGCAGTCGTCCGATCTGCTGTCGGTACTGCCGGACGTGCTGCAGGACGGTGACCTGCTGCTGATGATGGGTGCCGGTGACATCGGCCACGTCGCCCAGCAGGTGGCACAGGAAGGTTTCAAGGAGAGTCAGGGCGAATGATCCGTCATGCGTTCCCGTCGCTGCGCAACACCGTCATCGCCTCGCTGGCGATGCTGGCCGCGCGTGCGTGGAATGCAGGGGAGGACGCCCGATGAACGCACTGCTGCGCATCCTGGCCTGGCTGCTGGCCGTCGCCCTGGTGGCGCTGCCGGTGGTGGCCGTGCTCAACGGCTGGGTCGGTGCCGAGCGTTGGCCGCTGGCCAAGCTGCGCGTGCATGGCGAGTTCAAGCGCGTGTCCGGCGAGCAGCTGCAGAAGACATTGATGCCGTACGCGCGTGCTGGCTACTTCGCGGTGGAGCTGCAGGACGCGCAGAACGCCGTGCAGCAGCTGCCGTGGGTGGAGAGCGCGCAGGTGCGCAAGCAGTGGCCGGATGTGCTGGAAGTGAGCATCGTCGAACACAAGCCGTTTGCCCGCTGGGGCAAGGACCGGCTGCTGTCCGAGCAGGGCCGCCTGTTCGCCGTGCCGCACGGGCTGGAAGATGCGCCGCTGCCGGAGCTGGATGGCCCCGACGCCAAGACCGCCGAAGTGGTCGAGCTCTACAACGATTCGCGTGCGCTGTTCGCACCCGCCGGTGTGGACGTGCACAAGGTGGCCATGGATGCGCGCGGCAGCTGGTCGCTGGCGCTGGACAACGGCACCCAGATCATCGTCGGCCGCAACGATGCACGCTCGCGCCTGGGCCGCTTCGTGCGCGTGCTGCCGCAGCTCACACGCACACAGGTGCCGATCGAGCGCGCCGATCTTCGCTACACCAATGGTTTCACGCTGAGCTGGGGAACCCCGCCGCCGGCAACAAAGCAGACGCAGGACAGGACATGAATCGCAAGGGTGATAAATCGCTGATCGTCGGGCTCGATATCGGCACCTCCAAGGTGGTGGCGCTGGTGGGTGAGTATTCGCCGGGCAGCCCGATCGAGGTGATCGGCATCGGCTCGCACGAGTCGCGCGGCCTCAAGCGCGGCGTGGTGGTGGACATCGAATCGACGGTGCAGTCCATCCAGCGCGCCATCGAGGAAGCCGAGCTGATGGCCGGCTGCGAGATCCGTTCGGTCTACGCCTCCATCTCCGGCAGCCATGTGCAGTGCCGCAACTCGCAGGGCATCACCCCCATCCGCGAGGGCGAAGTGAGCTGGGGTGACCTGGACCGCGTGCTGGAGGCGGCCAAGGCCGTGGCCATTCCCGCCGACCAGAAGATCCTGCACGCCATCCCGCGCGAATACGTGCTGGACGACTCGCAGGAAGGCATCCGCAATCCGGTCGGCATGACCGGCGTGCGCCTGGAAGTGCATGCCCACCTGGTGGTGTGCGCGCTCTCGGCGGCGGCCAACATCAGCAAGTGCGTGCAACGCTGCGGCCTGCAGGTGGACGACCTGGTTTTGTCCTCGCTGGCCTCCAGCGTGGCCGTGCTCACCGCCGACGAGCGCGAGCTGGGCGTGGTGATGGTGGACATCGGCGCAGGCACCACCGACATCGCGGTGTTCGTGCAGGGCGCGATCTGCCACACCGCCTCGCTGCCGATCGCCGGTGACCACGTCACCAACGACATCGCGCACATGCTGCGCACGCCCACCCCGGAAGCGGAGCAGATCAAGGTGCGTTATGCCTGTGCGCTGGCGCAGCTGGCCACCGCGGAAGAAAGCATCCAGGTGCCGTCGGTCGGTGACCGTCCGCCGCGGCGCATGCCGCGTCATTCGCTGGCGCAGGCAGTGCAGGGCCGTTACGAGGAAATCTTCGAGATGGTGCAGGCCGAACTGCGCCGCTCGGGCTTCGAGGAAATGGTGCGTGCCGGCGTGGTGCTCACCGGTGGCGCCTCGAAGATGGAAGGTGTGGTCGAGCTGGCCGAAGAGATGCTGCAGATGCCGGTGCGCGTGGGCATTCCGCAGCACGTCACCGGTCTGGGCGAGGTGGTGGGCAACCCGGTGCATGCCACCGGCGTGGGCCTGCTGCTGATGGGCAGCCAGATTGAACACCCCCGCCGCCCGTCGCTGCCCACCGGGCGCGCCGGCAGCATGTTCAACAAGTTGAAGAACTGGTTCCGTGGCGAATTCTGAGCGCGGGACCAGGCGGTAGTGCAGTGAAGCAGTGAAGAGCGGGCAGCAGGGCAAGACGAAGTGCAGTAACGCAGTCATTGAAACAGGCAACAACGCCGCGACGGGGCAACCCGGGCGGTAAACCAACTACAACTCGCCGGTGCGGGCGGGCACGGAAGGAAGAGGATGCTTCCCCGATGCCCGAACCAATCACGGCAATAGAGAGGACATGGACATGGCGCATTTCGAACTGATTGAGAAGATGGCACCGAACGCGGTGATCAAGGTGGTTGGCGTGGGTGGCGGCGGCGGCAACGCCGTGGCGCACATGGTCAACAGCAGCGTGGACGGCGTGGAATTCATCACCGCCAACACCGACTCGCAGGCCATCAAGAACTGTGGCGCCAAGCTGCAGCTGCAGCTGGGCACCAACGTGACCAAGGGTCTGGGCGCAGGCGCCAACCCGGAAGTGGGCCGCCAGGCCGCACTGGAAGACCGCGAGCGCATCATGGACGCCCTGCAGGGTGCGGACATGGTGTTCATCACCGCCGGCATGGGCGGCGGCACCGGTACGGGCGCAGCGCCGGTGGTGGCGCAGCTGGCCAAGGAAATGGGCATCCTGACCGTGGCCGTGGTCACCAAGCCGTTCCCGTTTGAAGGCCGTCGCCGCATGCAGGTGGCGCTGAAGGGCATCGAGGAGCTGAGCCAGCACGTCGATTCGCTGATCACCATCCCGAACGAAAAGCTGATCACCGTGCTGGGCCGCAACGCCACCATGGTGCAGGCCTTCCGTGCCGCCAACGACGTGCTGCAGGGCGCGGTGCAGGGCATCGCCGATCTGATCGTGCGCCCGGGCCTGATCAACGTCGACTTCGCCGACGTGCGCACCGTGATGTCGGAAATGGGCCTGGCCATGATGGGCACCGGCACCGCCCGTGGCGATGACCGCGCCCAGGCCGCCGCCGAAGCCGCCATCCAGAACCCGCTGCTGGACGATGTGAACCTGGCCGGTGCCAACGGCATCCTGGTCAACATCACCGCCGGCCCGGACTTCACCATGAGCGAGTTCGACGAGATCGGCCGCACCATCGACGGCTTCTCCTCCGAGGACGCCACCGTGGTGGTGGGCACCGTGCTCGACCCGGACATGCAGGACGAAGTGCGCGTGACCGTGGTCGCCACCGGTCTGAACCGTGCCGTGGCCAAGAACGCACAGCGTCCGGGCGAGCGCGCACCGATCAAGCTGGTGCGCAACGCCACCACCGGCCAGGCCGAGTTCGGCGATTTCGAGGGCAGCCCGGCCGATGCCGTGGCCAAGGCCGTGGGCAACACCATGGGCATGGGCCTGCGTCGCCCCAGCGCCGATACCGCCGCTGCGTCCTCGTCGGCATCCTCGTCTGCTTCGTCGGCAGGTGCCGCACCGGCCGCCGCCGAGCTGCCGAGCGACTACCTGGACATTCCGGCGTTCCTGCGCCGCCAGGCCGACTAAGGCGGGCCGCATGACCGGGCCGCGTTGAGCATGCGCCCGCCGGCAACGGCGGCGCGGCTTGGCCGGCCAGGCAGGTGGCAACAGGCAATACAGCGTCGGGGCTGTCCACCCCGGCGTGCAACATCCATGTCCTTTGTCGCCGGGCCAGGATCGGCCCGGCGGCATTTTCCGCCCTGAACCGTGGCAGAGGCCGCGTTTCAACCGGGCAGGGCATGTGTGAACGCGTGTTATTCTTGTTTGTCTCAGGCCGCGCCTGCCGCGGCTCTCCCGGTTCCGAATCCATGATCCAGCAACGCACTCTCAAGAACACCATCCGTGCCACCGGCGTGGGCCTGCACAGCGGTGACAAGGTCTATATGACCCTGCGCCCGGCACCTGCCAACCATGGCATCGTGTTCCGTCGCGTTGACCTTGACCCGGTGGTGGAAGTGCCGGCCCGTGCCGATCTGGTCACCGAGGTGACCCTGTGCACCGGGCTGACCTGCGAAGGCGCCAAGATCCAGACCGTGGAACACCTGATGTCGGCCATGGCCGGCCTGGGCGTGGACAACGCCATCGTCGAGCTGTCCTCGGCCGAGCTGCCGATCATGGACGGTTCGTCGGGCCCGTTTGTGTTCCTGCTGCAGTCGGCGGGCATCATCGAGCAGGACGCACCCAAGCGTTTCCTGCGCATCCTCAAGACGGTGGAAGTGCACGACGGCGACAAGGTCGCCCGCTTCGAGCCGTTCGAGGGCTACAAGCTGGGCTTCACCATCCAGTTCGATCACCCGATGATCCCGGCCAAACAGTCGCGGGTGGAAATCGAGTTCTCCACCGCCGCCTACATCAAGGAAATCTCCCGCGCGCGCACCTTCGGTTTCATGCGCGACCTGGAGTACATGCGCGAGCGCAACCTGGGGCTGGGCGGTTCGATGGACAACGCCATCGTGCTTGATGAGTTCCGCGTGCTCAACGAAGACGGCCTGCGCTACGCCGACGAGTTCGTGCGCCACAAGATCCTGGACGCCATTGGTGACCTCTACCTTGCCGGTGGGCAGGTACTGGGCGCCTACGAGGGCTACAAGTCCGGCCACGCACTCAACAACAAGCTGGTGCGTGCGCTGCTGGCCGACCAGAGCGCCTGGGAATGGGCCAGTTATGACTCGCCGGTGGTTGCCGACCCGGTGGTCTACGGCCTGTCCAGCGCCAGCGCCTGAATACGCCGGCCGGGCTGAGCCGGCGGTCGCCGGAGGTTCAGTGATGTCACGGGCTTGTCGCCAGTGGCATTGTCAAACTGTGAACCACGCTAAGGTTCAAGTCTGAATTTAACCCCAAATTAACAAAAGACTAACTCCTCGATCGCATCCGGCCGCTAGGATTCCTGCCGGCTTTCCGTTATCCCGTTCGCGGGCGGATGGAAACCGGAGCCACAGGGCTCCGGTGGGTTTCAGGAACCAGATGTCTTTTTCACATCCTGAAGGGCAGCCAGGGCGTCACGCAGGCCTTTGTGCGTGGCTTCCGTTACTGCGTGTGAGCTGTGCTGGTCGTTACGCACTGGGGAGTGCGGTGGCGCGGTCGCAGTCTTGACGGTCACTCGCGTGGCCTTCAGCCCGATGGATCGGGCCGCGTCGATCAGCTGGTTTTCGGCAAGCCGCACCTTGGCATGCCACACCGGCGATTGAACGATAAAAACGAGGTGTTCCCCGTCCACATTGGCCAGCCGGCAACGGTTTGCCAGCGCAGGCGGTAAATGGGGGCGCAACTGCCGGTCCAGCGCATCGAGCCACAGGGCTCTTCGCAACGGGTTTCCAGCTTTGTCCGCCATCGCTGCTTCCAGCGCCTGTTTTGGCGCGGAGCGGGATCGAACGCTGGATTTCGGCTCAGACATAAGAATTCTTCATCAATGGCATTCAAAAAGATCGTAATCAAAACGCGTGAACCGCAGGCAAAAACGCCACTGGCACGCGTGCAGCAGTATTTCGAGGATAGGCCCAAAGCGTTGCTGGGCAGTGTGCTGGGGGTAGGTTGCCTGATGGGGCTGGCCCTGAGCTTCGCCTTGGGCATGGTCGGGGATTCGGCCCTGCAGGCCAAGGTGGACCGCCAGGAACAGGAGCTGGCCAAGGTGCGCGCCGATGCGCAGACCCAGGTCAACGCCCTGGCCGCACGGCTGGGCGAGCTGCAGGCGCAGGCCACCCGCCTGAACGCACTGGGCGAGCGCCTGACCCAGATGGGCAAGCTGGAAGACGGCGAGTTCGACTTCAATGAAACGCCCGGCATGGGTGAAGGCGAGCCGGGCCCGACCCAGGACATCCCGGCCAACGCGGTCAACACCGACTTACAGGTGCTGGAGCAGCGGTTCGCTGCTTCAGGCAGGCAGTTGTCGGTGCTGGAATCGCTGCTGTTCGACCACCAGCTCGAACAGAACGCCGTGCCCTCGCGCATGCCGATCAGCAACACCTACATCACCTCCAGCTTCGGTACCCGCGCCGACCCGTTCGGCCGCGGTGCCGGCAACCACAAGGGCATGGACTTCCACGCCCGCGTGGGCGACCCGGTACTGGCCGTGGCCGACGGCGTGGTGGCCTTCTCCGGTGTGAAGGGCGGCTACGGCAACGTGGTGGAGATCGACCACGGCAACGGCTACAAGACCCTGTATGCGCACAATTCGCGCCTCACCGTGCGCGAGGGCAACCTGGTCCGTGCCGGCCAGGAAGTGGCCAAGGCCGGTTCCACCGGCCGTTCCACCGGCGCCCACGTGCACTTCGAGGTCTGGCAGAACGGCCAGGTCATGAACCCGCGCAAGTTCCTGGGCGAGGGCGGCAACACCCCGGTTGGCCGGGTCCGGCGGGGCTGATCGCGGCCCGGGCGGGTGGCTTGAATCGCCAAGGCCCCGCCCCAAGCTACAATAGGCGTTGCCACTGACAGGGCGCATTGCGCCCTGTTTGTTTTGTGGCGGGAAACCCCAGGGGGAAACCCGCCTGTCGGCATTTCATTCAAACCGGTTCCTTCAATGATCAACAGCCTGCTTACCCGCGTTTTCGGCAGTCGTAATGAACGCCAGCTGCGCCAGCTCAACCGTATCGTCGCCAAGATCAATGCCTTGGAGCCGGAGATCGAAAAGCTCTCCGATGACCAGCTGAAGGCCAAGACCCCTGCGTTCCGCGAACGCATCGCCGCTGGCGAGGCGCTGGACAAGGTGCTGCCGGAAGCCTTCGCGGTCTGCCGTGAAGCCTCCCGCCGTGTGCTGGGCATGCGCCACTACGACGTGCAGCTGATCGGTGGCATGGTGCTGCACCTGGGCAAGATCGCCGAAATGCGCACCGGTGAAGGCAAGACCCTGGTGGCCACGCTGCCGGTCTACCTCAACGCGCTGGAAGGCAAGGGCGTGCACGTGGTCACGGTGAACGACTACCTGGCACGCCGCGACGCCGCGCAGATGGGCAAGCTGTACAACTGGCTGGGCCTGAGCGTGGGCGTGGTGTACCCGGGCATGCCGCACAGCGACAAGCACGAAGCCTACGCCGCCGACATCACCTACGGCACCAACAACGAGTTCGGCTTCGACTACCTGCGCGACAACATGGCGCTGACCCGCGCCGACCGTTACCAGCGCGGCCTGCATTACGCCATCGTCGATGAAGTGGACTCGATCCTGATCGACGAAGCGCGTACCCCGCTGATCATCTCCGGCCCGGCCGATGATTCCCCGGAGCTGTACATCCGCGTCAACCGCGTCGTGCCTGGCCTGATCAAGCAGGAGACCGAGGAAGGCGAGGGCGACTACTGGGTGGACGAGAAGGGCAAGCAGGTCCACCTGTCCGAAGCCGGCATGGAGCATGCCGAGGCGCTGCTGCGCGAAGCCGGCATCATCGGCGAGGACAACGACAACGGCCTGTACGCCGCTCAGAACCTCACCGTGGTCCACCACCTCAACGCCGCACTGCGCGCGCACGCCATCTACCAGCGTGACGTGGACTACATCGTGCGCGATGGTGAAGTGGTGATCGTGGACGAATTCACCGGCCGTACCCTGGCCGGCCGCCGCTGGTCCGATGGCCTGCACCAGGCGGTGGAAGCGAAGGAAGGCGTGCCGGTACAGCGTGAGAACCAGACGCTGGCCAGCATCACCTTCCAGAACCTGTTCCGCATGTACAAGAAGCTGTCCGGCATGACCGGTACGGCCGATACCGAAGCCTACGAATTCCAGAGCATCTACGGCCTGGAAGTGGTGGTCATTCCGACCAACAAGCCGACCGTGCGCAAGGACCACCCCGACCAGGTGTTCCTCAACCGCAAGGGCAAGTTCAACGCGGTGCTGGCCGACATCGAGGAATGCGCCAAGCGAGGCCAGCCGGTGCTGGTGGGTACCACCTCGATCGAAACTTCGGAAATGCTGTCCGAGCACCTGCGCAAGGCGGGCGTGCACCACGAGGTGCTCAACGCCAAGCAGCATGACCGCGAAGCGACCATCGTCGCCAACGCCGGCCGTCCGGGCTCGGTGACCATCGCCACCAACATGGCCGGTCGCGGTACCGACATCGTGCTGGGTGGTTCGCTGGAAACCGAACTGCATGAGTTGGGCGAGGACCTGGACGAGGCGCAGAAGGCTGCGGTCAAGGCCGAATGGCAGAAGCGCCACGACGCGGTGAAGGAAGCGGGCGGCCTGCACATCGTCGGCACCGAGCGTCACGAGTCGCGCCGTATCGACAACCAGCTGCGCGGCCGTTCCGGCCGTCAGGGTGACCCGGGTTCGTCCCGCTTCTACCTGTCGCTGGAAGACAACCTGATGCGCATCTTCGCCTCCGACTGGGTGCAGAAGGCCATGCGCATGATGGGCATGAAGGAAGACGACGTCATCGAAGACCGCATGGTCAGCCGCCAGATCGAGAAGGCGCAGCGCAAGGTGGAAGCGCACAACTTCGACATCCGCAAGAACCTGCTGGACTTCGACGACGTCAACAACGACCAGCGCAAGGTGATCTACTCCCAGCGCGACGAGCTGCTGGACGCCGAGTCGGTGCAGGAAAACATCGACGGCATCCGTGGCGACGTGATCTACGACCTGGTGAGCCGCTTCGTGCCGCCGAACTCGGTGGACGAACAGTGGGACCTGCAGGGCCTGCAGGCCACGCTGGAGTCGGAGCTGGGCGTGGAGATGGACGTGGTCGGCCTGGTCAAGCAGCACGAAGAGCTTGATGCCGAAGCCATCGCGCAGAAGGTGGCCGACCGCATGGACGAGCACTTCGCGCAGAAGGAAGCCTCGGTGGGCGCCGAAACCATGCGCGCGCTGGAGAAGCACGTCATGCTGACCGTGCTGGACCAGAGCTGGAAGGAACACCTGGCCCGCATGGACTACCTGCGCCAGGGCATCTACCTGCGTGGTTACGCGCAGAAGCAGCCCAAGCAGGAGTACAAGAAGGAAGCTTTCGAGCTGTTCTCGGACATGCTGGAGAACGTCAAGAGCGAAGTGATCCACCTGCTTTCGCGCGTGCGCGTGCGCAGCGAGGAGGAAGTGGCGGCGATGGAAGCCCTGGAGCGCCAGCAGGCCGAAGCACGCCTGCAGATGTCCCAGTTCCAGCACCAGAACACCGGTGGTTACAGCGCCGACGAGGAAGCGGCCGATGTGATCAACGAAGCCAACGAGCCGAAGGTTGGCCGCAACGATCCCTGCCCCTGCGGCAGCGGCAAGAAGTACAAGCACTGCCACGGCCAGTTGAACTGACCGCAGCACTCGGAAAGCCCCGCCAAGCGCGGGGCTTTCTGTTTGTGGGGTGATGCGGGTGCGCTCCGCTTACCCGGGCTACGGGATGCCGCCTTGCCTCCTCCCTTTGCCGCAGGCAAGGGGAGGACCGAGGAGGGGTGCTTTTGACGTTGGCGGCGGCAGTGGTCGGTGAGCCAGCTGAGCGTTACCCCTCCCCAGCCCTCCCCTTGCCTTGCGGCAAAGGGAGGGAGCAGAAGCGGGCTTCCCGTTGCTCCCTGCTGCAGGCGCCTCAGCGTGGAAGACCCGGGTGCGCTCCGCTTACCCGGGCTACGGGATGCCGCCTTGCCTCCTCCCTTTGCCGCAGGCAAGGGGAGGACCGAGGAGGGGTGCTTTTGACGTTGGCTGCGGCAGTGGTCGGTTAGCCTGCTGAGCGTTACCCCTCCCCAACCCTCCCCTTGCCTTGCGGCAAAGGGAGGGAGCAGGAGCGGGCCTTCCTTTGCTCCCTGCTGCGGACGCCTCAGCGTGGAACCCCCGGATGCGCTTTGCTTACCCGGGCTACGCGGTGCCGCCTTGCCTCCTCCCTTTGCCGCAGGCAAGGGGAGGACCGAGGAGGGATGCTTTTGACGTTGGCTGCAGCAGGCGTCGGTTAGCCTGCTGAGCTTCACCCCTCCCCAACCCTCCCCTTGCCTCGCGGCAAAGGGAGGGAGCAGGAGCGGGCTTCCCGTTGCTCCCTGCTGCAGGCGCCTCAGCGTGGAAGCCCCGGGTGCGCTTTGCTTACCCGGGCTACGCGCGGTGTCGCCTTGCCTCCTCCCTTTGCCGCAGGCAAGGGGAGGACCGAGGAGGGGTGCTTTTGACGTTGGCTGCGGCAGTGGTCGGTGAGCCTGCTGGGCTTCACCCCTCCCCAACCCTCCCCTTGCCTTGCGGCAA
>DCXY01000048.1 GCA_002329155.1 Stenotrophomonas sp. UBA2124 | reverse complement strand
CAGGTTGGCGGCGTGGGTCGGGAAATCCTTGACCTTGATGTCGAGCACCGTGGTCAGGCCGCCCAGCCCCTGCGCACCGATACCCAGCGCGTTGACCTTCTCGAACAGCTCAAGGCGCAGCTCCTCGGCACGGTTGGACGCGCCGCGCGCCTTCAGGTCGGTGATGTCGATGGGCTCCATCAGCGATTCCTTGGCCAGCAGCATCGCCTTCTCGGCGGTGCCACCGATGCCGATGCCCAGCATGCCCGGCGGGCACCAGCCGGCGCCCATGGTCGGCACGGTCTTGAGCACCCAGTCCACGATGGAATCGGACGGGTTGAGCATGGCGAACTTGCTCTTGGCCTCCGAACCACCGCCCTTGGCGGCGACGATCACGTCCACAGTGTTGCCCGGCACCACCTTGATGTTCACCACACCCGGGGTGTTGTCCCTGGTGTTGGTGCGCTTGCCGGCCGGGTCGGCCAGTACCGAGGCGCGCAGCTTGTTGTCCGGGTAGGCGTAGGCGCGGCGGATGCCCTCGTTGGCCATGTCCTCCACACCCATGGTGGCGTCGTCCCAACGCACGTTCATGCCGATTTCCAGGAACACGGTGACGATGCCGGTGTCCTGGCAGATCGGCCGATGGCCTTCGGCGCACATGCGCGAGTTGATCAGAATCTGTGCCATCGCCTCCTTGGCGGCCGGCGACTCCTCGCGCTCGTAGGCGGCGGCGAGGTTCTTGATGTAATCCACCGGGTGGTAGTACGAGATGTACTGCAGCGCATCGGCGACGGACTGGATGAGGTCTTCCTGCTTGATGGAAACCGGCAGGCTGGGATCACGATTGGCGTTGGACTGGCTCACGGCGGGCATCAACTCGGCTTGCTGTGGGGGTTAACCCCTTCATTCTACTCCTGCACGCCGGCTGGCGCTGTCAGACAGGTGCATCACGCCGATAGCCCCGCCCTATGGCATCGGCCCAGTACCGCTGGCGGCAGCAGCCTGCCGGACAAGGCACAATCTCCCGCATGAACACGCTTGTATTGATTCTCGACCTCATCGGCACCTTCGTTTTCGCCCTGTCCGGGGCGACGATGGGCGTGCGCCGCCGGCTGGACATCTTCGGCGTGCTGGTCCTGTCCTTCGCCGCCGCGCTGGCCGGCGGCATCACCCGCGACCTGCTGATAGGCGCAACCCCGGTGGCCGCGATCAGCGACTGGCGCTACCCGGCCATCACCCTGCTGGCCGGCGTGGTCACCTTCTTCTGGGCACCGCTGATCGAGCGCATGCAGTACCCGGTGCGGATGTTCGATGCCATGGGCCTGGCCCTGTTCGCCGTGGCGGGCACGCAGAAGGCGCTGGCCTTCGGCATCGCGCCGCCCATGGCTGCGGCACTCGGCATGCTGACCGGCATCGGCGGTGGCATCGCCCGTGACGTGCTGCTCGCGCAGGTGCCGCTGGTGCTGCAGGCCGAACTGTATGCCGTGGCCGCGTTGGCGGGTGCGGCAGTGGTCGCGGTCGGCTACTGGCTGGGCCTGCCGCCGCTGCCCTGTGCGCTGGCCGGCGCGGGCCTGTGCTTCGGCCTGCGCATGATGGCCATGCACTACGGCTGGCACCTGCCGGTGGCGCTGCAGTCCTCGGACCCGCCACCACCGGAAGGGCCGCGGCGCTAACGGCCACCGGGGTGGCAGCGGGAACCTAGGGTCTATGTGCACTGCCTGGAGCTGCTGCTCCCACTCCAACTCTCCGACGCTCAGCAAGATCAGCAACGCAAGTAACACAACACTCACACCATTTGCGCCATCGTGATTTCTCCCCTTCCCGAGGAACACCCGATGGCTGCAGAACGCTCCGACACCCTGATTGGCGATGAAGTGGTGCAGACCCTTGGCCGTCACGGCCAGGCCTCGCAAGTGCTGGTGCAGGTGAAGGACGGGCGCGTCACCCTGTCCGGCGATGTGCCCAGCGCGGCGGCCAAGGAAGAAGTGGAAACCATGGTGGCCGACATCGAGGGCGTGCGCGGTGTGCGCAGCCTGCTCAACGTGGACACCGGCAAACGCTCGTTCGGCCCGCGCGGCGAGGCCGTCCGCGACAACCCGGACGGCACCGATGATGCCGAGATGGGCGATATCGACCTGGGCAAGGACGGCTGAGCCGCCAGACTGGTTGAAGCCGCCCCCGGTGGCGCTACCCTGATGCGGCCCCCTTACCGCTGAACCCCATGCCGCCCCACGCTGCCCCCGCACCCGGTGCCAAGCAACCCAGCTTCCGCGAGCGCGTGGACGCCATGCGCAACCTGCCGCCGTTCCTGCGGCAGGTGTGGCGGACCAGCCCCGGCCTGACCCTTACCAGCCTCGGCCTGCGCCTGATCCGCGCGGTGATGCCGGTGGCCATGCTGTACGTGGGCAAGCTGATCATCGACGAGGCGGTGCGCCTGGCCGGTGCCGGCGCGATGCCACCGCTGAACGAGGCGCTGTCCAGCGGCCATCTCAACACGCTGCTGGAACTGCTGCTGCTGGAGCTGTCCATCGCCATCGGCTCGGACCTGCTGGGGCGGCTGGTCAGCTACGCCGATTCACTGCTGTCCGAGCTGTTCACCAACGCCACCAGTGTGCGCCTGATGGAGCACGCAGCTGAGCTGGACCTGGAGGATTTCGAGGACCCCGACCTGCAGGACAAGCTTGACCGCGCCCGCCGCCAGACCATGGGCCGGATGAGTCTGATGAGCCAGTTGTTCGGGCAGGCGCAGGACATGATCACCGTCATCAGTTTCGCCGCCGGCCTGGTGATGTACGCGCCTTGGCTGATGCTGCTGCTGGCGGTGGCGCTGGTGCCGGCCTTCATCGGCGAATCGCACTTCAACGCGCTGGGCTATTCGCTCAATTTCAGCTGGACGCCCGAGCGCCGCCAGCTCGATTACCTGCGCCAGGTGGGCGCCAGCGTGGAAACGGCCAAGGAGGTGAAGATATTCAACCTCAACCGTTTCCTGATCGACCGTTACAAGCTGCTGGCCGAACGCTTCTACCGCGCCAACCGCGCGCTGGCGCGCAAGCGCGCGGTCTGGGGCACACTGCTCGCCGCCCTGGGCACGCTGGGGTATTACGCGGCCTATGCCTACATCGCGTGGCGCACCATCCGGGGTGATTTCAGCATTGGTGACCTCACCTTCCTGTCCGGCAGTTTCATGCGCCTGCGGCAGCTGCTGGAGGGCCTGCTCAGCGGCTTCTCGCAGGTGGCCAGCCAGGCGCTTTATCTGGACGACCTGTTCTCATTCTTCGCCATTGAGCCGGAGATCCGCTCGCGCCCCGACGCGCTGCCGATTCCACGCCCCATCCGCGAAGGCTTCGTGTTCGAGGATGTCGGCTTCCGCTACCCCGATGCCGAACGCTGGGCGGTGCGGCATCTCGATTTCCAGCTGCAGGCCGGAGAAGTGATCGCGCTGGTCGGCGAGAACGGCGCCGGCAAGACCACCCTGGTCAAACTGCTGGCGCGGCTGTACGACCCCGACGAGGGCCGCATTCTGCTGGATGGCCGCGACCTGCGTGATTACGATCTGGACGACCTGCGCGCCAACATGGGCGTGATCTTTCAGGATTTCGTGCGATACCACCTGTCCGCCGGCGAGAACATCGGCGTGGGTCTGGTAGAGGCCATGAACGACCAGCCCCGCATCCGCGATGCGGCGCACCGTGCGCTGGCCGATGAGGTCATCGAAGGGCTGCCTGCCGGCTACGAGCAGTTGATTGGCAGGCGCTTCAAGACCGGCGTGGACCTGTCCGGCGGCCAGTGGCAGAAGATCGCCATTGCCCGCGCCTATATGCGCGATGCACAGGTGATGATCCTGGACGAGCCCACCGCCGCGCTTGATGCACGTGCCGAGTTCGAGGTGTTCCAGCGGTTCAAGGAGCTGTCCGACGACCGCACCGCGGTGCTGATCTCGCACCGGTTTTCATCGGTACGCATGGCCGACCGTATCCTGGTGCTGGCCGATGGCCGCATCGAGGCCAGCGGCACCCATGAGCAGCTGATGGCCCAAGGCGGCCGCTATGCCGAACTGTTCGAGCTGCAGGCGGCCGGCTACAGGTAGCACACCGAAGTGGCCAGGTCAGGCGACACCGTCAATCAGCGCATGGCCAGCCAGCGTTCGGCCATGCGCCGCATGGATTCGTCAGGCTCCGCCACAATCTCGGCCACAGGCCGCCAGGCCAGCTCCAGTGATTCCTCGCTGACCACGAAACGCTCGTCCGCGCCGGCCTGCACCACGTAGCGCACATCGTAGTGCCAGTGGCCGGGCACCTGGCCGCGCTCGGGAATCCAGTGCCGGTCCAGGTCATAGATGGCGCGCGAGCCCAGCTGCAGATCGGGCAGGCCCGACTCTTCCTGCGCCTCGCGCAGCGCCACCTGGGCCAGGTCATGGTCGCCGTCGGCGTGGCCACCCAGCTGCAGCCAGCGGGCCAGTTTGCGATGGTGTGTCAGCAGCACCCTTGCGCCATCCGCACTGACCAACCACGCGCTGCCGGTGAAATGGCCTTGCAGGCGCTCACGGCAGAACGGGTCCGCGCCACCCTCGTCCAGCAGCTGCATGAACTCCCCCGCCAAAGCCCCGTGTTCCGGGCGATCCAGCGCATAGGCCCGCAGTGCCTCGCGCAGCACCTGATCCAGTTCCTGCATGACTGTCAGCACATCCATTGGTTTGGGAGCGGCGGTCATTATCGCTGTCGATGCTGCACATGCGCTTGTCGGCGTTCACAGGCTTTGGCAAGGTAGGGCGTTGCCGGTCGTTCAGCTTCCGGTGCAGTACCCAGGCCTGCGGCCCCGTGCCAGGGCCAACACCCCGTTACGGAAACCAACGCATGCTCAAAACACTGTTGAGGGTAAAACCAGTCGAAGCGACCCCACACGTCGACGCCGGCGAACCGGTCGAAGGCAGCCTGCAGGGCGAAGCCACGCTCAAGCGTACCCTCACAGCCAAGCACCTGATCCTGCTGGGCATTGGTGCGGTGATCGGCGCGGGCATCTTCGTGCTCACCGGCCAGGCCGCCGCCAACCATGCCGGCCCGGCCATCATGCTGTCCTTCGTGTTCGCCGGCCTGGCCTGCGCACTGGCCGGCCTGTGCTATGCCGAGTTCGCGGCGATGATGCCGGTGTCCGGCAGCGCCTATTCCTACTCCTATGCCACCCTGGGCGAAGGCATGGCCTGGTTCATCGGCTGGTGCCTGGTGCTGGAATACCTGTTCGCCTCGGCCTCGGTCGCGGTGGGCTGGTCGGCCTACCTGATCAGCTTCATCACCACCACGCTGCACATGCCGTTCCCGGATGCCCTGTCGGCCGCGCCGCTGGCTTGGACCGGCAGCGAGTTCGTCAGCTCCGGCAAGCTGTTCAACCTGCCTGCGGTACTGATCGTGGCGGCCATCAGTGGCCTGCTCTATATCGGCGTCACCCAGTCCACCTTCGTCAACGCGGTGATCGTGGCCATCAAGATCACCGTGATCTGCCTGTTCGTCGGCTTCGGCATCCAGTACGTGGACCCGACCAACTGGCAGCCGTTCATCCCGCAGAACACCGGCACCTTTGGCGAGTTCGGCTGGAGCGGCGTGTTCCGCGCGGCCACCATCGTGTTCTTCGCCTATATCGGCTTCGACGCGGTTTCCACCGCCGCCGGCGAAACCAAGGACCCGCAGAAGAACATGCCCATCGGCCTGCTCGGCTCGCTGGCCATCTGCACCGTGGTCTACATCGTGGTCTGCGCGGTGCTCACCGGCATGCTGCATTACAGCCTGCTGGGCACCGACAAGCCGGTGGCCACCGCGCTGGAGCCCTACGCCAACCTGGCCTGGCTCAAGACCGCCGTGGAAATCGGCGCCATCGCCGGCCTGTCCTCGGTGATCCTGGTGATGATGATGGGCCAGTCGCGCATCGCCTACACCATCTCCCGCGACGGCCTGCTGCCCAAGGCCTTCGGCAAGGTGCATGCGCGTTTCCGCACGCCCTACGTCAGCACCATCGCGGTGGGCGTGCTGGCTTCCGCACTGGCCGGGCTGGTGCCGCTGAACGTGCTGGGCGAACTGGTGTCCATGGGCACCCTGCTGGCCTTCGCCACGGTCTGCATCGGCGTGCTGGTGCTGCGCTATACCAGGCCGCACCTGGAGCGCCCGTTCAAGGTGCCGCTGCCGTGGATCATCTGCCCGCTGGGTGCGCTGGCCTGTCTGGCCCTGTTCCTGCAGGCGTTCGTGGTGCATTGGCACCTGTTCGTCGGCTGGACCGTGCTGGGCCTGCTGATCTACTTCGGTTACGGCATGCGCCACAGCAAGCTCAACCAGAAGGCCTGATCCCCACCTTGTGGCCGGCGCCGCGTGCTCCGGCCTTTTTGCGCGGCAACGCGTAACGACCAGCGAAGAATCCGGACCATGTTCAAGCAGCTTCTGGCCACCAAACATCCGCACGCCGCGCACGAGGAGGCCAATGGCCTGAGCCTGCGCCGTACCCTCGGCCCGTGGGGCCTGACCGCGCTGGGCATCGGCGCGGTGATCGGCGGCGGCATCTTCGTCATCACCGGCCAGGCCGCCGCCAACCATGCCGGCCCGGCCATCATGCTGTCCTTCGTGCTGGCCGCCATCTGCTGCGCGTTCTGCGCGCTGGCCTATGCCGAGTTCGCCTCGATGGTGCCGGTGTCCGGCAGTGCCTATACCTACACCTATGCCACCTTCGGCGAGCTGTCGGCCTGGTTCATCGGCTGGATGCTGGTGCTGGAGTACGGCGTGTCCGCTTCGGCGGTGGCGGTGAGCTGGACCGGCTACTTCCTGAGCCTGCTCAACCATTTCGACATCCACCTGCCTGCCGCGCTGGTCAGCGCGCCGCTGGACGCGCAGCTGCGCCCCACCGGCGCCATCGCCAACATCCCGGCCGCGGTGCTGGTGCTGCTGCTCACCTGGCTGTGCTACGTGGGCATCCGCAAATCCACGGCCATGAACATGGCCATGGTGGTGCTGAAGACCGGCCTGATCATCCTGGTGATCCTGGCCGGCTGGAAGTACGTGGACCCGGGCAACTGGACGCCGTTCATCCCGGCCAATGAAGGCCCCGGCAAGTACGGCTTTGAAGGCGTGCTGCGCGGCGCGGCGATGGTGTTCTTCGCCTATATCGGCTTCGAGGCGGTATCGGTGGCGGCACAGGAATCGCACAAGCCGCAGCGCGACATGCCCATCGGCATGCTGCTGTCGCTGGTGATCTGCACCGTGCTGTATATCGCCATGGCCGCGGTGATGACCGGCCTGGTGCCCTACCAGCTGCTGGGCACCGACGAACCGGTGGTAACCGCGGTGGCGGCGCATCCGCAATTGAAATGGCTGCGCATCATCGTGGAGATCGGTGCGCTGATCGGCCTGTCGTCGGTGGTGCTGGTGATGATCATCGGCCAGCCGCGCATCTTCATGATCATGGGCCGCGACGGCCTGCTGCCGCCGGTGTTCACCCGCATTCACCCCACCTACCGCACGCCGCACATCAACACGGTGATCACCGGTATCGGCATTGCCCTGCTGGCGGCGTTGTTCCCGCTGGACATCCTCGGCGAGCTGACCTCCATGGGTACGCTGATCGCCTTCGCTGCCGTCTGTGCAGGCGTAATGGTGCTGCGCCGCACCCACCCGGAGCTGCCGCGCCCGTTCCGCATCCCCGCCGCATGGCTGATCTGCAGCCTGGGCGTCTTCAGCTGCGTGGCCCTGCTCACCGCCATGACCCTGCACAACTGGATGCTGATGGGCGTGTGGACGCTGACCGGCTTCATCATCTATTTCGCCTACGGCATGCGCCATAGCAAGCTCAACGCGGCCAACCGCAACGCCAACAAGAGCTGATCGCCGCGACATGCCGTAATGGCCGGACAACCCCGGATGCCCTGCATCTGGGGTTTGCTTTTACACAGCAGGCAGCCTGACGCCGGGCCATTACCGCTGCAGCCGGGCATGCGCCACCTGCCCGGGCCGTGAAGTGGGCACGCGGTGAGCGGGATTGTCGTCTGTTCTTAGTAGAATGCGGGGCATGAACGCTCCCTCCGTCCCCTACGACAGCGAGCGGCTGAGCCAGTTGGCCCAGCTGCTGATCGACAACATCCGCGAGCTGGCCCAGGCCGGCTGGACGCCTGCCACCAGCAGCAATTTCTCGCACCGGCTGGATGACCAGCACGCGGCCATCACCGTGTCCGGCAAGGACAAGGGGCGGCTGATCGAAAGCGACATCATGGTGGTGGACCTGCACGGCAAGGCGGTTGGCCGCCCCCTGCGGCCGTCGGCTGAGACCCTGCTGCACACCCAGCTGTACGCACGCTTCCCGGAGGTGGGCTGCGTGCTGCACACCCATTCGCCGGTGCAGACCATCGCTTCGCGCCTGTACGGCAAGCAGGGCCACATCCGCCTGGAAGGCTACGAGCTGCTCAAGGCGCTGCACGGCAACTCCACCCATGAAACCGCCGTGGACCTGCGCGTGTTCCCCAACACCCAGGACATGGACGTGCTGGCCGCACAGGTGGAAGCCGAGCTGGACAAGGGCCCGATGTGGGGCTACCTGATCGACGGTCACGGCCTGTATGCCTGGGGCCGCGACATGGCCGAGGCCCGCCGTCATCTGGAAGCCTTCGAGTTCCTGCTTCATTGCGAACTGGAACTGCGCAGGCTGCGCGCCATTTCCTGATTCCAAACTGGTATGCACCGGCCCTGGCCGGCACTGCTACGCTCCCCCTCCCCCATCCGTGGAGTCCCGCCATGAGCCGACTGCGCATCTTCAACGACAACGCCCCTGACACGCCGCTGCTGGACAGCCGCGACGGCGGGGTCATCGCCGCCGAACTGAAGAAGATAGGTGTCACCTTTGAACGCTGGCAGGCCCGGCACCCGGTCACCCCGGGCGCGAGCCAGGAGGAAGTGTTCGCCGCCTACCGCGAGGACATCGACCGGCTGGTGGCCGCGCACGGATTCAAGAGTGTGGACGTGGCCTCCATCGCCCCGGACAACCCCAACCGCGCCGAGATCCGCCAGAAGTTCCTCGACGAGCACTACCACAAGGAGGACGAAGTGCGTTTCTTCGTCGCCGGCTCGGGCCTGTTCACCCTGCATGTGGATGACAAGGTGTACGAGGTGGAGTGCGTGAAGGACGACCTGATCTCGGTGCCCGATGGCGTGACCCACTGGTTCGACATGGGCGCCGAACCCAGTTTCGCCGCCATCCGCTTCTTCACCGAGCCGGATGGCTGGGTCGGGCATTTCACCGGCACCGACATCGCCAGGCGATTCCCCCGTTACGAGCCAAGCGCAAACTGACACACCGCCCTTCTCCCCAGTGGAGAGGGTGTGGGGCGAAGCCCGCAGCTTCGCCGCGATCCACCATCCACTGAACCACCGCCCACGCATCACGGCGCAGGACCACCCGCATGACCATCAAAGCCATCCTCACCGACATCGAGGGCACCACCTCCAGCATCTCCTTCGTCAAGGAAGTGCTGTTTCCGTATGCGCGCAAGGCACTGCCGGGTTTCGTCCGCAACCACGGCCAGGAGCCGCAGGTGCGCCGCTGGCTGGACGCGGTAGCCATCGAGATCGCCGCCAGCGCCTGCCAGGATGAAGTGATCGTCGAGGCGCTGCAGGGCTGGATAGACCAGGACCGCAAGCACACCGCGCTCAAGGCGCTGCAGGGCATGATCTGGGAGGCCGGCTACCGCAACGGTGACTACACCGCGCACCTGTACCCGGAAGTGGCGGCAGTGCTGCGTGGCTGGCATGCCGCCGGCACGCCGCTGTACGTCTACTCCTCCGGCTCGGTGCCGGCGCAGAAGCTGTTCTTCGGCTACAGCGATGCGGGCGACCTCAACCCGCTGTTCTCCGGCAACTTCGATACCGAAGTGGGCGGCAAGCGCGAGGCGGCAAGCTACAGCCATATCGCCAAGGCCATCGGCATCGCCACCAAGGACATCCTGTTCCTGTCCGACGTCGTCGAGGAGCTGGACGCTGCCCGCGAAGCCGGCATGCAGACAGTGCTGCTGGACCGCCTCAACGATTACCCGCTGCCGCGCACCGGCGAGGCCACCCACGGCCATACCCGTGCCGAAAATTTCCAGCAGATCAACGCCTGACCGCTGCTTAAGTCATGACTGAAAACGGCCTCTCGCGGGGCCGTTTTCGTTTCCGTGATGGCACTCACGCCCCGGGTGGGCGCGCTCACCTGCCGCGCATGGCGGCGGTGCTAGCGTCCGGACGGTGAACCGACCGTTGGAGAGCCCGCACGCATGAACATGCCATCGCAGATCAGCCAGACGCTGTCCGAAGAATTCGCCTTGCCCGATCTGGAGCTGTTGACCATCACCCTGGCGCGGCTGCTGGCGGCCATCGTGCTGGGCGGGCTGGTGGGGCTGGAGCGCGAGAACAAGGGACGCGCCGCTGGCGTGAAAACCCACATCCTGGTGTCGATGGGTTCGGCATTGTTCGTGCTGGCGCCGCTGCAGATGGGCATTGACGGTGGCGATGTCACCCGCGTGATGCAGGGCATCGTGTCCGGCATCGGCTTTCTGGGTGCGGGCGCCATCCTCAAGCTGGACAACGAGGAGCGCATCCAGGGCCTCACCACCGCCGCAGGCATCTGGATGACGGCCGCCATCGGCATGACCGCCGGCATGGGCATGTACATGGCCGCCGCCGTCACCACACTGGCGGCGCTTGTCGTGGTCAGCGCCCTGCCGCGTCTGATGCCCGACAAGAGCGAGAGCACACTCCACCGGTGATCGCCGCCAGCGGCCGATTCAACGCTGCGGGCTGCGCAGCACCAGCACTTCGATGCCCGAGGGCACACCCAGCCGCGCGGTGAAGCCATCCCACTGGCCAACGCCCCGGCTGACGAACAGGGTCATGTCCTGCACCTTGTAGTCGCCGCGCACGTAGCCGTCATTGAACGGCGCCACCACCCAGCGGTCGAAACCCACAATATGCCCGCCATGGGTATGCCCTGAAATCTGCAGATCCACCGCACCACTGGCGGCACTGGCACGCGCCTGCTTGGGCTGGTGGGCAAGCAGGATGTGCACGTCACTGCCCTTGGCGGCGGCGACCACCGCGTCCAGATCAGGCTTCAGCCCACCGTGCATGTAGGGGCGCGCCTTGAGCGCGGCCAGATCGCCGATGCCGGACAGCGCCAGCGTGCGCCCGTTGATTGTCAGGCGTACGGTCTGGTTCTCCAGCACGCCCAGACCCATCTGGCGGAAGTGGCCCATCCAGTCGGTGTAGTCGTAGTAGTACTCGTGGTTGCCCGGTGCCAGCCACACCCCATAGGGTGCCTTCAGCTGTGCCAGTGGCGCGGCGAAGCGCGCGCTGTCGGCCAGCTGGCCATCGGACATGTCGCCGGGCAGCACGATCAGGTCAGGCTTGGCCGCCATCACTGCATCCACAATGCGCTGCGTGCGCCATGTGCGCTTGACCGGGCTGATATGCAGGTCGGCCAGCACCGCCATGCGCAGGCCATCCATTTCCACCGGCAGATGCGGCACCACCAGCTCGCGCTCGCGCACCTGCGGCGGCTTGAGGCCGTTGTAGATGCCAAGCGTCGCCAGCAACACGATCACGGCGGCGGCGGCATGGTTCAACCGGCGCCCGTGCCACAGCGTGGCGATGGTGGAACCGCGTGGTGCCAACCGGGACAGCAGCCAGCCCAGCGCGCGCAGCAGCAGGAAGCCGAACAGCAGCACGAACATCACCAGCACCCAGCCGAACACCAGCTGGATCCAGGCTTCGGCGGCGTAAGCGAGCATGTCCAGCCGCCACAGCGTGGCCAAGCCCAGCCCGACCAGTGCAAGGGCCACGGTGATACCGATATGCCAGCGGCGCTGGCGGCGGCTGAGCGGCGTAACAGGCCACCACAACCAGAGGGCAAGCAGTGGCAGGATCAGCGAAACAATGAGCGTCATCGTCAGGGAGGCGGCTGGTGGCGGATGTGTGCGGCCATCAGGCTTTCGGGAAATTCAGTGGAAGGCGGACAACGATGGCACAGCGAGCCTGAAGCGTGCGTGCTGCTGGATGGATCGGTGTGTTGCCGGTGTGGTTCCGCGCGTTGGCTGCTGAAGTGGAAGCAAACCAGCCCCTCCCCTTGCGGGCGAAGCCCGCAGGGGGAGGTTGGGAGGGGGTGGTTTGAACTTCACGCGGAAAGCTTTACCCCTCCCCAGCCCTCCCCTTTGCTTCGCAAAAGGGAGGGAGCTGCTGGCCCCTCCCCTTGCGGGCAAAGCCCGTAGGGGGAGGTTGGGAGGGGGTGGTTTGGGCTTCACGCGGAAAGCTTTACCCCTCCCCAGCCCTCCCCTTTGCTTCGCAAAAGGGAGGGAGCTGCTGGCCCCTCCCCTTGCGGGCGGAGCCCGTAGGGGGAGGCTGGGAGGGGGTTGGCTTTTGGGCTTCACGCGGAAAGCCTTACCCCTCCCCAACCCTCCCCTTTGCTTCGCAAAAGGGAGGGGGCTGCTGTGGCCCCTCCCCTTGCGGGCGAAGCCCGCAGGGGGAGGTTGGGAGGGGGTGGGTTTTGGGCTTCACGCGGAAAGCTCTACCGCTCCCCGGCCCTCCCCTTTGCTACGCAAAAGGGAGGGGGCTGCTGTGGCCCCTCCCCTTGCGGGCGAAGCCCGCAGGGGGAGGTTGGGAGGGGGTTGGCTTTGGGCTTCACCCGGAAAGCTCTACCCCTCCCCGGCCCTCCCCTTTGCTACGCAAAAGGGAGGGGGTAGCTATGCCCCTCCCCTTGCGGGCGAAGCCCGTAGGGGGAGGTTGGGAGGGGGTTGGTTTTGGGCTTCACTCGGAAAGCTTTACCCCTCCCCAGCCCTCCCCTTTGCTTCGCAAAAGGGAGGGAGCTGCTGTGGCCCCTCCCCTTGCGGGCGAAACCCGCAGGGGGAGGTTGGGAGGGGGTTGGCTTTTGGGCTTCACGCGGAAAGCTTCACCCCTCCCCATCCCTCCCCTTTGCTACGCAAAAGGGAGGGGGCAGGAAGCAAAAAGCAATGCGCCCCTTACTTCGCCTTCTCAGCAATCCACGCATCCAGCTTGCCTTCCAGCACGTCCAGCGGCACCGAGCCGTCCTTCAGCACTTCGGCGTGGAATTCGCGGATGTCGAACCTGGCACCCAGCTTGTCCTGCGCGCGCTTGCGCAGTTCCTGGATCTTCAGCTCGCCGGTCTTGTAGGCCAGCGCCTGGCCCGGCCAGGCGATGTAACGCTCGGCTTCGGCAATGGCGTCGGGCTGGCTCACCGACGAATTGGCGAACATGTAGTCCAGCACCTGCTGGCGGCTCCAGCCCTTGGCGTGCAGGCCGGTATCGACTACCAAGCGCACCGCGCGCCACAGCTCACCCTGCAGGCGGCCGAAGTAGCTGTACGGCTCGGTGTATACGCCCAGGTCCTTGCCCAGGCTCTCGGCATACAGGCCCCAGCCTTCGATGAAGGCGGTCTGGCCACCGAAGCGGCGGAACGCGGGCACGCCCTTCAGCTCCTGCTGCAGCGCCAGCTGGAAGTGATGGCCCGGAATGGCCTCGTGCAGGAACAGGTCTTCCGCGTCCCAGGTCTTGCGGGTCGGCAGGTCGTAGGTGTTGACGTAGAAGATGCCCGGGCGGCTGCCATCCTCGCTCGGCTGCATGTACTCGCCACCGGCAGCGGACTTGGCACGGAACGCCTCGATCGGGCGAATCTCGAAGCCCGCCTTCGGCGTCAGCGAGAACAGCTTCGGCACGCCTTCGTTGATCTTGGCCTCAAGCCCGCGGTAGTGCTCCAGCAGCGCCTGCTCGGACTTGAACTCGAACTGCTTGTCAGTCTGCATGAACTTGAAGAAGTCCTGCAGCGAGCCCTTGAAGCCCACCTGCTCCATCACCTGCTTCATCTCACCGTGGATGCGCTCCACTTCCTTCAGGCCGATCTCGTGGATCTGCTCCGGCGTCTGCTCGGTGGTGGTGCTCTGCCTGGCGTTGAAGGCGTACCACGCCTTGCCATCGGGCAGCGCGTCCAGACCCACGCTGTCGCGGGTGGCCGGCAGGTATTCGTGGGCGATGAAGTCACGCTGCTTCTTGATGGCCGGCATCAGCTGGTCGGCGATCAGGCTGCGGAAGGCCGCCGTCAGGCGGTCCTTGTCGGCCTGCGGGAAGTCCGCCGGCATGCTCTTGATCGGGCCCCAGAACTGGCTGTCCTCGGGCTTGACGGTAATCAGCTCATCGAACTGTGGCACCACCTTTTCCATCAGCGCACGCGGCTGCACCACACCGGCCTTCATGCCTTCACGCATGTTGGCGATTTCGGTATCCAGCAGCACCGGAATACGGGCGGCGCGCGCCAGCCAGTTGTCGTAGTCCTTCACCGTCTTGAACGGCTGTGCCACCTGGCCCGAGCCCAGCATCACCGCGTAGCTCACGGTGGAACCCATCTGGTTCACCGGCATCATCCAGCTGGGGAACTTCTCCCCCTCCAACGACTGCTTCTGTTCTTCCACGAAGATGCGGTAGCTGAGCAGGTCTTGCCCGCTCAGGCCGGCATCGCCCAGCTTCTCCACCTTGCCCAGCCACTCGGTGGTGAAGTCATGGGTCTGCTTGCGGAACTCGGCCGAGCCCATGTCCGGCAGCTGGTCGTTGTAGCGGTTGTCACCCTGGAATGTGGCCTGCAGCGGGTTCAGCTTCAGCACGCCCTCCCAGTAGTCGGCATACAGCTGGTTCAGCTGCGCCGCCTTGTCCGCCTGTGGCGCTTCACCGGCGGCAGTGCTGCCGGCAGTGGGCTCGGTGGACGGGGAGCAGGCCGCAAGCACGGTGGCCAGCGAAAGGGAAACAGCAAATGCCAGGGGGCGCAGGGTCATGGGGAATTCCATCGGAAATACATGTCTGGCAGCGTCGGCGGCTGGGGGCAATGGCGGAAGGGCCAAAGGTCATAATCGCTGGCAGTGCACCGACCAGCATCGCTGTTAGCGCCGCAAAGCGTCATAATCCGCACCCGCGCCGCCCAACCGGGCCGGCACTCCCTTTTCTTTGCCACGCCGCTGCTCCGGCATCTGCGGCTGGCCCCTGCCGTTGCTGTATCCATGACTACATCCACCCGCCCGCTGGGCTTCTGGTCCGCCACCGCTCTGGTGGTTGGCAGCATGATCGGCTCCGGCACCTTCCTGCTGCCGGCCACGCTGGCGCCCTACGGCGCTGCCACGCTGATCGGCTGGGGCATCACCCTGTGCGGCGCGCTGCTGCTGGCGGTCACCTTCGCCCAGCTGGCCAAACGCTGGCCACAGACCGGTGGGCCGTATGTGTTCGCACGCAATGCCTTTGGCGAACTACCCGGCTTCATGGTGGCCTGGAGTTACTGGATTTCCATGTGGTGCGCCATCGCCGCCATCGCCGTGGCGTTCACCGGCAGCGTGGGCGCCATATTCCCGGCCCTTACCGCCACCCCGGTCCGTGCGGCCAGCTGCGGCCTGATCGCGCTGTGGGCCTGCGCCGGCGTCAACCTGTTGGGTCTGCGCGAAGCGGGCCGCCTGCAGTTGCTGACCACCGTGTTGAAGGTGGTGCCGCTGCTGCTGTTCGGGCTGGTCGCGCTGTGGTTTGTGGATACCCGTCATTACGTGCCCTTCAACCCCAGCGGCGAGAGCCTGGGCTCTGTGGCCGCCGCCACCGTCGCGCTGACGCTCTGGGCGATGATCGGCCTGGAGGCGGCCACCGTGCCGGCCGAATCGGTGGACGACGCACCGCGCACCGTGGCCCGCGCCACCGTGGCCGGCACCGCCATCGCCGGTGTCGCCACCGTGCTGGCCTGCACCACCGTGCTGGGCCTGCTGCCTGCCGATGTGCTGGCCAGGTCCGGCGCGCCGATGGCCGATGCCGCCGCTGCGCTGTGGGGCCCGGCCGCCGGCACGGTGCTGGCGGTGGTGATGGCCATTTCCTGCGTGGGTGCGCTGAACGGCTGGACCCTGCTCTCCGCACAGCTGCCCATGGCGGCAGCCCGCGACGGTGTGCTGCCGCGCGCCTTCGCCCACCAGACCCGCAACGGTGCACCGGCCTTCGGCATCATCGTCAGCTGTGTGCTGGCAACCGTGCTGGTCATCAGCAATTACAACCGCTCGCTGGTGGACCTGTTCAAGTTCTCGGTGCTGCTCTCCACCGCCGCCACCCTGCTGCCCTATGTGGCCGGTGCTGCCGCATGGTTGTGGCGTGGCAGCGGCACCGCCACGCGGCTGGCTGCGGCCGGCGCACTGGCCTTCAGCCTGTATGCCGTGGCCGGTGTCGGTACCGAAGCCCTGTTGTGGGGCCTGGCGCTGCTGGCGGCAGGCCTGCCCATCTACTTCTGGCTGCGCCGCAGCCGTTACATGAAGTAAGGCTTGTCAGCATCGGTGCCGGGCTTGTTCATGCCCGGATTGGCACCGATGTACTGCGCGGGCTGCTGGATCAGCATGCCATGGCCGCAGCTACCACTCCGCGGTTGCAGCGCCCCCCTCATGGGTGCGCTGCAACCGTGCCGCAGGCCGTTCCACGGCTTCTGCCTGTCTGTGCCCTCGCGTGCGCTGATGTACGTCAGCGCAGCACGACCACGCACCAGGCTACCCCGCAACTGAACCCGGATGGCTGGATAACCACCAGTCACGATGGTGGCGTCGGCACAACAGAACAGGCACGTGCCGATAACAGGGGCGGTCGCAATCTAGCAGCACGGCAATTACGCCGTGCAAGCGGCAGGCGTCACCATGAGCAGCATGCGTAGTGTTCACGTCCAGGGCAACCCGAATCCAACACCTGAACAAGAACCGCAATCCGAGCCTCAACGCAGAAAACAGCGTCACGAGAATAAGAGTGAGGAAGAGGAATAGGCCGCACTGAAGGTAGCAAGCCGACAACGGCCTTGAATCCCCTCCCCCATACAGGCATGCCAGTCCGGTGTGACCGCGCCGGGCTTGCTTGAAGCTGCCCCATCCATTCAACGCCAGACACGCGATGATAGGCAGCGTTGAACACCCACGATCCAGAAGGAGTCACGCCATGCCCAGCAAGAACACCATCTGCCTGTGGTACGACGGCGATGCGCAGGAAGCGGCCGAGTTCTATGCCGCCACCTTCCCCGACAGCAAGGTACTGGCCGTGCACCGCGCACCTGCCGACTTTCCGTCCGGCAAACAGGGCGATGTACTGACCGTGGACTTCACGGTGATGGGCATTCCCTGCATCGGCCTGAATGGAGGTTCCGCATTCAAGCATTCCGAGGCGTTCTCGTTCCAGGTTGCCACCGACGACCAGGCCGAGACCGACCGCCTGTGGGATGCCATCGTCAACAACGGCGGCCAGGAAAGCGCCTGCGGCTGGTGCAAGGACAAGTGGGGCCTGTCATGGCAGATCACCCCGCGCGTCTTGACCGCCGCCGTCACCGATCCGGACCCGGGTGTGGCCAAACGTGCCTTCGAGGCGATGATGCAGATGACCCGCATCGACATCGCCGCCATCGAGGCAGCGCGGCGCGGTTGAGTGCTGGAAGCTGCCGGCTGCCGATGAAATCAGCCGCAGACGAATGCCCGCAGATCCCGGCTCCCCTTGCCACGCACTGGAATCTCTCCCGCATAGCACTGGGCGGCTGATATTGGCGGCTCCGGCTGCGGGTTGCGCATGCTCTCCAGCAGGGACGGAGTCTTCTCGAATGCCACAGTCCCTGCAGCAGTTGATCCGGAAACGCATGATGATCTCCTGCGCCCGCATGCCCGCAACCACCGGAACGCTGCGCGTCACAAGATGGATTCCCTGCCCTGCCCCCACAACGCCGTCAAGATCGACGAACACAGGCATGCCATCGTCTGCGGTGTGGATATGAAACCAACGGTCATCTGCCGGCTTCCCTTGCCCTGTCCATCGGGCCTGTTCGTGCCGAAGCGAGGTGGATGCCGCCAAGGCCTGACCGGCACCGACATGCAACGCCACCGCAATGAAAAACGTAAACCGCCTTTCCCATGTCAAACCTGCCCCCCTGAAACCAAGCCGCGGGATGATATTCAATCCGGGCACTCGGGTCGGCGGCAGAAGTCGGCATACCCGGCCACGCTGCATAACAGCCATGCAATCGTACTGCTGATCGAAAGCAACCGGCCCTGCAATGGCCAGCCACACACGATGGCGACATACTCCTGCTCTGGCTGAGCTGACAACCCGGACACATGCCGCCCTCCGACGCCCGACGCGCAGTGCAGGCCAATGCCAGTACGATGGAAGTCTTCCGGGTCTTCCTTGCACTCGGCTTCACCTCGTTCGGCGGGCCCATCGCGCATATCGGCTATTTCCACACGACCTTCGTCCAGCGTCGGGCGTGGTTGAACGACGCACAGTTCGCGCAGTTGCTGGCGATCTGCCAGTTCCTGCCCGGGCCGGCCAGCAGCCAGATGGGCTTCGCCATCGGCCTGTTTCGTGCCGGTTGGAAGGGGGCATTGGCCGCATTTCTGGCGTTCACCCTGCCCTCGGCGCTGCTGATGTTCGGCTTCGCCAGCCTCGCCCCCCACCTTGGGAGTGAACGCGGTGCAGCGGCACTGCATGGCCTGAAGCTGGTCGCAGTGGCCGTCGTTGCCCACGCCCTTCTGGGCATGATGCGCAAGCTCACGCCAGACGCGCCGCGCATGCTGATCGCCGCCGCCACAACCGTGCTCATGCTGGTGTGGGGCGCGCCTTGGCTGCAACTCATCGCCATTGTCGTGGCCGGTGTACTGGGCGCATTGCTGTGCCGGCACGTCAGCGCCCTGCCGGCAGCCAACCCGCCGATCACTTATGGCAGGCGAACAGCCTCGCTGTTTGCAGTGGTGTTCGCGCTGGGGCTCGTCGCCGCCACCGCCTTGCCCGCTGCCACCACGCCTACCGCCACCAGCATGGCCGGCGCGTTCTACCGTGCCGGCGCACTGGTCTTCGGCGGCGGTCATGTCGTGTTACCACTGCTGCAGCAACAGGTGGTGGATACGGGATGGGTGGCGCCGGATACCTTCCTCGCCGGCTACGGCGCGGCCCAGGCCATGCCCGGCCCGATGTTCTCACTGGCTGCGTTCCTCGGCGCGGAAGTGCCGCTGTCGCTCCCATCCGCCGCAGGTGCGGCGATCGCGGTGCTGGCGATCTTCCTGCCCGGCTTTCTGCTGCTGCTTGCCGCGCTGCCCGCCTGGTCACAGCTGGTGAAACACCAGCGTGCAGCCAGCGTGGTGGCAGGCATCAACGCCGGCATCGTGGGGCTGCTGCTCGCCGCCTTCTACAACCCGGTGTGGACCACGGGCGTTCGCTCGGCAGCAGATCTTGTGATCGCCGCCATCGGCTTCCTGCTGCTCAGCACCGCCCGACTTTCGGCGCCATGGGCGGTGCTGTGGTGCGTGGGGGCTGCTGTCGCCTGGGGCCTGCTGCGGTAACGCAGGTGCCGCAGCACAACCTCAGTTCGCCTCGGCAACCACCAGCGGCTTCTCGGCCCGCTTCGGCCTGCTCGGAAACGCATGCCGCACGATGCGCCACATCACCTGCCCGAACTGCTTCGGCAGCGAGCCGGTGTTGTAGTGCTGGCCATAGCGCGCGCAGATGTCGCGCACGTCCACCGCCATGGCAGCGTAGCGGTTGGCGGGGATGTCCGGGTAGAAGTGGTGCTCGATCTGGTGGCTGAGGTTGCCGGTCATCACGTCCATCCACTTGCCGCCGGTGATGTTGGATGAACCACGCAGCTGGCGCAGATACCAATGGCCGCGGCTTTCATTGCGCACGCAGTCCTTGGGGAAGGTTTCCGCATCGGCGGTGAAGTGGCCGCAGAAGATCACCACATAGGTCCACACGTTGCGGATCACATTGGCGGCCACATTGCCCAGCAGCACCGGCAGGAAGAACGGGCCGGCCAGCGCCGGGAACAGCACATAGTCCTTCAGCACCTGCTTCAATGCCTTGCGGCGCACCGGCCTGGCCTGCTTCCACAGCTGCCGGAGCGTGACCTTGCCGCTGAGCAGGCGGCCCACGCGCAGGTCCTGTATGGCGATGCCCCACTCGAACAGCAGCGCGAACACCACCGCCACCGCAGGCTGCGCCAGAAAGAACGGGTGCCAACGCTGCTCGGGGAAGATGCGCAGCAGGCCGTAGCCGATGTCATCATCCAGCCCGCGCACGTTGGTGTAGGTGTGGTGGCGGAAATTGTGGGTCTTGCGCCAGTTCTCGGAGGTGCCGGCGATATCCCATTCGTAGGTCTTGCCCTGCAGCGCGGGGTCGCCCATCCAGTCGTACTGGCCATGGATGACGTTGTGCGCCAGCTCCATGTTCTCCAGAATCTTGGACAGCCCCAGCAGCAGCACACCGGCGATCCACGCCGGCACCAGCACGCTGTGCACGAATGCCCCCAGGAACAGCAGCGTGCGACCGGCCACGCCGGTCCAGCGCACCGTTGCCACCACACGCCGGATGTAACGCGCGTCGGCCGCGCCCAGTGTGGCCTGGTGGCGGGCGCGTACAGCGTCCAGTTCATCGCCGAAGGCCTGCAGCTCGGCAGCAGACAGGGCGCGGTTGTGCACGGAGGACATCGGTTACAGCTCCAGGGCGAGATCGGTGCTGGCGCTGTTGACGCACAGCTTCAGCGGTGTGGAAGGTTCACCGGCCAGATCACCGGTAAGCGTGTGGCGGGTAACCCCGGAGGCCTTGTCGCAGACGCAGGTATTGCAGATGCCCATGCGGCAGCCGCTGGCCGGCTGCACACCCTGCGCTTCAAGCGCGGACAGCAGAGCAACACCACGCGGTACGGTCAGCGTGCGGCCACTGCGCAGCAGCTGCACCTGCACGCTGCCCTGCTCCATCGCCGGCAGCTGCGGCAGGCTGAAGGCTTCGCTCTGGAAACTGGCCACCTGCCCCTGCAGGCGCGCGCGCGCGGCTTCCACGAAACCACCGGGACCGCAGGCCAGCACCCGCGCACTTGCCAGTGAAGGCAATGAGCCGAAATCATGTTCGCCCACGCGCGGCGCACCTTCGCCTTCGCGGGTGAGCAGCAGCGTCAAGTGGAGGCCCGGGTGGCGCGCGGCCATGGCCTCCAGTTCATCAACAAAGCACAGTTCCTCGCGCCGCCGCGCCCAGTACAGCAGGTCCACCGGCGCGGTCATGCCCTGCGCATCCAGTTGCCGCAGCAGCGCCCGCATCGGGGTGATGCCGCTGCCAGCGGCCAGCATCAGCAGGCGCTGGTCGGCGTGCGCGGGCAGAGTCATCTCACCGAAGGCCTGGCCCAGCGCGAACACCTCGCCGATGGCCGCATCGCGGGCCAGATGACAGCTCACCTTGCCGCCTGCCATTGCCTTCACGGTGATCGCCAGCCGCCCGCCGGGCAGCGGCGTGGGGCTGTAGCTGCGGGTCAGCAGGCGGCCGTCCACTTCCACGCCCAGATTGATGTGCTGCCCGGCCTGCAGGCCATGGAAATGCCGGTTCGGCTGCAGTTCCAGGGTCACCGCGTCGGCGCTGACCCGGTGCCGCGCCACCAAGCGTGCCAGCGGCCTGCGCAGCGTCCACAGCGGGTTGACCCGGGTGGACCAGAAATCAAAGAAGCCCTCGCTGACCCACGGGATCGGCGGAGGCGTGGCATTGCGGTAAACGGCGCTCATGGGGGCGAACTATACGGCCGAGCATACAAGCGTGTATACAACTGTATATTCGTAACACCGGCTATGATTCAGAAATCCGAAGATTCCTGCCGCGATGACCCGCCACGATCCGCCCCTGCCCGTTCACGACGACACCCACCCGGTCCGCAAGGCGTCCATCTCCCGTGACGACCTGCTGGCCGCCGCGTTGGCGTTGATTGGGCCGCACCGCAGTGTGTCCACGCTGAGCCTGCGCGAGGTGGCCCGCGAGGCCGGGATTGCGCCCAATTCGTTCTACCGCCAGTTCCGCGACATGGACGAGCTGACGGTGGCGCTGATCGACCTGGCGGGCCGTTCGCTGCGCACCATCATCGGCCAGGCGCGACTGCGCGCGGCCGACAGCAACCGCGGCGTGATCCGCCTGTCGGTGGAAACCTTCATGGAGCAGCTGCGCGCCGATGACCGCCTGCTGCATGTGCTGCTGCGCGAAGGCACCGCCGGTTCGGACGCTTTCAAGCAGGCGGTGGACCGCGAACTGCTCTATTTCGAGGACGAGCTGAAGGTGGACCTGGTGCGGTTGGCCGCGCAGGACGGCGCCACCCTGCACGAGCCTGCGCTGGCCGCCAAGGCCATCACCCGCCTGATCTTCGCCATGGGCGGCACCGCCATGGACCTGCCGGAAGAGAAAGACCCCGAGCTGATCGAGCAGATGGCGCAGATGATCCGCATGATCATCACCGGCGCGCGGGCGCTGTCGCGGCACCCGGCAAGGGGCTGAGCCAGGCGCGGGGCTGCGGTGTGTTCGGCCGCCCCTCCCGCAGGAGAGGGCCGTGAATCACCGCTGCAGGCACTGCCGGTAGCGCCCGTCCACGCGGTTGGCGAACCACTCGGTGGTCAGCTCGCGGGTGATCTTGGGGCTGTCCAGGCGGATGCCGGGAATGACCGCACGCGGCAATGGCTTACCTGCCTTGGCCTCGGCCAGCGCGAACACGCGCGCGTGCAGCGGGCTGTCGCTGAAACCCAGCTGGTCGGCCTGTTCCAATGCACGGCGGATGCCACGCTCGTCCATGCCCAGCGCACCTGCCAGCTGACGCACCGCACGTTCGGTCTGGCCCGGCTTGTCCAGCGGCGCACCCGGCGCGAGCAAATCACCATCCAGCGCCAGCGTGGTGCCGGTGGCGGTCGCCACCGCGTTCTGGAAGGCCGCATTGCGGCTGGCGTACCAGCCGGCGTTGTAGTCGGCGAAACGGTGCACCTTGCGCGTGTACGGCGTGGCGTAGCCCAGCAGGTGCATGCTGCCGAAATAGACACCGCCGCGGCGGCTGAACACTTCATCGCGGATGCTGCCCTGCACCGGGTAGGGGTAACCGGCGGCGCGCGCTTCGGCAAAGGGAATGCTGACCTGCATGGCGCCACCGGTCTGCACCGGGTTCTTGCCGGCGAACAGGCGCTGCCCCAGCGGCACGCGCTCGATGATTTCCTCGTACAAGCGACTCAGATCACGCTCGCTGCGCACGCCGGCCAGCTTGTCGCCGTAGCTGCGGCCATCGGGTGCCTTGATCTTCAGCCCGGCATCCACCAGCAGGCCCGGCACATGCAGGGCGCTGGCGCGGCGGTCGATTTCCTGGCGGGCGACGCGCGGCAGGTTGGGCACGACGGGATCGGCACGGTAGCCGGATTCCTGCTCGATCACCGCCAGCACCGCGCAGATGTTTTCCGGGTTCGGTTCGATCCGCTGCGCGGCCAGTGCCGCCTGGATATCGGCTGCCCAACCCGCGCGGTCGCCGATGCTGGCCGGAATGCGCCGCTCGATGTCCGCGCGTACCACGTCCGGGGCCGGCCCCGGTGGTGGCGCGGGCACGGTGCTGCACGCGGCCAGCAGCAGGGTTGCCCAGCCCGCCAGCAGCAGGCGTGGACGCAACGCATTGGCTGCACGCATCGATGGTCTCCCGTTCATTCCAGCCAACAGTGCCTGCATGACAGCGTGCCACACCACGGCCCGATTGGCTGCCACCTCAGGCCACTGCGTGCGGGTCAGGGCCAAGGCTGCGGGCTTCCAGCATGTCGCGGATCCTGGCCGATATCTCCTGTGCGGAGAACGGCTTGAACAGCACAGGGTATTTGTCGTGGATCAGGCCTTCCTTGACCACCACCTCGGCGCTGTAGCCGGTAACGAAAATCAGCGGCACCGGCACCACCGTCTCGACCATGCCGATCAGGTCGTTGATGCTCATCCTGCCGGGCATGCGCACATCGGAAACGATCAGATCCGGGCGCATTCCACCTTCCAGCAGCTTCACCGCATGGTCAAAGCTGAAGGAAGGAATGGTGTCGTAGCCCAGCCGCGTGAGGATGTGGTTCATCGCATCGCGCACGTTCCGGTCGTCCTCCACCAGCAGGATCCGGCCCTGGCCACTTGTCTGCGGCGACGGCTGGGCAATGACGGCGGCCTCCGGCGCCTGCTCGGTGCGCGGCAGGTGAATCGACACGCAGCTGCCCTGTCCCTCCACCGATTCAACGGTGATGTGCCCACCGGAGTTCTCGACGAAGGTACGCACCATCGGCAGCCCAAGACCGGTGCCCTTGTCCGGCGCCTTGGTGGTGAAGAACGGGTCGAAGATGCGCTCGCGCACAGCCGCGCTCATGCCGCTTCCTTCGTCCTGGAGGCTGAACACCACATGGTCGCGCTGCTGACCATCAGCGCCGGCTTCCACCTGGTTGGCCACACGCAAGGTGACGCTGCCACGTCCGTCCATCGCATCGCGGGCATTGATGGCCAGGTTGATCAGCGCGTTTTCCAGATAGGACTTGTCGGCCAGCACTGCGTGCGGCTGGC
Source organism: Stenotrophomonas sp. UBA2124 (assembly GCA_002329155.1). GTDB lineage: Bacteria > Pseudomonadota > Gammaproteobacteria > Xanthomonadales > Xanthomonadaceae > Stenotrophomonas. The sequence goes on along the minus strand of DCXY01000048.1, from coordinate 46,723 downwards.
CTTCAATGACGATGCACAGCTCGATCTCCGCACCCACCGCGCGGCTCAGCAGTTCGCGGATATCCTCCACCAAGACGGCGGGGTCCAGAGCTACTGCGTTCTGCGGCAGCCGCCCGCTGAAACCGGCCAGCTGCGTGGACAGCCGCCCTGCCTTCTTGATGCAGCCTTCCAGGATGCGCATATGCCGCTGCAGCGCCTCCTGCTGTACCAGCGGCTGCATCAGCTCGATGTTGATGCCCATGACATGCAGCAGGTTGTTCAGATCATGTGCAACGCCACCGGCCAGGTGCGCCACCAGCTCCATCTTGTGCTGCTGTGCCACCAGCCGCTCGGAGCTGATCAGCCTGCTCTCGTTGCTCTCGCATCTGCGCTGGAGTGCCTTCAGCTCGGCCAGCGCCTGCTGCTCTGCGTCATGGATGTGCTGGATGTTGATGCTGGTACCCACCCAGTAGGTAGGCTCACCGTGCGCATCCAGCACCGGCGCCATTGTGAACTGGAACCAATGGTAATTGCCGGCGTGGTCACGCAGGCGGTAGCGGTACGGGGTTTCCATATGCCCGGCCTGCATCGCCTTGGACAGCGCCACGCCGGCACCGGTCAGGTCATCGGGGTGGATCTTGGTGATGTAGGCGCTGCTGTCCGGGTCATGGAACTCGGCACGGCCATAGGTGAACAGATTGGAGGTACGGTTGGTCCAGAACAGCTCGCCGCTGACCGTGCACAACCATACGTTGTGCGGGAAGTGGTCCAGTATGCGGCGATAGGCTTCGCTTGCCAGCGGCGCTGGCGGTGCCGGCGATGCCACGTCCAGTGCAGTGCCATGCGAGGGCAGCGGCAGCACCACGCACTGCACCAGCCGATGGTCATCGGCATCGCCCTGCGCGCCCGCATGCGCAGCGGAAAATTCCAGGCGCGCGTTGGCGTGTGGCCACTCATGCACCACCAGCTCGCTGCTGGCCAGAGTCGTGCTCAGGGCATCGCTCAACGGCTCGAATTCATGCAGCATGCTTCGGCCGCTGATCAGCTGCATCTCCTTGAAGAAACGCAGGAACGCATCATTGGAGAACACGATCTCCAATGTCGTGCCATCAATCACCGCCAACGCGACATTCGACGTTGCAAACATCCGCGCATAGCTGGAAAGCAACTGCTGCGACATGACCCCTGTTCTACCTGCTGTCACCCATACGGAAAGGAATGGCGCCAAGCCATAACGCCACCGCCTGCGCCACCCTTACTGATATCACGCACCACCGCCCCCGCTGCGTGAAAGCGCGGCCGGCAACATTACGGCAACTGCGCCCGGGGCATGCACGTCCATTAGTCACATATGCCTTTGCCGCGCATGGCCACCGCCCTGATGGCGGGTGGCACGGTGCATGTCGCGTGCGCCAGTGCGACGTCGCCCCGCTTTGCGCTAGGCTTGTGGCCCGCTCCGCTGCCCCGGGCAAGCATGAGAACCGTCCACGCCACCCGCTACATCACGCCGCTACGTGAAGGCGGCTCCCTGCCTGCGGTGATAGAGGCCGACGATGACGGCATGTACGTCATCAAGTTCCGCGGTGCCGGCCAAGGGCCCAAGGCGCTGATTGCCGAACTGGTGGCCGGCGAGCTTGCCCGCGTGCTGGGCCTGCCCATTCCCGAGATCGTGCTGGTGGAACTGGACCGCGAGTTCGCGCGCACCGAGCCGGACCCTGAAATCCAGGACCTGATCCGGGCCAGCGAGGGCACCAACCTGGGCAGCGACTACCTGCCCGGCGCCATCAACTACGACCCCGCCGCGATGCAGCCGGATACGGCGCTGGCCTCGCGCATCGTCTGGTTTGACGCCTACACCAGCAACGTGGACCGCACCGCGCGCAACCCCAACCTGATGGTGTGGCACCGCCGGCTGTACCTGATCGACCACGGCGCGGCGCTGTATTTCCACCACGACTGGGAGAACGCCGGTGACGCCTGCGGCAAACCCTTCGTGCTGATCCGCGACCACGTCCTGCTGCCCTTTGCCAACGCCATCGCCGCTGCCGATGCCGCGCTGGCACCGCTGCTGACCGACGCGGTGATCGATGGCATCGTCGCGCTCATTCCCGACAGCTGGCTGCAGGGCGAGCCTGCCTTCAGTGATGCGGACAGTTACCGCAAGGCCTATGCCGATTACCTCAAGCGCCGCCTGCAACTGCGCGATGCGTTCGTACAGGAGGCCATCCGTGCCCACGCTGCACAGCTATGACTACGCCATCATCCGCGTGGTGCCGCGGGTGGAACGCGAGGAGTTCATCAACGTCGGCGTCATCGTGTCCTGCCCCGGCGCGCAGCACCTGCGTGCGGCCATCGAAATCGACCATGCGCGGCTGCAGGCATTCGCGCCGCAGCTGGACCAGGAAGCCCTGATGCCGTGGCTGGATGCCATCGTTGCCATCTGCGAAGGCAGGCCCGGCGCCGGCCCCATCGCCCAGCTGCCCCCGCGTGCGCGCTTCCACTTCCTCACCGCCAAACGCAGCTCGGTGGTGCAGACCTCAAGCACCCACGTTGGCCGCACCCGCAACCCGGAGGGCATCGTCGAGCATCTGCTGGAGCGCATGGTGCGCGTGCCCAAACAGTAGGCATGCCGGCGCGTGCCGGCCGGCGACATCCTATTTGCCGGCGGGCCGGCCGAATGTGGCCGTTGACGTGGTACGGATGCTCCGCCGCTGCGTGTTGCCTTCGGCCGGGTTGAACCGCGAGGCACGGATGGCGTCGGCCGCCCAACCGGAATAAGCACCTGCCGGCGTGGCCCGCAGCACTTCAACATCGCGCGTGCGGCCACGCTTGGTCACTGTGTAGGCCACCACCACCTCCGTTGCAAACTGCCGCTTGCCGGGATCAGCCGACATGCGGGGGTAGAAAGCCCCCTGTCTGGCCACCCAATATCTGTCTGCCTCATGCTCCTCCACCGGCAGCGGAGTCTCACCGGCTACCGCCACGGCTGGGCGCACCGTCATGGCCAGTACGAGTACGGATACTGACAGCAGGGTAAGGCGCATGCTCGTCTTCCTGAGAGACCCGCGGTTGCGCCACTTTAGACTCAGCCGACCATGCCTGCCATCGCATGGCCACGCGCTGCACTCACGTGGGCCGGACATGGGCCGGCCCCTGCTTCATTCCGTTTCCGGCAGTGCCCTGGCGCGGTCGCGCAGGTTGAACTTCTGCACCTTGCCGGTGGCCGTGCGCGGCAGCGCACCGAACACAAAACGCTTCGGCACCTTGTAGCCCGCCAGGTTCTGCCGGCAATGCGCCAGGGCATCGTCGGATGAAAGCTCCAGATCGTCCTTGAGCTCAATGAATGCGCAGGGCGTTTCGCCCCACCGGGCATCGGGCCGCGCGACGACGGCGGCGGCGAGCACCGCCGGGTGGCGACACAGAGCGTCCTCCACTTCCAGCGAGGAAATGTTTTCGCCGCCGGAAATGATCACGTCCTTGGAACGGTCGCGGATCTTCACGTTGCCGTCCGGGTAGACCACGGCCAGGTCGCCGGTATGGAACCAGCCGCCACCGAAGGCCTCGGCGGTGGCACGTGGGTTCTTCAGGTAGCCCTTCATGGTGATGTTGCCGCGGAACATGATTTCGCCCACGGTTTCACCGTCATGCGGCACCGGCCGCAGGGTCTGCGGGTCCAGTACCTGCATGTCTTCCTGCAGCAGGCAGGCCACGCCCTGGCGGCTGTTGAGTTCGGCGCGCTCATCAATGCTGAGCTGTTCCCATTCGGCCTTCGGCTGGCAGATCGACGCCGGCCCGTACACTTCGGTGAGTCCGTAGACATGGGTGATCTGCACGCCCATGCGCTCCATTTCCTCCAGCACCGCCGCGGGCGGCGCGGCACCGGCCACCTGCCCCTTGACGCCGGCCAGGCCCTGCTTGAGTTCCGGCGGCGCCGCAGCCAGAGCCGCGTGCACCACCGGCGCACCGCAGTAGTGGCTAACGCCGTGTGTGCGCATCAGTTCCAGCACATGCCTGCGGTCGAAACGGCGCAGGCACACCTGGGTGCCGGCCACCGCTGCCATCGTCCAGGGGAAGCACCAGCCGTTGCAGTGGAACATCGGCAGCGTCCACAGGTATACCGGGTGCTGCGGCATGCCCCAGTCGATGATGTTGGCCACCGCGTTCAGATAGGCACCACGGTGGTGGTACACCACGCCCTTGGGGTCGCCGGTGGTGCCTGAGGTGTAGTTCAGCGCGATGGCGTTCCACTCGTCCGCAGGCAGGCCGTACTGGAAGTCCGGGTCGCCGGATTCCAGCAATGCCTCGTACTCGATTTCGCCGAGAAAATCGCCCTGTTCGATCTCGATGTCATCCACGTCCACCACGCGCGGCGGCCGCTTGCACAAGGCAAGCGCGCGCTGCATGACCGGCGAGAACTCGCGGTCGGTGAACAGCACCTTGGCCTCGCCGTGGTCGAGCATGAAGGCCAGGGTTTCGGCATCCAGCCGGGTATTGAGCGTATTGAGCACGGCACCGAGCATGGCCGGGCCGAAATGCAGCTCGATCATCGCCGGGGTATTGGGCAGCATCGCCGCCACGGTATCGCCTTCGCCCACGCCCATGGCCTGCAGCGCCGAGGCCAGGCGCCGGCAGCGTGCATGTACCTGCTGCCAGTCCAGCCGGCGCTCACCATGCACCACGGCCACCCGCTGCGGGTGCACGGTTGCCGCCTTGCGCAGAAAGCTGATCGGTGACAGCGGCGTGTAGTTGGCCTGGTTGCGGCCAAGGTCCTGATACATCGCGGGCTCTCCTCCCCTATGGCGACCAAGCACCAGAGGTTCCGACAAGCCGGACGGATTGTCGCTGCGACATTAGTCGCACTGGCTGCGCAGCCCGCGTGGCGACAAGCCATTCAGACGCCACCGGCTCTTGTAGCCCGGGTAAGCGCCAGCGCACCCGGGAGCCTTTCGTACCGGTGTCGTAATGCCGGATGCTTCGACCTTCGTGGAGATGCAGGGTGCTGGGAACTGAATTACCGGCGGCTGCGCAGCCCGCGTGGCGACAAGCCATTCAGACGCCACCGGCTCATGTAGCCCGGGTAAGCGCCAGCGCACCCGGGAGCCTTTCGTATCGGTGGCGTGATACCGGGTGCTTCGACCTTCGTGGGAAGACCGGGTACAGGGAGCTGAATTGTTGACGGCTCCCCGGGTGCGCTGGCGCTTACCCGGGCTACGGGATCATGAATGACGGAATCATCGCTGCAGATGCCGGATACAACAGCGCCGGCTTTCGCCGGCGCTGTCGGTTACCACCTCAGCCCTGAAATCAGGCTTCCGGCGTACTGGTCCCAGCGTGCTCGCCGGCGGCAGCTTCGCCGCTGGTGTCGGCCACGTCGTCGTCCAGCTCGTCGTCGGACTCCAGCGATGCATCCAGGCGCTCGATGGCCTGCAGCTTCTCGCCCTTGGACAGGCGGATCAGGGTGACGCCCTGGGTGTTGCGGCCCACGCGGCTGATTTCCGAACCGCGCGTACGCACCAGCGTGCCGCCATCGGAGATCAGCAGCACTTCGTCGCCGGTACCCAGCAGCACCGCGCTCACCAGCTTGCCGTTGCGCTCGGTGGTCTGGATGCCGATGACACCCTGCGTACCACGGCCCTTGCGCGGGTAGTCGGCCAGCGGCGTGCGCTTGCCATACCCGTTCTCGGTGGCGGTGAGGATGTACTGCACGCCCGCGTCGTCGGCACCGGCATCGATGCCTTCGCCTTCGCCGCCCACGTCCTCGGCAGCATTCTCGGCGCCGTTCTCGTCCTCGTTCTCGTCCTCGGCGCCACCGGCGCTCTCTGCCACGATCAGGCTGACGACCTCCTCACCATTGGCGAGCCTGATGCCACGCACGCCGGTTGCGGTACGGCCCATCGAACGCACGCGGTCTTCACCGAAACGCACGGTCTTGCCGTTGGAAGCGAACAGCAGCACGTCGCGCTCGCCATCGGTGAGGCCGACGCCGACCAGCGCGTCACCTTCATCCAGGTTGATGGCGATCTTGCCGCGCGCCAGACGGAACGCGAACTCGCTCAGCGGGGTCTTCTTGACCGTGCCGTTGCGGGTGGCGAAGAACACGAAGTGGTTGTCGTCGTACTCACGCACCGGCAGCACGGCCTGCACGCGCTCGCCATTTTCCAGCGCGATCCAGTTGATGATCGGACGACCACGGGCATTGGAGCCCGCTTCCGGCAGCTGGTGCACGGGCAGCCAGAACACCTTGCCCGAACTGGTGAAGGTCAGCAGCGTGTCGTGCGTGTTGACCAGCCACAGCTGTTCGATCGAATCCTCTTCCTTGGTCGCCGCCGCGCTGCGGCCACGGCCACCACGACGCTGGGCGCGGTAGGCGCTCACCGGCTGGCGCTTGACGTAACCGGCGCGCGACAGGGTGACCACCACGTCTTCCGGCGCGATCAGGTCGAGGATGTCGAGGTCTTCCTCGCTGTGGCGGATCTCGGTGCGGCGCTCGTCGCCGTACTCGGTCTTGACCGCCACCAGTTCCTCGCGGATGACCTGGCGCAGGCGCTCGGGGTCTTCCAGGATGTGGATCAGGCCAGCGATCACTTCCAGCAGCTGGCGGTATTCCTCGGTCAGCCTGTCCTGCTCCAGTCCGGTCAGGCGGTGCAGGCGCATTTCCAGAATCTGCGTGGCCTGGATGTCGGACAGCTGGTAGCTGCCATCGACCAGGCCCACGCCCTTGGGCAGGTCTTCCGGGCGCGATGCCTCGGCACCGGCAGCGGCCAGCAGCGAGCCCACGAGGCCCGGCTCCCAGACCTTGGCCAGCATGCGCTCCTTGGCCTCGCCCGGGTTGGCCGACGTTTTGATCAGCTCGATCATCTCGTCGATGTTGGCCAACGCGACGGTCAGACCTTCCAGCACATGCGCACGCGCACGCGCCTTGCGCAGTTCAAAGATGGTGCGGCGGGTGACAACCTCGCGGCGATGGCGGATGAACGACTCCAGCATCTCCTTCAGGTTCATCAGCCTCGGGCGGCCATCAACCAGCGCCACCATGTTGATGCCGAAAACCGACTCCATCTGGGTCTGCTGATACAGGTTGTTGAGCACAACCTCGGCCGATTCGCCGCGCTTGATCTCGATGTAGATGCGCATGCCGTCCTTGTCGGACTCATCGCGCAGCTCGCTGATACCCTCGATCTTCTTTTCCTTGACCAGCTCGGCGATCTTCTCGATCAACCGCGCCTTGTTCACCTGGTAGGGAATCTCGGTGACGATGATCGATTCGCGGCCGTTGTCCGCCACTTCGATGTCGGCCTTGGCACGGATGCGCACGCGGCCACGGCCGGTGCGGTAACCGGCAATGATGCCGGCGGTGCCGTTGATGATGCCGGCGGTCGGGAAATCCGGGCCCGGGATGTATTCCATCAAGCCATCGACATCGATCGACGGATCGTCGAGCAAAGCGATGCAGGCGTTGATGGATTCACTCAGGTTGTGCGGCGGGATGTTGGTGGCCATGCCCACCGCGATACCGGCCGAACCGTTGACCAGGAGGTTGGGGAACCGGGTCGGCATGACCGTCGGCTCCAGTTCCTTCTCGTCGTAGTTGGGCTGGAAATCGACGGTTTCCTTGTCGATGTCGGCCATCAGCTCATGCGCCAGGCGCGACATGCGCGCTTCGGTGTAACGCATGGCCGCGGCCGAGTCGCCGTCGATCGAACCGAAGTTACCCTGGCCGTCCACCATCATGTAGCGCAGCGAGAACGGCTGTGCCATGCGCACCAGCGTGTCGTAGACCGACGCGTCGCCGTGCGGGTGGTACTTACCGATGACGTCACCGACGATACGCGCCGACTTGTAGTACGGCTTGTTGCTGTGCGCGCCAAGCTCGTTCATCGCAAACAGGACGCGGCGATGGACCGGCTTCAGCCCGTCGCGTGCATCGGGGAGTGCACGCCCCACGATCACGCTCATCGCGTAATCGAGGTAGCTCTTGCGCATCTCGTCTTCCAGTTTTACCTGGATGATTTCCTTGGCGGATTCTGCCATTCGGGTTCCGTTGTCTGGTGGCGATCCAGTCCGGCGGGGCCTTGTTGACGGCGGCCCGGCCGAAGTCTCGAATCAACCTGCGGAGCTTATCACAAAAGCGTCTTTTTCGCCGCCAGATACGGGGTTTTTACCGGAACAAATCAGGAACTTAGCCTGATCCAGGCTGGCCCCGGCGCGGCGCGGGGAGGCGCTGTGCGCGGGCATTGCCGGCAAGCCTGCTGCGGGCACCCCCCGGTACCGCGCCGGCCACGCATGTGCAGCGCGGCCATATGCTGCCGCGCACTACCGGCACCCTCGTGCCGGGCCCCGCCCTGCAGCACCCCCGGCTCAGCCGAATGCGGCCTTCATGGCAGCGGTGTCCGGCTTCAGGATCACCCCGCGCTCGGTGACGATGGCGTCGATCAGCTCGCCCGGGGTCACGTCGAACACCGGGTTCCAGGCGGCGATACCCTCGGCCACGGTGCGCACACCGCCAACGCCAAACAGCTCACCCGGGTCACGCTGCTCGATCTCGATTTCATCGCCATGCGCCGTGCCCATGTCCACCGTGGAGGACGGCGCCACCACCATGAACCTGACCCCGTGATGGCGGGCGGCGATGGCCAGCTGGTAGGTGCCGATCTTGTTGGCGGTGTCGCCATTGGCGCAGATACGGTCAGCACCGACCACCACCCACTGCACCGCACCGGTCTTCATCAGGTGCGAGGCGGCCGAGTCGGCGACCAGCGTGGCGTCGATGCCATCCTGCTGCAGCTCCCACACGGTCAGGCGGGCGCCCTGCAGCCACGGCCGGGTCTCACCGGCGAACACGTTGGCGATGCGCGCCTGCGCCACGCCGGCGCGGATCACGCCCAGCGCCGTGCCGAAGCCCGCGGTGGCCAGCGAGCCGGTATTGCAGTGGGTCATCACACCGCTGCCCGCTGCGATCAGCTCCGCACCCAGCGCACCCATGTGGCGATTGGCCGCCAGGTCCTCATCGGCGATGGCCTGTGCTTCCAGCGCCAGCACCTGCTTCCAGTCCGCACCGGCGGTGGCCAGCGCCGCGCGCATGCGCGCCAGCGCCCAGGCCAGGTTGACGGCGGTTGGCCGGGAGGCATTGAGGCGGGCCATTGCCGGCTCCAGCAGTTGCAGCGCGGCGGCGCCGTCGGCAGCCTCCACTTCACGCGCAGCCAGCACCACACCCCAGGCCGCGGCAATGCCGATGGCCGGCGCGCCCCGCACGGTCAGCGCATGGATGGCCTCGGCCACCGCATCGCTGTCGCTGCACAGCACATGCTCCACGACAAACGGCAGCTTGCGCTGGTCCAGCAGTTCAAGGGCTTCGCCGGTCCAGCGGATCGGGCGGATATGGTCGTAACGGGCGTAGTCGATGGCGGTTTCGTTCATGCCGCCATTGTAGTCGGCACTGTGCCAGTGACGGTCACCGCGGCCACTCAATCGGCGGAGAATTCGGCGCGGCAGCCGTTGTCCACCCAGATGCCGTCGTGGTCCCAGCCCCAGCTCTGGCCCTCGGTGCAGGCCGCGTTGGACAGCTGCTCCAGCAGCGTGACCCGGCGGCTGACGCTGACCCCGCATTCACGGCGCATGCCACCCTTGGATTCGCAGATCAGCTTGCGCGGCACTTCGACAAAACCCGAGCCATCCTCGGCGCCCACTTCAAACACGCCCTGGCAGCCACGACTGACCCAGATTTCATTGCGGCTGTAGCCCCAGCTGCGCCCTTCGCGGCACGGCAGCACGGATTTCTGCCGCAGCAGGCGCACCGGCGCACCGCGCAACACCACCGGGCAGGCCTCGGTGCGGCCCTTGGATTCACAGCGCACCACGCGGCGCGAGACGCGGGTGGAGGTGCTGCGTGCGGCAAAATCGGCGCGGCAGCCCTGGCTGACCCAGACCGCGTCGCCTTCCACGCCCCAGCTGGTCTCGCGGATGCAGTCGTTGTCCGAACGCTGGCGCACCATCTGCACGCCCTGGCTTACGTCCATCGGGCAGAACACGCGCATCATCCTGTCCGATTCGCAGCTTACCTGGCGTGGCAACGGCGTCGGCGCGTCCGCCTCCTGCGCTGCAAGCAGGCTTGGCGACAACAGCAACAACAGGCCATACAGCCCCTTCATCCGACGCAGCCCCCTCGTCGCTTCAAGAATCGGGTGCGGACATTCTGTCCGCGCGGGTGTGATCAAAACATCATCGTTGCCTGTAGGGCAAGACGCCGACATTACGTCTTCAGGCGTTTTACGATCTGCAAACTTCACGTTCAGGATCGGCCGCAGCGCCGGCAGGCACCACAGGCTGCTCCGGCGGTGCGGGCGCAACTGCGGCGATGGCGGTCCGGGGAACGAAATGCCGATTACCAATGCTCAGGCGTGGGCGAAATCAAACGCCAGCACATCGGCGATGCGCGGCGTGCCGGCCAGCGCCATCAGCAGCCTGTCCACGCCCACCGCCACACCGGCACAGGCCGGCATGGACGGCAGCGCCCGCAGGAACCGTTCATCCAGCGGCAGCTGCTCGCCACCGCGCGCCGCACGCACCGCAAGGTCACGCTGGAAGCGTTGGCGCTGCTCCACCGCGTCGTTCAGCTCGTGATAGCCGTTGGCCAGCTCCACCGCACCCAGATACAGCTCGAAGCGTTCAGCCAGCGGCGGCTCACCGGGGCGGATGCGGGCCAGCGCCGCCTGGGTGGCCGGCCAGTCGTGGATGACGGTGATCTGATCAGCCTGGAATCCGGACTGGATGCGGTGGGTCATCAGCAGATCCAGCCAGTCGTCGCGGGTCAGGCCATCCGGCTGGATGCCGACATCGCCCAGCGCCGCGCGCAGCTGCGCCTCGCTCGCGCTGAACGGGTCCAGCTGCACGCTGCCGATGAACAGCTCGCGGTAGGTGAGCACGCGCAGCGATGCCTCGCGCCCGACCATGGCCAATGCCTCGCGCACCAGCTCCACGGTCTCGGCGATGAGGCGGTGGTGGTCCCACCCCACCCGATACCACTCCAGCATGGTGAACTCGGGATTGTGGCGGCCACCGGCCTCGCCATTGCGGAACACGCGGCCCAGCTCGTAGCAATCGCCCACACCCGCGGCGAGCAGGCGCTTGAGCGGGTACTCCGGCGAGGTGCGCAGCCAACGCTGCGGTGAACCGGCATCGACGTGGCCGGTGAAATGGGTGCGGAAACCTTCAATGTTCGGCTCGGTGTTGCCTGCCGCCGACATGATGGGCGTCTCCACTTCCAGCACATCGCGCTGGGCAAAGAAAGCGCGGATCAGAGCATTCAGGCGCGCACGCTGGCGCAGGGCATCGATCACCAGTGCAGGCTCCCCGGCGCGTCGGTGAGCGGCAGGGTCAGGATGTCGCGCGCGTCATCGCGGTAGCCCGCCGAGAGGTACAGCGCCTTGGCGCGTGCGTTGTGGTGGTTCACTTCCAGCCGGATCACCGCCGCGCCCTGCCCCTGCGCCCAGTCGCGCGCCAGTGCAAGCGCCTGTTTTCCCCAGCCACGGCCGCGCGCGGCGGGCGTGAGGTAAAGCTCGTCCAGCAGCACGAAACGGCCGCCCTGCTCCACGCTGAAGCACCAGCCCAGCGTGACGTAACCGGCCTCGGCCACATCATCGGCGCCGAGCATCAGCACCGCGCCGCAGCGGTCGTCTTCCAGCACCGCCTGCAGGCCCGGCTCGACCAGCTCGGGCAGGTACTCGATGCGGTCCTCGACATAGAAGTCGCGGACCATGGCGATGATCCGCTGGAAATCGCCCGGCGTGGCGATGTGTGCCTTCAGATCGCTGCTCATGATGCCTGCCCGTTGTCTGCAAGGAAGGCGAGCAGGCGTGCTTCGTCCCACACCTCCACGCCCAGCTCGTTGGCCTTGTCCAGTTTGGAACCGGCCTCGCTGCCTGCGACCACGAAACTGGTTTTCTTCGACACGCTGCCGGCCACCTTGGCGCCGAGTGCTTCGAGCCTGGCCTTGGCGTCGTCACGGTTCATCTGCGCCAGCGTGCCGGTGAGCACGACGGTCTGCCCGTCGAGCGGGCCGGCAGCCTGCTCCTGCATCTCCGGCGTACGCACCAGCAACTGTTGCAGGGCGGCGCCGGCGGCGGAAAACAGCGCCGCGTTGGCATCGACATCCAGCCACGCCACCAAGGCATTGGCGGTATCGGCAGGCAAACCAGCGGTGACGAAGGTGTGCGCGCTCTCGTCGCGGATGGCCTCCACCGACGGGAAGGCTTCGGCCAGCTGGCGCGCACGCACCGGCGTGACCTTGGGAATCTCCAGGTCCTGCAGCAACGTGGCCAGGGTCAGCTCGCCGCGCAGCCTGGCGTTGGGCGCGTGCTGGTCGTTGATCTGCACGCCACGCGCCAGCAGGTCGTCGATGGCCTGCTGGTTGCCCGGCTGCGCCATGAAGTGGCCGATGGAACGCGCCACCTCACCGCCGATATCCGGCACCCGCTTGAACAGCGGCCATGGCAGGTGGCGCACCAGTTCCAGATCACCAAACCACTGCGACAAGGCCTTGGCCGTGCTTTCGCCCACATGTTCGATGCCGAGCGCGAACAGCAGGCGCTCCAGCGTGGTGCTGCGGCTGCTGTCGATGGCGGCGATGAGGTTGTCCGCCCACTTGGTGGCGATCTTCTTCGTGTTCCACTGGAAGCCTGCCGGCACCGACAACGACTGCGCGCGCCAACCTGCATCGCCCGCGTCCAGTTTGAGCACTCGGTTGAGCGTGTCACCACTGCCCTCGGGTGCCAGATGCAGGCCCAGCTGTGACGCCAGCGCCTCCGGATCGGCGGCATCCAGCGCCAATTTGAGTACCAGCAGCTGGTCACGCTGCAAGGCATAGAGATCGGCCACGCCGCGCACGATGCCGGCATCGACCAGGGTTTCGATGTACTTGTCACCCAGACCATCGATATCCATGGCCTTGCGCGAGGCGAAGTGGGCGATGCTCTCCTTGCGCTGCGCCGGGCAGCTCAGTTCACCCGAGCAGCGCCACACCGCCTCGCCTTCCTCGCGCACGATCTCCGAGCCACACACCGGGCAGGTATGGGGCATCTGCCACGGCTGCGTGCCCTCCGGCCGGCGGTCTGCGATGACGCTCACCACTTCCGGAATCACGTCACCGGCACGGCGCACGATCACCGTATCTCCTACACGCACGTCCAGGCGCGCGATCTGGTCTGCGTTGTGCAGGGTGGCATTAGTGACCACCACACCAGCCACATGCACAGGCTTGAGCCGCGCCACCGGCGTGGCGGCGCCGGTGCGGCCGATCTGCACCTCGATCGCCTCGACCGTAGTGGTCTGTTCCTGCGCCGGGAACTTGTGGGCGATGGCCCAGCGCGGCGCACGCGCGACGAAGCCCATTTCCTGCTGGCCTTCGCGGTCGTCGAGCTTGTAGACCACGCCGTCGATATCGAAGGCCAGGCTGTCACGGCGCTCACCGATGTCGCGGTAGTAGGCGAGCAGGCCATCGGCGCCTTCGACCACCTGGCACAGGTCGCTGACCGGGAAGCCCCAGCGCGCCAGTTGTGCCAGCGTGGCCGAATGCGTGGGCGGCAGTTCGCCGCCACGCACTTCACCCAGCCCGTAGGCGTAGAAGCTCAGCGGGCGCTGCGCGCTGACCTTGGGGTCGAGCTGACGCAGTGAACCAGCCGCGCCGTTGCGCGGATTGGCCAGCACCTTGCCGCCATGCAGGCGCGCGTGTTCGTTGTAACGCTCGAAATCCGCGCGCGGCATGTAGACCTCACCGCGCACTTCCAGCACCTCGGGCCAGCCCTGCCCTTCCAGCGTGTGCGGAATGACCTTGATCTGCCGCAGGTTGGCGCTGACATCCTCACCGGTGGCGCCATCGCCCCGGGTGGCACCCTGCACGAACACACCGTTCTCGTAGCGCAGGTTGATCGCCAGGCCGTCCAGCTTGGGTTCGGCCGAGAACATCAGGTGCGGGCGACGCAGGCGCTCGTCGATGCGGCGCACGAAGTCGCGCACTTCCTCGTCGCTGAAGGCGTTGCCCAGCGACAGCATCGGTACGGCATGGGTGACTTCGGCGAAACGCGATGAAGGCTTGCCGCCGACCTGGTGGCTGATCGAATCGGTGCTGTCCAGTTCCGGATGCGCCGCTTCCAGCGCCTGCAGCTCACGCATCAGGCGGTCGTAGTCGATGTCGGGAATGATCTGTTCGTCGCGCTCGTGGTAGGCGCGGGAGGCTTCGGCCAGCTGCTGCCGCAATTCGGCGATGCGCTGGGAGGCGGTGGTATTGGCAGTCATGCCACGATTTTACCCGCGCAGGTGTGCAGGGGGCGCGGGGTTGGGGGTGTTTGGTGGTTTGGGATTGCCGGGGTTCGACCCCTCCCCAACCCTCCCCTTCGCTGCGCGAAAGGGAGGGAGCTAGAAGCAGATGGTCGCGTACTTGCAGATCGCATGATCTGCCCCCTCCCGTTGGCCGCAGGCCAAGGGGAGGGTTGGGGAGGGGTAACGCTGTTCCCAGCCCTTCCTACCAGCGCGGCGACTTGGTCAGCGGCGGTGCTTCATGCTGGCGGTCATACGCGCGCAGTTCGTCGCGGATGTGGGCGATGCGCTGGCGGCCCAGTGCGTTGCGGCTGTCGTCCAGTACCACGCCGCCCAGCAGTTCGCCCATGCGCTGCACGGTGGGCAGCATCTTTTCCCATGCATCCAGCGCGGTCAGCGGTGCCGGCAGGGTCAGGAAGAAGGCGATGGCCGGGGTTTCCATCTCGCGGATGGTGGCCATGTCGAAGCTGCCCGGCTTCATGATGCTGGCCATGGAGAAGATCGGCCCGCGCTCGGGGTGGCCTTCGACCAGACGGTGGAACACGTTCATATAGCCAAATACCAGACCGGTCTTCTCGGCCGCCACCACGATGTCCTCGCCGCGCAGCACTTCGCCGGCACGGGCGGCCACGTACAGCGACACGATCTTGTCGAAGTCCTGGCTGGGGCGCTTGCCCAGGTCGCTGTTGGCAGAGGCGCCCATGTCGGGCAGGCCCAGCTCGGCCTGGGTCACGCCCTCGAAGGCCTCGCCCTCGCCCACCGCATCGTCGCCGTCTTCGCCATCGGCCGCGCCCAGCACCGGCTCGCGCCGTTCCGGCCGCTCGCCTGCCTCAACAGGTTCCTTGCGCTTGCCCTGCGCCGCCTTTTTGGGGCGGCCGAACAGGAAGATGGCCGCGATCAGCAGCAATCCGGCAACCAGGATGCCGATGCGCAGCATTGCCATGTCGGACATGCGTTGGATTCTCCGGGTGTACGTTCAGTTGTCTAAAGGATGGCACGTCAGGCCGCGCCCGCCAATCGCGCGGCCTCTTCCAGGTCCACGCTGACCAGCCGGCTCACGCCCGGTTCGCGCATGGTCACGCCCGAGAGCTGGTGCGCGGCCTCCATCGTCGCCTTGTTGTGGCTGACGAACAGGAACTGCACCTTCTCGCTCATTTCCTTGACCATGTTCGCCAGACGGCCCACGTTGGCCTCGTCCAGCGGCGCGTCCACCTCGTCCAGCAGGCAGAACGGGGCCGGGTTGAGCTGGAAGATGGCGAACACCAGCGCCACCGCGGTCATGGCCTTCTCACCGCCGGACAGCAGCGAGATGCTGGACACGCGCTTGCCCGGTGGCCGCGCCATGATGGTCACGCCGGTGTCGAGCAGGTCCTCGCCGGTGAGCTCCAGATAGGCGTGGCCGCCACCGAACAGGCGCGGGTACAGCGCCTGCACGCCGGCATTGACCCGGTCGAAGGTGTCCTTGAAGCGGCCACGGGTCTCGCGGTCGATCTTGCGGATGGCGTCTTCCAGCGTCTCCAGCGCGGTGGACAGGTCCACGTTCTGCGTGTCCAGATACTCCGACCGCTGCGAGGCTTCGCCGTACTCGTGGATGGCTGCCAGATTCACCGGCTCCAGCCGGCGCATGCGCGCGTCGATCTGGTGGACCGCCTGCTCCCAGTCGGACAGACGTGCGTCCTCCGGCAGGGTGTTGATGACGTCCTGCAGCACGAAGCCCGCCTTCTCGACGGCACCGGACAGCTGTTCGGCATTGAGCACCAGCGCCTGCTGGTCCAGCTTGCGCTGCGAAATACGCTCGCGCTGCGCCAGTGCCTGTTCGTCGCGCTGGTGGCGGGTCTGTTCCAGCCCACGCAGTTCGGCGTCTATGCCGTCCAGCTGCGCCCTCGCCTCGCCCAGCACGCGCTCCACGCGCACCCGTTCGGCCAGTGCGTTCTGATGCTCGGTTTCCAGCGTCTGCACGGGCGTGTCGCCGTCGTCCAGCTGCGAATGCAGTTCGTCCAGACGCGAATCCAGCTGGCCGCGCTGGCTGCTCATGCGCTCCAGCGCCTGGCTGATGGAATTGATCTGGGTACGCTGCGATTCCAGCGTCAATGCCACCGCGTGCATCTTGTCGCGCACATTGCGCGCCGCGTCGCGGGCAAGATCGCGGGCTTCGGTGAGCTGGCGGCGCTCGGCTTCCAGCGCCTGCTTGCCGCTCTCCAGGTCGCCCATGCTGGTGACCGCGTCGTCCAGGCGCACGCGCGCCTCGCTGGCCTGCTCGCGGCTGGCGTCCAGTGCTTCAAGCAGCTGCGCCAGTTCGCTTTCAATGCGTTCGATGCGGGTGCGCGCCGAATCCACCTTGCCCTGCTGGCTCTGCAGCTGGCCACCCAGCTCCGAGCTGGCGCGGTGGGCCTGATACAGCGCACGCTGCGCTTCCTCGCGCTGCTGCTCGGCGGCCAGCAACTGCTCGCGGTAGGCCGACAGCTGTTCTTCCAGTGCGTCCTCGCGCTGCTCCAGCGTCTCCACCTGCTCGCGCAGGTTGACGATCTCGCGCTCGCGCAGCAACGCGCCCTGCTGGGCCGCGCCCGAGCGGGACAGCTGCAGCCAGCCCTGGCCCAGGCGCTCGCCGTCGCGGGTGATGACCGAATCGCCTTCGGGCAGACGGGCCTGCAGCGCCTGTGCCTGCGCCAGATCATCAGCGCCATGCAGGTGCGCCAGCAGGCGGCGGATCGCCAGCGGCCCCTGCACCTTGGCGGCCAGCGAGGTCGCGGCGAAATCGCCCTTGCCCTCGGCTGACGACACCAGCGCGATGCGGCCTTCGCCCAGCTCACCCAGCGCGTCAACCAATGCTTCGGGGGCATCCACCAGCACGCCTTCGATCAACTGGCCCAGCGCGCTCTCAACCGCGTTCTCCCACCCGCTTTCAACGCTCAGGCGCTCGCCCACGCGCGTGGCCGAATCCAGCCCGCGCGCTTTCAACCAGGCGGCGGCAGCCCCCTGCTCCTGGCCAAGCGCGGCCTGCTGCAGGGTCTCCAGTGATGACAGGCGGCCACGCGCCGACTGCAGCTGCTGGCGCACGTCGGCCAGTTCGTTCTGGCTGCCGCGCTGCTGTTCCTGCAGGGTGGCGGCCGACTCCTTGCGCGCCTCGACCTGATTGGTCAGTTCTTCGACCGTGGTCTTCTGCGTTTCATGCTGCAGCTGCAGCTGCTCGAAAGCCTCCGCCAGCGCGTCCAGGTCCAGCCCGGCGCGCTCGGCGCCCAGTGCTTCGCGGCGGCGGTCGGCCTCAAGAATCTGCTTGTCCAGGTAGTCCACGCGGGTGCGCTCCACCTCACCCGAGCGCGTGGCTTCGGAGGTGTTGCGGGTATGCGCCTCCCAGCGCACCTGCCAGTCACCCAGCTTGGTTTCGGCTTCGCGCAGGGCGTCCTGGCGCAGCTCGTTCTCTTCCTGCAGCTGCTCCAGCTGCGGCTCGGCATCGGCCACGGATTCGCGCAGCACGATCAGCTTGGCTTCGTCGCCGCTGATGTGCTGGCCAAGGTCGGCCAGTGCCTGACGGGTTTCGTCGCGCGCCTTGTGCAGGCGCTGCGCCATCTCGCGCTGGTGCTGTATCTGCTGCTCCAGCCGCGCCAGCGTGCCGCCCACCTGATACACATCGGCCTGCGCACGGCTCAGCGTTTCCGCTGCCTCCTCGCGCTTCACCCGCCCGGTTTCGATACGGCTCTCAGCCTCGCGCTGTTCGGCGATCAGCTGCTGCAGCCTGGTCTCCTCGCGCGACATCGCTTCGCGCAGGCCACCCAGACGGCCATCCAGACTGCGGAATTCCAGCGCCTTCCACTCGGCATCCTTGACCTTGCGCTCTTCCTGCAGCGCCTGGTACTGCTCGGCCTGTTTGGCCTGGCGCTTGAGGTGCTCCAGCTGCTTGCCGATTTCCTCGCGCAGGTCGTTGAGGCGGTCCAGATTCTCGCGGGTGTGGCGGATACGGGTTTCGGTTTCCTTGCGGCGCTCCTTGTACTTGGAGATGCCGGCGGCCTCTTCCAGGTACACGCGCAGGTCTTCCGGCCGCGCCTCGATGATCTGGCTGATCATGCCCTGCTCGATGATCGAGTAACTGCGCGGGCCAAGCCCGGTGCCAAGGAACAGATCGGTGATGTCGCGGCGTCGGCACTTGGTGCCGTTGAGGTAATAGCTGCTGGTGCCGTCGCGGCTGACGGTACGCTTGACCGAGATTTCGGTGAACGAGGCGTACTCGCCGGAAATGGTGTGGTCGGAGTTGTCGAAGATCAGCTCGACCGTCGCCTGCGACACCGGCTTGCGCCCGGCCGCGCCGGAGAAGATCACGTCGGTCAGCGAATCACCACGCAGGCGGCTGGCCGAGCTTTCGCCCATCACCCAGCGCACCGCGTCGATGATGTTGGACTTGCCGCAGCCGTTCGGGCCGACCACGCCGGTCATGTTGGTCGGCAGGTGCAGCGTCGTGGGATCGACGAAGGACTTGAAACCGGAGAGCTTGATCGTGGATAGACGCATGGAGTCGGACTGTTGGCGGGCCCAAGCCACGAAGGCCGGCGCCCGGAGGAAACCCGGAAGTTCCGTTCCCGCCCCAACTCATTGAAATCCGTAGAAATTCAATGCTTCAAGACCGGTACTGACAGCCGAGTATAGCGATACCCATGGCACACGGGCGCCACTGCCCCGGCTGCAAAAGAAACGGGCGCCTTTCGGCGCCCGTTCTTTGCATCCACTGCGGCAGGATCAGGCGTCGGCTTCGACGATGACCTTGACGGTGGTTTCCACGTCGGCGTGCAGCTTGACGATGACGTCGTACTCGCCCACGTTGCGGAAAGCACCTTCGCCCAGGATGACTTCGCTCTTGTTCAGCTCCAGGCCGGCAGCGGTGAAGGCTTCGGCGATGTCGCGCGGGCCAACCGAACCGTACAGCTTGCCTTCGGCCGAAGCGTGCGCACCGATGGTGACGCTGGCGCCTTCGAACTTGTCGGCGCGGCTCTGGGCGCCGTCATGGGCGGCCTGGGCCTTGGCTTCGTACTCAGCGCGCTTGGCTTCGAACTCGGCGATGTTGCTCTCGGTGGCCGGAACGGCCTTGCCCTGCGGCACGAGGAAGTTGCGGCCGTAGCCCGGCTTCACATCGACCAGGTCGCCCAGGCCGCCGAGGTTGGTCACTTTCTGCAGGAGAATCAGCTTCATGGTGTAGCTCCGTTATTCGTTAGCGGTGCCTTGGCACCGCAACGCTTGCTGTCCGAATAGGACGGGATTAGGGGAACCCGCAGCGGCCGTGGCCAGCGCGGGCTCCCGCACGCATCAGACGTCGTGGTTGTCCGTGTACGGGATCAGGGCCAGGAAACGGGCGCGCTTGACGGCCGTTGCCAGCTGGCGCTGGTACTTGGACTTGGTGCCGGTGACGCGGCTCGGAACGATCTTGCCGTTCTCGGTCAGGTACTGGCGCAGGGTGTTGAGATCCTTGTAATCGATCTCCTTCACGCCTTCAGCGGTGAACTTGCAGAACTTGCGGCGACGGAAGAACTTGGACATGACGTTGCTCCTTATTCAGCAGAAGCGGCGTCGTCGCCGGCTTCGTCATTGTTGGAAGTGGCACCTTCTTCGTCGTCACGACGACGACGCTCGCCACGCTCGGGCTTGTCGCCCTTCTCGTCCTTGCTCTTCATGATCAGCGACTGCTCGGTGTCAGCCTCGTCACGCTTGATGACCAGGTTGCGCAGCACGGCGTCGTTGAAGCGGAAGCTCTCGGTCAGCTCGTTGAGCACCGACTGGTCGGCTTCGATGTTCATCAGAACATAGTGGGCCTTGACCAGGTTCTGGATCGGGTAAGCCAGCTGGCGGCGGCCCCAGTCTTCCAGACGGTGGATGGTGCCGTTGCCATTCTCGACCAGCGCCTTGTAGCGCTCGATCATGGCGGGAACCTGTTCGCTCTGGTCCGGGTGGACCATGAACACGACTTCGTAATGACGACTCATGTTTTCATACCTTTCGGATGTGGCCCGAATGGGCCGGACAGCCCCCCGCCGTGGATTGCGGTGGGGCAAGGGTCCCCACGCTGGTGCGCAGGAAGCTGGGCATTATCCACTGGAACGCCGGCACGGGCAAGTTCCCGCCTGACGCGGGCCGAACACAGTGTCCGGCCAGCCATGCCCGATCATTCACCCGGCATGCTGCGCCGCAGCAGTAAACTCCGCAACCGTTTTCATGCACCCCCGGAGCCCGCGTGCCACACGCCCCCTCCCTGGCCGAGCGCCTGAGCCCGCGCCAGCGCACCCTGATCCTGCTGGCCCTTTCACTGGGCGGCTTTGCCATCGGCACCAGCGAATTCGCCAGCATGGGCCTGATGCTGGAGATCAGTCGAGGGCTGGGCATCGGCGAGGCCCAGGTGGGCCACCTGATCAGCGCCTACGCCATCGGCGTGGTGGTCGGTGCGCCGCTGCTGGCCTTTGCCGGCGCCAGCGTGAGCCGCCGCACCCTGCTGCTGTGGCTGATGGGCTTCTATGCTGCCGGCAACCTGGCAAGCGCCCTGGCCCCGAGCTACCCCACCATGCTGCTGGCGCGCTTCGTCGCCGGCCTGCCGCATGGTGCCTACTTCGGCGTGGCGATGCTGGTGGCCGCCTCGATCAGCCCGCCGGAACAGCGCGGCTCGGCCGTCTCACGGGTGCTGCTGGGCCTGTCCATCGCCATCCTCGTCGGCAACCCGTTGACCACCTGGCTGGGCCAGCAGTTCAGCTGGCGCAGCGCCTTCGCGCTGGTCAGTGTGCTGGCCATCGCCACCGTGTTGATGGTCGCCCGCCAGCTGCAGCCCGACCCGGACGAAGTCCGCACCACGCCCATGCGCGAGCTGCGCGCCTTCAACAAGCCGCAGGTGTGGCTGGCACTGGCCATCGGCGCGATTGGTTTTGCCGGCATGTTCTGCGTGTTCACCTATCTGGCACCCACGCTGGTGAACGTCACCGGCATCGACGAACGCTGGATGCCGCTGGCCGTGGGCCTGTTCGGTGTTGGCGCCATCATCGGCAATATTGCCGGCGGCAAGCTGGTGGACCGCCTGCAGTTCCGCGCCGCGGGCCTGCTGTTGGCCTGGTCCATCGTGGTGTTGCTGCTGTACCCGCTGGCCGCCCGCTCGGTGTGGGCGATGGTGCCGGCCATCATCGCGGTGGGCACCATGGGCGCCCTGGCCGCTGCCCTGCAGACCCGCCTGATGGACGCCGCGGGCGAGGCGCAGACCCTTGCGGCGGCTTCCAACCACGCCGCATTCAACACCGCCAACGCACTGGGCCCATGGCTGGGCGGCATGGCCATCGGCGCCGGGTACGGCTATGGCTCGACCGGCCTGGTCGGCGCGGCCACGGCGGCCATCGGCCTGCTGCTCTGGGGCGTGGCGGTGATGCTGGAACGGACCACTGCCACCCCTTCGGTAACCTGCTGCGACTAAACGGCCGGCACCTGACCATCGGCCATCCGTATTCAAATTGCGCTATATTTGAATACAACCTGCCACAGGACGACATCCATGCCGCGCGCCACCACCACGATGACCGTCCGCCTCAGCGGCCCGCTCAGTGATTTCGTTGCCGCCAACGTGGGCGAGCATGGCGCCTACGAGAATGTCAGCGAGTACATGCGCGACCTGATCCGCCGGGACAAGGAGCGCGTGGAGAGGGAAGCACTGGATCGCCTGAAAGCCGAGCTCGCGCGCGCCTACGCCGCACCGGAATCGTCGTATCAGCCACTGACGGCGGCTGACGTGATCGCCCGCAACCAGGATTGAGGGAATGCCTGCTCCTCAGATCCGGATACAGGAGGCCGCCTCCTTCCGGCTGGATGAGATCTACCGCTACACGCGGGATCGCTGGGGCAGAGAACAGGCCAACCGTTACATCACCGGCCTGTTCGAGGCATTTGAAGGACTGCACAGCCGCACGACACCGTCACGCCCCATTCCTGCCGTGCTCGGCATCGAGGGCTACTTCTTCCGCTACGAACGGCATTTCGTTTACTGGCGCAGACTGGCCAATGGCGATATCGGCATCGTCACCCTCCTGCACGAACGCATGCACCAGATCGACCAGCTGAGGGACGATCTGGGCCCGTGACGCTGATCAAGCTGTCACCGCTGCTCAGCGGTGGCTTTCGTCGGTGGTGAAGCTCTCGCCGCAGCCGCATTCGGCCGATGCGTTGGGGTTCTTGAAGGTGAAGGTCTCGCTCAGGCCCTGCTTGCCGAAGTCGATTTCGGTGCCGTCCACCAGTGCAAGGCTGTCGGCGTCCACGTAGATGCGCACGCCGTCCTGCTCGAACACGGTGTCGCCTTCGCGCTCGTCGCGGGCCAGATCGGTGATGTGGCCCCAGCCGGAGCAGCCGGTGCGGGTCACGCCGAAGCGCAGGCCCAGCGCGCCCGGGGTCGAGGCCACGAAGCGCTGCACGCGGGAAAGGGCGACGGGGGTCAGATGAACAGCCATGACAGGGCGACTCCAGCAGAATTACGGTCCAATTATAGGTGTGGGCGGCCACCCCGGAGTGCAAGCGCGGATAAATGCCTCGCTGACCGGCGTCCCAGCCGCTAAAATCACCTGTTCACAGATCGTAGCGATCAAAAAGGAATCAGTCATGACGGTGGTCAGCGTTGCACACGCGCTTGCCGGGAAGGTCCCGGAAGGCGGAGAAGTCACGGTTCGCGGTTGGGTGCGCACGGTGCGCGGCTCGGCGGGGCTGGCCTTCGTCAACGTCAGTGATGGCTCGGGCTTCGCCCCGATCCAGGTCGTCGCCACCGACGCCCTGCCCAATTTCGAGGAAATCAAACGCCTGACCCCGGGCTGCTCGGTGATTGCCACCGGCAAGCTGGTCAAGTCGCAGGGCAAGGGCCAGAGCTTCGAGATCCAGGGTGACAGCATGGAAGTGGTGGGCTGGGTCGAGGACCCGCTGACCTACCCCATCCAGCCCAAGCCGATGTCGCCGGAGTTCCTGCGCGAAGTGGCGCACCTGCGCCCGCGCACCAACCTGTTCGGCGCGGTCACCCGTATCCGCGACTGCCTGTCCAAGGCCGTGCACCGTTACTTCCACGAGAACGGCTACTACTGGATCAGCACCCCGATCATCACCACCTCCGACGCCGAAGGCGCCGGCCAGATGTTCCGCGTCTCCACGCTGGACATGGCCAACCTGCCGCGCACCGGCAACGGTGAGATCGACTTCAGCCGCGACTTCTTCGGCAAGGAAACCTTCCTGACCGTGTCCGGCCAGCTCAACGTGGAGGCCTACTGCCTGGCGCTGAGCAAGGTCTACACCTTCGGCCCGACCTTCCGCGCCGAAAACAGCCATACCACTCGCCACCTGGCCGAGTTCTGGATGGTGGAGCCGGAAATCGCCTTCGCCGACCTGGCCGAAGACGCGCGCGTGGCCGAGGAGTTCCTCAAGTACCTGTTCCGTGCCGTGCTGGATGAGCGCGCCGACGACATGGCCTTCATCGCCGAGCGCGTGCAGAAGGACGCCATCACCCGCCTGGAAGCCTTCGTCAACGCACCGTTCGAGCGCATCGAATACAGCGATGCGATCGCGCTGCTGCAGAAGTCCGGCAAGAAGTTCGACTACCCGGTCGAATGGGGCCTGGACCTGCAGACCGAGCACGAGCGCTGGCTCACCGAGGAACACGTCGGCCGACCGGTGGTGGTGACCAACTACCCCGAGCATATCAAGGCCTTCTACATGCGCCTGAACGACGACGGCAAGACCGTCGCGGCGATGGACGTGCTGGCCCCGGGCATCGGCGAGATCATCGGCGGCAGCCAGCGCGAGGAGCGTCTGGACGTGCTGGACGCACGCATGGCGCAGTTCGGCCTGGATCCGGAGCACTACCAGTGGTACCGCGATTTCCGCCGCTACGGCTCGGTGCCGCACGCCGGCTTCGGCCTGGGCTTCGAGCGGCTGGTGGTCTACGTCTGCGGCCTGTCCAACATCCGCGACGCCATCCCCTATCCGCGCGCCCCGGGTTCGGCTGAATTCTGATCCCACTGGACACAGGAGCCAGACGTGACAGGTGAGAAGAACGCATTGCCGCTGGTGAGTGACAGCCTCCGCTGCCCCTCGCCGTTGACTCCCACCCGTGCAGGTCTGGCGCCATGATCCTGTTCCTGGCCCTGTGCTTCGTAGGCGTGGCCATCGCCGGGTTCAGCGCGTTCCTGATTTTCTGGCCGCTGACCCTGGTGCATGTGCGCGACCGCCACCCGGCGCTGTCCGCCGAATTCGGCGAGGGCGCCTTCCTCAAGCCGCACAGTCTGCGCTGGTTGATGGGGCGTGGTTTCCGCCACATCCCCGACCGTTCGCTGTCCGGGCTGGCCACGCCCGCGCGCATCGCCATGCTGGTGATGCTGGGCGGGCTGGGCATGGCCCTGCTGCTGTGGCTCTACTCTCTGGTACTGAAATGAACGATCTGCACTCCCCCGCCGACCAGTGGTGGCTGGCCCAGCTTGGCAACACCCTGATCTGGGCACGGCTGCGGGTGCGCCCCGCCGGCACCGCCGAGGTGCTGGACAGCGACGGCAACACGCTCAGCTACGACAGCGAGGACACCGCCCGCGCGCAGCTGTTCGACGCCGAATTCGTCGCCTATGACGGCATGGACGAGGAAGACGCGCTGGCGCGTGGTTTCTCGCTCAGCGAAGTACAGCCGCCGCAGGGCGACAGCGACGACGCGCTGGCCGGCCGCATGGTGCAGCTGCTCGGTGGCCGCGCCTGAGCGCGCCCCCGCCATGCATGTACACGTCGCGACCGCGCGGCCCCTTGCCATCATCCGCATTCACCGCGCACCGGCGTAACCTGCTGGCGACCGGCGGACCCTGCGTGCGCGTCACCGCGCTGCTGGCCGCTGCACGCGCGGCAACAGTACCGGCCCCACCTCCTTTCCCGCGACGCCTGCTGGCTTCGGCCTGACGGCGCCCCCACCAAAACCATCGCAAGGGAACTCCACCGATGAAAGACATCCACAAGCTGCTGCAGAACAACCGCGAATGGGCGGACCGGATCGAACGCGAAGATCCCGAATTCTTCCACCAGCTGGCCAAGCAGCAGCACCCGGAGTACCTGTGGATCGGCTGTTCCGACTCGCGCGTGCCGGCCAACCAGATCATCGGCATGGCGCCCGGCGAGGTCTTCGTGCACCGCAACGTCGCCAACGTGGTGGTGCATACCGACCTGAACTGTCTGAGCGTCATCCAGTACGCGGTGGACCAGCTGAAGGTGAAGCACATCCTGATCGTCGGCCACTACGGCTGCGGCGGTGTGCATGCCAGCCTCAACAACACCCGCGTCGGGCTGGCCGACAACTGGCTGCGGCATGTGGGCGATGTGGCGCAGAAGCATTCGGCCATTCTCGATGCCATCCCCGAGCCTGAGCTCAAGCATGCACGCCTGTGCGAACTGAACGTGATCGAGCAGGTGGTCAACGCCTGCCGCTCGACCATCGTGCAGGACGCCTGGGCGCGCGGCCAGAAGCTGATGGTGCACGGCTGGGTCTACAGCCTGCGCGATGGCCGGGTCAGCGAGATGGGCATCGACGTCGGCGCGCCGGAAGACCTGCATCCCGCCTACGAGCGCGCCCTCTCTGCCGTGCCGCGCCAGGGTCGGCGTGACTGACCAATCGCTGGCGACGCTGTAACCTGCAGGAATCGTCCATCCGCCGGCCGCTCAGACAGAGCAGGCCGGCACCCGTTCCGCCATAGGTGCTCCGCATGCTCGCAATGCCCATCAACCTGCTCGGCTGGGTCGAAGAGAACCGCCACCTGCTCAAGCCGCCGGTCGGCAACAAGGCGATCGAGAACGGCGACTTCATCGTCATGGTGGTGGGCGGCCCCAACAACCGCAACGACTACCACTGGGACGAAGGCCCGGAGTGGTTCTATCAGCTTGAAGGCGAGATGGTGCTGAAGGTGATGGAGGACGGCGCGGTGCGCGACATCCCCATCCGAGCGGGCGAAATCTTCCTGCTGCCGCCGCGCATCCCGCATTCGCCGCAGCGCATGCCCGGCTCGGTCGGGCTGGTGGTGGAGCGCAAGCGGCTGGAGCATGAGCTGGATGGCTGCCTGTGGTTCTGCCCCAGCTGCAACCACAAGGTCTATGAAGAGTTCTTCCATCTGAAGAACATCGAGACCGATCTGCCCAAGGTGTTCGAGCGCTTCTACAGTTCGCTGGAGCACCGCACCTGCGGCCAGTGCGGCACGGTGCATCCGCTGCCGCAACCGCCGGCCTGAGTAGCGGCGGCAGCCGGCTCGGGACGGGTACACTGCGGCTTCATTCTCGACGCCCTTCCACCGATGAACGAAACCCTGTCCCCGGCCCACGCCACCGCGCTCGACGCCGCCGATCCGCTGCGCCACCTGCGCAGCCAGTTCCTGCTGCCGCAACACCAGGGCAGCGACCAGGCCTATTTCGTCGGCAACTCGCTGGGCCTGCAGCCCAAGGGTGCGCAGGCGATGGTGCAGGAAGTGATGGACCTGTGGGCCAGCATCGCGGTGGAAGGCCACTTCACCGGTCCCACCCACTGGATGAACTACCACCGTCTGGTCCGTGACGCGCTGGCCCGCGTGGTCGGCGCACAGCCGGGCGAAGTCGTGGCGATGAACACGCTGAGCGTGAACCTGCACCTGATGATGGTCAGCTTCTACCGCCCCAGCAGCGAGCGCCCCGCCATCCTGATGGAAGCCGGCGCCTTCCCCACCGACCGCCATGCGGTGGAGGCACAGATCCGCTTCCACGGTTTCAACCCCGCCACCGATCTGATCGAAGTGCAGCCGGACGAAGCCAACGGCACCATCTCCAAGCAGGCCATCGAGCGTGCGCTGGGCGAGCACGGCAAGCGCGTCGCGCTGGTGCTGTGGCCGGGCGTGCAGTACCGCACCGGCCAGGTGTTCGACCTGGATGCCATCACCCGGCTCGCGCGTGCGCAGGGCGCGAACATCGGTTTCGACCTTGCCCACTCGGTCGGCAACGTGCCGCTGGCGCTGCACGACGTCGCGCCGGATTTCGCTGTGTGGTGCCACTACAAATACCTCAACGCCGGCCCCGGCGCGGTCGCCGGCTGCTTCGTGCATGAGCGCCACGCGCGCGACACCTCGCTGCCGCGTTTCGCCGGCTGGTGGGGTCACGAGCAGGCCACCCGCTTCCAGATGGCTCCGGAGTTCGTGCCCGAGCTGGGCGCTGAAGGCTGGCAGCTGAGCAACCCGCCAGTGCTGGGGCTGGCGCCGCTGCGCGCCTCGCTGGCGCTGTTCGATGAGGCCGGCATGCCGGCCCTGCGCGCCAAGTCGCTGCAGCTCACTGCCTATCTGGAAACCATGGTGCGCGCGCGCCTCGGCAACGTGCTGGACATCATCACGCCCAGCGAACCGGAACGCCGTGGCTGCCAGCTGTCGCTGCGCGTGGCCGGTGGCCGTGCGCAGGGGCGCGACCTGTTCGAGTACCTGCAATCGGTGGGCGTGCTGGGCGACTGGCGCGAGCCGGATGTGATCCGCATTTCGCCCACTCCCATGTACAACCGCTACCGCGACGTCTACCGCTTCATCGACGAAGTGGAAACCTGGGCCGGCGTCTGAGCCGGGCGCCTGAACCAACGGAACCCAAGGATTTGAGCACCCCTACCCCACGCAGCCTCACCCTCATCGGCGCCGGCCTTGCCGGCTCCCTGCTTGCGATCCTGCTGGCCCGCCAGGGCTGGCGCATCACGGTCTACGAGCGCCGCGGCGATCCGCGCATCGCCGACTACGAAAGCGGTCGTTCGATCAACCTGGCGCTGGCCGAACGCGGGCGCAATGCGCTGCGTCAGGCCGGTGTGGAAGATGCAGTGATGGAACGCACGGTGATGATGCGTGGGCGCATGGTGCACATGCGCGACGGCAGCACCGACCTGCAGCGCTATGGCCGCGATGACAGCGAAGTGATCTGGTCGGTGCACCGCAAGGACCTCAACGTCACGCTGCTGCAGCTGGCGGAAGATGCCGGTGCCACCATCCACTTCCACCACCGCCTGCACACGGTGGATTTCGATGCGGGCTACGCGCGCTTCATCGATGACCGTGACGACCAGCCGCGCGACATCCACTTCAATACCCCATTGATCGGCGCTGACGGTGCCGGCTCGGCCCTGCGCGCGGCGATGAACCGCAAGTCTCCGCTGGGTGAGCGCACCGAGTTTCTGGACCACTCCTACAAGGAGCTGGAAATACCGCCCGCCGCTGATGGCAGCTTCCAGATCGAAGCCAACGCGCTGCACATCTGGCCGCGCGGCCACTACATGTGCATCGCGCTGCCGAACGACGAGGGCACCTTCACCGTCACCCTGTTCCTGCCCAACGAGGGCGAGCCCAGCTTCGCCACCGTGCGTAGCGGCGCAGAGGCCGAAGCGCTGTTCCAGCGGGAGTTCCCGGATGCGCTGGCACTGATCCCCAACCTGCGCAGCGACTGGGAGCAGCACCCGCCCGGCCTGCTCGGCACGCTGTACCTGGACCGCTGGCACCAGCGCGGCCGGGCCGTGCTGATCGGCGATGCCGCCCATGCCATGGTGCCGTTCCACGGCCAGGGCATGAACTGCGCGTTCGAGGACTGCGTGGTGCTGGCGCGCTGCCTTGCCGGGCATGCCGACACCGCTGCGGCCTTCGCCGCGTTCGAGACCGAACGCAGGCCGAATGCATCGGCCATCCAGCAGATGGCGCTGGACAACTATCTGGAAATGCGTGACCGCGTGGCCGACCCGTCCTACCTGCTGCAGCGCGAGCTGGAGCAGGCGCTGCAGGAACGCTGGCCCACCCGTTTCGTGCCGCACTACACCATGGTCACCTTCCTGCACACACCGTATGCGGTGGCGCTGGAGCGCACCCGCATCCAGCAGCGCATCCTCGCCGATGCCACGGCTGGCCACACCACGCTGGAGCACATCGACTGGGCGGCGCTGGAGCGGGCCGTGCATGCCCAGCTTCCCGTGCTGGAGGGCGCGCACTGATGGCCAGCAGCTTCCTGTTCTACGATCTGGAAACCTTCGGCCAGGACCCGCGCCGCACCCGCATCGCGCAGTTCGCGGCGGTGCGTACCGATGAGCAGCTGCGGGTGATCGACGAGCCGGTGAGCTTCTACGTCAAGCCCGCCGATGACCTGCTGCCCTCGCCCGTCGCCACCCTGATCACCGGCATCACGCCGCAGCATGCGCTGGCCGAGGGTGTGAGCGAAGCGGAGGCGTTCTCGCGCATCCAGGAGCTGATGGCGCGGCCGCAGACCTGCACGCTGGGCTACAACACGCTGCGCTTCGACGATGAGTTCGTGCGCCATGGCCTGTTCCGCAATTTCCACGACCCGTATGAGCGCGAGTGGCGCGGCGGCAATTCGCGCTGGGACCTGCTGGACATGCTGCGGCTGGTACACGCGCTGCGCCCGGAAGGCATCAACTGGCCGCAGCGCGAAGACGGCGCCACCTCGTTCAAGCTGGAACACCTGGCGTTGGCCAATGACGTGCGCGAAGGCGATGCGCACGAGGCGCTGTCCGACGTATACGCCACCATTGGCATGGCGCGCCGTTTCCAGCAGGCGCAGCCGCGCATGTGGGAGTACGCCCTGCGCCTGCGCGACAAGCGTTACGTGGCCAGCCTGCTCGACGTGGTGGCGATGCAGCCGGTGCTGCATATCTCCATGCGCTACCCGGCCAGCCGCCTGTGCGCCGCACCGGTGCTGCCGCTGGCACACCACCCGCACATCAACAACCGCGTGATCGTGTTCGATCTGGAAGGCGACATCGACACGCTGATCGATCTTTCCGTCGAGGAGATCACCCAGCGCCTGTACACCCGCGCCGCCGACCTGCCTGAAGGCCAGCAGCGCGTGCCGCTGAAGGAAGTGCATCTGAACAAGGTGCCGGCACTGGTGGCATGGAACCATCTGCGTGAGCCGGATTTCGAGCGGCTTGGCATCGATCCGGCCAGCGTCGAAGCCAAGGCAGCACGGCTGCGCGAACTGGGCCCGCAGCTGGCGGAGAAGGCGCGCCAGGTGTTCGCGCGCGAACGTGCCAAGGACGGTCCCGTCGATGCCGATGCCTCGCTCTACGACGGCTTTCTGGCCGAAGGCGACAAGGGCCTGCTGGCCAAGGTACGCAGCGCGCCGCCCGAAGCACTGGAAGCACTGGAGCAGCGATTCCGCGATCCACGCCTGCCCGAACTGCTGTTCCGCTACCGCGCACGCAACCACCCGCAGACGCTGGATGCCGAAGCACGCGGACGCTGGAACCAGTACCGCCGCGCACGCCTGCTGGACGCTCCCGGCTTGGGCGAACAGACCCTGCCCGACTATTTCACGCAGATCGCCACGCTGCGCACCGATCATCAGGACAATCCGTCCGTACTGGCCCTGCTCGATGCGCTGGACCGGTGGGGCAACGACCTGCAGAGCACGCTATGACCCAGTATTTCAGCGACGCCAGCTTCAAGTTCCTGCGCGCCCTGGCCAGACACAACGACAAGGCCTGGTTCGCCGAGCACAAGCATCAGTATGAAGACCATGTGCGGCAGCCGTTCCTGCGCCTGATCACCGACCTGCAGCCGGAGCTGGCCAAGGTCAGCGAGCACTTCCGCGCCGATCCGCGCACGGTTGGCGGCTCGCTGTTCCGCATCTACCGCGATTCGCGCTTCTCCAACGACAAGACCCCGTACAAGACCTGGCAGGGCGCGCGGCTGTTCCATGAGCGCCGCAAGCAGGTGCCCGCGCCGTCGTATTACATCCATCTCGCGCCCGGTGAGAGCTTCGTGGGTGCCGGCATCTGGCATCCGGAGCCGGATACGCAGCGCCGCCTGCGACAGTTCATCTACGACAACCCGGGCAGCTGGAAGGCCGCCGCGCATGCGCCAGCCACGCGCCGCCGTTACGAATTTGAGACCAGCGAGAAGCTGGTGCGCCCGCCACGCGGCTTCCCGGCCGATTTCGAGTTCATCGACGACCTCAAGCACCGCAACTGGGTGCTGTGGCGCTCGCTGGATGACAGCATCATGACCGGCCCGCGCCTGCGCCAGACCATCGCAACGGACCTTGCCGCGCTCGGCCCGTTCGTGGATTACCTGTGCGCCGCGCTGGATCTGGAATTCTGATCCGGCGGCGTTAATGCGCGCGGTCCTGTTTTGCGGCACCCTTGGGGCAACAGGACAGGACACGCTGCCATGGCCACCATCCATCACCAGCTCTGGATCGACGCACCGCAGGCCACCGTCCATGACGCACTGGCCAGTGCACAGGGCCTCAGCCGCTGGTGGATACCGCACCAGCAGGCCGTGATCGACGGCGACACGCTCATCAGCCACAACCCCGGCCCCGCGCACGGCGTGGTGGCGATGAAGCTGCTGGAGGGCGTACCCGGCCAATGCGTGCGGCTGGAAGTGATCAGCCACCACCCGCCACAAAGCCCGGCCTCCGCCTGGACCGGCACCGAGATCCGCTTCGACCTGTCACGCCGCGCCAGCCCCGGCGCATGGCGCGGCCTGCCGCACGAGGGCGACCCCATGACCGTGCTTGAGTTCCAGCACCTGGGCTGGGATCCGCAAAGCGACTATTACGGCTTCTGCAGCCAGGCATGGGCGGAAACGCTGGTGATGCTGCGGCGCTGGGCCGAGGCGCAGCCGGGGGGCCATCCGTGAGCCCTGCGATGAAGAAGGGCCTGCTGGCCGCCTTCATCGCGGCCCTGCTGGCATTGGGCGCCTATGTGGTGGCGGGGCCGTATCTGGCCATCCACGGGATCAGCAAGGCCATCGAGGAGCGCGATACCGGCAGGCTGCAGCGGCATGTGGATTTCCCGGAGCTGCGGGTCAACATCAAGGCACAGGTGAACGACCAGATCGTGCGCCGCGCCGGCAGCGACATGCAGTCCAGCCTGTTTGGCGCGGTGGCGCTGGGCGTGGCCAGCAATCTGGCCGGCGCGGGCGTGGATACCTTCGTCACGCCCATGGGCATCGCCGCGTTGCTGCAGGGCGACAGCCTGTGGAAGCGCGCCACCGGCAACACCGCCAATGGCGACACCTGGGGACCGCCGGCACCGGCTAAACCTCTGGCAGACACCACCGGGCACTACGAATCCCTGTCGCGCTACACCGCCACCACCCGGCTGCAGGATGGCCGCGAACTGGTGTTCGTGCTCAGCCGCCAGGGGCTGCGCTGGCGGCTGACCAACATCATTCTTCCCAACGAACTGGCGCCGCGCTGATCGCACGGCGCCAACCGTACATCAGGCGATGCGGCGCACCGGCTCCTCGACCGGCACACTGCTGTCTTGCAGGAAGGCTTCCAGCGAATCGTCCATCGCTTCCATCCACGGCGTATGGTGCGGCGGTGCCATCGTGCCGGTCAGCACCGAGCGGTAGCTGCGGTTGCGGTAGCCGAGGATGTCGTCCTTCTTGTCGTGCTTCCACTGCTTGAACAGGCCGGCGACTGCTTCGACATTGAAGTCCGGGTAGTCGGTGGCATCGAGCAGGTCACGCACATAGGCGGTCTGGAAATCGATGTCCTGTTCGGCGTTCTGCGCGCTTTCCTCGCGCGCCAGCCAGGCCTTGCTGTCGGCCTGCATCGCGCCGGTCTCGGGCAGCGTGATGCGGCCCAGGATCACGTCACGCGCGAACCATGCCTGCGCATCGAACATGTTGAAGGTGTAGTACTGGTCCTGCATGCCCAGATAGATCAGCTTCGGGTTGTCGATCCAGAACACGCCCTTGTACAGATCACCCGGATACAGGCGGTTGCGGGTGCGCAGGGTCAGCTCGTCGGGCAGGAACGGGAAGTGGTGCTGGTAGCCCGTGCACAGCACGATGGCGTCCACGTCCTTGCTGCTGCCGTCGGCGAAGTGCGCGGTGTTGCCTTCCACGCGCAGCAGCAGCGGCTTCTCGTCGAACGCCGCCGGCCAGTCGTAGCCCATCGGCGCGCTGCGGTAGCTGAAGGTCACCGATTTTGCGCCGTACTTGTGGCACTGCGTGCCGATGTCCTCGGCCGAATAGCTGCTGCCGACCAGCAGCAGGTCCTTGTCGGCGAACTCGCAGGCATCACGGAAGTCATGTGCGTGCAGCACGCGGCCCGGGAACTTCTCCAGCCCCTCGAAGAACGGTGCGTTCGGCGTGGAGAAGTGGCCGGTGGCCACGATCACGCGGTCGAATTCCTCGGTGAACAGCTCGTCCTTCTTCAGGTCGCGCACGGTAACGGTGAAGCGTCCGGTTTCCTCGGAGTAGTCCACCCACTGCACGGCCATGTTGAAGCGGATCTGGTCACGCACGCCGCTCTTTTCGATGCGGCCCATGATGTAGTCGCGCAGCACGGCGCGTGGTGGGTACGAGGCGATCGGGCGGCCAAAGTGCTCCTCGAAACTGTAGTCGGCAAACTCCAGCGCTTCCTTCGGCCCGTTGGACCAGAGGTAGCGGTACATGCTGCCGTGGACAGGTTCGCCATAAGCATCCAGCCCGGTACGCCAT
Organism: Stenotrophomonas sp. UBA2124; assembly: GCA_002329155.1. Taxonomy (GTDB): domain Bacteria; phylum Pseudomonadota; class Gammaproteobacteria; order Xanthomonadales; family Xanthomonadaceae; genus Stenotrophomonas. Next base: position 12,974 of record DCXY01000048.1, on the reverse strand, counting down.
GTGTAGTTCCACATCCCACCGAGGTCGGACTGCTTTTCGTAGCAGACGATCTCAGGCACCTGTGCACCCTCGCGACGGGCGGATTCAAATGCACGAAGTTGCGCCAGACCGCTGGGGCCGGCACCAAGAATGGCGATACGCATGGACATTCGGGTTGTTTCTCCTGTGTAGTGGCTGCCACGCGAACGCGACAACACTGCGCAAGGGCGCGTTATGCACCGACGGGAGGGACAATGCGTCCAGTCCCGCGCGGCGCGCGAAACACCCGGCATCCGCCCTGTGGCGGCATCGATTCAAGGGTTGGCAGGCAAAAGGCGCCACCGGTCGGGGAACATCCCCTCCCCTTTACTACCGGGTGGGTTTGCTGTGCGGGAGGGAGCTGCTGCAGAGGCGCAGATCCAGCGCGGCAATCAGGCCGCAGATGATCGGGTTGAAACGGTTGAACCCCGCGAAAGCGGTTTCATCCTAACACGCAACCCGCGTCAGGCTCCAATATGCACGTACATTTGGCCGCAACGCCCGCTATGCCAGGCGCTCAGTCAGGATTGGCCACACCATGTGGCACATGGCCCGCGGTCACATGCTGGCGTGCGCTGTCGATGTTGTGCTGCGAATCATCAAAGAAGATGTCCGCGCCAAATGCTTCAAGGAACGGCCCCTTGTGGCGGCCACCGAGGAACAATGCCTCATCAAGTCGCACGCCCCACTCGCGCAGCGTGCGGATTACACGCTCATGCGCCGGTGCCGAACGCGCGGTGACCAGCGCGGTGCGGATGGGCGCGGCATCGCCCGCCGGAAATGCCGCCTGCAGCGCATGCAGCGCCGACAGGAAATTGCGGAACGGGCCACCGCTGAGCGGCTCATGCGCGCGCTCGCGTTCGTGGCGGCCAAAGGCTTCCACACCCTGCTCGCGCGAAATGCGCTCACTCTCATCACCAAAGATCACCGCGTCACCATCGAAGGCGATGCGCAGCTGCGATGCGGGACGGCCGGTATCGGTGGCTGCCGCCGTCGCGGCCGACACATCGGCCGCGCTCTGCGGCAGGATGGTGGCCGCGGCGATACCATGCACCAGTGCGCGCCGCACTGATTCCGGGTTGGCCGACAGGAACAGATCGGTGCCGAATGGTTTGACATAGGGCCAGGTCGGCTCACCGGCGGTAAACGTGGCGCGCACGATGTCCAGCCCGTAGTGCTGGATGGAGTTGAAGATGCGCAGGCCGGTGTCGGCGGAGTTGCGCGAAAGCAGGATCACTTCGACGCGCGGCGTTTCCGCAGGGCTTTCGGCATTGAGCGCCAGTAGCTTGCGCACCACCGGAAAGGCGACGCCGGGCTTGAGTACATCGTCCTCGTGGTTGCGCTGGTAGGCGGCGTAGGCCTCCAGCCCCTCGCGCTCGAACAGCGCATGGCCTTCCTCAAGGTCGAACAAGGCGCGCGAGGTCACCGCGACGGTAAGCAGCCGGGGAGTGTTGTCACCCATGGAGGAGGCATCCAGTACCGAACAAGGAACGGCGCCCAGTCTACCCGGAAGCCGCTTCCGCTGTTCCCGGTGCGCTGGCGCTCCGGCCCTCAGAACATGAACTGTTCGCTGAGGATCCGTTCTTCCAGGTTGTGCTCGGTATCGAACAGCAGGGTCACCTGGCGCTCGCGCGATTCGCGGATGGTGACCTCCACCACGTCGCGGGTTTCGTGCGAATCAGCGGTGACGCTGACCGGTCGCTTGTAGGGGTCCAGCACGCGGAAGCGCACTTCGGTATCGGCCTTGAGGATGGCCCCGCGCCAGCGGCGCGGGCGGTACGGTGCCAGCGGGGTCAGGGCGATGGTGTTGGAACCCAGCGGCAGAATCGGGCCATAGGCCGAGTAGTTGTAGGCGGTGCTGCCGGCGGGCGTGGAGACCAGCACGCCGTCGCAGATCAGCTCCTCCAGCCGCTGCTGGCCGTTGAGGTCGATGCCGATATGCGCGGCCTGGCGCGTCTGCCGCAGCATCGACACGTCGTTATAGGCAAGTGAGCCGGTGGTGGTGCCCGATTCGGTCTGCGCCAGCATTTCCAGCGGGCGCAGGTGCGCCGGCTCGGCCTGGGCGATGCGTTCAACCAGATCGTCGTCACGGTAGTGGTTCATCAGGAACCCCACCGTGCCCAGCTTCATGCCGAACACCGGTTTGCCCTTGTCACCGTGCCGGTGCAGGGTCTGCAGCATGAAGCCGTCGCCGCCCAGCGGGCACAGCACATCGGCCGATTCCGGGTCGTGGTCGCCATAACGGGCTGCCAGCGCCGCCCGCGCCTGCTGCGCGGTATCGATGTTGCTGGCCAGGAAAGCAATTCGTGGGGACACGGGCATCTTTGGTTGCGGCTCAGGCGCCGAGGATAACCCGATGGCGCCAAGGCCACAGCAATGCCCCATGAAGATGGCCCCATGAAAAGAACGGGCCCTTGCGGGCCCGTTCTTCAAACCAAACCGCTACCCGGGCTTAGACGCCGTGCGCGGCCAGCTGGCCCAGACGCTGCACCGCGACCGAGACGGTCGGGTAGTCCAGGGTCTTCTGCTCGGCCAGCTCGGCCAGCATGGCCAGGGTGAAGCGCAGGCCGCTGTCGTCACGGCCCAGCCATGCGGCCACCTTGGCCTCGGCGGTGGTGCCACGCATCGACAGCACCTGCCCGGTCAGATTGCGCTGGTGAGCGGCCAGCTCGTCGCGCAGCACGCCACGGGCCACCGCATGCCAGCGGCCATTGACCTCCAGCGCATCGATCTGCTCGAACAGCCATGGCATCTGCAGGGCTTCGCCCAGGCGGAAGTGGACCTTGGACACGTCCACCGGCTTGAGCTTGCGGGTACGGGCCAGTTCGATGATGTCGAACGCTGGCTCCAGGAACTGCAGCTCGGACAGCTGCTGTGCCAGTGCCGCCGGCAGGCCCTTTTCCTTCCACTCCTTCACGCTGGCCTCGTAGGCCGGGCGCTGCGAATCCGGCAGCACGCCCGAGGCGACGCGGATGTCGTTGAACGGCCCCTGGTAGCGCTCCACCGCGGCGGTGATGCCCGGCATGGCGCCCGGGCGGTTCAACAGCCAACGCACGAAGGCACGCTGCAGCTTCCAGATCACTTCCAGCGCATCCACCTGCACGGCTTCGGGCAGAGTGCCGTCGAGCGCGTCGATCTGCGCCCACAGGGCACGCGCGTCCAGCGTTTCACGGCTGATGGTGTAGGCCTTGGCAACCTCGGCCACGCTGCGGCGGGAGTCTTCCTGCATGCGCATCAGGAAGGTGGCGCCCATGCGGTTGATGGTCTGGTTGGTCACCGCGGTGGCGATGATCTCGCGCTTCAGGCGGTGGCGCTCCATCGCATCGGCGTACTTCTTCTGCAGCGGCTGCGGGAAGTAGCGCAGCAGCTCCTTGGACAGGTACGGGTCCTCCGGAATGTCCGACTCCAGCAGCTGCTGGAAGGCGACGATCTTGGAGTAGGACAGCAGCACCGCCAGCTCCGGACGGGTCAGGCCCTGGCCGCGCAGCTTGCGCGCGGACAGCTCCGCATCCGACGGCAGGAACTCGATCTGGCGATCGAGCAGGCCCTGCTGCTCCAGGGTGCGGATGAAGTGCTGCTTGGAGCCCAGACGGGTCGCACTCATGCGCTCCATCAGGCTGATGGCCTGGTTCTGGCGGTAGTTGTCCATCAGCACCAGCTCGGCGACCTCGTCGGTCATCGAGGCCAGCAGCTTGTTGCGCTGCTCAACGGTGAGCTTCTTGGCGCGCACCACGTCGTTGAGCAGGATCTTGATGTTGACCTCGTGGTCGGAGGTATCCACGCCGGCCGAGTTGTCGATGAAGTCGGTATTGAGCAGCACGCCGACCTGGGCGGCCTCGATGCGGCCCAGCTGGGTCATGCCCAGGTTGCCGCCCTCGCCCACCACCTTGCAGCGCAGCTCGCCACCGTTGACGCGCAGCGCGTTGTTGGCGCGGTCGCCGACATCGGCGTTGGTTTCAGCAGCCGACTTGACGTAGGTGCCGATGCCGCCGTTCCACAGCAGGTCCACCGGCGCCTTCAGCGCGGCGTTGATCAGGTCGGTCGGAGTCATCGCCTTGATGCTGGCGTCGATGCCCAGTGCCTCACGCACCTGCGGGGTGATCTCGATGGATTTGAGCGAACGCGGGTAGATGCCGCCGCCCTTGCTGATCAGCTTGGCGTCGTAATCGGCCCAGCTGGAGCGCGGCACCTTGAACATGCGCGCACGTTCCTTGAACGAGGTGGCAGCCACCGGGTCCGGATCAAGGAAGATGTGGCGGTGGTCGAACGCGCAGACCAGGCGGATGTGCTCGGACAGCAGCATGCCGTTGCCGAACACGTCGCCGGACATGTCGCCGATGCCGACCACGGTGAAGTCCTGCTTCTGGCAGTCACGGCCCAGCGCACGGAAGTGGCGCTTCACCGACTCCCACGCACCACGCGCGGTGATGCCCATGCCCTTGTGGTCGTAGCCCACCGAGCCACCGGAAGCGAAGGCGTCGTCCAGCCAGAAGCCATGCGCACGGGCGATGCCGTTGGCCGTATCGGAGAACGTGGCCGTGCCCTTGTCGGCGGCCACCACCAGATACGGATCGTCCTGGTCGTGGCGCACCACGCCCTGCGGCGGCACGATCTTGTTGTTGACGATGTTGTCGGTGATGTCCAGCAGGCCGTTGATGAAACGCTTGTAGCAGGCCACGCCTTCAGCGAACCATGCATCGCGGTCCACCGACGGGTCCGGCAGCTGCTTGGCGTAGAAACCGCCCTTGGAGCCGACCGGCACGATCACGGTGTTCTTCACCATCTGCGCCTTCACCAGGCCCAGCACCTCGGTGCGGAAATCCTCGCGGCGGTCGGACCAGCGCAGGCCACCACGGGCCACCGGGCCGAAGCGCAGGTGGGTACCTTCCACGCGCGGGCCACACACGAAGATTTCGCGGTACGGGCGCGGCTTGGGCAGGTCCGGCACCTTGGCGGCGTCGAACTTGAAGCTGATGTAGTCCGCCGGGCCGCCATCGGCACGCAGACCATCCTTGCGCTCCAAGTAGTAGCTGGTACGCAGGGTGGCTTCGATCACGCCGATGAAGCTGCGCAGGATGCGGTCCTCGTCCAGGCTGGACACGCCGTCCAGCAGCTTGACCAGCACCTCGTGCACCAGCGCCATGCGTGCATCGCGGCTGCTCTTGCGCGCCTTGACCACGCTGTCCAGCAGCTTGACGGTGGCGGCGTCGCCGCCGGCCAGCGCGGTGAACTGCGCCAGCTGGGCATCCATGGTGGCCTTGTCGCTGGCCGGTGCCGGCTCGAAGCGGGCCTCGAACAGCTCCACGATCAGGCGCGCCAGCAGCGGGTAGCGGCTGAGGGTGCCTTCCACGTACGACTGCGAGAACGGCACGCCGATCTGCAGCAGGTACTTGCAGTAACCGCGCAGCATCGATACCTGCTTCCAGTCCAGGCCGGCAGCCAGCACCAGGCGGTTGAAGCCGTCGTTCTCGGCATCGCCCTGCCACACGCGCACGAAGGCGTCGCTGAAACCGGCATTGGCGGCAGCGGCATCCACTCCCGGCACGGTGGACTCGACCTCGAAGTCCTGCACGTATACCGGCGCCTCATCGACCATCAGCCGGTACGGGCGCTCGGCCACCACGCGCAGGCCCATGTTCTCCATCATCGGCAGCACGTCCGACAGCGGAATGTCCTCCAGCTGGCGGTAGATCTTCAGGCGCAGGCCGTCCACGCCGTCGCGGCGGGTGGCCTGCAGGCTCATGCGCAGATCGTCCGGGCCGGTCAGCGCGTCCAGCTGGGACACGTCGGCCGCGGCGATCTCGGCGCTGGAGTCCTCGATGTAACCGGCCGGCAGTGCCTTGCCGATACGCGATGCGATGCGCAGGCCCTCGCTCTCACCGTGGCTGGCCACCAGCGCCTCGCGCAAGTCGTCCTGCCAGTTGCGCAGCACGTGTGCCAGGCGGCTCTCCAGGCCATCGGTATCCAGCTCCAGGCTCTGCCCGGCCTTGGGCCGCACGATCAGGTGCACCTGTGCCAGCGGCGAATCGCCCAGCACCACGCTGGAATCGACATGCTCGCCCTGCAGCGCATCCTTGAGCAGGTTCTCGATGCGCAGGCGCACATCGGTGTTGAAGCGTTCGCGCGGCAGGAACACCAGCGCGGAAATGAAACGGCTGAACTTGTCCTGGCGCAGGAACATGCGGCTGCGCACGCGCTCCTGCAGGCCCAGCACGCCCATGGCGGTGCGGAACAGCTCGTCCTGGCTGGACTGGAACAGCTCCTCGCGCGGCAGCGATTCCAGAATATGGCGCAGCGCCTTGCCGCTGTGGCTGGACATGCTCAGGCCCGAGCGGTCGATCACGCCCTGGTAACGCTGGCGCACCAGCGGGATTTCCCACGGGCGGCGGTTGTAGGCGCTGGAGGTGAACAGACCCAGGAAACGCTGCTCGCCGGTGATCTTGCCCTTGGCGTCGAACTCCAGCACGCCGATGTAGTCCATGTAGCCGCCGCGGTGGATGCGCGAACGGGCATTGGTCTTGGTCAGGATCAGCGCGTCGTCAAGGCCACCGGCGGTGTTCAGGCCCTGGGCGGCAAGGCCCTTGACCGGGCGCGCCGTCGAGGTGTCCTTGCCCCGCATCAGGCCCAGGCCGGTGCCGTTCTGCGCCACCAGCACTTCTTCCTTGCCCTGCTTCTCCACCTTGTATTCGCGGTAGCCGAAGAAGGTGAAATGGTTGTCCGCGGCCCAGCCGAGGAATTCCTGCGCTTCATGGCGCGAGGCCTCGCTGACCGGCAGCGTGCGCTTGCCCAGGTCTTCGGCCAGCGCCACAGCCTTGGCGCGCATCGGCTCCCAGTCCTTGACGATGGCACGCACGTCTTCCAGTGCCTCGCTGACGCGCTTGGCCACCGCGTCCAGCGCGGCCTGCGGCTGGCGGTCGATTTCCAGCAGCATCACCGATTCAAACTTGCCCTCGCCCACGCCGACCAGCTTGCCGGCCTTGTCGCGGCCGATCGAGATCACCGGGTGGCCGAGCACATGCACGCCGATACCCTGCTCGGTCAGCGCCAGGGTCACGGTATCCACCAGGAACGGCATGTCGTCGTTGACGATCTGCAGCACGGTGTGGCCCGACTCCCAGCCGTCGGCCTTCAGGGTGGGGTTGAACACGCGCACACTGGCCTTGCCCGGCTTGCGGTTGCGGGCGAACTCGAGCATGCCGGCAGCCAGCACCGCCCAGTCTTCGGGCGAATGCTGCTTGAACTCATCCGCCTCCATGCGCTTGTAGAACGCCGAGGCAAACGCCACCGCCTGCGCCTGGGCAGCGGCGGGGTATCGCTTCCGCAGTGCTGCAAAAACCGGTTCGAGCGACAGGCCGGACCCGGTACCACTGGTCTGCTTCACGGCCTGTTTGGATTTCGTGTTTACGGACTTGGCAGCACTGTTTTGCGATTTCATGACGGAGCTTTGGGTGATGCTCGGTTGGAGAAACCGCAATTGTATCTCTGGCAACAAAAAGAACCTTGCTGCAGGGCGGCAATATCGCGGGTTATTGACGTGGGTCAACCACGCTGGATGGCAAATGCAAACACCGACAAATGGCAGTCGCATGTCTGCAACCTGAATCCGGCACGCTGTCGTCCCACGCAAAGAAATCAGAATTACGTTGCGTATATTCTGAACTGGACGGTATAGTCCACTCCCTGTGCTTACCTCCCCCGCCCAACATGGCCCAAGAGACACACGCGACGAGCGGGTGTTCGAGGCCGTGCGCGAGCTGCTTGCCACCCAGGGCATGCGCCTGAGCATGGATTCGGTGGCGGCGCTGGCCGGCTGCTCCAAGCAGACCCTCTACAGCCGCTATGGCTGCAAGCGCGAGCTGCTGCGCCAGGCCATGCAGTTGCACGTCAACTCGGCCACCGCCGGGCTGGTGGTGTGCAGCCACACCCCCCTGCGCCAGACCCTGCTGGATTTCGCCCTGAGCTACCTTGAGCGCCGCAACATGCCCAACGCGCGGCGTACCTCACAGCTGATCGGCGCCAGCGCCCATGAATTCCGCGAGGAAGCACGCTTCATGTACCAGGGCAGCGCCGAGGCCATGCGCACGCTGCTGACTGAATGGATCCAGACCGAGATCGACTGCGGGCGCCTGGACCATGACGACCCGCATTTCATGGCCGAGCTGTTAATAAGCATGATCGCTGGCCAGGATTTTGAACGACAGCGTTTCCATGCCCCCCACCGCGACTGCCTCACCGAACGTCGCCGCTGGGCCGAATTTGCCATTGATTCTTTCCTGCGCGCCTTCGCCAGCAACAAGGAAGCAGCAGTGGTCCCCGATAAAAACAACACCCGGAGCTTCTCCAGATGACCGCCCCGCTTCGTTTCCTTGCACTTGCCTGTGCAGCGACACTCTCCCTTGCCGCCTGCAAGAAGCAGGAAGAACAGGCCGCACCGCCACCGCCGGAAGTGGGCGTGGTGGATGCCAAGCCGCAGACCCTGCCGTTGCAGCGTGAGCTGGTGGGCCGGCTGTCGCCGTTCCGCTCGGCCGATGTCCGCGCCCGCGTGGCCGGCGTGCTGCAGAAGCGCGTGTACGAGGAAGGCAGCAACGTCAAGGAAGGCCAGGCGCTGTTCCTGATCGACCCTGCCCCGCTGCGCGCCTCGCTGGCCTCGGCCGAAGGCGCGCTGGCCTCGGCCCGCGCCAACTACGCCAACGCCCGCGCCACCGCCAGCCGTGCCCGCACGCTGGCCCCGCAGAAGTACGTGTCGCAGTCGGACCTGGATAACGCCGTGGCCGCCGAGCGCAGCGGCGCGGCCGCCGTGCAGCAGGCCGAGGCCGCCGTTGCCAATGCCCGCATCAGCCTGGGCTACGCACGGGTGACCTCGCCCATCTCCGGCCTGGCCGGCAAGCAGCAGGTCACCGAAGGCGCGCTGGTCGGACAGGGCGAAGCCACCCTGCTGACCACCGTGGACCAGATCGACCCGCTGTACGTGAACTTCTCCATGACCGCCGACGAGCTGAGCGCACTGCGCGCGGCGCAGGACAAGGGCGCGCTGGCGCTGGCCGGTGACGGCAAGACCACTGTGCAGGTGCACCTGCGCGACGGCACCGCCTATGCCCACGAAGGCACGCTGGATTTCTCGGCCACCTCGGTGGACCCGGCCACCGGCACTGTGTCGCTGCGTGCGCTGCTGCCCAACCCCGACCACATCCTGCTGCCCGGCTCCTTCGTCAGCTTCAACGCCAACCTGGGTGAGCGCAACAACGCCTTCCTGCTGCCGCAGCAGGCCGTGCAGCGCGACGCCAAAGGTGGTTACGTGCTGGTGGTGGGCAAGGACGGCAACGTCGTGCGCAAGGACGTGGTGCTGGACAGCCAGCAGGGTGGCAACTGGCTGATCTCCTCCGGCCTGGCGGCCGGTGACCAGGTCATCGTCTCCGGCATCCAGAAGGTGAAGGATGGCGCACCGGCCAAGGCCACGCCGTGGAAGCCCGCCGCCGCAGGCCAGCCGGCTGCTGCCGCAACGCCTGCCGCTGCCGCGCCGGCACCGGAAAAGAAGGAATAACGGAAGCCCGTCATGCCTAAATTCTTCATTGAACACCCGGTATTCGCCTGGGTGGTGGCCATCCTGATCTCGCTGGGCGGCGTGATCTCGATCCTCAACCTGGGTGTGGAGTCCTACCCCAGCGTCGCGCCGCCCCAGATCACCGTCAACGCGACCTACCCCGGCGCCAGCGCATCCACCGCCGAAAAGGCGGTCACGCAGGTGATCGAGCAGCAGCTGACCGGTATCGACAACCTGGTCTATTTCAGCTCCTCGTCCTCCTCCAGTGGCCGCGTCAGCATCACCCTCACCTTCGACAGCGGCACCAATGCCGACATCGCGCAGGTGCAGGTGCAGAACAAGGTGGCACTTGCCACCCCGCGCCTGCCGTCGGAAGTGACCAAGCAGGGCGTGGTGGTGGCCAAGGCCAACGCCGGCTTCCTGATGGCCATCGGCGTGCGTTCGGACGATGGCTCGGTGGACCGCGACGCGCTCAACGACATCGTCGGCTCGCGCGTGCTGGACCAGATCTCGCGCGTGCCGGGCGTCGGCAGCACCCAGCAGTTCGGTGCCGAGTACGCCATGCGCATCTGGTTGAACCCGGAACAGCTGCAGGGCTACCACCTGTCGGCAACCGACGTGTACAACGCCATCGGCACCCAGAACCTGCAGTTCGCCGCCGGTTCGGTGGGTGGTGACCCGGCCCCGAACGGCCAGGCCTTCACCGCCACTGTTGCCGCCGAAGGCCGCTACAGCACACCGGAAGAGTTCGAGAACACCATCCTGCGTGCCAATGCTGACGGCAGCGTGGTCAAGCTCAAGGACGTGGCCCGTGTGTCCTTCGGCGCCTCCAACTACGGCTTCGACACCAAGTACAACGGCAAGCCGGTGGCAGCCTTCGCCATCCAGCTGCTGCCCGGCGCCAATGCACTGGACGTGTCCAAGGCCGTGCGCGCCAAGATGGACGACCTGGCCGGCAGCTTCCCGGCCGGCGTGAGCTGGTTCACCCCGTACGACAGCACCACCTTCGTCAACATCTCGATCAAGGAAGTGATCCACACCCTGATCGAAGCGATCGTGCTGGTGTTCCTGGTGATGCTGATCTTCCTGCAGAACTTCCGCGCCACCATCATTCCCACGCTGGTGATCCCGGTGGCCCTGCTCGGCACCTTCATGGGCATGCTGGCGATCGGCTTCACCATCAACCAGCTGACCCTGTTCGCGATGGTGCTGGCCATCGGCATCGTGGTGGACGACGCGATCGTGGTGATCGAGAACGTCGAGCGCATCATGAGCGAGGAGGGGCTCGACCCCAAGCCGGCCACGCAGAAGGCCATGGGCCAGATCACCGGCGCCGTGGTGGCCATCACCGTGGTGCTGGCGGCGGTGTTCATTCCCAGTGCGCTGCAGCCGGGTGCCTCGGGTGAGATCTACAAGCAGTTCGCGCTGACCATCGCCATGGCGATGGGCTTCTCCGCGCTGCTGGCACTGACCTTCACCCCGGCGTTGTGTGCGGCCTTCCTCAAGCCCACCCACAACGACAACCCGAACTGGGTGTACCGCACCTTCAACAAGTACTACGGCAAGCTGGAGAAGGGCTACGTTGGCAGCGTGGGCAGCGTGATCAGGCACAGCCCGCGCTGGCTGGTGGTGTTCGCCCTGCTGCTGGTGCTGTGTGGCTTCCTGTTCACGCGCCTGCCGGGCAGCTTCCTGCCGGAAGAAGACCAGGGCTACGCGCTGGCCATCGTGCAGCTGCCGCCGGGCGCCACCAAGACCCGCACCAGCGATGTGTTCGACCAGCTGCGCGGCACGCTGGAGAAGCAGGATGCCTTTGAAGGCATGATGCAGATCACCGGCTTCAGCTTCGTCGGCTCCGGCGAGAACGTCGGCATGGCGTTCATCCGCCTGAAGGACTGGAGCAAGCGCAACGAGACCGCGCCGGAGTTCATCCAGAAGATGAACAAGCTGGCCTACGGCATCAAGGACGCGCAGATCTTCTTCGTCAACCTGCCGACCGTGCAGGGCCTGGGCCAGTTCGGCGGTTTCGACATGTGGCTGCAGGACCGTGGCGGTGCCGGCCAGGATGCGCTGATGGACGCGCGCAACACCCTGCTCGGTGCTGCCGGCAAGGACACCTCGCTGGTGGGCGTGCGCCCGAACACGCTTGAGAACGCACCGCAGCTGCAGCTGAAGGTGGACCGCGTGCAGGCCCAGACCATGGGCGTGTCGGTCAATGATGTCTACACCGCCATCCAGATGATGCTGGCGCCTGTGTACGTCAACGACTTCTTCTACGCCGGCCGCATCAAGCGCGTGAACATGCAGGCCGATGCCGCCTACCGTACCGGCCCGGAATCGCTGCGCAGCTATTACGTGCCCAGCTCGCTGAGCAAGGACGCCACCGGCCAACGCGCGATGATTCCGCTCAGCTCGGTGGTCAAGGCGGACTGGATCTATGCCCCACCGGCACTGAGCCGCTACAACGGTTATTCGGCGGTGAACATCGTCGGCGCACCGGCACCGGGCGGCAGCTCGGGCGTGGCGATGAGCACCATGGAACGGCTGGTGCATGACGACCTGCCGGCAGGTTTCGGCTACGACTGGAGCGGCATGTCCTACCAGGAAATCCTGGCGGGCAACGCGGCCACGCTGCTGATGGTGCTGTCCATCGTGGTGGTGTTCCTGTGCCTGGCCGCGCTGTACGAAAGCTGGTCCATCCCGGTGGCGGTGCTGCTGGTGGTGCCGATTGGCATCCTCGGCGCGGTGGTGTTCTCGCTGATGCGCGGCCTGCCGAACGATCTGTACTTCAAGATCGGCATGGTGACGGTGATTGGCCTGGCAGCGAAGAACGCGATCCTGATCGTGGAGTTCGCGGTGGAACAGCGCGCCATGGGCAAGACCCTGCGCGATGCCACCATCGAGGCGGCACACCTGCGCTTCCGCCCGATCCTGATGACCTCCTTCGCCTTCATTCTCGGCGTGCTGCCGATGGCGATCTCCAGTGGTGCCGGTGCCAATGCCCGTCACTCGCTGGGCACGGGCGTGATCGGCGGCATGTTGTTCGCCACCGTCATCGGCGTGCTGCTGATCCCGCTGTTCTTCGTCTGCGTCCGCCGCGTGCTGGGCGACAAGATGGACGAGCCGTCCAAGGAATACCTGGAACAGCACAAGGTACGCACGGCTCAGCAGGATCGCTGATTACTGCGATAGTTGGCCCCATGCAATAGTTGAACGAAAAGCCCCGGCAGATGCCGGGGCTTTTCTGTTGCGTGCACTTGCCTTTGCGCCGCTGTTCCTGTTCCTGCTCCTGCTTTGATGCCGTCATCCCCGCGCAGGCGGGGGTCGCTTCTGCTTCTGCTTCTGCTGCACCTGCAGCTCATCCACGGGCAAAGGCCAAAGCGATTCCCGCCTGCACGGGAATGACGATCTGTTGAAG